>AQTY01000006.1 GCA_000372225.1 Candidatus Nitromaritima sp. SCGC AAA288-L16 | reverse complement strand
ATATTAGTGGCTTGCTGTCCTGGAGGAACTGCATCTAATGTTGTTTGTTTTATAGCACGAAGCAATATCGCCCTTTCTGTAAGCCTCACAGCAGTTTCTACTCTTGCAGCTGTTATCATAACACCATTACTGACCACCCTTATGATCGAATCTATTTCAAGAAGTTCGATTGGAGTGCCAATTCAAGTAGACACTATAGGACTACTGATCAATACGTTTAAGATAGTTATCCTACCAGTGACACTTGGGGCCTTGCTCAACCACTATTTCAGAAAATGGGTCAAAAAAATTAATCCCTACACACCTTTCATCGCTGTAATGTCAATCGTGTTTATAGTAGATTTTATTCTTGCAGCCAAAAAGGAAGAAATAATCTCCACAGGACCCACCTTAATTATCGCGGTCGTCACGCTGCATGCACTAGGGTTTATTCTTGGGTATTTTTTATCAAAATGGCTTAAGTTTAGTGAAAAAAATTCTCAAACTGTATCTATCGAGGTGGGGATGCAAAATTCTGGTTTGGCAACAGAACTTGCTAGAAGCAACTTTCCCGATTTCACCTTGGCCACTGTTCCAGGGGCTATCTCAGCTTTGACCCATTGTATCCTCGGAAGCATTGCTGCCGGGTTATGCCGATTACGGGAAAACTATTACAAACAATAAATACAGGCTGGAGATGAATCTTTTCTTTTTTACTTTTCTTAATATATCGCTAGTCGCAAAACAAGACTCCTCAGAGCCAATAAACTGAATCTATCTTAATTCTATCAATAAATGCAATTATCTGTTCTAGCTCCTCCGTCTGGTTTAAGAAATACTTCCGCGATATCAGTGGATAATGCCTCATACCCTCTTTTATTGAAGTGATCCCAGTCGATTGGACCATGAATAAATTCCTGAGACGCAACCTTTCTTAAACTCTTTGTGGTATTTAAAAATGACACTTCCCACGCCAAAGCAATGGTTTGAATGGCTTCACATACTTTCACATGCCTTTTCTTAATTATGACGGTCTCTACAAGACTTTTTTTCTCAATATACCCCCTAAAAGAAACCTTTGAGGAGACTATCTGATAGGAAGATAAAGGAGAAGGAATGAATACTATCTTGATCTCTGTTTGTGGAAAAAATTCTGCCAGAGCAGCCAGTGATTGTTCAAAAACATACAAACCTAATTTATATTCCTCTTCAGAAATATATAATTCCTTTAGCCTTTCATTTAAGTTAGCAGAAAATAGAGATGGCCCTTGTAAGTGCATTGGAAGTGGCGTTTTTTCACCATTAATTAGCCCAAGGCTGATAGGTGTTTCTGGAAATGAGAAATAAAATGGTGGGTTTTTGTTAAAAAAAACTAACTCCTTAATCAGATTCGAAATACCTTGGAAAAGAGATCGTGTAAAGATCATGTTCTTCCAAAGGCTCCTATTAAAGTCACCGTTTAGGACTTTTTGGAATTCGAGATTTAGAAAAGCTAGGACTTCATTTAATTCAGCTTTCTCTTTCAAAAGTCCTTTTTGAACCTGCAATAATTCTCCTCTCAAAAAATTAACATTGTCGTAAATATCATTTCCTTCATAAAAAAATACTAAAAAATACTTTGGCGGAGAAAGGTGATAATTTTTTACAGAATTTATGTGTAAAAATTGAGTAATTGGCTCTTTCCATATGCCCCCGAAACTTCCAACACCTCCCTGTCCAAAAGAGACCACATCGATCCCTGTTTTTTCATTAATCAAATGGGCTGGAGAATAGCTAGGTGATCCAAAAAAACTAGTGCCACGAATTTCCTCTAACCAATCGCCCGCTCCAACGGCATAAGAATCGCCCGCAATTGCGATGTATTCATGAGGCAATGTACTTTTCTTGGAGCTTTGCGCTAGAATTCGGAGGTTTTTGTCTATAGAACCATATAAACGCAGGGGAAGTTTGCCTAGAATTTTTGGAAACAACTACTCTCCAAGAACCAACATCAAAAAAAGAGTTGTTACAAATAGAGCTAAATTCTTTAGCATGTAATTTGATAAGAGGTTTATGAAAAGGTTTGTTACAGGATCATTTCCCAAGTAATAACCTGTTCGGCGAGGATATCAGTTTTTGCTTTTTTCCCTACGACTCGTTCCAAATCTCCAGAAGAAATACCTGTGCCCGGCCGTTTCAAACCTATCATTTCTTGGGTTAAAGTCGTTCCAGGTTTGATATCCACCCTGGCAACTAAACTACGCCGAGCTGATCTTTTTACGGACTCTTCAGAAATTTGTACTTTTTTCACCCCGTCCCCTAAAATACTTCGCACGTTGATCGCAGCTTCTTTCAAGGCGGCTAGTTCATGGGGTTCCATTGAAATTTTCTGATCCGCTCCTGGCAGGTTACGATCAATGGTAAAATGCTTTTCGATCATCACAGCACCCAAGGACGCAGCCACGATCCCCGACAAATTATCTTTAGTGTGATCGGATAATCCGACTGGAACCTTGAAACGCAAAGACATTTCTTTCAGGCAAGCGAGGTTCATCTCGTGATATTGAGAAGGATAATTAGAAACACAATGCAATAGAATAATATTTTCATTTCCCGTGGACCGAATCGCTTTCAAGGCCACTTCGATTTCTTCATTCGTTCCCATACCAGTCGAAAGAACGATCGGCAAAGCTTTCCCTCCCGCCCGTTTCAAAAACGAGAGGTAGTTAAGATCAGACGACGCAATTTTGATAGCAGGCATTCCAAGCTCTACCAGCATATCAAGTGAACCCTCATCAAAGGGTGTTGAAAATAGAGGAACATCCAACTCCTTGGAATATTCAAACAAGGTCTCGTAGTCTTTTCGGGTAAGTTGGTAACGTTGATAAAATTCGTGTAGAAAAATTTCACGATCTGGTTGATCGGGGTCATTACTCTTGACCTTTTTGGAAATTAATTCGCTGCCTATGAAAGTTTGCAGCTTGACAATATCAGCACCATTCTGTGCGGCCGACCTTATCATCTCGCGAGCTAAGTCGACATCTCCATTGTGATTAAACCCTATCTCAGCAACTATCAGAGGTGCCTTATGGGCCCCGAAGGGTCTCCCGCAAAAAATAGTTTCGTTTTTATCGTTTTGGAAGGAGGACAAGGAAAGCCGGAAGTTGTTAGGTAAATAAATTGAGGAATTACAACCTAGTTTTTATTCTAACTGGCTTATTATACACTATAAACGATATTGAGCTATTGAAACCATCATGGAGGAATACCTTGAGCCAAACTTACAATGTTTTAATTGCTACCGAACTAAAGGGTATTAGTGAAGATGCTGAAAAGGAAATAGATATGCGTCTTGAAGAGCACGGCTTGGAAAAAATACCCACCCTGAGCTCCACCTGGGAGATAAAATGCACTGCTGAAGATGAGTCCGAAGCGAAAGACCAGGCAATCCAAATTTTCGTAAATGTCTGTCGAACTTATCCCTTCGAGCTTCGCATGGTCGTACATGCTGGAATTTCTCAAATCATACGACGAAAAAAAACATTCGAACCTTAATCTTGAGAAAGTGCATCTAGCTATTTAATGGAAATCATTTAAATTGTGATAGGATATTGATAAATTAGTTTTTTGATTTTTCAGTAACCTTGTGACTCTACCCACTCTCATTTGAGGCAGGGTTGTTCTAGGCTTATGGGATTTTGTCCGTTAAGGTGGAAAATCAGAAGAGCATTGATACCTACAGAACTGAAATGAACATTATTTTAAACAGCTACTGTAACCTGAAATGTAATTACTGTTTCGCTGATGAGTATATGGAAGAGACTGTGCGGACTCCTGGCAAATCTATGGATTTCGACTATTTCATAAACGACCTACTTCCTAAGATCAAAAATACTCCCGTTATCAATTTTATGGGAGGCGAACCAACCCTCCACCCACAGTTCAATGATATTTTCACCCAAACGCTTGATGCTATGCCTTCTTATACATCACTGGGATTATTTACAAATGGATTGATGGGTGACAAAGTTCTGGACACACTCGTTAATGTTATCGGACGCGATGGGGCTCTCAAAAGAAAAATTACCTTTTCAGTTTTACTAAACTGGCAGACACTGGATAATATTTCTGAAAAAAATCATGAAAGGTGTCGAGAAGTTGCTGAAATGTTGATGCGTAAGAACGGATACAGCATTACCTTCAGCATTAATCTATATTCAAAAGACCAAGATATAGAAACGCAATGCGAAGAAATAGATTCAATTTATCAAAAGGTGGGTTTACCAAAAGATCAACAATACCGCATCAGAGTGAGCCCGGCTTTCCCAATAGTAGGAGGGGAGTCAAATATTTATCTACCTATACAGGATTATCCAAAACTAGGCCGTAAAATGTTTCAACTCTTGAAAAGATTTCCACAGATGGCCTTTAGATTTGACTGTTCTTTTCCACCCTGCTTTCTAGATGAGATTGAGGCAGACGAAACCGATCTAGTTCAACGATTTTATTTTCACGGCTTTAAACAGGTTCCGGAATTAGATGAATGGAAAACGCAAGATCTCTATTTTGGTTGTGCGGATGGTAGTCCAATGGATATAGATTCAAAAGGAGATTGTTTTAACTGTTTTCCTTTTCATGAAATGCAATTAGGCAACGTCAGTGAATTCAAAGAAGTAAACTCGATCGCTACGGCTCGCATGGGTGCTAGATTCTTAAATAACGTTTTTGAGAAGACCGAAGTCAAGGAACCATGTAAATCCTGTCCCCATTACATGGTTCGATGCTCGAGTGGTTGTTTCGCTTACAATTTTGTTTAAGACAACCGTCAATCTTTTTAAAAAAAATATTATTTGGTCTTATAAGGGGGATTGGTGAGTTTAGCAACTCGGGATCTTGTAAGATCATTTTTCCCCTCATCCAAATCACAAAATCCGATCTGTTTTAAACTCGTTGGCTATGATTAGTACGTGGTATCCATGCTTGGTTTGCACGGGCCCGTGAATCCTCCCCTGATGTATTTCATTTTTATTTAAAGCCTTACAAATAATGTCATGAAGTTCATCATTTTCGAGCTTCTTAAAGCCACCTCGTGGCGAGCGCGGATCTTCCGGGTTCCACCCCATCTCTACCCAACCGAGGTTACCGTCATCATTTTTTGAGGAACAGTTGCTATATTTCTTAGCAAGTTTCATCAATAACTGGACTTGGGCTACACCTGACTTAGCCTCTCCAATCGTCTCAGCTAATAGGTCAGCTACTTTTTTACTAGCAACCTGAATATGTCTAACCTGAATTTGAAAAGATGAACCAGCCATAGTTAAATTTTAAACCTTTTCAGTTTATGTTTTTGTTAAAATGCGAAACCAACCAAACCAAAACTTGATTTTTTTTGAAATGGTCGAGAATACATCATAATTAAAATAGTTTATATTTTCCAGCACAGAACTAAATAACCTCGAAATATAATCGGAAATGGACAGTCCAAGAATACCCGTCATCCTCGCCTCTCAATCTCCAAGAAGAATTGAACTACTTAAAACCATCATTAAAAATTTTCGGGTAGTCCCGAGTAAAATAGATGAGGTTTGCGACATAGATCTCTCTCCTGAAGAAAATGCAATGTTATTGGGTCAAAAAAAGGCCACTTGGGTCGCAAAACATCATCCCCGTAATTTGGTCATTGGCGCAGACACTATGGTCGTTTTAGAAAATAAAATTATCGGGAAACCCACTGACGCCGAAAACGCTCGCCAAATTTTGAAGCAATTGAGTGGGCAGGAACACAAAGTGATTACGGGTGTTGCCGTAGTTCATTCAAAAATTTTTTCTGCGGTCAGCATTTCTCATGTCCGCATCAAGGTCCTGAATACAAGGGAAATTAATTCTTATGTCGAATCTGGTGAACCTATGGATAAAGCAGGGGCTTATGCTATTCAAGGGGAAGGGTCATTTTTGATTAAAAGTTATAGTGGGTCCTACTCAAACATCATCGGACTACCAATGGGCCTGCTTAAAGATCTTTTGCGGAAATCAAACTTTTCTATTTAAAACACGCCCTAAATTATCTCCTTCAATAAAATCGACTTGACTTTCGCATGAATTCATTTAATCAACTAAAAATCAAAGAACACATTTCACTTGCTGTAGTTTCTATTTCAACATAAAATTATATTTATGTTTTAAGTAGTTTGCTGTTGATTTTTTTTTCTTAAGCGATTTATATTATGACTAAGGAACCTAATCAGAAAATTCATGGTTATTGCGAAAAGTGTAAGGCACCCGTCTTTTTAAATAACTCAGACGACCAATTTGGGAATACGGTAATAACTCTAAATTGCTGGAATGGACACTATGCATGGATTAACATTGAGGGGATTGAATCTGACCTTCCTGCGGACAATAAAACTCGAGTCTCTGCATCCCTCGTTAAAAGGATCAGTTTTTTTAAACTTCCATGAATGAAAACCCCAAATCAAAATCAACCAAATTCTTAAGCTGCCTTTTTCTCACCTTCCTCATACTCCATCTCCCCTCATCAACATACAGTCAACCCAACCCGACACCACCTACTGGAATGGTTTTTATCCCTGAAGGATATTTCCCTATGGGAAATTCGTCCGGAAGGGAAGATGAAAAACCTCTTCACTTTGTCTATACGAAAGCATTTTTTATCGACAAACATGAAGTCAGTAACGCAGAGTACATGAAATTTATTGAATTAACTGGACACGCAAAACCGACATTCTGGGAAGACCAAACTCTGAATTTTCCTAACCACCCCGTCGTTGGTGTTAGCTGGCGAGATGCCATGGCTTACGCAAAGTGGAAAGGGCATCGACTGCCTACCGAGGCTGAGTGGGAAAAATCGGCCCGTGGAAACGATACTAGACTATGGCCTTGGGGTCGAAAGTTTGACAAAGGGTTTTTCTTCTACTATGTAAACGTCTTCGGCGAAGATGATAATTACAAAAAAACTGCTCCAGTAAATTATTACGAATCAGGGGCCAGTCCATTTGGATTACTGAATATGTCCGGTAATGTTTGGGAATGGTGTCTCGATTGGTATGACAAAGATTTCTACCACATCAGCCCAGAACTAAACCCCCAGGGGCCCTTGAGCAACGGAACTTATAAAGTACTACGTGGTGGGTCTTATATAAATAGTATTGATGGAGTCCAAGTCGTCCGACGATCGCGCAACCGCCCCCCACATCAAAAATGAAATCTACGGATTTCGCACCGTACTTCCAATACCATGAACGGGCGACCCGACAAACGGGCTATCGCTTCTTGGGCGTTTTACGACTTCGCCAACACCATTTTTTCCATGAATGTGATCTCACTTTATTTTGCCTTATGGGTCACAGTGGACCATGGCGGACAGGATATTCTTTACAGCATAGCTCTTTCCGGTTCTATGTTGGCAGTCGCTATCAGCGCACCTGTTTTCGGGACAATTTCAGATCAAACTGGGAAAAGGCGTTTTCCTCTAGCTCTCCTTACCATAGTTTCAGTTTTGACCACTGCGCTCATAGGGGAGGTTGAACAATTATGGATGGGGTTACTCCTATTTGTTATTGCTAATTATTGTTATCAGTCGGCACTCGTGTTTTATAACGGCATGCTACCTAGTGTCGCCCGCCAGTCAAATGTTGGGATGATTTCCGGGTATGGGGTAGCACTTGGTTATATTGGATCTATCGCTGGTCTCAGCCTAGTCGAACCTTTTGTAACCGACGGCGGAAGATCAGCTGCATTCCTTCCCACGGCGATCCTGTTTCTCGTGTTTGCCATTCCCTGTTTTCTATACGTCAAAGATCCCAGTCCAAAACCTTTTTATGTAGATATTGGCCAATCTTTTCAAACCTTAAAAAAAACAATTACTGACGCCTCTGATTACCACGTTCTATTAAAGTTTTTTATAGTTCACTTTCTTATCCTTGATGTTGTAAATACAATTATTGCTTTCATGTCGGTATACGCACACAAAGTGATTGGATTTGATGGCAAACAAATAACAAGTTTTTTAATTCTTTCAACCGTTTTTGCCATGCTAGGCTCACTGATAATCGGTTGGTTGGTCAAGCATAAGGGTACCGTCTTTTCTTATGGCCTTGTTTTGTGGATTTGGCTGACAGCACTGTGCCTTATCGTAATCAGTTCGGGAGAAACGTTGTTCTGGATGGTAGGACCTCTAGCCGGAGTAGGCATGGGAGGGGTATGGGTTGCCAGCCGAGCTATCGTTGTCGAACTATCTCCGCCTGAAAAAATAGGAGAGTTTTTTGGTATTTACAGCCTGGCCGGGAAAATGGCTTCGATCGCAGGACCTTTACTTTGGGGAAGCGTTGTTTGGATATTTCAAGATACCCAAACCTTAAAGTATAGAGCGGCTGTTGGCTCCCTTCTTTTGATTGCTATCGCGACGATATTCTTATTCAACACACTAAAAAAACAAATTCAAACAAACTCAGCCCAAATCGACTAATAAGAATATCTGTTACAAATCTAAAAAAACAAACGGGTTGACAAGTCTAACTTACGTAGATACGGTAAACTCATAGTAAACAGATTAAATCCCTTGAAGAAAATGTCTCCCATGTTTCGACCTAGTAATAAAATACTCTCCACTAGTTTGTTTTGTTTTTTTGCCTCGTTTTTATCAGGAACTTTGGCATTTGCACATTCCGGGCATACACATGAAGAAAAACTTCGCATATCTTTGCCTGGTGTCGTAGCGAAGGTAAATGGTCAAGATATTCATAACGACGATATCCTTCGTGAATTGAAAAAAACTCTAAAGAACTACAAAGATCGAGGCATACCTCTCACTGCCGAAGAGGAAAAAATTACCGCAAAAAAACTGATCGAAAATGAAATTGAGCGAGCTCTATTACTACAGAAGGGACATGAAATAAACGCTCTTGTATCTGACGAGGCTTTAGACAAAAAACTAAGGAAAGTTAAATCATCTTTTAAATCCGATTCCATTTTCGAACATGAATTAAAAAATCGAAAATTAACCCTTAATCAGTATAAGAAAGAACTCAAAATTGACCTTCTGATGCAACAAGTTATTGATCGAGAAATTGAACCTAACATCAAGGTCAGTGAAAAAGATATCCAGTCATTTTACGAAAAAAATAAAGACAAATTTATTACAGAAAAAAAAGTACGAGCAAGCGTTATCCTTATTAAGGCCAAACGCGGAGATACAAAATCCGAGAAATCCGCTCAGCAAAAGATTGAATCTATTTTAGAAAAGATAAAAAATGGTTCAACTTTCAACGAAATGGCTACTAAGTACTCGGAAGACAGCCTAGCCCCTAAGGGGGGTGACCTAGGATATTTTGCTAAAAATCAGATATTTGGTGCTTTTAGTGAAAGGGCGTTTAATATGAAGGTAAACGAAGTTAGCCCCGTCTTTAAAACCGGCCTCGGATTACACCTATTGAAACTAACTGACCTCAAAGAAGGCAAAATGATGCCGCTTGACAGAGCAAAAACCCGGATAGAAAAGATACTTAGAAAAAACAAGGTGGGGAACGCTACACGTAACTACGTGGAAAAGCTAAAACAAAAATCCAAGATAAAAATGTATTTTTAACGAGCACTCAAAACGTAAAAAATAAAAAACATTGGCACCCTATTCCAACGATTACCTACCCAAGAAAAAAATAAAAGAGCACAAACTACTCTAACTCTTGTTTGTAAACAAGGTTAAAGAACCTTCTGCCGGCTGAGGATTATTTTTTCTTTTCCTTGTTTGAGGTCGATTTTTTATTTTCGATCTGACTGAGCTTTCGCTTTACAATCTTCCCCTTGTCATTTTTAAAGTCTATTTTTAAATAAACCGAACTCGGAAAAAGTTTGAACACCAAAGCGTCTTTTTTCTTCCCCGCAAAATCAATTTTGATCTTATCTCCCGCCTTCATAACATACTCCTGTTTGTCATGCGACCCCGCGAACCTTAAGTCAACTAGAACTACTTAGAAATTTCCAACCATGAAGAGGGACAAGATTAATTTAAAACTGCCTGAGAGTCAACGGTTTCTTCAGCAAAACTGTAACGTGAGTTTGGCTCAAGTTCGTTCTCTGGTACAATCTCACAAAACAACAACTGTCATACTATGAGTTCCAAAAAATCTTCTTCGACTAGATTATCGTCAGATCAGAAACCTGCTTTAGCTTGCGCAGATGTAGTATTCAACCTACCCATTAAGGACGCATTCACTTATACAATCCCCCTACATTTTCATGGAATGGTCAAAAAGGGGATGCGGGTATTGGTTCCATTTAGTCGGCGTCGACTCACTGGATATGTTGTTAGCATATCAAATCATAATAAAAAAAATATTCCATTAAAAGCAATTGCAGAAGTCCCAGACTCAGAACCTGTTATTTCGAAAGAGCTTCTTTCTCTAACACGGTGGATGGCTGGATACTATCATTCGTCCTGGGGTGAAGCTATTAAGGCTGCGCTACCCGCAGGACTTGATGATACAAGCCTAGACAAACTTTACCTAACAAGACAGGGCCTCAAGGCCCTCACAGAAGATACCCAACCCACCCAAGCTACTTATATTCTTCAAACTTTACATTCTAAAAAAAGATTAACTTCAAAGCAGTTAGAACGTTCTCTTAAAAAAAAATATAGCCCAAGCTCTCTAGCAAAGCTAAAACGGAATGGGCTGGTAGGCATAGAAAACGAAATCAAACGTAGCTCTTTGAGGTATGAATATGAAAAAATTTTTCGGCTAGCAAAAGACCTACCGAAAAAAAAAGAAATTGAAAAGCTGCTGGAGCGTAGTCCTAAACAGCGTGCGATTTATGAATTTATCTGCAAAGGTCAAACCACTATTTCTATTTTAAATAATAAAATACCTGGCTCTTCGCAAATCATTAAAAGCCTGCTTGGGAAAAAACTTATTGAAACATCCACTAGAAAAAAAGAAAGAGGATCGATTCAATCGAATGTCGAGCCAGAATGGACCGCTGAGAGTCCACTCCAACTAAATAAGGAGCAAGAAAAATGCTATAGAGAGCTCAAACGATCCATCGAGAATTCGGTGTTTCAGCCTTACCTATTACATGGAGTAACGGGAAGTGGTAAAACAGAAATCTATCTTCGTAGTATTCAACTCGTACTTAACCTAAATAGATCTGCCGTAATGGTAGTCCCTGAAATCTCACTGACTCCACAAACTGTTGAACGATTCCGCCGGCGGTTTGGTGATCGGGTCGCCGTTCTTCATAGCGGATTGACGCAAAAAGAACGTTTCTACGAATGGAAAAAAATTCGAGACGAAAAGGTTTCTATTGCCGTAGGAGCTCGTTCGGCCATTTTTGCGCCGTTTAAGAATCTGGGCATTATTGTGATCGACGAAGAACACGACACATCCTACAAGCAGGATTCCTCCCCACGTTACCACGCAAGAGATAGTGCAATAATAAGAGCTCAGAAGCAAAACGCAGTTGTAATCCTTGGGTCCGCGACCCCTTCCCTTGAGTCCATTAAAAATGCGGAAAGAGGTAAATACCACTACCTTTCTCTTGAAAACCGAGTTCACAACCGTTTACTCCCCATTGTCAAAGTTATAAATATGAAGGAGGAAATGGATTCGAAAAAAAACTTTTCTATTTTTTCCACGCATTTAAAAAAAGCTATTTTCGATAGAATCAAACGAGGAGAACAAATATTTTTATTTCTTAATCGAAGGGGAACAGCAAACTATGTCTTCTGTAAAGAGTGCTCCTTTGTTTTCGAATGCCCTCATTGTAGTGTAACCCTCACCTTTCACAGTAAAAAAAATTTCTTACTATGCCACTACTGCAATTTTATTACACGTAAACCTGAATGTTGCGCAGACTGTGGAGGAGCCGTTATACGATTCAGTGGGTTTGGCACACAAAAGCTTGAAGATGAAACAAAAAAACTTTTTCCACAAGCAAGAATCGCTCGACTTGACAGGGACACTGTAAAAGGACGCAAATCATTCGAATCGGTCCATCGTAAAATGAACCTGGGAGAAATTGACGTCCTTATTGGAACTCAAATGATCACGAAAGGACATGACTTTCCTAACGTGACTTTAGTCGGTGTCGTCTACGCAGACCTTTCATTGCATATACCTGACTTCCGATCAGCCGAACGTTCGTTTCAGTTACTAACCCAGGTTGCGGGGCGAGCAGGACGTGGCAAGGTGCCGGGACTAGTAATCATTCAATCACTCTCATCTGGGCACTATGTTTTTGATTTCGTAAAAGAACACGATTTTAGAGGATTTTCAGAAAAAGAACTGGCCTTAAGAGAAAAATTAAAATATCCTCCTTTCACTCGAATAGTGTCGATTGAAATTGAAAGTGAGTATGAACAGCATGGTGAAATATTTGCAAATAGCATCCATAAAGCTTTGGTCCGGATTCTAAATAAAACAAACGATTTTGAAATTCTTGGGCCTGCGCGTGCCTCACTTTATCAAATCAATAATCGCTTCCGCCGGCATCTAATTCTACGCTCTTATGACTATAGGAAACTGCATTCGGTCCTAGACCGTCTAGACGAAACACCCGAAATTAAGAAACTTGCCAACTCTAAAGTAAAACTAATCTTGGATGTCGACCCAGTAAACCTTATGTAACTGAAAAATCATAGGTCAAAGAATTAAATGATATTAATTAGAAAACTTTACGACTGGGTCCTGCAATGGGCAACTACATCGTATGCTCTTCCTGTTTTGTTTATCATTTCATTTATTGAATCCTCTTTTTTCCCTATTCCTCCAGATATCTTGCTAATCGCGATGGTTGTAGCATCACCTGTTGGATGGTTTCGTTTTGCATTTGTTTGCTCTACAGGATCGGTTCTAGGAGGTATGTTCGGATATCTCATTGGATATCAATTTATGGATCTAATCGGAAACCGCATCGTAGCGTTTTATCATTTTCAAGAAAAATGGGATAAAATTGGATTACTATATGATAAGTACAATGCTTGGGCGGTAGCGGCAGCCGGCTTTACACCTTTACCGTATAAGGTTTTTACCTTGTCAGCAGGAGCCTTTAAAATTAATTTTCCTATATTTGTCTTGGCTTCAGCGGTAAGCAGATCGACCCGGTTTTTTCTTGTGGCTGCACTGATGTATAAATTTGGTCCACCTTTCAAAATACTTATAGAAAAATATTTTAACATCTTTACAATTGTCTTCATGATCCTCCTAGTTTTAGGTTTTTTTATTCTAAAAATTATTCTTTAATGAAATAAAATTATCATGAAGAATCATATCACTGTATTTACAACCGTTAGTTCTAAAGAAGAAGCAAAAAAAATTAGCCGGGGTTTAGTTGAGAGCAAACTAGCGTATTGCGTAAATACTATTCCTTCTATCCAGTCGACTTACTACTGGGATGGAAAATTATGTGTCGACGACGAACTTCTTCTCATAATCAAAACCAAAGAAGAAAAATTTTCTACCTTAAAAGATTGGGTACTTGAAAATCACAGCTACGATATTCCTGAAGTAATTGCTCTTCCTATTACACAAGGTTCTTCAGATTATCTTAAATGTATTGATGATTGGATTGGGTAGTGAATATTATTTTCTAAATTTATTATTATGAGCAATCTTATTTTGTCTAAATCGTGGAACATGGCTGAAGGTGAGGCCACACCCGAGTCGGTCTACATGAATCGACGTGATTTTATTAAGGGAACTTCAATTGCCACACTGGCTGCAACAGCTTCATTCTATGGATGCGGTATTGGTCCTACTCCTAATCGCAATGCGCCTATTGAATGGTCTTCAATTGAAGAAAAAATCTACCCCGTAAAACGTAACACAAAATATTCTC
Organism: Candidatus Nitromaritima sp. SCGC AAA288-L16; assembly: GCA_000372225.1. GTDB lineage: Bacteria > Nitrospinota > Nitrospinia > Nitrospinales > VA-1 > Nitromaritima. Next base: position 55,031 of record AQTY01000006.1, on the reverse strand, counting down.
TTGATCGTAGCGTAACAGAGGAAAGAATCGCAGCAAGCTTCAATAATTTCTTCGAGTTTAGCGAGATTAAAAGGGATCCAAGTTTTCATGCTCAAGCCCTATCTATTCGGCCATGGAAACTCGAGGTTGCCGGACTCGTCAATAAACCGCGAACTTTTGATATTGATGACTTCTATAAGTTGATGGATATTGAGGAACGTCTGTACCGATTGCGTTGTGTTGAAGCTTGGGCGATGGCAGTGCCGTGGACGGGATTTCCCCTAAAAGCTTTGCTGGATATCGTTGAACCCAAATCTAGTGCAACGCACGTGGCCCTGACTACCTTTTACAAACCTTTTACAGCCCAAGGGCAACTGGCTTTTTGGCGTCCTTGGCCTTATACAGAAGCGCTTACCATAGAGGAAGCAATCAACGAACTGACTTTCATGGCTCTTGGCATGTATGGCCATCCTCTCAGAAAACAACATGGCGCACCCATACGATTGGTAGTACCCTGGAAATACGGGTTTAAAAGTATCAAGTCTATCGTAAAAATAGAACTAATTGACTACCAACCGCTGACCTTTTGGAACACAGTACTACCCCTAGAATACAGCTTCGAAGCTAACGTCGACCCCACCATTAATCATCCTCGCTGGTTGCAAAAAACAGAAAAAATGTTAGGGACCGGTGAAGTTCATAAAACTCGGCTATACAATGGATACGAAAAACAGGTGGCCCACCTCTATCACTGATTACTCGGCTTTTAAGCTTGGCATATCAAAAGCTGTTCCACTTTTACATTACCTTTTAAAAATAGCCCAAATTACACCAACGGCAATAAGACCGACTAAACCATTTGAACCAAGGACTGCAACGAGATTCACGATATGAGCAATAATATCCCCACCAACGAATGGAACAACTTTTCCAAAAATGACTTGCATAACTATCCCAAGTGCAAGCAAGGCTATGCCTATTTCGGTAAACTTTTTTATGGCACCTAAAATTTGATCTAACATTTTTTTCTCCTTTGTTTAAAGGGATTGTGCGGGCGAAAAACCCATTGAAGAAACAGCAGGGGAGATATAGAGAGAAAGGGGAAGCACAATTTAACGGCTAAGACGTTTTGACAACCACGCCAATATGAAACGACTGTAGTTTCAGCAAATAATGGTAAATCTGAAAAACAGTCGCTTCATGGCCATGTTTATTTATTGTCTATTAAAAATAGCATAAATCACTCCAACAGCAGCGAGACCAACCAAACCCTGCGCACCAAGCGCTGCAACAATAGCTGTGATATTACCAATAATATCTCCTCCCACAAACGGAACCGCTTTACCAAAAATGATTTGCATAACTATCCCAAGCGCGAGCAGGGCCACACCTGCTTCAGTAAACTTCTTCACGTAACCTATCATTTGGTCAAACATATTTTTCTCCTTCATGTAAAAGGGATATGTGGGCGAAAAACCCATTGAAGAAACAGCGGGGGAAGTTGGGGAAGAAAGAGAAGGGACCTTCAATGGACTTCCACTATATTGTATACCTTCTACTGTTTACCACTATATGTAGTAGTAGTCAACAAATATGTGCCAAATAATTCAAAACAAATCAATAGCTTAGTTTTTTATGGCCATACACACCCACCTTTATTTTATGGCTTTATTAACCTTCTTCGATATGAGTTCGGCCTCCAAGAAAATCGCCTTTGCCCAAAAAATAGTTCACGTACACCAGAAAATCAAATTTCAACGTGTGGGACATTTTCAGGAGGGGCTAGTTTAAAACGACGTCAAGTAATCATTTCTTGAAATTCGAGCATTAATCTATTGAGATCGTATTTTGATTCCTTGCGCAACGAAATCCAAAGTTTTTAAACTTGGAACTGGGTAAATCCCAGTTGCGCCGGGTAACACGTAGTCCTTCTGCTTTATCCATAAATGACCCACCTCGAAGGACTCTGTGCTTCCCATTGAATGGGCTTTTCGGGTTGCTGGATGATCGATTCTGGTAATAGCTCTGATCATACCAATCTGCGACCCACTCCCAAACATTTCCAGCAATATCATACAGGCCAAACTTGTTCGGTTTCTTTTCCCCCACAGGGTGAGTTTTTCGACCAGAGTTATCCCAGTGCCAAGCGTGTGAATTATCTGGCTTATCCCCCCAGTAATATTGGGCTGTCGACCCTGAGCGTGCTGACTTTTCCCATTCGGCCTCTGTTGGCAAACGTTTCCCAATTTTATTACAGTAATCTCTTGCCTGGTACCAATCAACCCGATCAACTGGTAAATTTTCTCCTCGAAGTTCAGACGGATTAATATTCATAATTTTTTTAAATTGCTTCTGAGTTACCTCAAATCTATCAACAAAAAAAGCATCTAAATGAATTTCCCTGCTTGGTCTCTCATCGTTATATTTATCCGAACCTGCGATATAAGGTCCTGCAGGGACGAGCACCATTCCAATAGGAGCTGATTTTTCTAAAGCAGAAGAAGTTTGCAAAAAAACTTTGGAGAACAAAAAAAAACTACCCAATAATAATAAAAATATCCTATTCATTTATTTAAAAAAAGTGACACTTGTGCTCCTATGAATCCGGCAATAGCTCCACCGGTTCCCGAAGCTATAATGAGAATGTCCTGATCCCCTGTGCGGTAACCTAAAAATGCCCCTACCAACACACCAAAACAAATAATAAGTAGAAAAACTCTTCCACCAGCCCATCCTACTAGTCCCCCTATAAAAGCACCCAAAATACCAACAATAATCATGGTCATTTCACTATCCACCACTACGCCGATCAACACACCCGTAGTGCCCATCAATAATGCACCAAAGGGGATATCGTTTCTTGATTTTATTCTGGACAAATCCTGACTTTTCTTCATATTCTATCTTTATCTAAATGACACAAAAAAATTTCTCTGTTTACTTTAGTCTTACCTATTTTTTTTTTCAACCGGGCTTTATTTTAATTATCCAACTATTTTTTTATTATGATGATTCGACTACTTTTCATTACGATAATTTTTGGGGGTTTTAACGCCAGTTATATTATCCAACCAACTCACGCATCATCCAAACTTGGCAAGATAGAATTCCCTACTTCTGGATCAGGAGTTTCGCAACATCACTTTATAAGTGGAGTGGCGGCACTTCATTCTTTTTGGTACCCAGAAGCCTTGCAAGAATTCAAGAATTCCACTAAAGCGGATCCTAATTTTGCTATGGGTTACTGGGGCGAAGCTATGGCCCATAACGCCCCCCTTTGGGAAAGGCAAGATTCTAAGTTAGCTAAGACCGCGCTTTCAAAAATATCTGATATCTCAGAGTTAACCCAACGAGAGCGAGACTATATTCAAGCTGTTCAACTTCTTTATGGAGAAGGTGAAAAACCAGCTCGGGATAAAGCTTACTCCAATGCTATGAAAAAGATTTATATCAAATACCCAAAAGATCTAGAAGCCGCATGTTTTTACAGTCTCTCCCTATTGGGAGTAGCTAGAAATACGGGAGGGGAAATAAAACTAAAAGTTGATTCCGGTGCAATAGCATTAGAGATATATGAGCAAAACCCAGATCATCCATGTGCGGCCCATTATGCAATCCACGCGTTTGATCACCCGGACCTAGCGCGACTTGCCTTACCTTCAGCGCAACGCTACGCCAAAATTGCACCTGCATCACACCATGCTCAGCATATGCCGGCACATATCTTTATTCAACTTGGCATGTGGTCTGAAGCAGCAAAATCAAACGAAAATGGCTGGGCCACCTCCAAAAAATGGGTGGAAAGAGAAAAACTACCCAAAAGTAACCGCGATTATCATAGCCTGCAATGGCTGCACTATGTATATCTTCAACGGGGGCTCTTGGGCAAAGCAGAAGCTATTTTCAAAACTCAGCAAAAAGATATGGAGGAAGGAATCCAGGACGCAGCAAAATCCAAACCTAATCCCAATTTAAGGTCCGGTAAATATTACTACCGAATGTTAGCTGCCACTATTATAGAAACTGAGCAATGGGAAAAAGCAAAAAAACTTGTGCCCCCTGAAGGATGGGAACCCAAAACCTTCCCCAAGGCTGGATATAATTTTGTTCTTGGCTACGCCGCCGCCATGCAAGGAGATGACGAAGCAAAAAAATATGCCGTAGAATTAAAAACAATACGGGACAAAGGGTTTCGCGTAAACCATTTCAGCCGGCCAGAAAATTTAGAAATATGGGAATTGGAAATCGAAGTCGCGGTAAAACTTTTTGAAAAAGATTATAAAGCTGCCATCCAACTCGCAAAACAAGCGACTTTGGTTGAAGAAAAGCTACCATCACCTTCTGGTCCACCACGTATCCTTAAACCCACGTACGAATTACTGGGGGAAGTTTATCTTAAAGCAGGAAAACCCAAAAAAGCCAAAGAACAATTCAACATCTCCTTGACGCGTCATCCAAACCGCATTCGATCACTAATAGGTGCTGCACGGTCTGCAAAATTAGATGGTGATAAAATAACAGCTAAAGAAAACTATGTGCAAATCCTGTCTATTTTAAAAAATGCAGACCCCGCTTTTCCTGAGCTAAAGGAGGCAAAAGCATTTCTTAAAAATTTTTAAATGAACGATCTCCAAGATATTATTGATTTTAAACTCCACCCCATTGGTGATTGGAATTACTATGTCAAACGTTGCAGGAGTGAGCTACAAAAAAACTCCATACTTATTTTAAAAAACTTTCTAGCAGAAGAACCTTTAGTTAACCTCCAGCGAGAAGCTCAAGCATTACACGACAAGGCATTTTATTGTTCGCAGAATCATAATGTTTTACTTGCAAAAAAAAATACCCAGTTAGGCGATAAACACCCCTGCAATATTGAAGTAGTCAGTGATAAAGGCTGCGTCCCACATGACTTGATTCCAGAGAACTCCAGCTTAAGAATAATTTACAACTCTCCTTTTTTTAAAAATTTTATTCAATCGTTACTCTCCGTTGAGAAGATTTACCCATACGCTGATACTCTGTCGTCCATCAATTATAATTATTATGAGAAACATCAACAGCTGGGGTGGCATTTTGATAAGGCATCATTTGCTATTACTCTGATGATCCAATCATCAGCATCAGGGGGGAATTTTCAATATGTTGTCGATGCGCGTAATGTAGAAAAGAACACTCTTAATGCCCAACTCATAGACTCTGTTTTACAAAATAAACATCCTGCAAAAGAATTGCGAATTGAGGAAGGCACGCTTGTTCTTTTTTATGGAAGCAACTATCTTCATCGAGTGACTCCTGTCACTTCAAATAAGCACCGAGTTCTTGTCACCCTGAATTATAACCTTCAAAAGAACATTGAATTATCAGAAAACGCTAGTTTAACGTTTTTTGGAAGGACGCGTTAGCGACAACTTAAATCATAATGTGTTGATTTAGGTTTTGACTAAAAACCAAATAAAGCTACCCCAAAAGAGATCGCCACATAAATCACACAAAACACGCAAGCAAAAAAGGGTTTTTTGTAAATATTTGATAATTTAAACATGAGTTCATTGTATTATTTTAAATCTTACCTGGCAATAACTCTAAGTATCTTGGAATGGTAGTAAGGCTGATTTGTTTTCATTACCTAGAAAACAAAAAACCTATTTCGCAACAACCTATTGAAATTTATAAGATTGCAAACAGGCCAAATTTTTTTAATTTAACTTATAAAATTAGCCCTCACACACTTTCTTAAATATATAACTCTAATTTGCTAAGCATTAAAAATTTAATAAAGAACGGATAGATTTACCTTGCAAACAATAAAGAGTATGATTCATATACTTGAAAATTTTGAATGAATGTTCTCTACCATTTATTTCTTTGGAGGAAAATATGCTTAGCGAAAAAAACAAACCCCTTAATCCTGTCGAAGGAATTTTAAAAAATTCTTTTTGGCAAAAGCAGCAACTATCCACTTTGTTCACGGTTTTTGTATTCACAGCTATTTTTCTTTCGGGATTGTTATCTGTCAAAGAAAGTTTCGCTGGTGAAGCATGGGTTGCAAATATGAAGGGTGCTAATGTCCAGATTATAGACACCGGCTCCAATCAAGTTTTTAAGACTATTGATACCGGCGCCGGAGCTCATAATGTAACTTTTAGCCCAGATGGAAAGCTAGCTTACATTGCAAACTTGGGGACTAACAGTATAACCATCATAGATGCCGTAACAAAAAAGAAGTTAGCTAATGTCTTAGCAGATACTAAGGCACACGATGTAGCTGTATCTCCAGATGGGAAAACAGCAGTCTCATGCAACGTTGGTGCAGGAAATATCACCTTCATTGACGTTGCCTCTAAAAAAGCTACCCATACTATGCCAACTGGAGTAAAGGCGATTACTGCTATATTTTCTCCAGATGGAAATGATTTATATGTCGTCAATGCTGGTGATGCAACTATTTCAGTAATTGATGTGAATACTCAAAAAATCACCAAGACTTTTCCAGGTGCTAAAGGTGCCATGGCTATCAAGCCTAATAGCGACTGGAGTCTACTTTGGGTCACCGCTCCTGCTGATAATAAATTACTGTTGATGAATCCTCAGACTGGATCGATTGAAGCTTCTATCGATGTTCCAGGAGAACCACATGGCCTGGTACACAGCCCAGATGGTAAAACGGTTTATGTTGGACAACGGGGTCTTAACCAGATATCGATGATTGATACTGCAAGCCTTAAAATTGTTAAATCTACTCCTATAGGCGAACGACCGGACATGATGGCGATCAGTTCAGATGGAAAAACTATTTTCGTGGCTATTCGAGATGAGAATAAACTGGGTATAGTTTCAACCGCAGACCTCAGCCTCATTACTAAGATAGACACCGGTGGAGAAACGCATGGGGTCGCTTATCGAGATGGTGGGGGAGATGATCGAGGGTTTTTTCAGAAATTCCTCCAAAAATTAAAAGACTAACTAGGGTTTTTAAAAGGTCGATATCGATAAATAAGGCCTAGAGACTTTTATATACTGTATCTAGGCTAGATTTGGCGTCACCAAACAACATACGCGTATTCTCTTCGAAGAATAAGGGGTTTTGGACACCTGCGTAACCCGTTGCCATGCTGCGTTTTAAAACGACTGTTGTTTTGCCTTTCCAACATTCAAGAACGGGCATTCCCGCGATCGGGCTATTTGGATCTGTTAGTGCGGACGGGTTCACGATATCGTTTGCTCCGATAACCATTGAAACATCAATATTCGGGAAATCATCATTGATCTCATCCATTTCGTAAACGATATCGTAGGGAACCTTGGCCTCTGCCAGTAGCACATTCATGTGCCCTGGCATACGCCCAGCAACTGGGTGAATACCAAATCGAACATTCACTTTTTTGCTTCTGAGCGCCTTTGTGAGTTCGCAGACGATATGTTGAGCTTGAGCGACGGCCATACCGTAACCAGGAATGATCATGACTTCTTTAGCTTCGTTCAATAAGCTTGCAACCTCAGGCGCTTCCAAGGCGATTACTTCACCTTGTTCGACATCGGAACCGGTAGAGGACCCACCTGTCGTTGTACCAAATCCACCGGCAATTACTGCCAAGAACTTTCTATTCATAGCTCGACACATGATATAGCTCAGAATGGCACCGCTGCTGCCTACCAAAGCTCCTGTTACTATGAGAAGGTCGTTATTGAGCATGAAACCAGTTGCAGCCGCGGCCCAACCCGAATAACTATTAAGCATGGAGATGACCACGGGCATGTCGGCGCCACCAATCGCCATAACCATATGAATCCCGAACAGTAATGCGATTCCGGTCATAATCAATAATGGATTCAGCCCACCACCAACTGCTGACTGATCAATAAACATAGAACAGAGCCAGATCGAGGCAATCAGCAAACCAAGATTAAACCAATGGCGAGCAGGCAACAGTAGCGGGTTCCCACCTATCTTCCCGCTGAGTTTTCCAAACGCGATGACAGAACCTGAAAACGTAACCGCACCTATGAGAATCCCCAAGTACGTTTCAACATCGTGGATTGTCAACTCGACACCTGTGTAATGCTCTAAACGCGCCGGATCCATGAAGTTGGCAAAGCCGACCAGAACTGCGGCTAGACCCACGAGGCTGTGTAGGATTGCGACCAACTCTGGCATTTCCGTCATTTGAACACGCTTTGCCAGAACCAATCCAATTGACCCACCAATTAACAAACCGCCTATAAGAATTTCGACATTAGAAGTAACACTAGCAATCGTTACGATCAGGGCGATTGCCATACCTGTGATGCCATAGATGTTTCCACGTCGAGATGTTTCCGGGCTACTCAAACCACCCAGAGCTAAAATAAAGAGAATGGTTGCGCCTACATAAGAGGCAGTTACGACACCTTGACTCATCTACTCCCTCCTATTTACGGAACATTTCAAGCATGCGACGCGTTACCGCGAATCCACCTGTTATATTAATCGCTGTGATCGTCACAGCAAAACCAGCCACCCACATGATCACACTCTCTCCAGAACTTATCTGTAAAATGGCACCAATAATAATGATACTGCTAATAGCATTAGTCACACTCATTAACGGGGTATGTAGAGCCGCTGTCACATTCCATATCACCATGTAACCGACAAAGCAGGCTAATACAAATACCGTGAAGTGCGCCATAAATGATGCTGGAGCGACGGAACCCAACCCTAGTAAAACAAGACCTCCAACCGCGAATGTAACAAGGGGTCCTAACCAAGAGGGTTTTTCTTCGGTCACTTCAGAGGGTTTCACATCTTTTGGCTTTTCCGCTGGCTTGGGAGGTGAAGCAGACAACTTAGGAGCAGGAGGTGGCCAAGTTATTTTCCCGTCTTTGACGACTGTGGCTCCTCGGACTACCTCGTCTTCCATATCAACCGTAATATTTCCATCCTTATCCTTACACATGTCAGTTAAGAGATGGCGCAAATTAGTTCCATAAAGCTGACTGGACTGGGCAGCAAGGCGACTGGGTAAATCTGTATAACCAATAATTGAAACACCATGAACCTTTTTTACTATGCCCGCCTCTGACAACTTACAATTACCTCCCTGTTCTGCGGCGAGATCGACAATCACGCTACCGTCTTTCATTGAAACAACCATTTCTTCTTTGATCAATTCTGGGGCAGGCTTTCCTGGAATCAATGCTGTGGTAATAATAATGTCTACCTCTTTTGCCTGTTCCGCGAATAATGCCATCTCTGCTTCTATAAATTCCTTACTCATCACCTTGGCATATCCACCCGTCCCTGACCCTTCTTCTTCAAAGTCGAGCTCTAAAAACTCTGCATTCATACTCTCAACTTGCTCTTTAACTTCTGGTCGGGTATCAAAGGCTCGAACAATAGCTCCCATACTTTTCGCAGCACCAATTGCGGCAAGTCCGGCAACACCCGCACCAATAACCATAACCTTAGCCGGTGGTATTTTCCCCGCCGCGGTAATCTGACCCGTAAAAAATCTACCAAAGTGCTGCGCAGCCTCTACCACCGCTCGATATCCAGCAATATTCGCCATCGAGCTAAGCGCATCCATCTTTTGAGCACGGGAAATACGTGGCACGCTGTCCATTGAGAGCGCAGTAACTTTTTTCTCAGCTAACTTTTTAAGTAAGTCTGGGTTCTGAGCTGGCCAAAGAAAAGTGATTATCACCTGTTTTTCGTGCAATAAATCCACTTCTTCAGAATTAAGACTCGAATTGAATTCCGGTGGTCGCACTTTAAATATAATGTCACTGCCTTCCCAAATCTTTTTTGCACCCTCCACTACTGTCACACCAGCGTCAGTAAAAGCAGTATCAGAAAAATGGGACCCTTCCCCGGCACCTGATTCAACCAATATCTCAAAACCTAATTTGATAAGCTGCTTAGCGACATCGGGTGTCGTTGCGACCCTTTTTTCAGCGTCGTGAATTTCTTTAGGTATGCCAATCTTCATAACTTCAAACCTTCATGGAAGATTAATTTCAAAATAATAAAGGGCAATAATAAACAAACCAAACCGAATATCAACGAAAAACATTGGGTCTAATGAAAAAATCTACCGGGTACTAAAATATTAGTCCATATCGTCAAACACACCGGTGGCCAAACTTTTGCGTGCAGTGCGTGCTTCCTGCTCGGCACGAGTGATCCCCTGATCATAATCATTATAATCAACAAATCGTAATATAGGTTCCATTTCAGGGTGTCGATCCATATATAGTTTCGCCATTACTTGAACCGTACGACGGTATTTTGGGTGCCCGGCCTTTTGCGATCGCAATTCGGTAAGATGTCCAAGCTCTCTCAGGTTCATTCCCATATTCCATCGAATAAAATGGTTAAACAGGGGAGCATATTGGGCTTCACGGACCAACCCGGCCTTGATCAAATCACTATGAAGCGACTCTGCTCGCTCAAAGCATTCCTGGACAACACCGCCCTGCCCTATTTCTTCAATTTCTTCTGGAACCGAATAACCAAGTGATACATTAATGTCTTGTCTTTGCTGGGTCAACATACGATGTCTTTGCAGATCTCTATATTCGGCAAATCCCGTAACAACATCAAAGTTTATTGGGTAACCATATTCAAAGGCGCGTGGTGGCCGGTCTCTTTTAGTCCTCCTTTTACCGATAACTGTAGATAAAATTTCATTTTGTTTTTCTCCTGGTAAGGAACGAACAATATTTCGGATTTGCATAGTCGAATGTTGCACATATGGAAAAATAATATTTGCTAAGAGGTTAATTGTATAATCTTGGACTCGATCCTCGATTAGAACAACCTCTGGAACCGTTTGAATAGGAATATCTTTAAATAAAGCGATGGAAAATTCTCTTATCCTGCTCTGGTTCTCGGCAAGATAATCATTTTTTGATGCTCGCCTAATAAAAGTCGGTATCTGCGTATCCAAGGCTTTTCGAATATTCTCCGCGAGCAACCAACCTTCACCAAGCTCTTGAGATAGAAGCTTAGTAATTAATCCACTATAAAACCTGCCATTCCCAACAAGCCCCATATTTGCCTTAGTCGAAGCAGGAAGAATGCAACGAATAATGTCACAGGCTGCACTTCGCATAGTGAAGCCATAGGCCAAGCGATGCGCTCTTTGTTCATTGTCATTTTCTAATTCATCTGCTCCCACAAGCACGACACCATTATCGCGTTCGACCTCGATCTTAAATGCTGATGCTGGCAGTTTTTTACGAAAAAAGTTTTGCATCGGTTCGACCAGCCCAGCATACGTTTCAAACAAAAAATCCATCGTCTGGACATATGCCTCAGCTAATCCGGATTTCATAATAGACTCGGGGCGAACATATCTCCATTGTTCGTCACGCTTCACATCGTATAAGACGTAGCGCGTAGACTCTTCAATCGGCGAGCCGCCTATTCTGCAATCTTCAATAATCTTCGTCATTAAATTGGAAACATTTTCGATGCAAAGAGGAGCAACTGCAAGCTCTGCTACGGACTCATCTCCATATTTGTTTACTACTCGATCAATAAGCTCGCTCCCCTTGACCTCATTGGGCTTTCCGTCGGAATTAAGAAATTCACGTACCACTGTCTCCTTAAGTCCTGTTGGTGCTCGACTGTAGCGTGCAAGAGCAGCGCCAACCACCTCTGGATTAAGGTTACTGATCACAAACACATCTGCATCCACATCTGAAAGATATGAAGAAAGGTTTTCTTTCTCTTGCTTGGTTAGTTCGTCAGATCTTTTTGGTTTCATAAGTTGTCATCAATTGTTATCTTTGGCACATCGGAATCCGGTATCGTTAAATCTTACTTCAGGTTGACTCCACCTTCGAAAGGAGCTACGTAAGGTATCAGGATAATTAACCCAAGAACCACCCCTAACCACTTTAAAATCACCTTCTGCTGGGCCTCTTGGGTTTTTTTTACGTCTCCAATTGTAATATTTTAAGTTGTACCAATCATCAACCCACTCCCAAACGTTTCCCGCCATATCATGCACATCATAGATAGAAGTCCCTTGAGAATACGTTCCCACATCTGTCATAGTGAAAACACCACGCCATTTCCTCCCATAAGTAGCTCTATTTTTGGGTGACCCGGCCCCCCAAGGGTATGAGTTGCCACTCGGGCCTCGCGCCGCCTTTTCCCATTCCGCTTCTGAAGGAAGCCGTTTACCCCTCCATCTACAAAAAGCATCCGCGTCGTGCCAACTTACTTGTGTCACTGGTTGATGTTTGATTCTGGGGGGAAATGATGCCCCCTGCCACAAATTACCATCGCGGCATTTATCTGTATCACAAGTTTGATCTAAGGCAAAACGATGCCCAGTAGCTAAAACAAACTCAAGATATTTTTCATTGGTCACTTCATATATATCGAGCCAATAGCTATCAAGAAAAATAAGTCGGTCGGGATACTCATCATTAAACCACCATAACTCGCAGGACTTGTCGTACTTACGGCACCCCTTCAGGTGCCTTTTATTTTCCTTAAAACTCGATCCCATTTTAAAAGTCCCCGTCGGGATACGAACCATTAATGAATTATCTGATTGTACAAAGAGGGGTTCTGCCCGCACTTGCTGGGGGTTACCAAGCAACTCTTTTTTATGCTCTTCCCCAGCATGCATCGCAAACACTACAGAGGTCGCAGAAAAAAAACACATAGCAATAAAAAATAATAGCCGATCAGTCATGGGTTCGGGCTAAATAGTTAACTTCTGGTGAAAGGATTTTCACTCATCAGTTTGACTCGTTAGTTTCATTAAGGGTTTTTCGAAACCGAGTCATCTCCTTGCCATGAATGTAGAAAAGCGATAGCCCCAAGATCATGTTAACTGAATAAATATTGACGAATTTTGAATGGAAACGCTTGGAACGTATCTGTAGTTGCTGATTCGTTGGGTTGTCGTTTTTTAACTTGTTCACCTCGTGCATTTCGGGCCGCAGAAAGCTTCCCATATAAATTGCCAGCACAATCATAATGCCAAGAATACATTCCTTAACATATCTGCGTTTGGTAACACCTAGTTGATCAAACTCAAGCCAGCTAAACTTCCCTACCAACAGCTTAATTATCTCGGCCACGACCATGAATCCAATACAAACATAAATAATTTGAATATTGAATATATCCATGATGGTGTTCATCACCTCATTCGCCGGCAATGGCTGTTCTTTAAGCTTGATTCGTACGACAGCCTCTACCAAAAATCCAAGCAGAAACATACCCCCAACCCACAAGGAGAGTCCCAGAAGATAGAACATATTAAATATATACACTAAGCGTTTCATCATATAACACCATACGTGGCAGGAAAATATTTCAGCCTGTAAAACACTATATTAAGGACTTTATGATTTTTGGATGTCATGAAAACCATTGTGCCAATTTGTCTGACACACAATCATAATCTATCAGCAAGCCCGTAATTTCATTTTTCTTTCAACTTTTACCTTCAATCTTATAAACTTAAATCAGCGCCCTCCGGAAACTCTTTTTCGAATTATTTTTTTGAAGCTGTTCTCCAAATCTTCTTTCTCCCGCTTGAGTGCCCTGACTATCTCCGACCGATCACCACCGTACCAGGTTTTGACGGCATCCATTCCCTTACCTCGGTTGACTGTGTTGAGAATAGAAAGGTAGATTACTCCATAAATAACTGCAATTGTATATAGAGTAAGTGGGATGAAAGATTTGAGGCGTTTTTGTTCCGTCTCTTCCTTGCCATGCCACCATAGATGGAGGCGTCTCCAAAGTGTGTTTTTTTGATTTTTAAATGCGTCATCACCCATAAAAAGATTGGATAAACCATGAATATAAAAAGCTTTAGCAATACTCACTTGCATTGCAAATCGTAGCGATGATAGCAAAACCCACCTGTCGAAACAAGCAAGTCCTAAATTCCTAAATTTTCCGTTTCCAAAGATCTTTGGAGTTTCACGGTTATGCTATAGTTCATGTTTTAAGCTACATGGAGACCTTTTTTTGAAAGAAATCACCCCTACAGAAAAAATTATTGCGACAGTAGAATGTCCCGCCTCAAAAAGTTACACCAATCGAGCACTTTTAATAGCAGCGCTCGCCAAAGGGGTTTCAACATTAAGAAATCCTCTATTTAGTGACGACACAAAATACATGCGCCTAGCTCTGGAGGAATTTGGCATTTCGGTCAAACAAGAAAATTGTGCTTTCATAGTTTCAGGAACGGGTGGGCACATACAATGCCCACCTAACGAAATTTCTATTGGCCTTGCTGGAACTACTATGCGTTTTTTAACAACATTCGCAGCTCTTTCTCCAGGAACAACTCAACTTACTGGGGAAAAACGCATGCTGGAACGACCCATTTCAGATTTGTTAAAAGCACTCCATCAAATAGGTGTCAAGGCTCGCTCGGTAAAAAATAATGGTTGCCCTCCTTTGAAAATTTCGGGGGGTGGAATTCCAGGAGGGGAAATTAGTCTTGCCGGAAACAATAGCAGCCAATATCTGACGTCTATCCTGCTTTCCGCACCTTATTTTAAAAATGAAACCACTATCAATATTATTGGTGAACTTACTTCCAAACCCTATGCTGATATAACCCTCGACATCATGAAAACCTTTGGGGTAGACGTTGAGTGTACAGATCACTCTCGGTTCTATATCCCAGCAGATCAAACCTACCATGCAATGGACTATGCGATAGAAGCGGACTGGTCGAGTGCATCCTACTTTCTTGCCGCAGCAGCAATCACTCAAGGTGAAGTAACTTTAATTGGCCTTAATTCTAAAAGCGTTCAAGGAGATGCAGGTTTTCTCAATGTTCTGGAGAAGATGGGTTGTACTATTGAGCGGTCCTCTGAAAAAATTTTTGTAAAAGGAAATCCTTTGCGAGGAATTGACATCAATATGAATAGTATGCCCGATGTCGTTCAAACCCTTGCCGTAACATCTCTATTTGCTGAAGGAAAAACATGCATCTCTGGCATAGGTAATTTAAGAATTAAGGAGACGGACCGAATAGGGGCGCTTGAACAGGAGCTTTCTCGGTTAGGAGCTCACGTCGAATCAGGCGAAGATTTTTTAAAGATTCGTCCTGGAGCCTACATCCCAGCTGATATTGAAACTTATGATGACCATCGGATGGCTATGAGTTTCGCTTTGGCGGGTCTCAAGGTGCCGGGGATCCGCATTAAAAACCCAAGCTGCGTCGAGAAATCTTTTCCTGATTTTTTCAAACAACTCGAAGAAATATTGTGAACGAAACCCACACCAATCAGTTGATTCACGAAAAAAGTCCTTATCTCCTTCAGCATGCTCATAATCCGGTTAATTGGTTCCCGTGGGGAGAGGAACCCTTTAAGATAGCACAAGAAAAGAATCTTCCTCTTCTCGTAAGTATTGGTTATGCAACTTGTCACTGGTGCCATGTTATGGAACGGGAGTCGTTTGAAGACCCCGATCTAGCAAAACTTCTCAACGATCATTTTGTCAGCATCAAGATTGACCGAGAGGAAAGACCTGATATTGATAGTATCTACATGAAAGCGATTCAGGCAATGGGGCAACAGGGTGGCTGGCCGCTCAATGTATTCATAACTCCAAAAGGAATTCCTTTTTACTCTGGTACCTACTTCCCTCCTGAAAAGCGATTCAACCTCCCATCTTTCACTGATGTATTGATATTTTTAACCAAAACCTGGCTTAACGAACCAGCAAAAGTAAAAAAACAAAGCGAAGTTCTAGCAACGGCAATCCGCGAAAGCTCGCAACACGAAGCAACTACAGGCACAATCGAAACACTTGATTTCGATGGCGAAGACAAAGCAGCCAACCTTTATGAAAGCCATTACGACAACCTGAATCACGGATTCCGCTTTCAGCCTCAAAATAAATTTCCACCCTCAATGGGTTTGTCAATGCTATTACGCCACTATCACCGCACAGGAACAACTTCGAGTCTTGAAATGACAAAAAGTACTCTCCGAGCTATGAAGTGGGGTGGTATCTGCGACCAAATTGGAGGAGGACTTTCCCGCTATAGTACAGACTACAAATGGCTAGTACCACATTTTGAAAAGATGCTTTACGACAATTCATTATTTGTCACGGCGCTAATCGAAACATTTCAAGTGACCGGGCAACAAGAGTTTTCAGACTATGCTAACGATACTCTTCAATATATTGATCGCGATATGACTTCGGAGGAAGGGGCTTTTTTCAGTGCTGAAGATGCTGACAGCGAAGGCGTCGAAGGAAAATTTTACGTCTGGTCGAAGGAAGAAGTAGAGTCAATATTAGGCCGACAGACATCATTTATTGCTATTCCATTTTATAACATCTCCCAAGAGGGAAACTTTGAACAAAAAAATATTCTTAATCAAACTCGGACCTATCAAGAACTAGCAAAGGAGTTAGGGCTAACTGAAGATACTATTATTACTGAACTAAATACCGCCCGAAAAAAACTTCTGCAAGAACGAAACAAACGCGTTCGACCTCTATTAGACGATAAAGTACTCACATCATGGAACGGACTTATGATTTCTGCTATGGCCAAAACAGGTCGTGTGTTGGAAGACATGAATCGAATAGCTAAAGCGGAAAAGGCGATGAAGTTTATTCTATCTACCTTAAAAACACCCGAAGGGAAACTCCTAAGACGTTTTAGAGAAGGCGAAGCTCGCTACGATGGATACCTTTTTGATTATTCATCAATTGCTGTTGCCTGTCTGGAGCTTTATGAGGCAACCTACGACACAAAGTATATACTGGAAGCAAGGGGCCTAATGCAAACCGTGGAAGAAAAATTTGCTTCCGATGGTGCTTATTATGAAACTGCTATTGATGCAGAAAAGCTGATCATCAGGCAAATTTCTGGGTACGATGGGGTCGAACCATCGGGTAACAGTAATGCCTCATTGGCATTCCTAAAACTAGGAGCCTATCTTGCAAACCCAGGTTTAATCAAATGCGCGGAAAAAATTTTTCTAGCTTTCCATAAAGATCTCACAGAATACGGGATGAATTCCTCATTCATGATGCAAGCGTTGCATCTATATCTAGGGGGCCTCAAAGAAGTGGCTATCATCGGCAAGCGAAATGACCCATCTACTAAAGAAATGCTAAAGACCATTCGTTCCCAATTTTTTCCTAATGCCGTTTTCGCATTTTCGTATGAGGACGAAGTGGTTAAAAAGATTGCTGACGTACCATTACTGGCAGAAAAAAAAATAATAGGAGGTAAAGCAACTGCTTATGTTTGTAGGTTAGGAACATGTCTCGCACCTGTCAATTCACCAGAAGATTTAGTCAACCTTCTTAAATACAAAGAAAACTAATACGAACTATGGTAGGATTTCTCACACCTTGATTAATACAATTTCTACAATGCGAAAAGATCCGATCAAACAAATGATTGACTCTGCCCTTGATGGGAAGGGAATTACCCGTCCTCAAGCGCTTGAACTGGAGTTTTTTTCCCGTGAGGAACTAGATTATTTATTCGAAGGAACCAACCGTCTACGTGATCGGTTTAAAGGGGATGATGTTAAAATTTGTTCTATCGTCAACGCCAAGGCAGGCAAATGTGAAGAAGACTGCGGTTTTTGTGCCCAATCCAGCCAATTCAAGACGGATAGTCCCGAATATGGATTATTAGATGTAGAAAAAATTGTAGAAGCTGCAAAAGAAGCTGAAGCATTCGGTTCTAACGAATTCTCCATCGTCACTTCAGGGACCGCATTAAATCGCCGTGAGGAGTTGGATCAAGTCATCGAAGCTATCAAGCGAATCAAAGAAGAAACAAATTTGGAAACTTGCTGCTCGCTTGGCTTGATGAATCTGGACGATTTGAGGGAACTAAAGGCAGCGGGTCTAGATAGGTGCCATCATAATCTGGAAACCGCCGCGAGCCATTTTGAGCAAATTGTTACTACCCATAATTATGAAGATGAAGTGCAAGCGGTAAAGAATGCTAAAGAAGCCGGGCTTCAGGTTTGTGTTGGAGGAATTTTTGGAATGGGGGAGACTTTTGCTCAACGGGTAGAACTTGCTATAGATATTCAAGATCTCGAAACGCAGTCATTCCCTGTTAACTTCCTCAAACCCTTAGAGGGAACAGCGCTCGAAAACATGGGCCTAATGGAACGTTATGAAGCGCTTCGGACTATAGCCATGCTCAGACTAGTCCTACCAACTATCGATCTATTTGTCTGCGGTGGACGGGAAGAAGTATTCACTAATCATCAAGAGCAGATTTTTGCTGCTGGAGCCAATGGTATTCTCGGAGGCAACTACCTTACGACCAAAGGGCAAGATCCAAAAAGAGATATCGATATGATTGAACGCCTCGGTTTGAATCCTATATATCAATCTATCTAATCCCGGTTTTACTTTTAAATCTTACAATCAAACCTCGCTCCAGCATAAAGCTAAAGCTTACGATTCAGGCGAGTTCTTCGTCAATTATTTTTTTAATTTCAGCTTTAGATTTAACTCCCGTCACCTGCTGAACCACTTTACCACCCTTAAAAAACAAAAGAGTAGGAATTCCACGAATTCCATATTTAGTGGCTGTATTGGGATTATCATCCACATTTAATTTGCCAATTTTGACCTTATCTTCATATTCTCCCGCGATTTCCTCTATGGTCGGAGCGAGCATCTTGCAGGGTTGACACCATTCTGCCCAAAAATCAAGAACAACTAGTCTTTCAGATTGAAGAACAGTAGAATCAAACTCTGAATCGGTTACAACAACTACTTTTTCTGACGACATACCAAACTCCTCTTCCTAAAATATGAGTTTTGCAATATATGGGATTATTTAAACCTAGAACCTTCAGGTGGCCTGCAGAAAAAAAGAAACTGCTTTAAATCTATTTACCTTATTTCGTGAGAATTAAAGCGGTGTATTTGATAAGGTTATATTATCATAGTGAGCTATTAGCCAGCAACGGTTTTCGTTATATCTTAACAATCTAACTTTTATAATCATATCTTAATCAGTCTATCCTGAGGGCCACGAATGTCAGAAAAAATAAGTGTTTTTGCATACAATGAACTCATAAACGAAGATTATTTCAAAGAAAAGGGCTTTGAGTACATCGATAAAGTTACTGTCACCCTATCAGCTCAGAGGATAGTTTTTAATAGATTACCCCTTGAAGGTGAAGGCATTGAAGGTCAAGGACTACCAAACATTGAACCTACCCCAAATAACGCTGGGATGATGGAAGGCATGCTTTATGATATGTACGATACCTTTCTTCCTAAATTAGATGAATTTCATGGATATCCCAAAGAATGTAATAGAAAAGTAATGGATCTCAACGCCCACGATTTCCATACTGTCAGAGGAATCGTCTACTTCGCTCAGCCAGATAGAATCGGAGATAAACTTAAACCTAGCAAAGCTCTGATGAAACTTTTCAGAAAATCAAGAAAAGAGATGACCATGCTCTATTTTGCACGTCTAATGAATACTCGAACCTGTGACTAACCTCGGTCAATGCCCAAGACCATTGCTTTTGTTCGAAGACCAGGCCCTTCTTTTAATCAGGCTATTTCTGCAAACCCGAAAAACCAGCCTATCAACCTCAAGCGTGCCTGTTTACAGCACGAATGCTATATCGCTGCTTTAGAGGAGACTGGGATAGAGGTTGTCTTACTCCCAGCTGTTTATGAATATCCCGACGCACCGTTTGTAGAAGATACAACCGTTGTTTTCGACCATTTAGCCCTGGCGTGCCCTAATAAAGAAAATTCAAGGCTTGGCGAAGGTGTTAGCGTTCATAAAGAAATTAAAAATTATAGAACCATAAAAAGGCTTCCTCCTCAAGTTACTTTAGATGGAGGCGACGTACTAAATACGAAGAAAAAAATATTTGTGGGAATATCTAGCAGAACCAATTTGGAAGCTGTAAACGCGCTAGCCAAGTTCACAAAAAAACCTGTTGTCCCTGTAAAAGTCCTCAGCGGGTTGCACCTAAAAACTTCCGTCTCGTATTTAGGGAAAAATATTCTCGTACTTGATCCATCTTCGGTAGACACTACCCCTCTTCATGAATTTAAATGGATTGAGGCAAGCAAATCTAACCGCTGCTCTGCTAACTGTCTAGCTATCGGGAAAACGGTTTTAATTTCAAAAGGATCAAATGAAATAGCAAATAAAATTCATCAAGAAGGATTTAAAACGGTACAACTAGATATAAGCGAATTCGAAAAAGCAGATGGAGGACTCACTTGTCTAAGCATAATATTAAAAAAAATTTGACTTACAGAAATGACTAACCCTAATTCCAAAGTTAATTATCAGCTAAAATATGATCTAACCTTTCAAGAAACAACTCTTTCTTACTTTCATCAAGTCCAAGAATCTGATCAAACTCACTTTTTAATACGTTAGTTAAGTTACTACCTTCTTCAAATATTTTAACTTTCTTTGCTTGCTCGGAGAATTCAACATTGATAGAAGCATATTCATTATATTCTTGAGATGAATTCTTTTGTCTTTGCGAGTCAGGTGCTGTGATAAGAGGTTTGCTAGTATTACTAACGGGATTTACCATAACTTTCTCCGGTTCGATGGAATTTATTCTTTATAAATCCATAAATTAAGCAAATTCTATGCCAACTTCAAACCCTTCAAAACTCTTTATTTTAAGGACTTTCCGAGTTTTTATCCTATCCGTTACGAGCTTGATTTTCCCCAAAAAGGAAGTTTTTGCCTAGTTATTTAATCTGGCAAATCCTGTATTAGGGATTTGCCGTAACCTACTAGCTCCACATATCCTTTACCTTTAATCAGTTCCCCGCGAATAGTCCCTTCTACTGAAACGCTCCCCTCCCAATAAGATGTTGAAATTGAACGCAGGTCATAAAGCTCTTGATCATTCAGATCAGGTAATAGGCTTAATTTTATCCCTAAACCTGGTAAACTCAGTTTCCAGCCAGCGGGGTAGGTAATACCTGACTGTTTACTTGTCCACTGAGCTGATGATTCAACTGTAAATTCGTCTCGCTTTATATGGTGTGAAACCCCGTCAGATGAAACGAAAGTTCCACTCGAAAAAAAACCGATACCCCCAGATTTTCTGCGAAGTTGGTACAGCATCAATTCAGTCTGATCATCAAGCTTTAATGAGAACCAATCCCAGCCAGACAATTCATCATTCAACTGATTACTCGAGTATTCGTGGTCCATCCAACTTGTTCCAAAAACCTTATAACTTTTTCCATCTACGAATACCGCCCCACTTGTTTTCATACGTGTGTAGGAAAAATAATGCGAGGCATTTCCTGTTTCGCTTCCTTTTTTACTAATTCCATCTTGGCCATGGATCACCAGTTTTTTCTCAGGGGATAGTTGCAGTTTAATACCCGTTCCTGACTCAACAGCTTCAAGCAAGTGTTTTTCATCCTTACCTTCAAGAGACCAATCTTCATTCCAAACCATCAGCCGTTGAGAGTCTGCACCAGCGTTACCAATTCCCTTGCGGTTAATTCGCTCAAAGTAATGAAACTTTTCACCTTCTATATCGCTTAGTGTCATATGCGCAAAATAAATATGCCCCACCTTCCATTTAGATGGATTTGGATTCCTATCTCTGGTGTCAAGAGCCACACGAAAAAATGTAAGCTGATAACCAAAGGGACGAGACGTTCCCACCTCTTCTAGATTTCCGGTGTAGTACCACCATTCAATTCTAAAATCATCATGAGAGTAAAAATCTTCTGGAAACTGATAGACATAGCCAGGTAGAGCTTGACTAAACACCGGTGGTTCTGCAGCGTTAGCAACCCGAAAATCTGTTATCTTTAAGCTTATTGTCAGCGCCAGAGAAAGAACGAATATAATGGTAAATCTAACCATACCGCTTAAGCCTCGTAGAAATAATGCCGTTTAAGAAGTAATTATTAGTAAACCAACTATGATATTTTCAAACGCAGGTATTTTAGCTTCTTGATTTAAAAATACTGTGTAAACATTTTAAAAGATCCGCTTTTTAAAAGTAACATGCATAAATACCCTATAGTTTTATGGAAAGGAAACCAATGCAAGTTGGCGTAACCGGGTCATCAGGATTTTTAGGTTCACACCTTACAAATACTCTTCATCAGTTAACCAACTTTGAGGTTACTATCCTTAAACGTAACTCTTCCAAAAAATTTCCAGAGATAAATGAACTAAAGTCTTTTATTAAAAATTTGGATCTAATTTATCATATCGCCGGTGTGAACCGAGGAACCAACGAAGAAATTTTAAAAGGGAATATCCAAGCTACTTTCAACCTTATCGAAGCGATTAGAAAATATGGGAAGTCTTCTCCTCGTATCATTTTCACATCTTCATCGCAAGTTTATAAAAAAATAAAGCCGCCCGGAAAACTGGTTACTGAATCTTACAAGGTCGAACCGGCAACGCTGTTCGGTGTCTCAAAAAGAACGGCAGAGGATCTGATTCGACTTTCTGGCTTTGAACACGTTATACTTCGTATTGCAAATGTCTATGGGCCAGGTTGCCGCCCTGAATATAATTCCGTTATCGCCACATTCTGTCATAAATCAATAAACAAAGAACCTCTTAGAATTGACGGTGACGGTCACCAGAAAAGAGACTTTATTTACGTAGAAGATGTAGTAAAAGCAATGGTGCTCGCGGGGATTAAAACAAATAATTTTATTTCAGGGGTTTATAATGTTGGCACCAACCAGACGACCTCGTTGCGTCAGGTCATACGGAGCATCAAATCTTCGGGTGTAGAAGTAAAAGAATCATATTCTCCCAATGCAAGCACCGGACAAAATTCTTTTTCACTAGACGCCACACGTTTCAGACAACGGTTCAAGTGGACACCAAAAACCACTCTTCGGTCAGGGATAAAAAAGACCTTGCTCTGGTTTCAAAAAGAGGTGACTCAATGAAGGATATTCTAATAAAAAAACCTTGACTGCAAGTCAGACGAGCGAGGTTGGCTTATAGAAGTTTTAGGAAGCAAAGGTCTGGAAGTTCCCCATGAGTTTGGTCAAATTCATGTTTCAGTTGCTTACCCTGGGAAAACTCGCGGCAACCATTATCATACTCGAAAACTAGAATGGTTCTGTGTCCCAAAAGGAAAAGGCCTCCTGCTACTAAAGGACCTTGAAACAGGTGAAGAAAAAGAATTACTCATGGGTGAAGGCGCGCTACGAACAGTAAAAATAACTCCCAGAATCATTCATGCTATAAAAAATATTGGAGATACTGATATGGTGCTCATTGTTTACGCTAATGAATCTTTCAACGCTGATGATCCAGACACTTTCTACGAACAAATTTTAGAATAGATTTACACCCATCCAGAAATTAATGGCTTGCCACCTTCAAATTACAACATCGCAAGAAAGTCCATAGAATATTTGAGTCCCCGATATAATTTGAGCACTAGGGTAAATTTTCATAGCTAGCACAATAACTATTCCTAACTATGTAATGTTTTTATTTTCTTCCTAACACGAAAGAGAAAACCTTTGAAAAAAGTAACTGCTATTATTGTTAATTGGAATGACAAAAATGTCATCGTCGAGTGTATTCAATCTATACTCGATCAAAATAGAAACAAAATAGATATTATTATTAGCGATAACGGGTCTAAGGACGACTCCGTCGAATTTATTCGAAAGCGTTTCCCCTCTATTAAAATTATTGAAAACGGGAAAAACCTAGGTTTTGGCTCTGCTATCAATAGAGGATTAGGTCTCGCCAAAGGCGACTATCTTCTTTTCCTCAACAGCGATCTAAAACTACATTCTAAATGTGTCGGGGAGTTAGCGAAGGTTTTAGAAAGCGATTCCAATGTGGGAGGAACTATCCCAAAAATCCTACACATCGACCAACAAAATACAATTAATTCTCTTGGCGTATTGATTAATTATACCGGAATCGCCTATCCAAATTTACTCGGCCAGAAAGATCCTGGTTATCAGGAACCGTTTGAATCAGCATGTGGTGGAATTTTTATGTTAAAAAGAGAAGTATATGAAACGGTAGGAGGATTTGACGAAGACCTGTTTCTTTATCACGAAGATCATGATTTGTCATGGAGAATTCGACTGGCAGGATGGCACCTTAAAGTTATTCCACAAGCTGTCATGTACCACCACTATAAATTCAACAAAGGTATTTTAAAGTATTACTCCTCTGAAAAAAATCGTCTCCATATTTTACTAAAAAACATGGAGGTTAAAACACTCGCGTTAATTTGCCCTGCTTTAATTATTGTTGAATTTTCTCAGTGGTTTCACGCCGCTATTAATAAATGGTTTCTTCTTAAAATGAAAAGCTATTTTGAAATTCTAATCCTTTTGCCGAGCATACTAACTAAAAGGAAAAAACAAAAATATTTGCGCAAGGTACCCGACAAAGAAATCACTCGTATTTATCAAGGAACTCTTGCTGTAAGCGGTATGGACAACCCCCTCCTGACAAATTTACTTAGCCCAGCGCTAAACACATATTGGAAAATAATACGTCATTTGATTTAATTTTGTTCGCTATCTTATATTTTTTAATTACCGCCTATTCTGGGTTTTTATTTATGCTCTATCAACTTCTGGTAAATTTGTAACATCTCAGAGGCATTGCGCTCGTGCGTAAATTTCTCTGCTAACAAACGAGCTGATTGTCCCATCGGTTCCCTAATCTTAGAATCCATCAAATAATCTATGGCGTCAGCGATAGCTTTAGAATCTGATGGATCTTCCAAAATAATTCCTTCTTTTTTCGGTGTAATTATTTCTGCAGCCCCACAATTACGGCTCGTGATGATCGGGAGCCCCGAGGCCAAAGCTTCCAGATTGGCATTTCCAAATGGTTCATAAATTGAAGGAAGGACAAAGAAGTCTGCTGCTGCATATAACTTTTCAATTTTGTCAATGGGTTCCAAGTGCGTGATTTTTTTCTGATCATCTTTCGAAGCAAACCGCAAATATTTTTTCCATTTCCCCTTTCCCAAAAGGACTAATCTCCAGTTTTTATATTTCATATACCGAACAGACTTAACTAAATACTCCAGCCCTTTTCTTTCAAATCCTGACCCCACAAACAAAATCATTACTTCCTTGTCAGAAATTATTAACTGCTGTCGAACTTCGTCTCGAAAAGGTTTTCTATTGCTTGGATTAAATCTATCTAATTGCACTCCATTATAGACCACCTCCACTCTTTTTTCTGGAAGTTGGTAATGTTTTAGTATGTCTCGCTTGACCATTTCGGAGATAGCTATAATTTTTTTACATTCTCCTTTCTCAAAAATTCTTTTCTCCAATATCAAAATTAATTGATGAAACAAATTGAAACGAAAAAAAAGCTTCTTCATAAATGGCAAATAACATGCCCGTCTTTCAAGCCATTCACAATGACATCCATCTCCAGCCCTATATACGTCTTGACGCCACATTCGTTCATGACTTTGAATAATATCGAAGGATTCAGAGCGTATTGATTGGAGCACAAACCAAGCAAACGACAGAACTCTCAAAAAAGAATTTCTTTTGATAGCTCGAACAGAATGAATCTTTATATTAGGGTGATTAGACGGAGTCCATTGATTTGCAAAAATATGTATCGCATGTCCCATGTTGGCAAGCTGATTTGCATATCCTGAAACAAATTGTTCAGCCCCGCCATAGTTAACGAACTTTTGTCTTATGACAGCAATTTTCATATGTGCCCTGATAAACTAATGGTATATCTGATTATTTTTTGAAAGAAGAAATAACTTCTTCATAAATAGCTATAGTTGTATCCATCATTTTATCCACTGTTAATTCCTTGAGGCAAAATGAGTTTGCACTTTCAACTAGGTGGCTCGCAACCTCAGAGTTTTTGGTGATCTTCAATACACCTTCGGCAAGACTTAGCGCATTTTCAGGTTCAATCAATACCCCTCGTTCCCCTTGACCTAAAAGATCTGGAATCGAGGCTATGTTTGTCGCTACCACTGGTGTCTTCATTGCAAATGCCTGTGGTATAACTTGTGGGGTACCTTCTCCAGCAAATGAGGCCAACACTTGAACATCTAATGCTGCCATAATCTCAGGAACATCCTCCCTATGCCCAAGGAGGTCTACTTTATTCTCAATCCTAGCTAGCTTAACTTTAGATTTTATTTCTTTAAAACCTGGGCCATCTCCTACAATCACAAACTTAGCATGAGGAATCTTTTTTAAAATCAAGGGAATAGCCTCAAGGAAATAGTTATGCCCTTTCCATCCCCTAATGACGCCTATTTTTCCTATAAGAATTTGATTTGAATTAACCTTTAATTCTTTGCGAATCTTTTCTCCGGAAATTCCTGAATCAAATTTACGTAGATCGACTCCCGCGGAAATAGAAATGACTTTATTTGAATCAACACAACGAACCTGTTTGATCGTGTCTGAAATCATGTTTCCACTAGTAAGAATTCGCTGGGGTATGTAGGAATATAAAAGGTGATTTGGAAAAAAGTCATTCACCGGTAAGGAAACGTGACGAGTGCGAATAACTGGAACTCCTAACAATTTCCCGATCACACCACCTAACCAACTGTCAACAGAACTATGAGTATGAATAACATCGAGATTCCCCTTGGAAACATAACGATATAAGGCCAGAAATGCCCCGAGACTCAAGGCACTCTTCATTGATATTGGGATAAGGTGAAACCGCGAGCTGGAAATAGATCTGGCGCGTTCTTCTAGAGGACTGTGCGCCTGGCATACCAAGGAAACTCTATGCCCCCTCTCAAGAAGCAATCGAGTTTCCTGTAAGACCCTAATCTCCTGGCCACCCCATCCTGCAGCAGCTTCAGTGTGAAGTATATGAAGCAATTTCAAGGTAGGAACTCAAAGCAAACTGGGTAAACAATCTGTCATAAATAACTGACAGCCAATCTAACATACCACTTTGGACAAGTCGAACCACAAAACTGTCTTTGTCCTATATATGAGTTTAAATTAATTCTTGAAAGGCTTTGTAAACCTCATCTACTGAAATAGATTCTGGGGGTTCAAAAGGTTTGTGCGCAACTACTTTGGCAAATGGGGAGAGCGGGCCAGCACATTCAACAGGGTATCCGATATGTATAGAAAGTATTTTCACATCAAAACAAGACGCAATGTGCGTTAAACCGTTATCCAGTCCAAGATAAAAATTGGATCTTCTGATCATCGCCGCTGAGGGTCCTAAGGGATAACCTTTTAGAGGAATTGTTCCATTATAATCGTTAAGGTTGTCTTTGGATACCATGGTAACGATTTTAAAATCATGATTGTGCCTGATTTTTTGAATGAGAGATAGAAAACTTTCATATGGCCATTCTTTCATTTTTTTCTTTGAACGGGTCTCCGGCGACAGGACTAAAAGCTTATCGTTTTCTGAAATTCCTAGTTCGAGAAGTTTGTTTTCGGCCTCATGAAAGTCGCTTTTAATCAAATAAAAAAGGGGTCTTCGTTGCTCCAAGACCACACCACATTTCTCAGCATAAATATCAATAAGGTGCTTTCTCGGTTTCCACCAATCCAGGGTCCCGTTATCTAAAAGAAATACTAGGTCATGTTCCTTATATTTTTTTCGGTAGGTCTTTCTGCGTGCTCGTTTTTTCCAAGTATCGTAGAAAAAGGGAGTTTCAAAGTGGTCGATGTTGGGATCGTTTTTAATGGTATTAAAAAAAATACCGCCTCCAACTCCAAAGCTAATTTTAGCCGATGGGTATTTTTTTTTTAAAGCAACTATCGAAGGAGCAGCTGAAACCAAATCGCCAACGCCGCCGATTAACCCAATAAAAATTGATCTGGGGTTGTCGCACAGGTGGGGAATTCCAAGCCATCTTTTCAGCGCTACAGGTATCATTGTTTCAAGTTTAGCTCCCTATATTAATGGAAGATCAGGTCAAAATAACCTTAGAGATGGCTCTTCTTTTGGGACATTTTATACTCATTTATTATTAACACATCGAAACAGAAATATTAGCTAAGACGTTTATTGGAAAGAAGATAGTTTTGGATATAATCGGTGGTAGCATCTTCTAATGAAGTGATCGGCCTAGAGTATCCTGCCTTTCGAATCTTATCTATTGTTGCACAGGTCCGATACTGAAACTGGGCACGTATGGCATCTGGCATATCGATATATTCGACAGTAACCTCTCTATCCATTGTTTTAAATAAAGCATCTGTAAGCTCATTCCACGTCCGAGCCACTCCTGTTCCGGCATTAAATATTCTACCAACCTGAGAGTTGTCTAGAAAGAAAAGTGTCATCTCGACTGCATCTTTGAGATATAAGAAGTCACGTTCCTGCTCTCCGTCAGCATATTTTGGGTTATAAGATTTAAACAAACGAATCTTTCCACTATCCAACACCTGCAAATATCCTCTACGCACCATACTTTGCATTTCTCTCTTATGATATTCGCTTGGGCCAAACACATTAAAATACTTTAAGCCAACGATACGGTTAAGTACTCCCTGCTCTTTGGCCCATATATCAAACTTCTGTTTGCTATGTCCGTATAAATTAAGAGGACTCAAAGTTGCAAGGCCCACCTCATCAGAAAAACCTTTTACACCACTACCATAAGTGGCAGCACTAGAAGCATAGATAAATCGAATATCTTTAATTAAGAGCGTATGTTGCTAGCAACTTAGTATAGTCATAGTTGTTCTTCGTTAGAAAATTTTCGTTCCTTTCAATAGTTGAGGAGCATCCTCCCAAATGAATAATTGCATCTACTGACCATGGCATATTTAAATTTATAATATAATCTAAGAAAATATCTTTATTCTCTAATGCATAATAATCTAACGATGCAATATTCTTTACCTTTTCTGGGTGATCCACCCTATCTACAAAAATGATATCGGTTATACCTCGTTTATTCAAAGACCAAACAACAGCACTTCCTATACACCCCGCCCCACCTGTAACAACAATCATAATTTTTCTTACCAATTTAACATTTACTCTTAAATGCACAAATAAGCGGTCCTCACAAACACTCTTAACTTTCAAAGATTCCTGATTTATACCTCGGGGTTTACTTAATTAAATAATTATTTGAATTGCTAATTTACATTCAAACTTTTTTCAAAAAAACTAACTAATTGACCGCAACTTTCATGCCAATCAAATTCAGATATTTTTTCATGACCGTTTTGAGAAATTGATTCCAATAATTTTTTATCGTCCAACAATCGAATAATATTCTCACTCAACCCCTCAATATCTCTGGACGGTGAAACTAATGCGGTTTTCCCATTAATCGCGTAATCGAGACAGCCACCAGTATCTGAGGTTACCAATGCACACCGGCATGCCATTGCTTCCATTGAAGGTATACCAAGCCCTTCATACCAACTCGGACATAGAAAAATATCACATGATTCGTAGATTTTTCTCAATCTCTCACGTGTTGGACGATAATGGTATTCGAATTCAAACCCAGCTTTATCAAACAATGGACGTGGGTCTTCTAATTTTTCTCCAAAGACAACTAACTCAACTTTTTTTTCCTGTTCCAGAATTTTTTTTATTACTTCAATACCTTCCGCATATCCCTTCCAATCATAATCGTGGTGCAACATAGCAATTCGAGGTATTGAGTTCCATTTTTTTTGTTCACAAAAAAATACTTCCGGGTCAACCGGCGTAACTAATAAATCAGCTTTTTTACCATGATTTTCAATTAGAGTTTTTTTAAGCCATGTTGAGATCGTAATCATTTTACATGAAAGATCATACGTTTTTACTGCTCGGTTTTTGTGACGAGTCCACAAGCTTTCGTAATGCAAAACAAAATAGAGGAACGCACCTTTTTCAAGGGGAAGTTGTGCAGCAAATTCAGCGTTCTGCCATGCACTTGCTACTAAAATATCTGAGTCAGGAAGGTAACGCTCTCCAGGCTCTGGAAACATTTCAATTGCAAGAGTATTATCCATCCATTCAACGACTCCAGGGCGGAGGCTTTGCAAACCATCTTTTCTCATTTTCCATTTATCACGTAACTGATACCATTTTGGAACCTTACGCGGAACAAAAACTCTTACTTCGTGGCCTCTTCTCTTGAGACGGTTGGCGTATTCAAACAGCAACTTAACGCCTCCGCTCAGCCGTATGTGTGGCAAAATAAAATTGATTTTCATATTTCAGGCAATAATCTGCGGGTTCTTAGAATCTTAATTTATAAAAACACAAAGTCTCTGCAGCTTTTTCAAATGATAAAACTATTTCTAATCACAATGGTAGAAAGAGATTCGTCTGGCATTAAATAAAAGTATAATTTCTTTCGATAAAATGATTAAAAAGTTATTTATATCATCAATTCTTACCTTTGTGAGATAATTTAAATCGTTAATGCTTTGTTAATTTAAATTTTTTTAATTTCAATTAGTTCTCGTGACAAATCCAACCTCAAAAAAACATCTTGCTGCTGTAGTATCCTTTGAGGATTCGGTAGACAAGCTGCGCTCCTGCCTAGAAGCCCTAAAAAATTGGGTCCCAGAGGTTACAGTAGTCATTCAAGATGATGAAGAGTCCGCAAAGGAAATCATCGAAGAATTCAAAATGTCTGTCTGCATTCATTCTACTAGCACGACTTCTGCCCGGTGGGAATATGGTTTGACGCAAATTAATGCTTCGTGGGTCTTGCTCGTTCGCTCAAATGAAATTATTACCGGTCAATTGAGAAAATCAATCGCAGAAAAAATAAAAGTTAATGTCGATAACCCATGTCAATATCTACTGAAATCGACCATTATTTTTCTTAAAAAACGATTAAAATATTCACTCGATTGGTATGATTCCCAACCATCGTGTTTGACCTACCTTCCCAGAAATGTAGCCACTATCCAGGAATTAAAAACAAATAAGGCGGCTTTTGAAGGAGAACTGGTCAAATATAACGAAGATACCATTTCTGATTGCGCAAACACGGTTGCAAAAAAGGCAAATAAAAGGGCGAATTGTTTAGCAAAAGTATTAACTAGCTCTAACGCCCACTTTCTTTTTATTGCTGGTTTGGCTTCTTCCATAAAAATATTTAGCCAGGCTTACTTTTCAAGGCAAGGATTTAAGGAAGGTTTTGAAGGGATAGTTTTTTCTGTATGTGATGCTCATGCAGAACTACTAGGATACCTGCGTTATTATGAACTATACATTAGAGAGAGAAAAAAACTCCGAGATAACTTATCTGTTCTTAAGAAAATTCTTGTAATAAAACTACGTGACATTGGCGACAACATATTATGCACACCTCTAATTCATAATTTAAAACACCATCTGCCGGAAAGTTCTATTTACGTTTTGACGTGGTCTTACTCCAAAGCCGTCTTTGAAAACAATCCTTATATTGATCAATTATTTGGTCTTGAAAAAGATAACCCCTTTAAAGATATTAAAAAACTTCTCAATCAACTCAATTCTTCTAATTTTGACCTAGTAATCAGCACCCATAGCGGGGGAATAGCCTCGAACTTGTTATTAAAAATCAAAACTAAGCACCGTATCAACAATTACTATCGAGGTCGAAATAAATCTTATAATCTAATCACTCCAGAATCTGATTATTATCGTTCCTCTATTGAGCGAGATCTAGATTGCCTTAGGAGTCTTGGACTTGAATCATTTGATATAAAAACCCAACTTTTCCCAAGCGACAGTGAAATTCTTTCAGGAAAAAGTGATTTAATCGCTAAAGGAATAAACCCTGACAAAAAAAAGGTCCTTATTCATCCTACAGCAGCAGTTCCAATTCGCGAGTGGCCTCTTACAAGGTTCAACCAATTAATACAAAAATTAAACAAAAATAAAGATATCCAACCTATCGTAATATGTACCGAATCTGAATATTTAAGGGTTAAAGTTTTACTTGACGATATACCTGATCTGGTAATTTTTCATCAAATAACGGTTCGCCAGATGATAGCAATTATTAGTCTATGCGACCTTGTTATCGACAATGATTCTTCACCAAGTCATATAGCAACCGTATTTGGGGTTCCAACAATTGTTTTGTTTAGCCAAGCTATCCGAGAAATATTTCGCCCTTACGATAATGAAAAAGACCAACATTTTGTTTTCTATAATGACGTAGACTGCAGAGAATGCGGGTTAACCTATTGCCCTGATCGCATATGCTTAGATTTTTCTCCAGATGAAATTTTTTCCAAAGCACTAGAAATACTTTCTTTAAATAATCAACGAGTAGTAGATGACTAATGTTTGATTTTTTAGCTCAGAAAATTACTGTAAACTGAACGATGTAAATGATTTTAATGATTCATCTAGGTTCGACTATTCGCTATAATCAGAAAGGTTAACAATATTTTGAGGGTAGAGGAAATTTGCTCCATTTCACTTCCCACTTTTCTATTATTTTTTTTCTATTAATAATCGGTTGTTTCTGGTTACAGTAACTTTACTAGATATGAATATTTCAAGACGGCTACTTCATCACTCCTGGGAACCTATTTACAGAAAAGATATATGGGAATTTTTTTAAGGTATTTAAATCATGTTTGATTTACGTCAAAGGGTCAACCGCATCCTTATTAAACTCAGCTACCGATTTGGGGTTTCCCGCTTATGGTCAATGCCGAAAAAGCTTGCGATCGACCCAACTAATCATTGTGATCTGAAGTGCCCTCTTTGCCCCACCGGACTAGGTGATAAAACAGTGAGTCGAGGTCTCATGAAACTAGACGAGTTTAAATCAGTTATTGATCATTTGGGAAAGTGGCTTCAGTCTGTCGATATGTACAGTTGGGGAGAGCCATCACTTAATAAGTCTTTTGTTAAGATGATGCGACATAGTGCCACTAAGCATGATATCCGAACTATTACTAGCCTTCATTTAAATAATTTAACCGATGAACAGGTAGAAGGTTTTGTTACTTCCGGACTCGATAAATTAATCGTTTCGGTCGATGGAGCAACCCAAGAAGTTTATGAACAATATAGAGTAGAAGGTGATATTGAAAAAGTCTTCGACAACATGAGACGGTTGGTAGCTGCAAAGGCTAAGCACAATTCCAAACTAAAAATAGTCTGGAATTTTTTAGTGATGAAGCAAAATGAACACCAGATTAATTTAGCCAGAGAGCGTTCCAAGGAAATTGGTGTTGAAATTACTTTTAGCATTATGCGTACTAACCTTAAAGACGATATCCTTGGAAAGGTTGAAGATAATATTGAAAAAGATGCAAAGTGGATCCCAGAAAACCCTGACTACAATCCCTATGACCTAGAAAAAAAGAAACGTAAAAATCCTATTAAATTTTGCAAACGTCCATGGACAGAAACGTTCGTAAACTGGAATGGTGATGTATTCCCCTGTGGATGCGTTGTAACTGAAAGTAAATATTCAATGGGCAATGTATTTGAGAAAGATTTTAAAGACATTTGGAACGGAGAAAAGTATATTGAGGCGAGAAAAGAACTATTGGAACAACCTAATGAACTTGAGACGGTTTGTCACCTTTGCAAGGCAAACGGTTATTACACACCATAACTTTAAACAACCCTGAACTAAAGAGATAATTTTGTTTCAAAAATTTATTCGCTGTTGGGACGGACGCCTAAGGAAATATGCCGATCGCTACTTAAATAGGTCAGATCTTTTAAAAGATAAAGACTTTCAAAGTATTTATTCTAAAGTTGGTACAAGGAAATCAAAGTATACCTTAACATCTATGGAGAGATGTTATTCTCTTTACAAGGCAATCCAATATATTGCTAAAGGAAATATCCCTGGCGATATTGTGGAGTGCGGCGTTTGGAGAGGAGGCAGTGCAATGTTAGCTGCGCTAACTCTAATCAAAAACGACCAGACATATCGTAAAATATATCTTTATGACACCTATGAAGGAATGTCCAAACCTACCGATAAGGACATTGATATTCATGGAGTACCTTATCGCCTACTCTGGGAAAAAGAGAAAGAACTGCTAACTGTTTCTTTAAATGAGGTAAAAAAAAATATGCTTTCTACAGGTTATCCTGAAGAAAATATAATCTTTATTAAAGGTATGGTAGAAGATACCATTCCGCTTACCATTCCAAACCAAGTTGCCTTGCTACGCTTGGACACAGACTTATACGAATCAACATATCACGAATTAATTCATCTTTATCCAAAAGTCATTCCACAAGGAGTCCTTATAATTGATGACTACGGACATTTCCAAGGCGCTCAAGAAGCGACTGATAAGTATTTCAGTGAAAAATCTCGAAAAATTTTGCTCCATCGAATTGACTACTCTTGCAGAATCGGAATCAAACCAACAAGCTAATAGAAATATTGATATTTTAAAAAATTTTTACATGTAATTTTAAACTTTGGATTAAGCATTGCTTTTTAACTCCTACCTTTTCATCTTTCTTTTCCTTCCAGTCACTCTGACTGGGTTTTTCGCCATCAGCAGATTCTGCCATCATAAAATACTCCTACTCTGGCTCGTGGGAGCTTCCCTATTTTTCTATGGATGGTGGAATCCCATTTACCTATGGTTACTTCTTGCCTCAATCTTGTCCAATTATGCCTTGGGAACAACCATAGGTTATTTCTTTGGAAACAAACCTATTGCTAAAGGGCTTCTGGTTATCGGTATCTCGTTTAATCTGGGGTTGCTAGGTTATTTAAAATACGCAAACTTTTTCGTCAACGAATGGAACTTACTAACTGGAACCAACTTCTACTTGGAGACAATCGCACTACCGTTGGCTATTTCCTTTTTTACCTTCCAGCAAATTACCTATTTAATAGATACTTGTCAGGGAAAAACCTGTGAGTATGATTTCCTCCATTATAGTTTGTTTGTCGTCTTTTTCCCGCAATTGATTGCCGGGCCTATTGTGCACCATAAAGAGATGCTTCCACAATTTTCAAGGAATCGGATTTTCAGTCCAAGCCAAGAACACCTTGCCGTTGGTATCACTTTATTCAGCATCGGTTTGTTTAAGAAAACTGTTCTTGCAGATGGCTTCATAAAATATGTTACCCCAGTGTTTGCTGCTGAAAAATTAGGAACCGCACTAACATTTTATGAAGCTTGGGGTGGCGCCCTAGCTTATACCTTCCAGATTTATTTTGATTTTTCGGGATATTCGGATATGGCCATTGGATTGGCAAGAATGTTCGGTATCCGTTTACCTCTAAATTTTAACTCGCCTTATAAGGCTGTCAACATAAGGGAATTTTGGAGACGGTGGCATATAACCTTGTCCCGTTTTTTCAGAGATTATCTCTATCTACCTCTAGGGGGGAACCGAAAAGGAAACGTACGCCAGTTCATTAATCTGGTGATCACCATGCTCCTTGGTGGCATATGGCATGGGGCGAGCAGGAGCTTCATCCTTTGGGGTGCCCTTCATGGTTGTTATCTTTCCTCAAACCACCTTTGGCAGATGGTCTGCAAAGAATTTAATCTTAGTTCAAGGAAATCATCCTTTTGGGGTCCTATAGTAGCTCAGATGCTCACCTTCACGGCGGTTGTGGTAGCGTGGGTGGTGTTTCGAGCTGAAACAATATCTGGCGCAATGAACCTCTTATCCGTCATGTTCGGAAGTAATGGTATTACCCTACCCGAACACATTAAACCGGGACGATTTATAACTGCCTTTCTTATTGTGTGGTTGGCTCCCAACACGCAGCAGATAATGATTAAGTTTCAGCCAACAATTGAAACCTACAGCAAATCCATTAAAAAATGGCGTGGGCAATGGTTGCAATGGGAACCTAATCGGGTCTGGGGAATAATTATAGGTAGCATTTTTTTATACGCCGTCAGTCACCTAACCGACGTCAGTGAATTTCTGTATTTCCAATTTTGACTTTTCTATGTAGACGATTAAGAATGTATCCTCTCGAAAAAAAAGAAACTCTTTTTATTAAAACCTTTGCATGGATCGTCTTTATTGTATTTTTTCTGGTGATTTCCTTTAACTATATCTCAGATTCATTTTTAATTTTTCATCAGCAACCCATCCTATTCCAGGCATCTTTTGAACCCAACTCTCGAGTTTTAAAAACAAAATATTTAAGAAAAAATTGCCGCCGTTTTAATGCCTTGATTTTTGGGACTTCTCGCGCCGTTGCATATCGAACCAAAGATATCAATCAACAATTCGGAGTACGCTCTTACAATTTTGGCGTTGCCGAGGAAACTCCTCGGGGGATAATAGAAAAACTGGTGTGGTTAGATTCTAAAAACTGTATGCCTAAAACCGTTTTCCTCCCGGTATCAAGCGACAGCACCCTTTTTCTACGAGATAGTTCTAAAAAACCTTTCAATTTAGTAACAATGGAACACCCCTGGGTAGTTAAAAAGACTTCCTATTGGATTGATTTTTTGATCACTTATCTGACTTCTAGAACCGTGACAAAGATTAACGTAAAAAAACAACTCAATTACTATGGTACAAGAACTCAGTTTCAATTCGATATGTCCACTGGTGATGTTTTTTATTTATGGGAAAAAAAGTTCCCCGTTACGGACTGCGCGAGAAGCTCCCGAACACCTCCCAACAAAATACCATCAGGGCTTGCCTTTCAGCCAGAGGAATTGGCAGCCCAACTAATAAAAATAAAAGTGTTCACTGAAGAAAGAGGATCTCAAATAGTTCTCATATGGAATCCTCTACCTTTGGATCTCCAGATTCAAAATTTAGACAAAACAGAAATCCTTCTAAAAAAACTTTCACACCATTTTCAATACTTATACCGACTTCCTTTAAGCGATAAAAAATTATTAGATCATGTTAATTACCACGACATGGGTCATTTCAAATCCTCGATAGCTAAGAAAGTAATTGCCCTTAAAAATAAAACTTTCGTCCGCGTTTTTGTGGACGAGCTTAAGAAACATCAAGGTACCTGTGACCTTATGAATTGAGCATTTTCCTCGTATTCATAGGGTCGTTAAAAAAACTGCGTCTATAAAGTGGTTATGCCTTGGGGAAATGGCCTTCCCATTAGAGTCTTAGGTGTTCGTCCGGAAAACATTTTTCAAGAGGAGTATAGACGCCCATGTTGTAAACCACGTCTCCGCTAGAACGTAGTTTAATTAATAGAATCATTGCTCTTCGTGGGGTCTTTATTATTTTAAATCTTTCCTAACTGCAACCCTCTCAATAATTTCTTTTAAACTAGATTCTAAATTACTCATATCATACATCCGTTTACACCTTTCCCGAGCGGCACGCCCCTGGACCAGGGCCTCATCATAATGGGTTAAAATATACTGAATAGCATCTGCTAGTTGTGAAGGTTCATTTGGATTAACTAAATAACCACAACCATCTAAAACTTCAGGGATATCTGATACTCGAGTTGTAAGAATAGGCTTGGCCATTGCCATCGCGTCAAATAATCTAGCAGGTATTTGCCCAACTGAATCAGAGGTTTGGCGTTGAGGAATAGCTATAATATCAGCCGCTGATAAAAGTTCAGGGAGCTTATTAAAGGGCGTTGGGGATAAAACGACTACTCGACCTCTGATCGATTGATCAACTCGTTTTAAAAATTCCTCCCGGTTTTTCACACCGATAATTGCCAAATTTAAATTTGGGTTATCAATTTTTTTTATAGCCATCAAAAGATCATCAAGTCCTTTATGTGATCTTGGGGTTCCAAGAAACATCACAACCTTCTTGTCTTTAAAACCCATTTTTTCTTTTATTTGATCCGGGTTGAATTTTAGCGGATCCAAAATAGTAGTATCTCGGCAATGAGGCAATAAAACACCTCCAAATTTTTTCTGTAAAAATCGGTTACTTACTGAAACTGCGTCGGCATGACAAACCATACGCTCCATTGCCAAAACGTAAGGCAAACCATTTGGGTTAGAAAAGTTTAGAAAGCGTCCAACTCTTCCCCAAAAACCAGAATGATAGAAAAAACCGAGCTCCCAGTCATCTATATCTACAACTAATGGCTTACCGCTAGTGCGTTTTTTTTGAAGGCCAATACCAAAGCTCGTGGGCATCAGTTTTGAAGCCAAAATGATATCGCCATCAATTGCATTTAGAATATTTTTTTTTATCGCATTAAATGACGGGTATCGACTCCATGTAAATTTTTTCACAGGAATCTTTATCTGCTCCATCGGAGTCCACACCCCCCCCCTTCTCGAGGTCCCAATAATCTCTACATCATAAGCTCCTGAAAGCGCTTGAGCCAGAAGTCCCGCTCGGCCAAAGGCATTACTTGAAAGATCAAAACACAAAATAGATATTTTCACGAATGTTAAATTTAGGAGTTAAAAAATTTATAGTGACGAAGAATAGGTTAATTAAGAAATTTTATTCAGATTACTAGCAAGTATTAGAAAGGTGTTTTAAATCACATAGGTCGTGGATGAAATTATAATTCACGTCCTTATATTTTGCACTTCGAAAAATCATTCAAGTGTATAATAATTTTCGCAAACCAACGCTAACTGACAACTGCCAAGTGAGAGCTAATACCAAGAATTATAAAGTCAATTTTCTCCCTAATTATGCAATCACAACCTACACCCAACAGTCCTAGCATAAGAGAGAGCATACACCTAGGGGTCTTTACTCTTTTCTGTTTTTTTGCATTCACATACAACCTTAGTGAAATTCCTCCATACCATGCTGATGAAAATTTTTATGTTACCAGCGCTCGCAATATGGTCGATTCAGATGATTACATAACACCTATTTATCATGAAAAGAAACGATTCGCCAAACCAATCCTATTTTACTGGTTAGTTGCAGCCTCCTACAAAACATTTGGGATCAATTTGTTTTCAGCTCGACTAGTGTCTACATTTTTTGGCGCGCTTTGCATACCTCTTGCCTACATAATTGCTCGCCGTTTATTCGATCTCAAAACAGCGATCATCAGCGCTCTATTATTGCCCGGTTGCTACCTACATTTTCAAATTTCGCGTTGGGCAATAACCGACATGGCATTAAATTTCTTCATTCTATCGGCGTTTTATTTTTTTATTCGTGGATTTCAAGGTGAATCGAACAGAGCCACAGCCTACTATCTCGCTTACATTTGCATGGGCGTTGGGTTTATGATCAAAGGACCACCAGCTATCATTATCCCAACACTTGTTATAAGTTGTTATATTTTGATTTCGCGAAATTGGAAAGAATTATCCCAACTGCGACTTGGCTCTGGGGTTCTGGTTCTAGCAATAATTATTCTTCCCTGGTTCACCGCCATGCTAGTTA
Organism: Candidatus Nitromaritima sp. SCGC AAA288-L16; assembly: GCA_000372225.1. GTDB lineage: Bacteria > Nitrospinota > Nitrospinia > Nitrospinales > VA-1 > Nitromaritima. The sequence continues at coordinate 15,837 of AQTY01000006.1, read as the reverse complement.
TCCATGGCAATGAATTCAAAAACCATATTCTTGGAGCAGAGTTACGCGATCGAATTATTCATGATACGTCGTTTAGCTTATATTATTTTTTAGTAATTATTCGTTATTACTTACCATGGTCGTTTTTTTTTATAGCGGCACTCGCTGTAAAGTTTGGAACTATCTCGACAAAACCAATATCTTTATCATTGAATGATGGTTATTTTTTATTCTTGAAAGAGAAATTAAAATCTTGGCATAGCAAAGTAATTAAAAAAGACAACCTAGCTTTCCTATTTTCTGCCTTATGGATCATATTGCCTTGGACACTATTCACCCTATTCCGCATTGAGCACAGTAGGTATATGTTACCTGTATCAACCCCGATTGTAATGATAACGGCTCAGTTTTTCTCTCAGCTTATAGACTCGCCCACAGGTTTTCAGGGCAGGGCATTTAATGTTGCGTTTTACTTAACACTGATATTTTATCTTTTAACTACAACACTAACAGTAATGGGATTGCTTTTCTTAGCTCCTCATTTTCCAGTTCCAATTGAACTACCAACTTTATTACTCCTTAATCTTTTTGGGTTCGTTGCTCTATTCATGTTTTACAAGTTAAAAAAATATTTTTCCATGGTCATTGCTTTATCCATTTTACAAATTGTTTTTCTTGCCACATTAAGTGGCAACACTCTTTCTTATTTCAATCGATACCCAATGAAACTATTTTCTGATAAAATTTTATCTGACCCTCAAAATAATAAACATATCGGCATTTATCAATTAGGTAGCCACCGAGCACGCATTGGTGTTATGACTGGTCTTCCCGCTATCCATTTAAAAAATCCAACCGAATTAAAACTGTTCATCAAGTCCAAAAATATTGCTTATATCGTTATGCGTGTAACAGAGTGGGAAAAAAATTTTTACAACCTTCCAGTTACCACTCAGGCCATAGAAACCGGTTGGAAAAAAATAAGAATGACCAAACTTATGTTTCAATCTCTATTAATGTATGGGCTAGCCTCTCAGTTGGACGAGTATTCTGAAAGTTATATTCTTTTAAAGAAAACAGATGCGATGCGACCTATCGCACAACTGGAAGCTTCATCTTTGAAAAATTATAACTAATGTTGCTCCTGTTTTTCAGCGATGTGAAATAGGCAAACTTTTTATTTCCGTAAATCAGATAAAGTCTCCCAGGGAATTCTTTCTCTAATTTTTCAAACTCCCAAATATTTGCCAACCAAGTTCCTCTCATATCCTTCTCCATTTCCTGAAATAGTGCCTCTGGTTCTGTGGGAACAATACCATCCCAATTAACAAAACGGTCAGAATAAAACATTAACGCTTGCGTCGGGTTCCACCTAGAGAGTTTGTAAAAATTGACCTCCTGCTTCGGCGGGGTATTAGCGTTAACAAAAGTTGCCACATCTCTTACCTCCGCGCTATTGTAGTTGAGGGATACTTTCATCTTTATAGGCGTCACATTCACTACTAAAACTGTTACCATTATAATTCCAACCATCCATGGTAGCACCTTTTCCTTTTGGCTTTCCTTTAACCAAGCTGCCAGCGTATGGGCCGTTATAATTCCAAAAGCCGGAAAAATCATAAAAAGATAGCGCAGAGTCTGATTTCTAGAGGTGCTCATTATTACAAATGGAATAAAAACCCACAGAAATAGAAACATTGCCTGTTTGTCTTTCTCCTTTAAGCCTCGCTTTGCAAACAAAAATATCCCTATAAGAGTAACAGGCAGCCAAGGCCAGTAATTCCTCAACATGTCTTTCAGATAGCCAAACACATATAATGGGTTATTTGAGAAAAAGTCTTGGGGAAAAAGTCTCATGTGTGCTGATTTAAAATGTCGTTCTATAAACAGATCTCCAAACAAATGCCAATTAACTACGTACCAACTGCAACCTACCAACAAAGCTAATATCACTCCTGTTATAAACACTGGGTCAAAAATTTTACGAAATCCTCCATGCCATAACATAAAAACAATGCCTATTATGATAGGGAAAAACCCAAGTAAGCTTTTTGTCAATACAGCACACCCCGCCATCAACCCATAAAGTAAATAAAATTTTCTATTTTCCAACCCTTTTATCAGGCAATACATTGAAGCAGTTACAAAAAAGGCAAGCGTAATATCCAACATTGCCCTGCGTGACGAATCCAAAAACAACCCGGGGAAAAGAAGCACAAAGGCGGCTAGGAAAGATGTCCAGTTATCTTTATATAGGTAGTTACAAAGCGAATACGTTAAACAAACAATCAAAACACCGAAGATTGCCGATGAAAAAACAGCCGCGTATCCAGATACGCCAAAAGCCTTATATGCTAAGCCCGTGACCCAAAACGGCAGCGGTGGGTTATCAAAAAAATGAGCTGTCCCTTTCCAAGTAACCACCCACAAACTATCTGATAAAAAAATTTCCCTTGCCTTAATAGCGTAATAAGCACCGTCAAAGTTTGTGATTCCTCTGTCCAGTTGACGACCCAAAAAAGTAAGCAAAGAAGAAAAAATTAAAAAAACAACTTGAAAAGTTCTATTAGAAAGCAGTTTAAACAAAGGTTCCTTCATCGGTTGAATCCTTTCTTAAAGTTAAGACTATTGCAGACTTTAGCAGATAATGGGCAGTTTCTAAAAAATTATGTGGGGGAGGAAAAACCTATCACAATATAATTCTTTACAAGTAGCTATTCAAACGATCCTTAGCCTTTTGATCAGTCTCAGAGGTGAAGAGAAAACCAAATGTTTCCAAACGCCAGATCAACATCTCATGTCCCTTTAAAAGACGGTACCAATAAACCAAAATATAAATTAGAGGCTTGTGGTTTAATCCGGATCGGCAAAAAATAAAATCCTTCAATTGATTCCGAGAATGCCGAATAAGTTTCCAGTTACCTCTCTCTCTCAGAACGCGAATCAGTCGAAGAATATTGAAAAATACTTTAATCAATTAATAATGCTCCTAATAAATTTTCATATGTCAGCAGAATAAAACATATCTTATACCTTTATCTAAAAACTACGTTACAGTAAGAATAGTAACATGTGATGGAACTAGGTTAAAGACAGCCAAAAAGGATATTATTTTTTAATAATTGATCAGGTAGCTACTCCATGAATCTAAAAATTTTAGATGATTTTGCTGAAAATGAAATTCGACCGAATTCAAAACTCGTCCTAAAACACTTAGATGCGTTAGAAGAAATGGTTCGTATAGATAGTCGTAGTTTTAGCGTAAATGAATTTGAAGGAGATCGAAAAATACCTTCCGATATGAAGGAAATATTAAACTACGCTAGTGACTATCTACAGCAAATAGGATTCAAAAAAATAAAAATTAATACCCCTCCCATAAACTGTGCTAATGCTACTCCTATTTTGCTAGCTGAATTAGCAGTATCACCTAGTAAGCCAACTCTTCTTTTTTATGCGCATCTAGACAAGCAACCTTACATGGATGATAAAAAATTTAAAAAATGGGGTGGCATTGCACCTACCGAACTAACATGGAACTCCGATAGAACTAGAGCCTATGGCAGGGGAGCAGCTGATGATCTGAGCGGCGTTATTTCAATAGGAATGGCAATTGATGCTACCCTGCGCTCCGTCCAATCCGATCCAGAAAATCTTTTAAAAGATAAACTACAGGCATTACCTTGCAATATAAAAATACTTTATGAAACTGAAGAAGAGTGCGGCTCGCACTCTTTAGAGGAACAAATTTCACAGAATCAAAGCTTTTTCAATGATGTCGATTGTGTCGTCATCACCGATGTAATTAATCCTGCGACCGGATATCCTGGTCTTACTACCTCTCTCCGTGGTATTACTCAGTTGGAGGTCTCTGTTGATGCTAGTCCAACAGCAACCCTAGATTCTCAAACAGCTCTTTATAAATTACTAGCCACATTGATCCGAGAAGATCATTCTTTAGCAATAGATGCGATTGATAAAGCAGATATACCGGTTACACAAGAAGAACAAACTGGTTTTTCGTATGTCCCTACTACTGTCAACTTCTTGAGAAATTCTGCAGGGTTGTTACCAGAAACTCTCCTTACCGTTCCAGCTGATGTAACTTCAATTTTAGAAGCACAACTGAGAAAGTCTGCAATCAACGTTAGGCCAGGGCACCGTGTTGCGGGCAGTATTATCTTTGGTAGAGCTGGAGCTCGAATGCACTTTAATTCATGCTTCGACCCCGAAGCTCTTCAATCAAAACTCCTGGAGTTTTTTAAGAAGACTAACCCTTTCAACCTCAAAATAACTCTACGAAGAATTGAAGCGGATTCAGAAGGTATTTCATTCGATTTGATTTTGACATCCTCGACCAAAGACCCTCATTCTGGAATGAATGGCGGGCCTTTCCCGGTAGCTGAGTTACAACTGGCCAGAATGATTGACCAATTAATAAAAAATGATGGTTCTCTCACACCTGAAATTCAAAAAGCTCGCAGTACAATTTCTGACAAATCAGTAATTGAAACCTATTCTCTGTTTGTTGAGGAAGACGAAACAGCAAAACTCTTTGAGGATCCTAGCGCCAAGGCTATGGTGGAAATCCGCCTTGCGCCGGGGAATCAGGAAAAAAAATCAGAAAATGCTCTTAAAACATACTTACAAAAAAACCTGTCTAAAGATTACAAGGTGAAAATTAAATTCGATCGAGGGGCTACTCCATGGATCACACCGATAACCCACCCCGTATTCCCAATCGCCTTGGAATCCTTAGAAATGGGATATGATCGCACCGCTTGTATTTATGGGTGCGGGGGTTCTATACCCTTTGTCGCCAAACTAACTGATGCCATTCCCGGAACTCAACCCCTATGCCTTGGCCCCTATGATCCAGACTCGCGAATGCATGAACCAGGCGAGAGCCTTTCTATGGCTGATCTACTCGGTTGCACCAAGTCTATCCTTCACCTAATAGCTAGAATAAATAAAGCATTTTAAACAAAACTAAATTTTGGTTTTCATTTTTTGTTTTCAGGATGCCCTATGATAGTTTTATTTTTCCCGCTATTTTTTGCTTCATAAAGCGCCTGATCTGCCATAGTAACCAATTGATCCTTACTTTTAATAAAATCTCTATCTAGTTCCGCAACGCCGCAACTAGTGGTCACGCTAAAATTTGATTCGTTCCCAGTAAAATCCAGCTTCATCAGTTCTTCTCTCACGCGCTCTGCAATCTTAAAGGCACCCTGAGCATTAGACTGGGGAAGAATCATTAAAAATTCTTCTCCTCCATATCGAGCCGCAGTATCATTAGCACGACAAACTTTTTTCATCAAAGAAGCAACTTCCACGAGGATTTCATCTCCTTTTTGGTGCCCATAAGTATCATTGACACCTTTAAAATTATCCACGTCCAAAAGAACTACTGATAATGGAGCACCGTAGCGCATGCTTCTCTCGAACTCACTTCGCAAAACTTGCTCCATATTGGGTCGGTTTGAAATTCCCGTCAACCCGTCGGTCAATGATAACTTTTTTATCCTTCCATACAGAACCGCGTTGCTAACCGTCATCGAAATAAACTCAGATAATTTTAAAACAAAATCTAGGTTACTCACATTGAACGAAACTTTCTTTCCGTCATTGATATTCAACACTCCCACAATTTCTTTTTCGATTTTTAAAGGAATTGTCGCAAAATAATCCTTTTTAAAGAATTGACTACCTGTCTTTCGATAGTATTTAGAGTCTATAAAACTCTCCTCTAGAATATATTTACCACTTAAAATAGCCGCTTCCATGACCGGGGAACTAGAAAGAGGTAGTGAAAAAAAACTCTCTATATCTGGGCGATTGTGAGATATCAAATTCAACGTTCGCTTATCTTTGTCGTACAGGAATAAGGTGAAAAAATGTATCGATAAAATTGAGGGTAACCGGTCCACGAGCACAGCGGAAATCTCCTCCAAGCTCAGTAAACTTATGGCTTTATTAAAATCTATCAATTCCTGATAATGACGCTCACCCGTTTTATTTTTACTCACCAAGGAGCCCTATTTAAATGGAATAAAAAAACAGCCAAATCTATTAAAAAAACCTGCTTAAATAGTCAAAAACATGACGAAGGCTATTTCTTTAGTTTAGTTAACATTTGCGTTTTTTCAGTCACAAAAATTCCCCTAAACCTAGTCTTTTTATGGCCTAAGTTACAATCTTCTCAACTCTCTGCAGGTATGTATTCCCAACTGGTATAGAAATTGCTGTGCTACTATAATAGAAACCATCAACTCATACTTTTATGCAAGTTATCATGAATCTTGTCAAAAAAAATAGGTCTTTCGCATTTTTACTTCTTGCTGTCCTATTTTTCACCACTGGCGTCGAAAAAAAAGTCTACGGACAAGAACAAGAAGGGATTGCCTCGGGCAAACAAATCAAGCAGATCAGGATTGGTCCCCATCCAAAATACACACGGCTTCTTTTGGATATTTCAGGCCCTGTCGAATATCAGGTCAATGCTAATTTTGTAGAAAAAAAAATTGCCCTTATTTTTGATGGCACATCAGTAACACCAAAAGTAAAATCAAAAAAATACCGTGACAAAAACCTTGCTTCAGTTGATGTGCAGTCTAATGAAGACCAAATCATTTTAACCCTCCATTTAAAAAATTCAAACACTCGTTTTTTTCACCATAAAGAAAAGGCAACCTCCCAGATAGTGCTAGATCTAAAGGGAACTACTGAACCATTTCTCAAAACAAGAATTGGCAAGAAAAAACCAAAAAAGACGGAATCACCGATTGATCTATTAAAAGCTAAAGGCACGAAGATGAAGGGCCTATCTTCTGAACAAGTAAAAGAGATTACTCTTAAAGACGAAGAGGAAAGAAAAGAAAACGGCTGGGAAGAATACCAAAAAGCGTTAAAACTCTATCAGGAGAGGAAGCTTGAGGATTACACGATTAAAGTTGAAAGCGAACCTGATCCAGAAACTGGAGAAACAGAAGAAATAGAAAAAATTGAACCTGGGGCAATCAAATTATTTAGAAAGTACGCTAAAGACTACCCAAGCAGTCTTCTTTTACCAAATATACTTTATCTGCTTGCCGAAGCCGAATTTCGCGTTGCATGGAGACAAAAATACCCCAATTATGAAAAGGCTTTAGCTGCCTATCAACACGCCACCAGAAAATTTCCAAAGTCTCGATTTTCCGATCATGCGCTTTATAAAATAGGCAATATCTTTGAAGAAATAGGCTACTCCCTCGAAGCTCGGGTCTTGTATAACGAAGGAATCAATCAGAATAAAAGAAGTCTTTACAACACTGCACGCAAAAACAGTCTGGCTAATATGCTTTTAAAAGAGAAACGGTATGAAGAGGCTTACGAAGCATTCCAAAAAATCCTCAAAAAAGCTCCTAAATCTAATGAGGCCCAGTTGGCGATTATTAAAATCGCTAACGCATATTTCGATCAGGAAGATTATATCCGTGCGCTAGATATCTATAACGAGGCCGTACGTAGGTGGCCATCCGTAGTGAATAAAACGCCTATAATCTATAGCAATATGGGAGAAATTTATTTCAAAAAAAGAGATTATCCAAAGGCTAGAAAGTTTTATTTCAACATGATAAACATGGATCCTGCCAACAAAGAAACGCATAGAGCACTTAATCGTATTGGTGACCTTTACCTTATTCAAGGCAAGGAAATGGAAGCACTCTCAGTCTACGACCAATCGGCCAAGCTTGATCCTGAAAATCGAGAATCTCAATACGGAAAAATTCGTATGGCTGATATCGGCGTTCGTTACCCTAGACTACCAGTAAACGATGCTATTTTCGACGTCAGTACCTACTTCGAGCCACTAAAAGCATATGACAAAATTCTGGAATCTGCTAAGGATGTAGATATTCTAAGCGAAGTTACCCTAAGCAAGGGAATAGCCTTGTTAAAAGAGCAAAATTACCTTGAAGCGATTCAGGAATTTAAAAAGTTATTACCCTTAGGTGAGGAATCTAAATTTCACCGTGACGCGGCAAAGTATATACGCCAATCTTTAATATTTCTGGTAGATGGTTATGCAAAGCAAGGCGGGGTTTTACCAATTCTTTATTCTTATACCGACTATGCTAGCCTCTCCATTGGTAAAATCAAAAGCTTAAAAACTCTCTTACAAGTAGGAGAGGCTTACCAATCTCTAGGCATGCTACCTGAGGCTGTCCGCTTATATGAAAAAGTAAAACAATTGGACGCTCGAAAAATTCATAATGATAGAATTTTTCTTAACCTTGGGAAAATCCATTATGAAAGAAAAAACTACAGTGAAGCCGAATTCGTCGCACGCAGCTTTATGAAAAACTTTCCGCGCAGCGAAAAAATCCGCAATGCCATGAAACTATTAGCCAAATCATTGAATGGACGTAAGCAATATGACGACGCCCTAAAAATCTACCAAAATATTCTGGAAAAATTTCCAAAATCCACCTCAGAAATTCATTACCTTATGGCTACCTTGGAAGCGGGTCGCAACGAAAACTTAAACGCCATAGCCGCCTATGAAAAAACCATAAACTCCTTTGATCGCACTCAAAAAATAATCCCTGCTTATTTAAGAGACGCGCATTATAAACTTGCGAATTCCCTTTATCAGGAAGGAAAATACACCGAAAGTATAGATGCATTCGACGCAGCCATTAAGTTATTCCCTGAGCATCCAAACAGAAACTGGTCAGAATTTATATCAGCCGATGCCCTCAAAAAGATTAAAAACAACCCAAAAGCCACCGCTCAACTTAACCAGTTAGTCAAATCCCAACCGGAGAACAATTTAATAAAAAAAGCAGCTCAGTCGCAGCTAAAGATGATGGAATGGGAAAAAGAAAATGCAAACGCCCTTTAAAGGGTTTTTATAATCCTCTATAATGAGAGCCGTCATCGCCTTATACCTATGAACTTACCTATGAAAAACCCTCCTTCAGAAAAAAGAAGCCCCCGAGAAATAGCAATCCTCAACCAAGCGTTTCAATCTTTCAATGAAGCTACTGAGCAATTACAAAATTCCTATGATGTGCTTAATGAAGCCCTGGAAACCAACAAAAATTATCTGCATAACATAATGGAAAGTCTTCCCACAGGCGTAATCGTAGTAGATCAAAATAATGCCATTAATACATTTAACAAAACAGCAGGTGCAATAACAGGGTTGGACCCAGAAGCGTGTCTCAACAAACCACTGAGCGAAGTATTTTCAATCGACCTCTTTGAAAAAATAGTTGGACGAACAACTAAAGAAAAACAAAAGTCTCCCATCGTTGAACGAGAAATCGAAACCCCCCATCATGGAAAAATTTACACTCGTATCTCAACTTCTCCTGTTTTAGATAAAAAAAACGCACAAATAGGAACGGTTCTCAATATAGAGGACATAACAGAATTGCGCCGCCTGGAAGAAGAAGCCCAGCGTAATCGTCGCCTTAGAGCAACAGGTGAAATGGCTGCTGGCATAGCCCACGAAATAAGAAATCCTCTGGGAAGCATCGAGCTATTTTCATCACTTCTCAAAAAAGATCTTAGTGAAGATCAAGACAAAAAAGAGATTGTTGAACATATTTCGGCCAGCGTAAAAAATATGGATAGAATTATTTCAAGTCTGCTTCTATTTGCAAAGTCACCTCAACCATCACGACAACAATGTGATCTTAACAAACTACTTAAAGAGTTATTTAAAGATTCCTCCGCTATATTGATTCCACAAGGAATCAATCCTGTTTTCAGCTTTGGCAAGGATGCTATTGCTAATGGTGATTCTCACCTTCTTAAGCAAGTTTTTATTAATCTAATTAGAAATGCTATTCAGGCCATGCCTGAAGGCGGAGATCTAAAAATCACAACACAAAAAAGCTCCCAACTTGAACAACCATCTAATCAATCTGACTATTGCCGCCAATTTATAAAGATAACTGTTGCTGATCAGGGTAATGGAGTTTCGGAAGAAAACCTAGCTAATGTTTTTAACCCTTTTTTTACAACAAAAGATCATGGAACTGGTCTCGGCCTGTCAATTTCCCATAACATCATTAAAGCCCACCAAGGAACGATTGATGTAGAAAGTGAAGACGGAAAAGGCGCCCAGTTCATTCTTAAAATTCCATACTGGGACTACGAACTTGACAAAAAGTAATTCTTTTAAAAATATTTTGGTCGTCGATGATGAAATCGAGATGCGAATAGCCCTTGAAACCACACTTAAAAGGGAAGGTCACCATATTACTTTAGCCGAAAATGGAAAACAGGCTTTGGAAAAATTAAATGAGGATTCCTTCGACCTGTTATTAACCGACGTAAAAATGCCTAAAATGAACGGTGTCGAGTTATTGAAAGCGCTGAAAAAAAAAGCGCCGAAAACAGTAGCCATCATGATGACGGCTTATGGAGACATTGACAATGCAGTCGAAACCATTAAGGCAGGTGCCTTTGATTACCTTCTCAAGCCATTTTCTGCAGAAATTCTTGTAGCTACCGTAAATAGAGCTTTTCTGAACAAGAATTCACCGAAAAATGAATTCGTTCGCCTTACACCCGAAATGAGCAGTCCTCCTGATCGAGAACGCCGAATAGTAACTCAAAACAAAAAGATGCTGGAACTTATTAAGTTTGTTGAAAACATCTCCTACAGCAAGTCAACTGTTCTTATTATGGGCGATACTGGAACTGGCAAGGAAATGTTTGCTCGCCATATTCACCAGATGAGCCCACGCGCACAAAAACCATTTATGGCCGTTAACTGCGCTGCACTTCCCGAGGGTCTTCTTGAAACCGAACTGTTTGGACACGAAAAAGGAGCTTTTACTGGAGCGATAGACCGCAAAGATGGAAAATTTGAACTAGCTAACAAAGGGACGTTATTACTTGATGAGGTAACAGAAATGAGTCTGCCCCTTCAAGCTAAGCTATTACGTGTTTTACAGGAACATGAAATAGACAAGGTTGGCGGGCGCACATCTATTCCGGTTGATGTTCGTGTTGTTGCTACAACAAACCGAGACATCAAAAAGCGTATCCGAGAAAATCAGTTTCGGGAAGATTTATATTACCGGTTAAATGTCATTCCTTTGAAACTAATTCCACTAAGAGATAGAATTGATGATATCCAGACACTAGCCGAGCATTTTATCGAAAAACACTCCAAAGGCCTGAATAAAAACATCTCCAATATAGCTAGCGAAACTGTCGAATTGCTTAAAAAATACAAATGGCCCGGTAATGTGCGAGAACTTGAAAATATAATCGAACGAGCAACTCTCATATGCCAAGAAAACACATTGCTTCCATCTCACCTATTCTTTGATGAAGAAGAAATACAGACCGAGACAACCCAACCTCTCGCCAAATTTAGAGGAACGATATACGATATGGAAAAAGAACTCATTGCCCAAACCCTAGAAGAAGTCAACGGGAATAAAACAAAAGCCGCCGATCGCTTGGGTATTAGCATACGCACTCTCCGCAACAAACTAGCCTCTTACAAAAATCCAGTAGAAAACTGAGCAAAGCTACATTTTTCTTGATTTGTCAAAGAAATGACATGATTTGCCCTCACTCCCCCTACTTGGTCCCATTCCAGAGTATAGTCCAGCCGCACAATCCTCATAACCTATTAAATTATAAGGGTTAACCTATCCAGAAAAAAAGGACCAAAACTAGATAGTGCCCTATTTGGTATGGTTATTGCTTTACTAAATGCGTATACAGCGTAATGCTTCTACTAGGAGCACAAATTATTCATCTATTTGGAAGGCAAAAGGCAATGGATTTTTTAACATCAATGAAAATAAGTTCATCTGGGTTGAACGTTCAGCGCAAACTTATGGAAACGATTTCTAGTAATCTCGCCAATATTGAGACCACGCGGACGCCAGAAGGAGGCCCCTACCGGCGCAAAGAACTCGTTGTTACCGCGTTGCCATTTGACGACAATTTTAACGAAATATTAAAATCCGAACTGGGAGAAAATGTTTTGCAGTCGATGATTACAGAAATCATCGAAGACCAAAGTGAACCACGGCTGGTATTTAACCCAAACCACCCGGATGCTAATGAAACAGGTTACGTCGCTATGCCTAACGTAGATCTAATGACGGAAATGGTAAATCTCGTGACAAGCACAAGAGGATTCGAAGCAAACGTCACTGCCATGAACGCTACTAAATCAATGGCTCAACGAGCAATCGAACTTGGAAGATAAAATAATTTAAAAATCTTTAACAAAAAAATACCATGAATCCAATCCAGACATTTTTTAGCCAACTAAGCGAACGCTTTGCGACTCTATCTCAGGGACAAAAAGTAGCCGCCCTCGTTCTTGCAACAGTAACTATCGGCTCTATTCTTGCTATGTCATTTTGGATTAAAACACCTGATCTTCAGTTACTGTATGCAAACCTCAGCGAACAGGACGCCTCAGCCATTGTTGATAATTTAAAATCTCAAAAAATTCCTTACGAGTTGTCCAACCAAGGAAAAACCATTCGTGTCCCGGCAAACCAAGTCCATGAGGTTCGGTTGAAAATGGCTAGTGAGGGCCTCCCCGAAGGAAGTGAAGTTGGGCTCGAAATATTCGACAAAACGTCATTGGGAATGACTGATTTTATTCAAAAGTTAAATTTCCAACGTGCTCTTCAGGGAGAACTTTCTAGAACTATTAAAACATTAGATGCAGTTGATCATGCGCGTGTACACTTAGTTATTCCAAAACAAACTTTATTCATCAGAGAAAAACCCAAAGGAAAAGCATCTGTCACTATTAAAACCAAGGCTGGAAAATTCCTTAACGAAAGGCAGGTGCAAGGAATTGTTCACCTAGTTTCTTCTAGTGTTGAAGGGATCACGGCGGACAATGTAGTTGTTGTAGATGTAAAAGGAAACTTACTTAGCGGATCTCAAGAAACGAACGCAGGCGCTGCTCGTTCATCTTCCAACTATCAGCATAAACGCCGAGTCGAACAAGAGCTTGAAAAAAATATCTTAGCCATGCTTGAAGACGCTCTAGGGCAGGGAATGGTCATTGCCCGAGTAACCGCGAATTTGGATTTCGAGAAAAACAATCAGACAGAAGAAATTTATGACCCTGATTCAGCAGTTATCCGTAGCCAACAAACAGCTTCAGAGTCAACTGTTGGCGCCACCCCAACGGGTGGTGTTATAGGTGTCCAAGCGCAGCTGCCTGCTGGCCAGAATGAGGGTGGAACTGGAACTTCAGGTCAACCTTCCAAAAGGGATAAAAACAATCAAGTTACCAACTACGAAATTAATAAAATTACCCGTGTAGTTTCAAAACCCACCGGTACGATCAGTAAACTTTCGGTGGCAGTGATGATTAATGGAGTAATGGCAGAGAATGACGCTGGAGATGAAGAATATCAAGCAAGAACACAGGAGGAAATAGATAAGTATACACAAATTGTGCAATCCGCCGTTGGGTATAACCAGGAACGTGGCGACCAAATCAAAGTGGAAAATATTCAATTCGATCGCAGTGCCGAACTCCAACGATTAAAAGAACTGGAGCGAGAAAAGCAGATTGATCTTGCCTTCCAGGTTGGGAAATATATCCTAGGCCTTATCTTTGTGATACTGTTTTATACACGGGCAATTAAACCTATTATCAATTGGATAACTACTAGTGCAAAAGAGGAAGAGGAACCTGAAGAAGAAGTAACAACCGACGGAATGACTGATGAACAAAGAAGAGAAGAAGAGGAACTGCAACGGCTCGAAGCGGGATTAGCGAGCGCTTCTGAAATGAGAAAATCCGTTACTGATTTCATAGAAAAAGATCCTAAATACACTGCCGGAGTCGTTCGAAAATGGCTGCGTGAAAAGGCTGGTGCCAAATAAAGGTTAGATTTTAATAAAATTCCCAGCCAGAGGAGATGGAATGGCAACAACACCAAAAGTAAGTAATCTTTCAGGCCCGGAAAAAGCGGCTATTTTACTGATGTCAATAGGCGAAGATAATGCCGGTAACGTGATGTCTAATATGGAAGAACGTGAAATTCAGGCGATTGGTAATTATATGTCAGCATTAGGCGACGTTGACCAAGAAACCATGGATCAGGTCACTAAAGAATTCTACATGGCTACGAGAACAGGAATCGGTGGTATTGGTATCGCTGGAGGGGATTTTCTTAAAGCCGCTCTAATGAAAGCAATGGATCCCGCCAAAGCAACGGAAATACTTAACAATATATCAACACCAGGAGAAGATCTCAGTGGTGGGCTTGAAACACTCCGCATGCTGGAGCCAAAAAATATCGCTGCATTTTTACTGAATGAACATCCTCAGACAGCTGCAATTGTTTTAGCTCATATTGACGAGAACGTTGTTGGCCAAGTCATTACAGAAATCCCTGAAGAGAAACGATCGGAGATCATGCTTCGATTGGCGACGTTAGAGCGTGTTTCACCTAACGTAATCCGAGAACTAGATGTTGCTCTTCAAGGAGAACTGAGACAACAAGGAGCTACATCTGGAAACAGGCTTGGCGGAGTAGCATTAACAGCCCAGATTATCGGGACTATGGATAAAGATGTCGAAGCGGGAATTATGGCCGAACTGGAAGAATCCAACCCTGAACTGGCACAGGAAATTAATGATCTCCGGTTTGTCTTTGAAGATATCAATAAGATTGATGATCCGGGCATTCAGCTGATTTTGAAAGAAATTGACCAAGCAGAACTGCCGCTAGCTCTTAAAACAGCAAGTGACGAGCTCAAAGAAAAGCTTTTTTTCAATATGTCAGAACGTGCTTCTGATATGCTGAAAGATGATCTAGAAAACCTTCCCCCCACCAAGCTTGCCGATGTTGAAAAAGCGCAGAAAAAAATCATCGAAGTCTGCAAAAAACTAGAAGGAGAAGGGAAAGTTTCAGTTGGAGGAGCAGGAGAGGAACTTGTCTAGACAATTTAAACCTTCATCCAAATTCATTGACTTAGATAATTCTGAGGAAAAAGACAAAGATGAAACCCGTCTCTTTGAGTTAGATGAATTCTTGAGTACCGGATCAAGCCAAAACCGAGGCTTTTCCTTCGACTCAGAAAATGCAAGAAATTTTGATAAAGACAACATCGATAAGGCCAAGCAAGGAGTCAAGGAATTAATTGGGGACGCAGTTGCCAAAGCAAAATCGTTAGCCATTGAAATCAAGGAAAATGCCTACAAGGAAGGACACAAAAACGGATACGAAGAGGGGTTTCAGACGGCATATCAGAAAGGTGAAAATTCTGCAAAAGAAGAATTTATCCCTCTTTTGCAAACAATAAATTCTCTGATCCAGGAGTTAAGCGAATTCCGAACGATGATGTACCCAAAAGTAGAAAAAGAAATGATTGAAATGATCACCGGACTGACAAAAAAAATCCTCCAACATGAAATCAACACTAACGAGGACAGTGTTAAACAAATGATTCTTCTGGCTATCAATTCTGTAATAGACAAAGAAAACATGACTATCCGCATTCATCCGTCAGATAAAGCACATGCGGAGGCATTCTCTCCTGAATTGAAGAATCTATTTAGCGAAATCAAAAACATTACCTTTGAAGAGCACCCCGAGATTGAAAAGGGCGGGTGTGTAATTGAAACGAACTTTGGAACGATTGATGCGCGAGTTGATCAACTAGAAAATCAAATTGAAAAAATTTTAAAACTTGCCCCAGCGGTACCTGTTGTCAGCCCTAGCTCTAAGACTCTGTCTAAGGAAACCTCAGAAACTGAAATCAGGTCGGACGGCGAAGCTACTGATAGCCAACCCCCTACTTCAGAAACTGATACCAAGGCAAGCGACGAACCTACTAGTGGCGAAACCCCTA
>AQTY01000005.1 GCA_000372225.1 Candidatus Nitromaritima sp. SCGC AAA288-L16 | reverse complement strand
AATTACTACTCCATCTTTATTCCATTCTGTTGCTATGCCATTTTCTTTTCCATTTTTATAGTTTCTTTGTGTTTTCTTCTGTCCATTTTCATGCCACTCGATGAGAAGACCATGCTGCCTTCCATTGTTAAAAGTAATCTCCAAATCTTTCAGCCCATTTTCGTGCCATAAAGTGAAACGGCCATTCTGTAGGCCGTCTACATAGTATTCTTCACTCTTTTTATGGCCATTTTCATACCAAAAAGTGAAACTACCATTTTGTGTCCCATTTTTGTAGTGCGCTTCCCACTCCTTCTGTCCGTTTTGGTACCATATAGTGAAACGACCATTTTCTCTCCCATTTTTATAATTCTTTTCATACCTTTTCTTTCCGTCTTTATACCAAGCAGAAGAAGGACCATCTTTTTTGTCATCTTTAAAATGAGTTTTATAATGTTTATTTCCGTTTTTATGCCATATTGTGAAAAATCCGTCTATCTTTTCATCTTTATAATGTTTTTCACTTTTTAATTTTCCTTGTCCCCAAAACTCTTTTCTGACTTCTTTTTTCTGGCTAAAGACAGAATCAGGCAATAAAAATATAAAAGTGAAAATGAGTACGTATGAGAATTTTGTTTTCATAAAGTAATTATACCGCATTTTCCCCCAACATATCGTCATCTTGCTTGGTTGTGGTGTTGATTGGAATAGGGGAAGCATTCAGTAAACTTTATCCATTTGGATGTGTTTCGGTCAAAAGCACAAGAGGTTATTGGATTTATTGAAAAAGAAGAATAATAGAAAGAAAGCCCCTCCTATCTATATCCGAGGGCTAACTTGGTTTGATAGGAGAGGCTCTCAAAAACGGAAGGCCAACTATTTGACTCTAACCTAACTTTTAGACATTAACCGTCAATTAATTAAATATTAAATTTCGATTAACAAAGTATGAAAATAATTTAATTTAGGAGACTAGTTTTGTAGATTTTATGGGCGTGGAAATCCGCTAATATTCTTGGTCAAAACAATGGTTTTTTAATCTTGTTAAAACGCGCATGGAGTTCCATGGAGTTCCATGGAGTTCCACCGACGAAAACAAGTTGACGAAATATTTTAAAGAACCGGGATTTTATGAGGTTTCCAGAAATTAAGTCAGTCCGTTGATTATGTTTCTTAACTTCTCCTTGTCGGGTAGGTTTGTGGTGCAAGCACCTTCCGATGAGTCAGTCTTTCCACCAAAGATAACCGTGTCATTGTCTTATTAGTAGAGTTGGTGATGAAAAGTTCTTATCAGAAGATCCTTTGTGCAACTGATCTTGGTTGATTTCTATAAAGGTCAACCCGATTTCTTCGAGCATTTGTCTGATTGGCTTGTAGTTTGGGCAAGAACTAGCATATATAAGTGAAAGACGCTTCATGGCTTATAATTAATGAAATAAAATTTAATCGGACTAATTAATCTCAGGTACTGCGCAGGATTGAACTGCAAAAGGAACAACTAACAATAAAACTACTATCAGCAGAATGAATGTTTCCAAGTTTAGAAAGATAAATGGTCCTTTATAGGATTTTGGTTCCCATTTGATCACTATAACTCACCTCCTTATGATTTATTGATATTAAAGGCAGATGAACACTTGAGATTGCTGGACACTCTTAATATAGGTCTTGCGATCTATATAGGCAAGTCCCATCTTAAAAATACCCTTGATGAAAGGAAGATGTTGCATTTAGAAATGAGTCAAGTTTATACGCAAAATAACAAACTGCTGAAATAACTACCCCAAAAATCATCTCCTACATGGCTGATCCTTTTCATTTTAAAGAAAGGCCTCCCCCCCCCCCAATACCTTAATAATTTTATTGGAAACAGGAAGGGCTTCCAGGGAAGAGTAGAGCTACGACAGAGTAACTTGCGAACATGGATTATCCATTAATGCACCGAGAATTTCAGATTAACGGGAGATGTAAAATCCTTCATAAATTCGAACAAGGTTGTAAAGGCTATTCCCTTGGTACGTTAATCAGTATTAAAAGCATGAAACGCGTTCTACACATTGCATGGGGTATAATTTTTTTGAGGTTGGGCTAAACTTGTTCTATTTTTTGTCGAGGAATGTTTTATATAGGGTAAATAATAAAAATAGGTGGTTTAAATGGATACCAGCAGTTCAGTGGGAAGTTTTTCGGAGAAGGTTCGAACTTCTCAACCTTCGTTGACTAAAAGGGGATTAACATTGCAGGTTAAGAACGATAACCCTTTATCGAGAGAGGGAAAAGTTACAAAGCAAGAAATGGTCTTTTCATCGCAAACGCTTCAAGAACATTCCGTAGACATAGACGCCTAAATCTGTAGGGGTTTCCCCAAGTTTTTTTACATAACGCATCCTCAGGTATTTTTTAATAATCGATTGAAAAGCGTAGGGTTCTACCTGATTAATTAATTCATGAATCAAAATTAATTTAAAATTAATGGATCTTTCATCTAACAGGTATACATCTAATGAAAGTAATTAGTAGCTTTTATTTTATATCTCCAAAGAGGTTCACAATGGAAAGTCCACCATTCTACCTTTAGAAGTTCCCGCCCGTTAAGACCATATTGTGAAACACCCGACAAACTATCATAGGAGGGTATGATCATGGAATGGTATGCCTTTGGACTTGATAGGGTATTTGATGTTTCTTTTAGCGGTTTCTTCTGCCTTGGTGATTGTCCTTGCCGTTATGTTTGGGAAGGGTGAGAAAGGGCCAAGGAAATATATTGAAATGAGCTGATCTTTTTTAACACTTTTTATTGGAAGCATGTAATGAGAACTTATCTATTAATTCTAGGGTGGGTTGCACTCATGTCACCAGCAATAATATTGATGTACTGGTCTGCATGTACTATCAATTCTGGACTTTTCTAATTTTTTTTAAATTAGACTAGTAGTTCGATACTCTGGTGCTTGCTTCCATTGGGTTATTTTTTTAGGAGAGATCACACTCATGAAAGGCCAACTGGTGTTATTGCGTAGGTTACTCAGGATGGTGCTATCTGCAGAGAACTTTAAACAACTTAGTAATGCTGTTGTTCCAGCGAGGAAATGGAGAAGTAAACTTTCCCGTTTCGACCAGTTGGTATTGCTTAGAGAGATAAACAATAAGATTAATAGCTATGTCTAGGAGTTTTGAAGATGTCTACTCAAGATCTCCAAATATTTGCTTTAGTTGTATTAAACATAATTATTTGGATTTGGTGAGAAATAGTCTTAAATAAATATATTCAATTTTGTTGCAGAGGTCATTATGGGAGCTGAGAGTCCACCTAACAATTGATTCACATAAGACAAAATTAATTTCAATTCCGATATAAATTGGAATATGCCCGGTCTTGACCGAAGGACTTAAAAGATGGGTCAACAAAAGAGAATAAAAGCCCCACAACCCTGCAACGGGTTGATGGGGCTTTTTGATTAAGAGAGGGTACCGACTTTAGTTGCCAAATTATTCTTCCACCTGTAAGCAAGTATTTATTCCTACAAAGTCAAGTTATAGAGAAAAAATAATTACGTGAAAATAGATAGTTGATGGTCTTTAAAAAGATTAATATAGTTACCTGTTATCTATTTAATGGGGTAATGATTATGTTTATATAATCCTTAGTTTTTCTGAAAGCTGATACTGATTTCTATATTGACTTTTTTTGCGGAGGTTCCTGCTATGGTTGAAAAGTTTACCCATCTGGATACTGGCAACATTGAGACAACAGAATCTTTTTTTTCCGATCGGTTTATAAAGGCTCGTATAGAAAGCGGACATCCCTCGAATGAAGGGCTTGACTTGATTTTAGAAGAAAATCGAAGTTCTGATTGGCAGGAACAACATTGGAAACAAGTCAAAGATAATCAACTAAAGTACGATGAAGATGTTAATCAGTACATCACGCTAATCCTCTCCGACTTAGTTAAAGGAAGGTCACAAACTCTAAAAAATAAATATATCGTCAGCATGGAAGCGGATGCTGGGCAAATAGCGTTGGAGGCGAGTGAGCGATCAAAAAAATTTACTGTTTACCGGATTAACGCAGATTATTTCCTGCTGAACCTTGGATTGTTGCGATCGGACACAAATGCTCTTGGGGATGCTTATCTTGATAAAGGTGGATTTTATTATTCATCAGCTGCTTCTAGTTTGAAAGAGATTTTAGGAGGTAGATCTGAAAAAAATTTTGTAAATGGAACCAAACAGTAGTTTCCGCAGAAAAATTACTTTATGGAAAGAAAATATCTCGCATTCGTACTCTCTCTATCTTTTCTATTTTTGTTTTATAATTTTTCTTTCGTATTTGGTGAAGAACCTAAAGTAAAAAAAGAATTTTGGGGAAACGGGAAAAAAAGATTGGAAGAACATTATAAAGATGGAAAATTAGACGGTCTTTCAACTTATTTTTATGAAAACGGAATTAAAATGTTTGAGATTTATTACAAACATGGTGAAAAGAATGGTCTTAAGACTCATTGGTATCCAAATAAAAAGATATGGTATGAACGATATTACAAATTTGGGGAAAAAGATGGCTCTTGGACTGAGTGGTATTTTAACGAACAGATGAAACTTAAAGGGTATTTCAAAAACGGAAAAAAAGATGGGATTTTTAACTCGTGGTATAAAAATGGAAAGAAAAGGTTGGAAGAACATTACCAAGATGGAAATAAAGATGGTCTTTTCACTTCCTGGTATGAAAACGGAAATAAAAGGTTAAAAGAACATTACAAAGGTGGAAATAAGGATGGTGTTTCCATTTCTTGGCACGAAAACGGAAATAAAAGTTTAAAAGAAAATTATAAAGATGGAAACAAAGATGGTGTTTCCACTTCTTGGTATAAAAACGGAAATAAATGGTATCGACGACACTACAAAAATGGGAAAAAAAATGGTCTTGATACAGAATGGTACGAAAACGGAAATAAATGGTATGAACTTATTTTCAAAGATGGGAAAAAAAATGGTCTTGATACAGAATGGTATTTAAACGGTGCTAAAAGAATTGAGGAACACTATAAAAATGGACTAAAAAATGGGCGTTTGACTAGATGGTCAAAAGATGGAGAGAAAATAGATGAGAAACATTTTAAAGGTGGAAGTGAAAAGTAGTTTCCTTGGATTCATACCACATAAAAACCACACTACTACAGTTCAGAAATATAACTAACACTCCTAGAAAGTCTCTTCAATGAATTAATGGCTCCTTATTCAGATAGACCATTCAATCACAAGAAGAAAGTGAATGTAGTTGAGGATAATATATGGTTTAAAAGAAGTGAAGTGGGGTGGGTGCCAACAAATACCGCATCATTTTTGGAGCAAAAAATACAACTAAAATAAAAAATTTTCAAATAAGACAATAATTCACCCAAAAACAGGTAAACTCATACACGTACTGTCCACTTCGTCCCCCTCTGTTAATCCATAGTTTCTGTTAATTCATTGTGACCTAATTTTAAGTCAAGGGCCTTATGAACTAGGAGTTACGTTGCGTCGCATTTTTTCGAAGCGATTCCGTTTTTCGACGAATTTCTTTGCGACTTCAGATTGGAAAAGTTCGAGTGTTTCGGTTTCGTTTTCGATCACAGGTTCTAAAGATAAATCCATGTACTGCTGACTTTTCGGGTCGTCGCGAACTCTTTTGCGAATCAGGCGCATTCTTATGAAAAGTAGGAACCAGCAAAAATGTTTCCAAATGATTTCATAAAAATATTTTGGGTAAAAAACAAAAGGTGATTCAATCGGTAAAGGAGGACGCCGTTCTTTACGTGATTTTCGGCGAAAAAATCCACCTTCGAGAGGATGAACTTTTTCGATGTATATACAACCCTTAAACCAGGTGATCAAACCTATTGTCTTACTTGGACTTGTTCCGGTAACCATCCCTCTTTTTAAAACCGTTTCGGTATGTTCATACGTGTAATAAGCTTCCCAGGCTTTATGACATGCCTCCTCCCAATTTTCCTTTGACATTTTAGGGTGAGCAGTTACTGGATGATTTGCATCATACATATTTAAATCTTTGTCCATCGCAATTCCGGCAGTGTGTAATTTTTTATGGTCTTCTGAGCCAGGAAAAGGTGTAAGGTAGAAAAATTCGAGTAAATCTACAGGGAGTTCTTTCTTGATAATTTCAATGTCTTGCAAGATTGATTTTCGCGTATCGTTGGGGAAACCCAAAATATAACCGCAACAAGTTATAACTCCCGCCTTTTTCCAAGCGAGCAGCATTTCGCGATAATCGGTAATTTTATTCTGCCGTTTGCTTGCGCCCAATAGAGAATCAGGATTAATATTTTCTAAACCGATGAAAACCCGTTTGACACCTGCGCGTCTTGATTTTTCGATAAAACCTGGTAATTGGTTGCAAAGAGTATCAACTTGAAGGGTAAAACTGATTTTCAGTTTATGGACTTCACGCAACTCAATAAACTTATCTAAAATGCTTTCCCAATTGTTATTTCGTGCAAAATCATCGTCAGAGATAAAAAATGAACTCAAGCCTTGTTTGACATTGAAACGGATTATATTTTCTATACTGTTGATTGAACGGTCTCGCGATTTATGCCCTTGAACATTTATAATCGTGCAGAACGAACAAGTAAAAGGGCAACCGCGTCCAGCGTCGAAACTCGTCGTTGAGCCTGCCGTTAAACGAACTCTTTCTGCCGGAATAAACGGCATTGCAACATTGTTAATATCGGGCAAATCGTCTAAAAAGTTGTAAATTGGTTCGAGTTTGTCGTTAGCCGCATCAATTAAAACTTGTCCGAGTCGACCTTCAGCTTCGCCTGAAAAAATTGAAACACCAATGTCTAGGGCCTTTTGAATGAAATCATCGGGCTCCTTGAGCATTGACATCACTCCCGAAACGTGGAAACCGCCAACAGCAACTTTAATACCCATTGTGCGCAATGGCTTGGCAATATCCAATGAACGGGGAAATTGATTTGATTGTACGCCAACAAGCATCAGCATTCCGTCATCTGCTTTTTCTATTAGAGAAGCAATTTTCCCCGTATTGATGTGAGTATTTGTTTCGTCAAATGCGTGAATTTCTAATTCAATATTTTCTCCTAATACCTTTTTCTTGTCGCATTCAACGGCTAAACCATAAAGACAAGCCAATGAATTTGCTGGCATCGACGAACGAAACCACTGAATCACATAGCCGTCATCGTCATAATGAGAAGGCTTAACTAGAACAAGACTGAATTTTTGTTTTTTATTATGTCCCATGATATTTGGATTGAACAAAGGCGATAATCACATAGGTGTTTTCGGTTGCCCAGTTACTCAGAATCTGGTAACAGTATATTGGAAATTGTTTCGGCATGCGGCCAGTTCGCTTTGAGTTTAATAGGGTTAAACAATTTACGTGACAGGGTAACCTGATGATTATGTTTTATGTCCTCAGGTTCTTCGGCGAGAACCCCGTAAAAACAGATAATAATTTACGTTAATTAGCCTCAACCACTTTCTTTTTTACAATTTTCATCATGAACAACTTTTTTTCTGCTTCGCCGGTGGATAAAATAGTGGTTTCACCTGAAACTCCCTGAAAACGCCGTATTTGTAACAATTCTTTTTTTACTTGAAGACGATTTTTTGCTCCTGAATGAATCGTTTTGAAGAACATTTTTGCAGCATCATAAGCCTGTGCGGATAATAGTGTAGGGTCCTCCCCAAAAGTATTTTTATATTCTCTTACAAACTTGACCACCTCAGGTCTTTTTGACTGAGCATAAAAACCATCAATAAAGTATCCCTCCCGCATATATTTACCCGTCATTTTTGTCAATTCTGGGGAGTTCCATCCTCTAGTGCCAAGTAGCGTCGCTGTATCTATATTATAAAAAACTAACTGCGGAACGATAAGTCCAACTTTATCGTAAAAACCTGGTAAAAATATAGAGTCATAACTTAATTCCAATGATACTTTTAAATTCTGTACCTCATCCTCTGACCAAAGACCCATCTCCACCAAAGGCCTAGACATTTGGCCATTCTGTCCTAACGGCTTTGACTCAATATTATTTTTTGCCTGATCATTAACTAATTTACGAAGGCCATCATCATCAATACCACCCATTTCATGAATTTGCTTTTTAAAGTCAGTTTGCGAGCGCTCATAAGGGATCACCGAAACAACTTCTCCTCCTAGGGATTCCACTTCATTAACGAAGATGTCTGTAAGCTTGAAGCCGAACTCCTCTGAAGGGTGAAGAATAACAAACCTGCGTAACCCCAATCTATTAACAGCGTATTCAGCAATATATTTTCCTTGAAGTTCACGTGTAACAGCATTCCGAAAGACATAAGGACTCAATTCTGCAAGCCCAGAAGAAGACGCGGTAGGTGTCATCATCGGCAAGTGGTATCTATCTGCAATGGGGACTAAGTCTCTTACAGAGTCGCTTAAAACAGGTCCCACAACTCCAATCACGCTAGGGTCAGTAGCAAGTTTTTCAACCAGCTGCTCTATTGGCGCTGATGCCGAGTCTTGAACAACTGTTTCAAGTTCTTCTCCTTGATATGTTAAATTAGATTCATTCACTGCTAATTGAACCCCTTGAAGCACCTGCTGCCCGTTCAAAGACATTTTCCCAGTCAACGGCAATACTACTCCAAGGCGCAACTTATTTTCTTTATTGCTCTCAATTTGTTTTAGCGTGGACTCAAGTGCCAAGCGCTCGGGCTTCTCTGGGAATAGTTGCAAAAACCTGGTGATTGTTTTTTGCAATTCCTCCAGGTCACGCTCGTCACGATAAATTGAAATCAATCTTAGTAATATTTGATCTAATGGAAAACCAGAAGAATACTTTATTGAAAACCTGATTAACGTAATCTTATCCAGGTTTTTTGTGACAATCTGACGAATCAACTCTTTGGTCTGATCTTGGATAGTTTTATCTTCACTTTGAGAGTAAATAACCTTGAGCTTTTCAATCGCTTTTTGGTAATCAAGACGTTTTCCGTCCAACCGTCCAAGGTATATTTTAGCCTCCCATTTTTTTTTTGCGTCGGGGTGAGAAAACACAATCTCTTCCAAGGAAGCCTCTGCTTCGTCATACTGCTCAAGTTCGAACAGGCATTGTGCCTGACCAAATTTCGTGTCATGAGTCAATTCTAAGGCTGGCTCGCGATTCAAAACCATCTTGTAGTAACGTAGAGCCGTCGCACAAGAAAAATTTTTCTGATGAATATTACCCAAACGATAAAGTGCAGTATTACCACGAGCTCCACTTGGTTTCCCTTTAAGATAATTTTGATAAAGAAGTTGTGCTTTATCAAAGTCGCCTGAATAATATGAATGTTCCGCTTCCAAAAAAGGATTAAGAGGGTGGGGGGGGGGTTGCGTCACGTTCTTTTGCTGCTACAATAAACGCAAAAAGAAAAACCAAAGAAAAGAAAAATGCTCCACAGAAAAAAGAAATGGCTTTAGATTTCATTACTAGTGAAGAGTTGAGTGATCTTATTTATTTTTATCCACTTTAGAATCATAGACCTTTGAATACATTTTTAATCGAAGCGCATTAAGTCGGATAAACCCATTCGCATCATCTTGACGATAACCATCTCCTTCTTCAAAAGTAACCACATTCTGGTCGTAAAGTGAATTGATCGACTTTCTCCCCTCCACTGTACAACTTCCTTTATAAAGTTTAATCCGAGCTGTTCCTGTAACTGTTTTCTGAGACTCATCGATCGTCTTTTGAAGAAGTACCCGTTCTGGAGAATACCAGAATCCATTGTAAATCATCTTGGCATAGGATGAAATTAAGGAATCGCGTAAAAACATGACCTCCCGGTCCATGGTAATAGATTCAACTGCACGATGAGCAACATGTAGAATTGTGCCTCCGGGGGTTTCATAAACGCCACGCGACTTCATACCTACAAACCTATTTTCTACTATATCCACTCGTCCAATACCATTCACACCGCCAAATTCATTTAACTTGGCAAGCAAAGTTGCAGGACTCATTCGCTCACCGTTTACTGCGACGGGATTCCCTTGTTTGTACTCAACTTCTATTATCGTTGGTTTATCTGGTGCAGACTCAGGAGAGACGGTTAGCATAAACATATCTTCATCAGGCGCAACCCATGGATTTTCAAGGTTTCCCCCCTCATAACTAATATGAAACAAGTTACGATCTATACTGTAAGGCTTATCCTTACTCACTGGAATCGGTATATCGTGATCTCTGGCATAGTCCATAAGGACACTCCTAGAGGTCAAGTCCCATTCCCGCCACGGTGCAATAATTTTAATGTCCGGGTTCAAATCTATATATGCCAATTCAAACCGAACCTGATCGTTTCCTTTTCCTGTTGCACCGTGGGAAACACCGTCAGCCCCACATTTTTTTGCAATGCGGATTTGTTCCTTAGCAATTAATGGGCGGGCGATTGAAGTGCCTAGTAAGTAATTCCCCTCATAAAAAGCGTTGCCGCGAAGCATGGGAAACACAAAATCACGAACAAACTCTTCTTTCAAGTCTTCAATGTAAACTTCGCTCGCACCTGTTGCGATGGCTTTTTCACGGACAGGATCAAGTTCATGTCCCTGACCAACGTCAGCAGCAAACGCAACAATTTCGGCATCGTATTTCTCTTTGAGCCATTTGATGATCACCGAGGTGTCCAACCCTCCAGAATATGCCAATACTATTTTATTTACTTTCATCATAAACCCGGTCTATTTTTATTGAAGATCATGGTGTACAAACCAAAATTATAAAAACCTTCTATTCAAAAATATAGCCAAACGTTACTTCAAAAAATATGTATTTTAACAAAGTAACAAGTAGCAAAAACCACATCACCCCTATTCGAAAATTTATCCCAAGCAGGGGACTCAACCGTGAATATTGAAAAATTAATTTCTGAAACCATCAAAGTGTCACAAGAAGGATCTAATTCTATCATCCAATGCAGCTTGATCTTTTGAAAAAGATTGCAAAGCAGATTGAGTCATAAGGTCGTCCAGAGCGACTTCCTGCGACCACTCATCTAGCCTTGGTATTTTCCCTAAATCGAGTATTTTCTTAAGTTGCGCAGGCGAAAAAGGATAAAACAAATCAACATTTCGCTCTCTACAAAACGACTCCATCTCACTGCCAGCCATACTATCCAAATTAGTGCTGGCAAGCAGGTCGTTTACAAATTGAACGAAGGCATCAGGCACTTCCCACAATTTTTGAAACCGAAGCCCATGAGGATGACTGAAATCAATCCCTGGATTAATATCTTCCCCAATGTTGCTACTCATGGTACCAACAGGATGTTTCATTTTCAGAAATTCCTCCATAGCGGACGGAGGAATAGTCATAACATCAAGCCCCGCAAGAAAAGCCACCTGCTCACCGCTCCTAATACTAGCACCAATAAGTCTTGTGCCGACTTCGGGATATTGCTTGCGTGCTATAAGAAGAGCCTCTTGCGTAGCCAATGTCACCTTTTCACCAACTAAATCACCTCCGCCCACCGAGTTTTCAGAAACCACCTGATTGAGTCTACCCAAAAACACATTTACAAAATCAGGGTTTGACAGTCGAGCTGCAAGGTAGTTTTGGCGTGCTGAAAAACCAAGGGTGAAATTAATTGGCATTCCCTCTTTACGTAAAGTCCTGACCGAAAGGTACCCTTCGGGCGTCAAAGGAATTTTAACAATAAAGTACTCCGGGCATACACGGTAGTATCGTCGAGCATAATCTAACGTCCGCCCAATATTTCTTGACATAGATGGATGCAACTCAATACTCACCTTAGTCTTAAAAGCTCGAACCAATCGAAGAGCTATGCGACAGTTAATAACAAAACCTACTTCTGTAACCCGCTCTTCTTCCGTCAAACCTGAGGCCACTTCATTCAATCGAGAAATAGTTTGGTGGATGACCTCATCCATCACCCCAGTTTGGACTACCTGATTCGCCAAAGTATTGTTGGTAGTAAGTGCGGTAAATTCAGACTTCCAAATTGTCTGGGCTTTCTCTAGGTCACCAGTATCAACCCAAAGCTCCGTTCCAGTTTCTTTGAATCGAGCCATAGTTGGATCTGATTGAAATACGGGCTGGTCATTCCCAAGCTCCATACAAGCAATCTCGTGTATGACATCATCAAGTTCACCAGAAACAGTGGTCATTTTATTTGCCTTTCTTATTGGCTAGGTTTATTTAGCAAACGAAACATATTTCTTTTATAAAATTCAACACCAGGTTGATCGAACGGATTTACTCCAGACAGGTATCCTGTCATGGCTACCGCGCGTTCAAAAAAATAAAATAGTTGGCCAAGATTATGCGCCGAACGCTCTTTAAGAGTTATGGCAAGGTTAGGAACTCCGCCTTCAAGATGTGCAGTCGCCGAACCTTTGTACGCTTTCTCGTTAATAAAATCCAGTGATTTTCCCTCAAGATAACCAAGACCATCTCTATCGGAATTGCTTCTTCCAATTTCAACAATTTTTGATGACTTTTCCACTAACAAAAAAGTTTCAAAAAGGTTACGAGTCCCCTCCTGAACTAGTTGGCCCAGAGAGTGCAAATCAGTTGTGTAACGCGCCGAGGAAGGAAAGATTCCTTTTCCTCCTTTGCCTTCGCTCTCCCCAGCAAGCTGCTTCCACCACTCTAAAACATACTCGAAAGAGGAATGAAAAGCAGCCATGAGTTCTATAGTTTTACCTTTTTGAAAAAATAAGTGGCGGTACGCAGCATAAAGATAAGCGGTATTTTCGGACAAATCAGAAGACTTCGTTAGTTCTTTTTCGGCCATTAAAGCACCGTCCATAAAATCACGTATATCTATACCGGCTATGGCAATGGGCAATAACCCAGCCGATGTAAGCACTGAAAAACGGCCGCCAACATCTTCTGGAAGATGGAAGGATCGATAACCTTCCTCTTTAGCTAGATCGTTTATTATGCTTTTTTTGGATCGGTAGTTACGATAATTCGTCTACTAGCACCTTCTTTACCATATTTTTTTTCCATGAAATTTCGTAGCAACCGAAATACAATGGCTGATTCAAGAGTAGTCCCTGATTTTGATATCAAGTTAATGCAAACTTCCCTACCTTCCAAAGAACGGAGAAGTTCTGCATGGTAATCTGAACACATGGTGTGTCCTGCAAAGTAAATTTCAGGGGTATCTTCTTTATTAGCAACCGAACTCAAAAAAGTAATGGCCGCACGAGCTCCTAAGTAAGAACCACCGATACCAATACAAACAAATGCATCGCATTTTCTTATTATTTCATTTTGAGTAGAGAGAATTGAATCAAACAATGAGGAAGGAGTGCGAGAAGGCAAATGCAACCACCCAAGATAATCGTTTCCATGCCCTGTTTTTTTCTCCAAGTCAGCATGCAAATGATCAACATTTTCCTGCAAAGAACCTATCTCTGAATTAGAAACAAATTCTTTCGCATAATCATCATTAAAAGAAATATCCATCATAAAAAATTAAGCTCTCTAGAAATAAATTGAAAAACTATTTACCCACTAATTCGACAATCCTTTGATCTTAAAACATCCAATTCATTCTAGTTTACAGGTAGCGAAATTATAAAATAGTTTTTAATTGTTTTTTGTTCAATCAACTGCCTGGCAAACATTTGCGCATTCTCTTTTGAATCGAAGTGTCCCACGCGAATCTGATACCAAGTTTCCCCAGATTTTCTTTTCGTCCTTACTTGATAAACATCTCTCACTCCATTTTTTTTGAGCGAATTAATCAATCCAAGAGCTTGTTTGGACGAGGTAAAAGCAGCCACCTGAAAAGTATGGATTTCCATTTTTTCAAGGCCACTGATTTTTTTTCTTTAGGGTCTATGGCCTTACCTTCTACTCCTAAACCTATTTCTTGCTGAGTCTGCCATCCTCGATAGACTAAACTTGTAATTAATATTACAACTACAATAAAAAACCACGTCCTAATCATGAAGAATTTGCTGGCAAGGATTCGAGCAAACTCCAGAAATTTCACGGCTATTCCACCGAGCAAGTCAAAGAAAGATCTGGACAGTCCCATTTTAACTTTCAGTTTTCGCAATAGGCGCAGGTCATTCTCGTTGAGCAATTTTAATCGGTGAATTTTGCTAGACAGGTTGAACTCTGCTGTTTTTCTTAGCATGTCCATACGAAATTTAGAATCACGGTCCTGGAATACTTCCTCACATTTTAGATGAAGAACCTTATCAACATCTTCCCAAGTTTTTTTACAGTAAGCATAAGCAATCATTTCAAGAACCTGCGACGATTCAGATGTCTCAAACTGATAGGCTTCAAGATAAAATCTCACCGCAAATGAGTCTAATCGATTTGCTCTTAAAAGCTGGGGTAATACAAGATTCACTATTTCTTTTGAGTTCTCACTTTTATTTTTTAAGGCCGCGAGAAAGATAGGCTCGGTTTTGCTTACAAATAAACGTTTTCTCAAAAATAAAGAGGCTAAGTTATTGGCTATAGAATTGTCGCTGTAATCTCCAGCCTTGAGTATAACAAGTAGCAGATCAACTTCTTCGCTTGTTAAATCATCATCTTCTTTAAAAACGGAAAGCAATGGAGCACGGTAAGATGAATCTTCAGGCCTCAAAAGAAAAGCTTTTAGGTAAATTTTTTGAGCTCTGTCGTCTTTACGGCCAACAAACAAAAGATAATTCGCAAATTTCAAAATAACATCATCACGCAAACGCTTTCCTTTACCAGGTAAAAAATATGAAGAGTAGGTAAAATCAAGAACCGCCTGAAAACCATCAATAACCTCTTCTGACTCAACAGCACTTGGAATATTCTTCAGTTTATACACTGCATTATGGAATTTCTGTTCACCAACTAATCCATAAGCAAAAACTCCTATAAATAGACATATAAAAAAAAGTGCCGCCTGAATAAAGGAATCGTCAAAAGTAGCGCTTGGCAATGCTACTTCATGAACAAAGTAAAGGACTGAAAATCCAAACGTGAGCAAAAGAAATAAGGAAATCCCTATTCGAGTAAAAATGTATTTAAGGGTTTGGTACATTGTTCAATTCAGAAGTTTTCGAGGGTTCAATAAGATCCAGCTCAACAGGGATAGGTTCAATGGCCCGAGGTAAAATAACCGTCTCTTCCTTAACGGCGACATTCATAGTCTCGATCGATTGACTATCTGCAAGAGTTCCAGTATAGACATCCACTTTTTCAAATTTTATCCCTTCGGGAATTGGAAACTTAATCTGGTTTTTCCCTTGCAAAGCCTTTTCCATATAGAGTGTCCAGATTGGAGCAGCAGCACTGGCTCCTGTCAGACCATGCGCGTGCCGATCAATCATAGGTTCATTATTGTCATACCCAATCCAGACAGAAGTAGAAAAATCCTTAGTAAAACCATCAAACCAAGAATCCTTAAAACTGTTAGTGGTCCCTGTTTTACCCCCCGCAGGATGTTTAAACCCCATCTGCCGAACAATTCTACCGGTCCCACCATCTATCACTCCCTGCATCATATTTAGCAATGGATAAATTGATTTCGGTGCATAGTTCTGCACCCCGTGATAAAAGTTTTCATACAAAGGATTCCCTTTAAAATCCTCAATACGTTCAACAAAATAAGGTTCATTGTAAATACCAAGGTTTGCAATCGTACTGTATGCTGAAGCCATCTCAAGAGGAGAAACCCCTGAAGTTCCAAGTGCAAGCGAAAGGTTATCCCCAAGTGGACTGGTGACACCAAACTGGCGAGCTGCTTTTATAACCTTTTCAGGGGTTACCTCCTGAATCAACTTTGCTGAAACAGAGTTTAATGACCTCATCATGGCCTTTTTTAAAATAATATCGCCTACATACTTATCACTAAAGTTTTTAGGCTCCCATGGACTGGAACCTGGAATTTCTATGACAACGGGTTCGTCTTTAACTATAGAAGCGGGGTTAAAACCATCTCGCTCCATTGCTGCTAGATAAACAAACGGCTTAAATGACGAACCAGGAAGCCGGTTATTTGAAACGGCACGATTAAATTGGCTATTAGAGTAACTACGGCCTCCAAGCATAACCCGAACAGCCCCGCTTTGGTTTTCTATTGACACCATCCCTACCTGTAAATATTTTTTTCAACTCCATGAACCATCTTACTTTCCAATGCCTCTAAATGGGACAATGCAGACCTCTGAGCAAAACCCTGAAGGCGTGTATCCAAGGTGGTAAATACTTTCAATCCACCAAAGTGAACAAACTCCTTTCCATACTTACTTTCTAGTTTCGCAAGCACATAATTAAGAAAATACCGACTCGGGTTATCATCTTCTCTTGGTCTAATCAATTCCAATGACGAAGACAACGCTTCTTTTTTTTCTTCTGAAGAAATCAGATGTTCTTTAACCATTCTCGTTAAAATATACTCGGCTCTACGCATAGAGCGTTCATAGTCTTTAAATGGATTAGTGTAATTCGGTGAGTTCGGCAAACCAGCCAAGAGAGCCCCCTGCAAAATGGTTAGATCTCGTGCTCTTTTTCTAAAATAGGTTTGCGCCGCTTCTTCAACGCCATAAGCTCCATTACCAAAATAAATCTGATTACAATAGGCCTCAAGAATTTTTTCTTTTGAGAAGGTGGCTTCCAATTGGAAGGAAATTAAGAGCTCCTTGACTTTGCGCACCCAATTTCTTTCAAAAGAGAAAAAAAGATTTTTTGAAAGTTGTTGGGTAATGGTGCTACCCCCCTGCAATATTTTTCGTTCACGAATATTCATATAAAGCGCTCTCATCAAAGCCCGATGATCCAACCCTTTATGCTGATAAAAACTGGCGTCTTCTGCTGCTATGATGGCATTTGTGAAATTTGGAGAAATATCTTCCAAAGGAACAGGATAGCGTTGGCCTAAAACTTTAATTCTTTCTCCGTCAGCAGAGTAAATTTCGGTGGCAAGACTAAGGTTGATTTTTCTCAAGTCATTTGGTAATTGAGGCAAGTCTCGACTAAACAGAAAATAAGACCCCAATCCGACAAAAACACCCAAAAGCATCAAAATATAAAATAAAAAAACTGTCCGTTCGATTAGGTATCGAATCAAGGGTTGTCTCCAACTGAAGGAACTGTAAGGGTGCTAAACTCTTCTCCCCATATATCGAAATTTGTTCTTTCGATTTGGGACAATAAATTATTGGCTATTTCTCGGGAAACAGGAATTAAAAGAACCCCCGTGTAGTAATCGGTATTGTACTCAATACCAAATTCGAGACTTGATACTGTTTTGTTTGAAGATTCAAGTTCTCGAACACCAATACGGGTGATGCTGTAGTCCTTGGCAAGGAACCACCTAGGATCAGGAAAAACAGCGTGCTGTGTTTTTGGGTCAAGCGTTTGCAAAAGAGGAAGAAATACTGCTACAGAATATACTCGATCTTTTTCAAACCCAACCTCTTCTAGACTACCCTGTTTAACAGTGCGAGTAGCCTGTACTTCTTTCAGGGCATCTGTTGCTACAAACACTTCATGAACAGGAATATTATGAGAATCAAGAAAACTGATGGTAAACCACTGCCCAAAACGCTTCAAAAGAACTCTCGTCCAATTGTATTTAGAATCGATAGAAATAAGCTCAAATGGTGAAATTATTCGAACCGACCACTGCCCAGGAAAGTCGTAATAGAGATCAAGAAATTTTTCACGTGATAACACTAGCGGGAATGATGGTTCAGTATTTTCAAATAAAGCTTTAAGTGAATCAATCGCCTCAGCAGATTCCTGCCTCGAATCGAGCAAGGACCGGATCGACTGAACTTTAGTTTGAGCAAGAATGGTTTGTCGATCTTTATCCCAAACCCTCCCCAATTGAGGACGAGCACTATTTTGCCATTTAAGGTAATTCCCTATTCCCCGTTCAAAAATTTTTCCATAAAATTCCAAGGGGAAAAGAACTAGAATGCCAAGGAAAAGCATAACACCCACCCACCATTGTCTTTGGATCCCGGATAATTTCACCTAACTCACCTCATAGTTATCGATTGATTCAAAGATCTCTGCAAGGACCGCATACACGCCGTCTGTATATCAGTATCCATTTTTCTAAAAAGAGTCAGTATTTTTTCAGAGGAATCAATGGTCATCAACCCTGAACACGCAGGCTTTTTGAAAGCTATCAACCTCTTACGAAGTCGACCAACTTCACTTCTGGGAAAGTCTTTGCTCTAGAAATATTTGCGCGCGGTAAAATATCATAATCACTTAACTTCTTGTTCAACATCTACTCTGGAGAAATTCTCCCTAAGTATGACAACTTGATCAAAACTAAAGTCGGGGCGTCTCTTTTCCGTGCTTCAATACCGAACATAGGTGCGAAATTCAATCCTTAAAATTTTCGACATCAGCAATTTAGTATTTTTTAATTTCTTGCGAATAAGTCTGATATTTTTGACCAAAATGGACACGCACATTCCTTAAAAATAGTTTCACAAATATTCTCTCTAATTGGAAATTCTCAGGCATTCATTTCTTAACAACCATTTACCAAGAAGACTTAATACAAAAAAATTACCTGGCCTTAAGTTCACCTGTTAAGAAATTTTGCCGCTTCTCTAGAAAAATAAGTCAGAATCATTTGCGCCCCAGCTCTCTTAATGCTTAAAAGAATTTCCATCATTACTTTTTCACCATCGATCCAGCCTTTTTGGGCAGCAGCCTTCACCATTGAATACTCGCCACTTACATTATAAGCGGCCAAAGGGACATTGATCTCACTTTTCACTTGAGAAATAACATCTAAATAAGAAAGAGCAGGTTTAACCAT
This sequence comes from Candidatus Nitromaritima sp. SCGC AAA288-L16, assembly GCA_000372225.1. GTDB lineage: Bacteria > Nitrospinota > Nitrospinia > Nitrospinales > VA-1 > Nitromaritima. Next base: position 55,342 of record AQTY01000005.1, on the reverse strand, counting down.
TATAATGTCGGCGCCCTCTTCTACATCTTGCAAAACTTCTTTGAGACCCTCAGATGCATTTGCAGGATCCATTTGATACGAGCATCGATCCCCAAATTGAGGAGATGAGTCTGCTGCTTCTCGAAATGGCCCATAAAATGCCGATGCATATTTAGCTGCATACGACATGATAATTGTTTCCTGGTGACCAGCCTCATCTAAAGTTGCACGAATCGCTTGAACACGGCCATCCATCATATCTGAAGGAGCAACAATGTCGGCACCTGCCTCTGAGTGGGTTAAGGCCATTGTTGATAAAATTTCCAAAGTCGCGTCATTTAGGATCTGACCATCCTTAACTATCCCGCAATGACCATGATCTGTGTACTCATCTATACAAACGTCTGTGATGACAACTACTTCAGGAACAGCATTTTTAATTTCACGTATAGCGCGCTGAACAATTCCATCCGGGTTGTATGCTTCAGAACCAAGTTTATCTTTTTTATCTGGAATCCCAAAAAGAATCACCGCTGGAATACCCAATGCGTAGCTTGCCTTAGCCTCTAACACCAAATTTTTGATTGAAAAGCGACACACACCCGGCATGGATGAAATTTCTTGCCTAACATCTGACCCTTCGCAGACAAAAAATGGCTCAATCAAGTCATCGGTAGACAAAGAGGTCTCACGAACCATTCTTAGAATGCCACCATTCTGACGCAGACGCCTATATCGGTGGGTAGGAAATGTCATATAAGGAGGAGAATACTATTTAGAGCGAATAAATACTTTGAGTTTGAATGACCGATAACTAATAACAAAATAAAAAACAAGGTTACCACAAGCCTACATAAGCAACAATAGATCAATTCACTACTGCCACCCTAATCCCCTCCATAAGACACAAGTGTAAATTTTTTGACGAAAATTATAAGCTAAAGATTATGTACCTACAGTTGAAAGTACTAATCAAAAAAATAAATTAACCTATTGTTTTAATGTATTTACATATTTTCCTGAAAAACATCAATCCAGTTAAAGGAGTGTCTTTTGTCTGGCATAAGTCTTGCTTTGTTAACATTAAAACACATTAAACCGATAAGAATATTGATTCTTCCTTAAACTAACTCCAAAGGAGAACTACTGAATGGAAGCATTTGAAGGATTTCAAGATAAAGAATTTGATCTACTTAATGAAGCAATATTAAAGGCTATTGTTTCATCACCAGATGTGGAGAAAGTTTTAAAGTATTTCAAATCTAAAGAGTTGATCAAAGAAATGGCTGTTGTAAACCTCATTCTTAGCTTAGAAGAGCTATCCTGCCTCATGTTTTCAGAAGGAACAGACAAATCGACTCAGGCCATTGATTCTCCATCAGAAAATCGACCTCAGAAAATAAAAAATCATTGGGCGAGGCAATTTGAAAAACGGGTTGGCAACACTCAAAAGGAAATCCCACGTAAACCAAACAACCATAACCTTGTTGATGGCAAGCTATTAAATCGCAACGAGATCCTCTTCGAGAAACATTTTCAAGGAAGGTTTAATGAAAAGCAGTGGCTAAAAAGGGCTAAAATTAAAACTATAGAAAAACTATAAAAATAAAAGTAAAAGAAGGCCCTGCTTTGCTGTAAAAAAACTACTTGTTTTTGAAAATTTTCGAATCGCACGAGATATATTTTATTTGTTTAATTGGAACCACAAAAATCTCATCCATAGTAGTCAATTCAAACAACTCCAAATCGTCACTAAAACCATGCTTTTCTGTATTTTCAAAAACTATTTCTTCATTATCAGTAAATACCACTTTTAACCGATACAACATAATCTCTCCTAATTCTATTATGTGATTTTTAGCGTCTAGATCTAATTAGGCAAAGCTACCGCTTCAAATTTTTCATGCAGAGGATTTCCCAAATAATCTTCTACATAATTTTTCAGGTATCCTTTTTCGTACAATTTCTTATTAGAAAGTTTAGAATTGACCTTATGCAAAACCTTGAAGTTGCAGTTTGGAAACCGCGACTTAAACTCGTCAAAGGTAGCTCCCGAAATATCTTTTTCTTCTCCAGAGGAACCCTCCATAATAACCTTGGGAAGGAACACTCTCTTTTCGTTGGTCAACCTTCTACCAACATCGTCAAAAGTAAGCAAAGTACTACAATTGGAATCACCACCCAGCGTATCGTTAGGAACATACAAATAACGTGCTCGATTCTTTCGAAGTAAACTCATAACCTTGTATACGTTCCCAGCCATGACCACCGCGTCTTTTTTTTCCAACTCACAAGCATCAAATGTCTTAATAATTTTATTTCGGTTCAAAAAGGCTGTAATATCCGATTCCGTCTGAATCATTGTGCTATTGGGTAGGTTGGCCTCGTAAATTTTTTTCGCTTCTCTAGGGAGAAACTTTTTACCTTGTCTCATTAGCATGGTGGTATCTCGATCAATATATTTTAACGGGGTAAGGCACCCCATCCAAAGCAAACACTTATTATTTACCTGTGAGACTTTGATTGCATCGCCATACATGGTATCCGGTCCGAACGAATAAAAATTGGCTGAAGTAACCGCCGGACCATCCAAGATTTTTAAAACCTGATCCACTGTAGGACCATGGGGCATCAGGCGCTTTCTGTAAGATCCTAATGTGATGACCGAAAGTTCAAAGTTAATCCTTCCTGGGTATTTCTCTGCCAATCGATTGATCTCATTTGCGGGAGTATACCCGACGGTAAACAGGGTAATATTTTTATCCGTAGTATCCAGGAATTCATTCAACCAATCCATAGCACGGGGGTGCAAAAAAAGATCGGTCCACTCCATATACTCATTTCCACCGACAACCCAGTGTTCTGTTCCCGTGGGGTACGCCTGTATTTGCTTGAGTATATATTCCCAGTCTTCTTGAGTGGTCAGAGGGGTGTCAAACGTAGTTCTATAACCAGTGTCTTTTTCGTAACAGAAGGCACATTTCACTGGACAGGTTTTGCCCAAACTAAGAGGGATTTTCCTATCATTCATTTCGCGTCGGAACACCTCATGCAACAATTCTTTATCCAAGATAAGTTCTCCCGAACAAACGATATAAAAAACTTTTCGTCACAAAAGGTTATTAATTTTCCCAATCATTAAAAACTTTTATCAAGTTCTCATCCACAGGAACTTCTTCCCTCTGTTCATCCGTCAATTCTTTAACTAATTGACTCACATGCACAGAAGCGCACCCCATAAAAGCCATACTTTCCTGGGCTAGCTTATATGTACCCTCTTTTAATTTTTTTTGAAATTCATCCAAGTGACTTTCATTGAAAGGTTTGACCTCTATAGCCTTCTTAAATGATTTGATCGCCCCATAGAAGTCTTTCTTTTCATGAAGGTCTATAGCATCCTTCAATATATCCTGTGCCTCTCTAAATTCCTCGACTGTAACTGGTTTTCTATCCATAACAGCTAAAATTTTAATTAATAAAATTAATGGAAACAAACTGTTCTTAAAACAAAAGCTCTTTAAACCATAACTCGCGAGAAAACATCCTGTACTCGATAAATAAGAACAAGCTCATATTGGTATTGGAGTGAATTGAGATATATTTATCACCTCTTTAGCGCTGATTGTCAAGATTCCTGAACTAAATGAATTAGAATCTTTCTCTAGAGTACAAATTTGAAATAACTAAGGAAGGGGAAGAATATATACTCTAAAAGGTGACCCACATTACTGCCTGTATAAAGACACTTCGTCTTAAATACGGATTCTGAAAAAGAATTTCGCAAATCAGGAATAATGACCTAGCCCAGCTATTAAGCCACAAATCTGACCCAGTAATCTCCCATTAAAAACGGACCCCAATAAGGTCTTGAAATGAAGATACCTTACAAAAAAAATCCCACCCCATTTATCATGGAGTGGGTACAGGTCTTTCATTTCAATGCTTAGTTTTCTGGTCCTTTAGGACTATGTGCCTCATCACAAACACCATGGGGACATCCGCCGCCGCCGCCATAACAACCAGCGATTGAAATCGAAGCTAATAGTAACAAAACAAATACACCAGCAAATCTTTTCATTCTAACTCTCCCCTAATTTTGTAAAAATCTAAGCCCGATTCAACAAAAGTCACTGGCTTCGTCCCTTTATGGACAATGCCTTGTAACAATATTTTGGGAGTATTTCAATCTATTTTTTTTATTTTTCAAGCATTATTTTGTCTTCTACACTAACCCACTTATCTTTAAAAGATACCTATTCTAGTTGGAATTCGATAACTTTGTCTTTACAATTCAAGCAAGACGACCTTTCTATACAATATGCAAATAATTTATGCCTTATGACTACGAATCTGATGCCGCGAATATTAAAGAAAATCTGAACTGCGTCCATATTGGTTCTGAAATTTTGTTTCTACCTGAAATCGACTCAACCAACAATTTAGTTAAAGAACACGCAAAAAATAATGCTCAAGAAGGTCTAGTGATCATCGCCGAGTCTCAAACTGGAGGCAGAGGACGAATGGGAAGATTCTGGCATTCGCCTCCAGAAACAGGAATTTATTTATCAATTCTATTGAAACCCAATCTCAATCCTAATCACCTTTCATTCATTACCCTGCTCGCCGGGGTCTCCGCCATCTCAACTATTAATGAAATCAGCCATCAACGCGCTAACTTGAAGTGGCCTAACGACATACTCATCAACGATAAAAAAGTATGCGGTCTATTATGTGAAGTAACTCAAGAACAAGGAAATTTCTTTTCCGTAGTTATTGGCATCGGTATAAATGTCAATCAGGTATTAGAGCAGTTTCCCGAGGATTTAAAAAAAATGGCGACCTCTCTGAGAATAGTAAACGGGTCACCGATAAACCGACTGACCGTAATCCGATCATTGCTAATAACCCTAGACCGTGAGTACCGTTTATTTTTAGCTGAGGGTGGACATTCGGTGATTAAAAAATGGGGATCCAATACTGACTTATTTGGGAAAAGGGTCTCTGTTAAGCGCGGATCTGTCATCATTACAGGCACCGCTATCAACCTTGATGAATCGGGCAGGCTTGTCCTGCGCCAAGACAATGGGCATGACGAGGTTGTTGCCTCAGGTGAGATCTCTCTCGGATAAATTGAGTAACCAAGAATACCAATCACAAAAGCGTTTAATGCGCATTCAATAACATCTCGGATTATTTGTGCTTCAAAATCCAGTGAGGGGCAACCGTGACGGTTCGAACCCCCCTTCGGCACCAGTAATATCAAGTGGATAAAAAGTAGTATCAGAGGATTTTCTGATACCCCTTTTTTTGTGATAGTAAATAGTTATTGGTCTCTTAATTTTTCAACTGCTCATCAATCTCCACTAAAGGCGGACAACGTTCTTTGCTTACATCCTCGTATGCCGCGCAGGCTAGTGTGCCGCCTCCTGCTATAACGCCAACAGCCATACACGAATTTAGAAAAAAAACTACTAGAATGAAACTCATAAAAAGCAGTTGTTTTCTCACTGTGAATTACCCCCCTATTTATTAGAAGGTGGCTATTATATTACGATTTTATCTTGGTATTTTTGAGTTATTTTGATGGACAGATAAACTGGTATCAAAAACCGGCGTGTCACAATATTATTTCTGGCGAACGGCTAGAATCCATCCCGACGATCCATAATCGGTGGCCCACCACCCTTGGCTTTTCTTGCTTTTTTCTTTTCCTCTCGAATTCGGTGTTCTTCTTCTAGATCGCGCTTATTAACTTTGGACACTAAAAAAACCATTAACGGGTAGGCTGGAAGGGACATTACTCCCCAGGTAAGCATGAATTTCCCTTGAGTTGAAATTGGGGCAGTCCCCTCGCTTTCTGCTCCACCCGCTATGGCGAGGCCAATCATCATTCCTAGGCCCATGCCAAGGAGGGAAGATATGGCCGTCTTGTGTAGGATTTCATTTTGATATAGGGTTGGAAATATTGGGAACTCCGTTACATACGCACCCAGGATGCCAAGCGTGAACAGCATGAACATTATAGCCATCAAGAAGTCGTTAGTGATAGCAACAGTAGCAGCTGAAAGGTACGCTGGTGCACAAAGCCCCATGAGGAATGGGTTTTTTTTATAATCCATAAAATAACTCCATTTTCACTATAGCTCAGGCACAGGGAGTTAAACCCCATTCCTGGAACCAGAATCTAACGCCTCGTCATTAGACAACGCATGTGTGCTAATTTTTCCCGGAAGGCCATGGTAGATTTTGGTGTGATCTGTGTCAAGTGCAAATTCCTGTCTTTGCAAAGGATTTAACCGGTAATTTAACATTATTCCGACACACGGACTGCCCATTTAGAATTCATTTATGAGATTGCTACGGGATAAGCTAAAGAGAAAAGATAGGACTCAATAGGGGAGGGATATTGCCAACTCTGGATCACGTCAGAGAATCTTTGATCAAAGTAAAGTTTTACTGGGATTTTAACCAACAATTCTCACGTTTGTTTCAAGATTTTTAAAATCCAAGGTTTCGATGGATCTATAATCAACTTAATCTAAGAAATTTGAATTAAATGTCAGTGAATCTAACGCCACTCCCTTCGCAGATGCCAGTTTGTCACCATGAAATACTCTTTTTACCTTTAATCCAAATTAGGTCGCCCCCCTACTCCTTAACCTATCAGCTAACCCAAGAAGTTGAACTAATCTCACAATCCTTATAAAATGAATAGGTTATTTTCAAATCTCTCCATTTTTTGGAAACAACCCTAAAAATAAGAAAGCCATGTCTCAAAGGGATTACTATAAAATTCTTGGTGTTACCAAAGATGCGAAGCCCGGTGACATTAAAAAAAGCTATCGTGAACGAGCTAAAATATTTCATCCAGACGCCAATAAGGGAACTAAAAAATCAGAAAACCAGTTTAAAGTTTTGTCTGAGGCTTATAGTGTTTTAAGCAATACTAAAAAACGCAAGGAATACGATCGAAAACGCTCTCAAAAGAGCTCTTACAAAAGAGGTCCATCAAAAGGGTGGGGTTCATCGGAGTCTGATCGCTGGGGATATGGGTTCGGCAACCAAGAACCACAGGGTCGACCTCGGCAGGACGGACCATTCGGCCAAACAGCAGCAGAAGATCCTCAGCCGCACGACCCCAATGCTCCTACTAGAGGATTTGACCTTCAATTCATGGCCGATGTAGATTTTGTTACTGTCGCGCTCGGGGGAACCATCTCCTACAATTATGAAAAGTATGCCCATTGTGAAAGCTGCGACGGGACTGGTGAAACTGGTGAAAAAACATGTGCGGAATGTGGAGGAAAACGCCAAATTGTAAAAGAAGTCAATCTAGACGTAAAAATTCCTCCTGGAGTTGCAGATCAGTATGTCCTCCGTCTTCAAAATGAAGGAGGAGAAGGGATGAATGATGGCCCGCCGGGAGATTTGTTTCTAAAAATTTGCACCAAGCCTCATCCTATTTTTAAACGAAAAAAAAATGACATCTACATGGAAGTTCAGATTCCTCCAGAATTAGCAGAAAATGGAGGCCCCCTTGATGTCGAAACGCTAGATACCGTTAAGACTATAGAAGTCGAAGAGAGCACTCTTACTGGAGAAGAACTTCGTATCCCTAAAAATGGAGCAGCCATTTTGTGGGGGAAAAAACGGGGTGACTTAATTATTAAATTTGCAATAGTGGGTTCCAAAATCTAATGAAATTTATTTTCATAATTCTCTTGATAACTTTTAGTATTGCTATCCTAACTGCTTTTATTTTAAGAAGTAGAAAGCGTGGGAAGCGTGCCCTCTACGTGGGAGGGAAACCAACCATCAAGAAGAAAAAAACCAAACCCAAAGTATCCAAGGCAAAGATAATGGGCCCGGAGAACCCAGCATGGGTCAAAATGTATGCTGAGGAAATGGCCAAACGAAACACGGCACAAACTACAGCAGTAGTCAAAAAATGGTTGAGAGAGGGATAATTGAGGGAGTTTTTACTTCTTTTTCTCTTTTGCCCAAGCCTTGGCTCTAGCCGTAAAAGTGGCTTTGAGTTCTTCTGAAACAGGAGCTGGACTCACAGCACGGGCCCCTGAACCAGAAGATTTGGGTGACACAGGCGCAGGATCAGTTTTTGCAGTAGACCCCTGGGCGGCTGGTTTATCTCCCTCCGCAACGGACTCAACCGGAGCTGGTTTTGCTCCAACTGCAGCGGATGCTTCACCTGGCTTGCTAACAAGTCTTATTGATGACCAAACATCGTTTCCTGGGTAGGGAGTATCTAAGCCTATTTTTAAGTCATATCGTATGATTTGATCATCGGAGCACTCACTAATCCAAGTGTTCGTAACACAACCTGCATCGAAAATCGGGTCAAGAGGAAACATTGTCCCATTTTTATCTTCACAACTTTTAGTCCCTGTTTTGTCAACGAGAGTGGAGGCTTCCTGTTTGTTGGGAATCCTCCAATTATCGATTCCGGCGTGCTTTTCTTTATTGATCTGATCCACATAAGTCCGATGATCCTGCCAAGTATAAAATTGATGGGTATCTAGCCAAGCATCTGTTTTTTTCCATATCAATCCAGTATTAGGGTCGGTAACTGTTCCGTCACCATTGTCAACAAAAGGCTTTAGTTCGGGGGCTGGTTTTTTTCCAGGAGCTGGTTTTTTTGCAGGGGTAGTTTCTTTTACAGCGCTTGGCTCGGCTGTTTTATCCGATGGAGGGTCAACTTTTTCAGAAGGTTCTGCCTCAGTCATACTACAATGCCTCAAGTTATCTTAATATTTTATTCAGGAGACCACGCAAACCAAAACTAATCCTGAGGATACTTTTTTAAGATTTCATCCAAGTCTTTTTTAGATTGGGTCAACATACTCAACATATCTCCAAGCTCTACCGCAGAATAAGAATCCAAACACTCTTTGTAGTTTTCTCGATAGCTGACAGCGTTGCACTGAATCCATTTTATCACTGCATCGTCCCCAGACCCGTCACTGCATTCGTTTTTTTTTCTAGCCAATAAGTTCGTTTGTGAAATGCGTATGATTTCACAAACCAAATCGTCTTTAATTCTGCTCACCAGTCAACCTCGTTGACATATCAAAACTGTAATAATTTAAAATTTTGCCAATTTATAACGATTTACAACGCTTGTCAATTCGATATTTCTAAGCAAACTTAAGCTAAAAAAACAACCTTCCGATTCATCTCGGAAGTTTCCAAACTACTTTCTTTTAAAGCTATACCTTATTTTACCGAAACTTAAAATCAGTTCAAAGAAAATATTCTTTAAACTTTGATCATTCGATCAAATGACATTTCTGCCCTAAAAATAATCTGCTCAGCCAAATCGAGCTTTATTTCTCGGATCCAGATCATCTCTCAGTCTATCACCTAAGAAGTTGAAACTTAAAATTGTGAAAAAAATAGCAAGTGATGGGAATAGAATAAGATGAGGATAAAACTTTATAGACTTCCAGCCTTCATTGGCCATTGTTCCCCAACTACTAAATGGAGGAGCAACCCCTAACCCGATAAAACTTAAGGTCGATTCGGCTAAGATTGCTACAGGAATTCTGAAGGTCAGGGTGACGACCATTAAACCCAGAATATTAGGCAGTATCTCCTGCATTAGTATCCTTGGGCTGCTCGCACCTAGTGCGCGGGCAGCTTCTACATAAGTTTTTTCTTTGATTCGTAATACTTCTCCTCGAACCAAACGAGCGACTGTCACCCAGCTCACAAGCGTAAGAGCGATGAACATTCCTGCAATACCCCTCCCCATCATAACTGTGACAAGTATAATCATCAGCATGTCCGGGAGAGCAAATACGACATCTACCACACGCATCATGAAACCATCCATCCGCCCGCCAATGTAACCCGAAATGGAGCCATAAATTGTTCCTATTACAAGCGCTAGCAGTGTAGTCAAAATACCTATGAATAAAGAAACGCGTGCGCCATATATAAGACGCGAAAATAAATCACGCCCTAATCGATCAGTTCCCATTAAATGACTAAAGCTAGGTGTTGCTAATGTATTAAGTGTGTCCTGAGTTTCATAGGAGTACGGAGTAATCCACGGGGCAAATATCGCTGAAAAAAAAACTACGCCTAAAAACCCAAAGCTTAATTTTGAAAAAAAACTCATACTCTCACCCTTGGGTCAAGCCACATATAAATAATATCTACCAAAATATTTGCAAGAACAATCAATACAGCATAAATCAAAGTCACTCCCATAATGAGTGGGTAGTCTCGATTGGTCACAGCAGTGATAAAAAAACTCCCCATACCTGGAATCGAAAATATAAATTCAATCACAAACGAACCTGTGACCAAGCCAGCGGTTAAAGGACCTAGTACTGAAATTATGGGGAAAATCGAATTTTTCAAGGTGTGTTTGAAAAGGATAACGGGTTCTGTAAGCCCTTTCGCACGAGCCGTTCGTATATAATCTGAGGCCAATACTTCCAGCACTGCAGAGCGGGTCAATCGAGCGATATACCCACTAAAAGGTGCACCTAAAGCTATTGCAGGTAAAATCATGTAACGCGGCCCTTCCCAAAGCGCTGGAGGCAACCATTGCAATTTATGAGACATCAACCAGACCAATATCGTTCCCAAAACAAAACTAGGGATAGAAATCCCCAATGTCGCATAAAACATACAAATTCTATCAATTGCAGAGTTCTGACAGTACGCCGACCACACGCCCATGGGAACGCCTACTCCCACAACAATTAGCATGGCCAACACCCCTAAAGTTATCGACACCGGGAACGTATCCAAAATGATATCAGCAACATCCCGGCCAATATACTTATAGGAAGGCCCCATATCACCCTGAACCAATTGTTTCAAGTAAAGTAGGTATTGGGTAGTTACGGGTTGGTCGAGATGATACTTAGCCTGAATATTGACTAAAATTTCTGGGGGAAGTTTCTTTTCTTGATCAAATGGACCGCCCGGAACCACACGCATAATGACGAAGGTAATCGTAGATACCACCAACAAAACCGGGATACCGTGCAATAATCGTTTAAAAAAATATATCAGCATATATCTTTTATAAAAATAAAAACCAAGCTCTTAAATACTTAACAAACACGAAAAAAACTAACTATCGAAACATTTCTAACATCACTACTTCATAAGTTTGATTATATTACCTGCCGCGTATGTACGCACTACCTCCTGAGAATCTTCCAATTTACTCAACAATAATGGGAATGCCCTAGCCCCACCCATCATACCAACAGCTCTTGTAGCCGAAGTTCGGACTCGGATATTCTTGTCCATAAGAGCAATTGAAAGCAACTGCTCTCGACTTTGAATCTCCAGCTCGCCAAGTATTCTTGCCGTCGTACTACGTATTCCATAATCTGCATCTTTGATCGTATCTAAAAATACTTCACGGCAATAACTACTCCCTTTTCGAACTAACGCCACTGCTGCTGACAAACGCACCATTCCATCTTGGTCAGAACAAAGAGAACGGAGTGCTTTAAGTCCTGAAGTTCCTCTTAATTCACCAAGAGTAAGTGCTGACTGATATCTCAGCGAAGGATTAGTGTGTTTCGTTAAATTTAATAACCGAGGTAGCATACCCTTGTCCACTTTTTTGCCAATTGCTTTTAAGCTGTAAAATATAATTTCATCCTCACTTCCATTTAAGAGACCCTCTAGATACGGAATCACTTTTTCACTATTTAACTTACCGAGATAACCTATGGCCTGATAGCGGTCAATAGAACTACCACCCTTGAGTCCATCTAAGAGAACATCTAATTGATTCTCATCTCCCAACTTGAACAACGCCCCTGCAGCAGCATAACGTACTGTTCGGTCTGGTGACTTAAGGTGGGGTTGGATGATATTCCCCGATGCCCCATCGCCCAGTTCTCCCAACATTTCAATCGCGGCACCACGAACCCATATATTAGGGTCCCTGCTCATGTGAATAGATATAGCGCGGGCTTCATCCAATGAAATTTTCTTTATCCCCTGCAAGGCAAATAATCGCGTTGTGTGATATGAGTCTTTCGCTGCTTTTTTTAGGAAAGGAATAAGGCCAGAATATTCTGATTCACCCGCAGCGCGGGCGGCAGCACTACGGATAAATACATTTTCACTCTGCAAAGATTTTTCTAAAATTTTTATAGAAAATACACGAACACGATCCATTGCATCCTGAGGTTTTTCATTTGCCTGTAATGCATTCCCCGGAAAAGACAAAAATACGGCAATAACCAGAAACAAGAAACCTGATTTCTTTGACATAATCATACTTTATGAATTCCTAACTGTATTTATTAACGATTGCTCGGTAAAAAAACTCGTCTTCCTTTTTGCCACGTTTTTCAAATCCCTGGATCAAAACAGAGCATTTTTCTAATAACGCGGAGCGGGTTAGTTGTAACTTCTCTTGATCGAGTAAATTCTGGTCCAGTAATTTTTTTAAAGCGGCGACTCGAAATCGATCCATCCCCCAATACTTGCGCGATAACTGGTCTGCATGACCTCCCTGCTTGACAATAAGTGGTTCTTCAATAAAGTGAAACGCATATTTCACTGCGATTCTCAACCATAAATCATAATCTTCACAAGCAGGAAGCGACTCATCAAAGTTTCCAATTTCATCAAATAATTCGGCACGAATCATAACTGAAGAAGGACTCACTATACAAAGGGCCAAGCAATGACGAAATATATCCCCGGTATACTTACGGTGCCTGTTCATTTGGTTTACCCGAACTCCATTTCGAATCCATATTTCATCGGTATAGCAAATCTGACTATCCGTATTATTTTCCATCCAATGTATTTGAATCTGCAATTTTTTCTCATTCCACAAATCATCAGAGTCGAGAAAACAGATAAATTCTCCCTTTGCACAGGCGAGACCTATATTACGAGCTTTGGAAACACCAGAGTTTTTTTTCAAAGGTAGATACTGTGCACTAGGAAATGATTCTATTACCTTTGATGTGTTATCAGTAGAGCCATCATCGACGACTATTAGCTCAAAATCTTGATAGGTTTGACTGACTATCGAACACAAGGTTCCTTCCAATCGGTCGGCGCGATTGTATGTGGGCACAATGATTGAAACTTTGGGTGAATCGTTCATCACATTACAATAAGGTGAAATAGCGTTTTTATCCTGTCCTTCCATAAACATTAATCTCTGCATGTGGATCTCGCGGTACGAAACACCCCTATGACAAAAGGATACGGGAAAGCCTTGATACATCAATCATATAGGTTACCCCTATAAAAGTTGAGTCAGGAAACCAACAAGTATTGCCTTGACAAAACCACTAAATTCCAATAGAAATAAACCCTTCCCATGCTTAAAAAGTCAGAAAAAACAGTATGCTATGGGAAGTTTGACTGATATTTCCCTAGACGGTTTAGCCATTCTTGAGTGTAAATTTTCTTATGGATTTTAACCACGTTACAAATATTTTTAAAGAAGATCTTTTGCGGTTAGAGCGCTCTATACAGGAAAACTATCAATCGGACGTTCAGCTGATTCCTGGTATAGGGGACTATTTGCTTAAGAATGGTGGAAAACGCATACGACCTCTCCTCCTTATGGTTGGGACCAAGTTATGCGGTCGCGACCTAGATGAAAGAGTCATTCGGCATGGTTGCGTAATTGAGTATATCCATTCGGCAACACTACTCCATGATGACGTCGTTGACCATACCACTATCAGGCGAGGACGCGAAACAGTAAGCGCAAAATGGGGAAGCGATGCCAGCATACTTGTGGGTGACTTCCTGATTTCACGATCCATTCTCATGTTGGCCGCGGATTGCGACTCAAGGATAATCAATTCGGTTTCAGAGGCAACCAAGCATCTTGTAGAAGGCGGAATTATGGAATACAGTCAGGCTCGGAAGTTATCCGTCACTGAATCACATTGTCTTGATGTTATTCTTCGCAAAACAGCATCCATGATGTCTCTCGGTTGTGAGCTAGCGGCATTACTTGCTGAAACAAACCCTGAGCAGGAAAAGGCATTAATTACCTTTGGCACACAATTTGGCATGGCATTTCAACTTATGGATGATGCGATGGATTATGGCAGCGAAGAAGACTATCTAGGCAAACCACCAGGAAATGATTTTCAAGAAGGGCACGTAACCTTACCCCTACTTCATTTGTATGAGAATTCCGAAGTTTCTCTTAAAAAAACAATTGAAGGCTTCGTTAAAAATGAAAACCTCACACAAGAAGATTTCGATTATGTCCTGGAACGAATGCGCGAAACCAAGTCTATCGAGTACACCCTAGAGCTCGCGCGCAACTATATTGAACAGGCAAAATCATCCATTAGAGCCGTTACTTTCCCCCAACCTGAATACATCAAATCTCTTGACGCAATTGCAGATTATATTTACGACAGACATGTGGCAATCCAGTCCTAACCCAACAGCATAGTTCCGGTTTATTAGTTCTTACATTAATTAAACTTGTTTGCGCGTTGCGTAGGGTATTCTCTTACCTGATCTAGAGGGTATCGACACCATTTAAAAATAAATCGACATTTGTCTAAAAAAAACCGCTATCCAAAAAAACTCATATTCTCAGATGTATAGCTTCGAAGTAAAAAGATATAACTTAAATAAAGAATAAAAAAAACCCTTCCCAAAACTGGGAAGGGGACTACCTAGTTAAGTTAAGATCAACCAACGTAGAAACACTTACTTGCAGGTGTACGAGTATCCATATTTTTACCACGAAAAGTATGGTCGTCAATCTCAGCCGCACAACCAATCATCCGACCAAACAAAAACGTTGCAAAGCTTGAGGTTTCGATATCCGCTTCGGCAAGATTTCCTGCCTTGTATTCACCCCAAACCATCTTGAGTAAAATGACCGCAATGACCGCATCGATGTTTACACAGTAGACGTTTTTACTAACCTTGGCTTTAAACATTGAGTTCACAATCGAGTGGTAATAATCAAGGAAGACATTATTGATCCCTTTTTCCTCGAACAGTTTGCGAACAAATTCTTCTCTCGGATCAAAGTTAACATCCTTTCCTTTGAAAATAGGGTGGTTGATACATGGAACCTTGGCGTACTCTAAATTACCAATAGCTTTTTGCTCAGCTTTATAATTTTTGTATTTATTTGAGTACTCAAGAGCCATAGCATCGAGATCAAGTCCATGGTTTTTATCATCGGGGGCTTTGAGATTTGTATCTTTGAATTGTTCGATAAGAAATGCTGCCGCCTCATAACCATTACCACCATGTGCAAATCCAGTATGCGTGAGAAATCCAATAAATGCCTTATTGACCTGTACACGATCCGGCATTTCTGGTCCATCTGCACTTACAGCTCCCTTGGAACCCTGAGCGGAAATAGTGCCCGGTCCATTCGTAATAATCAGCCCAAGAAGAACTTGAAACTCGAACAATTCATCATCGGTTGGCTCACGTCCCATGAGGGATAAAAAAGCCGTTCGAGTAAAAGAAAAGTTGGGAACTAATTCTTCTAGCTTGATTCCACAGAAGCTATCCTCACCATGCTTATCAGCAGAAGCGACAACTCCTACGATAGTACTATAGATACGTGAATACCAAGGGAGCCTGGTGATAGTTCCTCTGGTAATCTTCTTGGATCTTAGCCCACCCCAACCAAGGGTTGTCCAGATAGCAGCAATCATAGCATCCGTAGAAGGCTTACCGCCCTCTTGCTTCGCAAAATCTATTAGGAATTTGATAAAAATAGATTGTGCACCCTGACTAAGATGAGCGGCCATTCTCTCAGCGCAAGTGTCATCATTAGCAGCTAGCAGAGTATCCTTATGTGATTTGGCGGAATTTAATTCTTCCTTATAATCGTAATTACCAGTCGGATCACTAAGCTTGGAAAACTGAAACAAACTCAACAATGCTTTCGCTGCATCCATTGCTGGTTCAGCCACCTTTTTCCCGACGATGGCAACAGCCCCAGAGACAACGGTATTAGGAGAGTTCCCATTTTCACGTGAGGCTTCTGCTGCAGCTAAGGTAGCTTGATCGCGCTGGTTGACGTAAGCATTGAGTGCAATATTCGCAATTTTTTCGCCATACTCATTTGGGTACTCGCGACAAAGAGCAAAGACTAGATTAGCTTCAAAAGATTTCGTAGATGCATCAAGAATGGAAGTTTGATGAATTTTCGAAACCTGCGTTTTCGGATCCATCATTGAAGCGCCACTTGTGTCCTTGAGCGTTTCTCTTCGATATTGTGCACCCACCTGTTTATCAAGAGCAGCAATCTGTTCATTGTAGGGAGAAATCGCCTCAACCACAGGCGTATCCAATTCTTTAGGTAGGTTCAGACCTTGATTGTTACCAAACCAGCTCTTGAGAGAAAGACTACCCTGTGGCGCAAAGTCAGGATCTTTGCCATTCAACTTCATAACAGCCGTTAATGCTTCTGGAATATGCGCTATATTGGTTACAAGGGCTCCTTTTTTGGAGGCAACTGGATTTTCTGGCGTATAAATACCATCTACACCAAAATACTCCATAAACCATTTTTCCTTAGCAAGGGCGTCATCGCCCGAACCTGCAAGTGACCCCGCATGACCGCATGCTTTGCTCAACTTTGCTTTCCACCTGCCAACTACACAAGCAACTATTGGCTTGTCCGTTTTAATATCTTTCTCGTAATACCCCCCGGGCTCACTATACATAACAGCCGCCTGTGAACGGTCGTCTCGGTCCAACGCATAAAGAAATTCCTTAGGCCCATATTGAATATAAACGTCCTTACCACTCGATACGGAGGTTGTAGTCCCCCACCCTGCTGTTGCAAGGTAAACCGCAATGGTCGTAGTGAAATTTCCAGAGTTAGAAAAAAGTGCTATCGAACCTTTGATTAACGATTCTTCAGGAGCATTACCACCCAAGGCTCCACCAAGGCGAACATGGTTCCATGAATCAGCAAGACCCAAACAATTTCCTCCAAAAAGATCCACGCCATTCGTCTGGCAAATCGCCCGCATGATACGGGAATCTTTAACCGCAACTTTTTCTGTGAGAATAATAGCTTTTTTAAGATCCGGGTTATCCCTTACTGCTTCAGCAATACCATCTTTAACCCCTGAGGGAGGCAAGTAAACCACCACGGTGTTAAATTTGTGGCCCGCGGCCATGCCTTCTTTGATTGAGTTATAAACTGGTATTTTCCCATTTTTGGTAGTCAAAGATTTTCCAGACTTCCCTGGGCCCGTGCCAAAGACAATATTTCCACCCGAATAATCATTGCTAATCGGGGTAACACCTGAACTTTCTTTTCCTAAGATATTTAAAACAACTACCCTGTCATCCTTGGTAGCAAGCTCACTTAGCGAATTAATACCAACGTAGTAGGGGAACTCTCCCACACCTTGCTTATGCATTTTTCATATCCTCCGATTCTGCTTTTTAATAGATATTAATTAAATTATTTAATATTCATTTTGGTCGCAATTTCTTTTTTGCCGCCATTCATCATCCATTTATTGATTGCCATGGCATAGTTGATCACCTCAGACATTGCGCTATCGTGTCCAAAAAATCGGTAAGGGATTTCTAATGATTCTAAAACGTCACGTAAATAGCCCATTCCCCTTATCAGGTTGGGTCCACCGCGGCCAACTACGACAAACAAAGGTTTGGGTCCATTTTTTTGAAAATAGGATCTAAGTCCATCACCTATAGCACGAAATGTTTCATAAATATCTGTATTGTTCGCTTTACCACCAATTATGAATAAAACGTTTGATTGTTCCAACCAATGTTTGAAAGTGATGTTTGAAATCTCATTCATCTTCTCGTAGGGAGGGTTCCCTCCAAAATCAGAGGAAATAGTCGCTGCTTCACCAAGTAATTCAGTAACCATAGCATTGGCTCCACCACCAAAAGTCGGAGCAGTAATGCTTCCCTGATCGTTGATCACATATACGTCACTCTGCCCTTGATAAGTCCGCAGTTGATTGATCTCTTGCTCGAACTCCGAGTTATCTTCTGTAAAAATATGTGACGGAAGTTCCAAACGCTTCCAGGCTGGATCATCTTGATCAAAAGCGCATTTAAAGTCGCAAGCCAAAGGAGTGTAGCGCCCACCTTTGCCAGGCATCATCCTAATCGGATTCAACTCAAGCATCGTCATTCCATAGTTATTGTATAAGTCCCACAATTTAGGGAGATTCTGCACCAATGGGCTTATGATTGCTGGTGGAGCGCCTAACCCAACAAGAGCATTGGATACATGGAACGCTTTGAGTCCGGTCAAAGCATCAAATGGGACAACCGCAATCTTATCCTCTGGAAGTTCTTCGATGTCTACTCCACCATGATGCGTTAGCGTCATGATCGGAGCTCGATGAACCGTGCTTTCTGAAATTGAAAAATAAACTTCATGGTCTGCCGGAACGGCCGCTTCATAAGTAACACCATCCGACTTCGCAGAAATATTTCCTATTTTGTGCTCGACAAAATAGAGGCGTTCCTTTTCCTTGAGAGCATCAGTAAAATTCTTTGCGCGCCCAATAAGTCCGGACTTTCCTTTTTTACCGACGCCCCCCTTGAACACAGGTTTAATGAAGATCTCTCCATGTTTTTTAACCATGTTCTTAATGTCGTCGACACTCAGTTCCGGACCTCGAACCTCTGAATGAGGATACTCAACTAAATCCAGCAACTTCCTGCCCCAGAGCATGCCGGTTATTTGCATTTTTAATCTCCTGACTTAGCGAATGTTAAATATTTATTCCTTACAACAACCTCATGAGGTGTCATAACTAACTTAATTCAATCTAATCAACTAGTGATTGGATAAACACAGAAAAGCACTACAGAGCAACGACTAACCACATAGTCTATTGGCTTAGGAGGCTGTATTGTAGATAAATTCAGTTTTTTGTCAATATCAATGAAGGTGATTCTGGGCTAATTGCAAAGGAGAGGTCTTTTTATTTCTTAAAAATTGGAACTAATATACTTGGCCTTTTGAATCACGAACGATAACAGAGGGATCTATATGATTGATGTCAGGGCACCCGGTAAGAATCATTGCTTTTTTTAATTCGCTTCGCTTTTGATTTAGATAGAATTCTACGCCTTCTTGAGCAGCTCCAAAAGCAGCTATACAAATGGGTCTTCCAATCATAACGGCATCAGCACCAAGTGCTAGCATTTTTAGAACATCTATTCCCTCTCTGATACCACCGTCTACAAGAATCTTCACCCGTCCTGCAACAGCACTTGCTATTTCAGGCAATACTTCCGCAGTCCCAGGCATCGTATCCATTACTCTACCACCATGGTTTGAAACAACTATTGCATCGGCCCCAGCTTCAATGGCAGCAAGAGCCGTCTTAGGGTTCATTATGCCTTTAAGAATAAAGGGAACTGAAAGGTGAGATTTTAATTCTAGCAGTTCCTCAATCGATTTGGGACCAACAGCCTGATTTTTCATTGTCATGGTCTTAAATGATACCGCATCAATATCAATACCTACAGCAATAGCCCCAGCATCTTCAGCAGCTTTGAATCTTTTAATGATGTCTATATTGAAGGCACGGGGTTTAAAAACAGGAATACCCAGTCCTCCTAATTTTTTAATTACCTCAAGGCCAATTAGGTATTTGTTTGGACTAGCGCCATCACCAACCATACCAATAGTCCCCATGCTAATACACCCATTGACCACAGCTGCGGCATATTCCTTTTCATCCATCCCACCTGCAAGGTTAGTTTCCATTCCCGTGATAGGGGCTGCAAGGATGGGAATTGACAGCCTTTGTCCAAATAGATCTATCGACAAATCAGGATCTTTAACGTTGTGAATGGTGCGAAGATTAACCTTATATCTTGCAAGAGCATGAAGATTCTCGGTAAAGGAAGAACCCGACCCTATTCCACCAATTCCGGGCACCTTACCAGCACACTCAACTCCATCACAAACAGCGCAGGCTTTACAGGCAATATAAAATTTCTTTCGTGCGTTATTACGTATAACTTCCCAAGTAACCTCGCCTGGCTCTCCCACTTTTATTTGAATGGTCTGCCGAGCTAAATCATTAATTCGAATCGCCTCTTCACGGGTCTTAGCGGTGCTGATGACATATCCCGTCTTACCCAAATTACTCCGAAGTTCTTCAGCAGAGTCGCCTGCTTCCTTCAGAAAAATAATTTCTTTGACTCCCTTGATCTTTCGAGCGTCGTCCACCCCATTAATAGATAAAATTTTTCCTGCCCTTGGAATAATTGCTCGCTCGACTGAAATCAGTTCATGCTTTTCTTCAAGATCAGTTGGTGTATCACCGAGCACCACCTCAATGGCAGCTTTCATTAAATTGACACCTGTTGCCAAAGGGTAAGTAAAAGTTGACATCCAACCGCCACTCAGTCTAGCAGCAATCTCGATAATTTTGGGTCCGTCTGCAGTAAGCTTGATGTCCCCTTTCGCCGCGCCAATATCGATCCCCAGCGCTTTAATCGAAGAACAAAACAATTCAACAGCCTGATCCTGCTTTTCTTGAAGTTGATTGGAAGGAAGTGTATGACCAACCTCCACAAAGTATGGTGCGCGTTCGATAATTCGATCAGCAATACCGGTCACTTGAATACGACCATCAAAAACCAAAGCATCTAGACTAAGTTCCGGGCCCTCCATGAACTCTTCGACGATCAGCTTCCCACTAATTGAAGCTTCTTTGGCTTCGTGGAAAGCTGAGGGGGCCTCATGAGGTTCACTAATCATTTTAACTCCTCGCGCTCCCATATTGTCACAAGGCTTGATAACCAAGGGTAAGGACATGTCCTTAATCGCAGCATTAAGGTCGTCTATGGTCCAAACAGATCTAAAGTGTGGGACCGCAATACCCATTTCATGCAACCGTCGACGCATCTTTATCTTGTCTGTTGAACGTTCAGCAACCTCGAAGGGGATCCCCGGTAAATTTAACGCGTTAGCAACTGCCGCTACCGTTTGCGATGCATCCGTACCAACCGTCATCACTCCATCAAGTCGACAGGACGCGTGAAATTGTTTCGCTGCATTAACCGTTAGATTAATATTACGAGTACTAACTTCGATCGGATAATCTGCCATCAGCATCCCTTCTGCATCGCCATTGTAATCAGTCACAACAACTTTAAGCCCCATAGATTTGGCAACCTTGATAGCAGGAACCTGAAATACCCCCCCTCCTATGATTAACAAGTGTCTCTGTCGGTTTTTAGTCATAAAGTTTTCTTTTTCACGCGTTTCTTTGAAGAACTAACTAAAGTTACTCCGAAGATAACCAAGATCATTCACTAATTTTGAGCTATACACCCTACTTCTTATCGACAAATCACAAATTCCCATTAAAAAATCATTGTAAGCTGTAGCGCAGGCTGGCCCAAGCACTTGAGTTGTCCCCAGTTAGCCAAAAAATAATTTATTCTTGGCTCCCATAAAAATATTGCTTCCTGCTATAGCAGATCAGTTATCTGTTATTTGTGTAAAACTGCTATTATCTGCAACCAAGTGGAGCATTTTATGAGCTTTTCAATAATTAAGTGCGGGGCAGTTGGGTAAACAAGAGGTTCACCGCTCGCTCAGAGCTCATGGGAAAAGATAAATTAATGAATTGTTCCCAAGTCACTTCCACAATGCCACTCAGCACAGGCAGACCCATAAGATTGTAATCCAACTCTCTTAAGCGTGTTATCATTCTTTTTCTTTTTTCTTCAGAATCATATACTCCACCACATTCTAAAATAAGGTTCGGCCGAAATTTTTTTAACACAGTGAGCCCCCCTTCCACAATAACGCTTTCGTATCCCTCTGCATCAATTTTAATAAAATCTAATCTTTCCAGTTTTTCTTTGACAGCAAACTCATCCAACGTGATCGTTTTGACTTGTATTTTTTTCGCTTTTTTCCCATCGGTTGTCCATTCCTTAAAATCTGCCGGCGAATCCAGACGGGATAGTCTTGCGTCCAATAGTTCATTTTCATCGTATTGGATATAGAAATCCATAGTTTTACTTTTATCGTTTAGAGCGTAAGGGGAAACAATAACCTGACTAAATTGATTTGCCACCACTGTTTTATTTAAGGCGTCAAAAAGAAAAGGGGTGGGTTCAAATGAGTAAACTCTCCCTTGGGTCCCAACTCCATTTGCCATAGTTAAGATCCATTCTCCAATATTTGCTCCAACATCGAAGACGATCATTCCAGGTTTGCAGAATTTACTGATTATAGGCTCTTCTCTAAACGGCTCAATTAAACGTTGATGCCCTGTATAGTCGATGGTTTTAGGTACGTACAAGAAGTCCCCCGTATCGAGAATGATGTATCCCCCAGGCCAGTTTTTTCCCACAAATTTGTCCATCTTTTTTCTAGATCTACGCCGCTTGACTGAAGAATGAATTCTGAGCTTTTTTTGTTTGCGAATGGTCCTCAACTCATTAAGTGTATTTAAAAATTTAGGAAGATGAATACCTTCTTTGCCATATTCGAACATAAATTTTCCTCATAGAATAATTCCGTTTAACCACCCACATCTCAAACTTACATAAATATAATTAAGCCTAAGACCTCAGATGACCTTTTAAGAATCAAATTTGTTTGATTTTACAATAATCTCTGGTGATAATCACCTTATGCCCCAGTTTTAAAATAAAACCTCACATTGCTGCTGACCTAATGCCCGAAGCCTCCAAAGAAGATAAACGAGTTACTCGAGATGGCCTGACCTTAGCTAAAATAATATACTTTTTATTGATGCCCTTTCGCCCCAATCTTCTTAAAACCTATATGGCTGTTGATCGCTTTGTAGAAGTACCTATCGACCAACTAAAATTAGATGGCATAAAAGGCATACTAATTGATGCCGACGGAACGCTAGGACCGCATCACGCACGTAAGTTTTCCAGTGAAGTTGTTGCACACATTAATAAAATGGTTGATCACGGACTCAAGGTAGCAATTTATACCAACGCATTTGAAGATAGGTTTCATCAATTCAAAGGTATTAATGTGGTAACTAATGTTCTACCAAAACCAGATAAACGTGGCTTTGAAAAGGCCATGACAGATTTTCTTGGCTTAGATGATCCAAGTGTCGTATGCATGATTGGCGATAATTTCCTTACTGATGGAGGAGCGCGTTTAGCAGGAATGCACTTCGTTCATATTCGCCCTATTCGGGGGGATGAATCTTTTATCCACTCATTCACAAGAAGACTCGCATTCAAATTTGCTCAGTTTTACTTCCCTAATTCCTTCCCCTAAGTATAATAGAAACTTAAATAATTACTTTTAGAAATAATATTGTCTTGCCCATCAAGAGCCGTTAAAATAGTGTTTACTTCCTAATAAATATAAGAATAATAGGATGTCAACCCAAAGACACTTGATTTTTGGTGCCCTGTTGTATTAAGGTTCTTTGCTTATTTATAAGGACGTGGAATGACTTCGGAAGAAATTAGAAATTATTGCGAGGAAGCACTAACCATTTCTAAGCAACAGGGAACCCGAGGTGGGTTGACGTTTCTAATTGGTGAGAAACTTAGCCTAGTCTATTACCTATTAAAAACTGAGCGCAACAAGCTTAAGTTCCTATATCCGGATAACCTCTCAAGAAACAAAGAAAACCATGCTCTAAAGCAAAACAAAAATCTTCAACTGAGCTATACACTCACGATTAACGAGAACTACAGAGGAATATTCGAACAGGTTGACCATCTGGAAAAAACTCTTAACCAGTTTGTCAACGAAATCAAAAGATCCTTCTCTCATAAAAGCATTCAAGATTACTTAAGTTCTTTCCCAAGGCTAGCTTTTAAAGAAAACCTGCCTATCGAAGTAACCGACTCCCCTGAAGGAAGCTCTTCGATGACAACTCAAGACATTTTTTCTGAAGCAGAGGATATTTTAATTATTAATGAGATGCATAACTTATTCGTCTAACAGTCCAATGAAAAAACCCGCTGGCAAAAATAACCCTCAAGAACCTTCTTCACACAATTCCGCAACAAAACCGATGATAAAGGATAGTACCCGCAAAGCCCTAGCATTTATAATTCTATGCTCTTGCACCGTTCTTATTTTGTTTACTGGGCCCGGGTTTTCGTTCGGCCTACAGGTAGTCCTCTCTTGCCTCTTGTTATTTTTCTTATTTTGGTTGGCTACATAATAAAGGCTCCATCAAATTCAAAATTTCGCCCCTTCAAAGCGTAGAGTTTGCGACCAAAACCTAATAAAAAATGATTAAAAATTTAATTCTCATTTTAGCAAGCACCTTTTTGATAATGGCTTTAGGGGAATGGCTCTTTCCAAAATTCATGGATAAACTTCCTTTGCGCTTATATGGTTTAGTTGATAAAAAACTACGCATTTTAGCGCAAAGTTCAAAGAAGACTCAATTTCCTAATGAATATATAGCTATAACAGGTGATTCTTATGCGGTTGGTGCCGGTGATTGGTCGACAGAAATCCAGAGAAGTATTTTTTTTGGATCACCTGCTTTTTCTGCGGCTCATTTAATTCATGAAATAACAGGAATTGACGTTGTTTCTTTTGGTCGGGCCGGTGCAGCGAGTTTTGATGGAATATGGTCAGAGCCCGTCTCTCAATTTTTATATATAAACTCTGTTAGAGGCTATAAACTTTCTCCTCCAAAAAACTTTTTGATATTTTTTTACGAAGGAAATGATGTTTACGGCGATATTCGTTTTTTACGTCAGAACCTGAAAGCAACTGGAGATAAACAACCCGAGCAAATTGGATTAAAAAAAATTCAATACTTTTTAAACACAGAATTTGAAAAACAATTAAATAAAAACTTAAACAATAGTTTATGGGAAAACATGATTTTTACGCGGTTTCTTTTTCGGGGAGCTTCGAACTTGATGAAGGAATGGTTTCCTCCAAATAAAAGTTTAAAAGAAGGGGATTCTCCCTATAAGGTTGTGCCTAAAGGAAAAGTAAACATAACATTGCTTGACGGGAAAGCAGTTAGGCTTAACGAAGCATTGATCAATGGGAAAAAAATTGGACTTCCAATTAATCTTCAGGCTCCTCCACAGTTCGGTCTCACTAAGTTCCAAAAAAAACTAGGTCTAACTGACCAATTAATTGAATTAAGTATGTACGTTTTTAATGATTCGATAACTCGACTGGCTAGCTTTTTTCCTCAAGCAAAGATTAATATAATCTACGTCCCTTCACCTATTTCCTCCTATAAAATAGTTTCTTCACATATACACTCTAGGGGATATATGCAAGATGCGGATGTTACAGAAACTAAGGTAGTAGAAGTTAAACACATAAAGCTATGCAAAACCATTAAGAGGTTTGCCAAACTTAATAATTTCTCATTTGTAAATACTACCAAAAGCTTAAGACACGCTGCATTATCGGATTTTATTCATGGCCCAGTTGATTGGGATCACTTCAATAAAAGAGGATACAAAGTATTATCCAACGACTTGGCGAAGCTATTCCTTGTCAAAAAGGAAGATATTAGAATGGACAACTGCGTCTACTGAAGATAGCCCGACCAAAAAATTGTTTCCTAAAGCTTAAAAATAGATGGTGTTGCAAATTATCAAAGTATTTTGAAAGGCGCCCCTGCTACCCTAGCTTATTACTTTTAATGATTTCAATGGCTCATAAATTGACCAGCAGAACCACTCCAAATGCTGTTAAAGAAAATCCCAAAGCGATAAAGCATACTCTCCACAGCTTGGCATATTTCTTTTCCATTTCTATTTTATCCTCAGACAAAAATTTCTTTGCCTCAGCTTGTATTTTTTGATTTATCGACTGAGAAAGTTCATCGCGGACTGCAATCAATTTAGACGCGACTAATCCATCAACCTCCTCTAATATCTTTTGCGTAAGAATAGGTGTTTGTTTTTTGATTTCCTTATGAAGCGCACCAAGCCCCTCTTCCGTAAACCGGTCCATTTTTACTTTTAAGATATCCAACCTTTCCCGAATTATTTTTTCCAGTTTAGGTTCTATATTCTCCTGTATCTTCTCCAAGCAGTCACGTGCATTTCGAATTGCCTCATTTAGGCTTTCCTCTATTTCTTCTTCAAGAGCTTCTTTACGTGACTCGACATGCTCTTCCAAAATTTCAAGTTTATCCTTAATATCAGTAATAGTTTTAAAGTTTGCCTGAGCCCGTCGCATCTGCTCGTCACTATTCATATTTCACTACCCTAAAAAAATTAATCCGATAATCAAATATAGACCATAACCCCTTAAACGTGAAAACGGAAGTTCTTAATCTCTCACAACAGAGCGAGACTTGATCCAACTTGACTTTACGTGCACTAGCTTATAAATTGATATTAAAGGAGTTATACATGCGAAAACTAGTCGATAAATTTGAGGAGTATCTGATTGGAGAAAAGGACGCGTCCCCTCATACAATCTCCGCCTACCTCAATGATCTTATCCAATTTGAAATATTTCTAAAAGAAACTGGGCATGCCTGCACTAATTCCAAAATCCAAATCGAACAGATCGATCGACTGGCAATTCGATCTTTTATGGGCAGACTCTACGAAAAGTCCCACTCTGGTGCATCCATGGGGCGAAAGCTATCCACCTTGAGCTCCTTTTTTAAATTTCTATGTCGTGAAGGTCATATTAAGACAAATATTATAAAGACCATTCCCGTGCCAAAAAAGACAAACAGACTTCCGTCTTATCTATCGATTGATGAGGTTTTTCGCTTGTTAGAACTCCCTAAAGCTAACTCGTTTGTAGGGGCTCGAGATAAAGCCATCTTTGAAATGTTTTATGATACGGGAATTCGTATAAGCGAATTGGTTAGGTTATCACTAGAGGATTTAAAAATAGAACAACGAACTGTGAAGGTATTAGGCAAAGGGAACAAAGAAAGGCTATTGCCTCTCGGCAAAAAAACCACCAAAATTATTAAATGCTATTTAAAGTTCAGAGCCGAACATATAAAAAACAAGAACCCGACTTCATCTTCACTCGGATTATTTTTAAACCAACGTGGCCAAACTATTTCGACTAGAGGTGTACGGAAAATAATGAGCCAGTATATCCAAGCTAATAATTTTCCAAAAAATATTTCCCCACACTCATTGCGCCACACTTTTGCGACTCACATGCTAGAAGCAGGTGCAGACTTACGGGCAATCCAAGAAATGCTCGGGCATTCCAGCCTATCGACCACTCAGAAATACACCCACCTTACGGTTGACCGACTGATAGAAACTTATGATAAAGCGCATCCGAGAGCAAGAATGGAACCAAGAACTTCTGGTCATTCACCAACAGTTGTTATAAAGTAAGAAGCCTAAGTAAAATAACTCCTCATACTATAATTAGGAATCGATAATGCGTGGTACAACTATCATCGCTGTAAGGCATAACGGGCGTGTTGTTATGGGAGGAGACGGCCAGGTCAGTGTCGGCAGTACCATTATGAAACACTCTGCAAATAAAGTTCGACGTATGTATAGTGATAAGGTTATTGGCGGATTTGCTGGTGCCACGGCAGACGCATTCTCCTTGTTCGCTCGCTTCGAAGAAAAGCTGGAAAAGTTCCAAGGAAATCTACCCCGTTCGGCTGTAGAGTTAGCCAAAGACTGGCGCACTGATAAGTTACTGCGCCGCCTTGAAGCCATGCTAATAGTAGCCGACAAGGACCATTCGTTTCTTATTTCTGGGAACGGAGATGTTATCGAAGCAGATGATGGCATACTTGCTATCGGTTCTGGGGGTATGTTTGCTCAATCAGCTGCAAAAGCCTTGCTCAAACACTCTCAACTCAATGCTCGAGAAATTGTTGAAGAGTCTATGGATATCGCCCAGTCGGTCTGCGTTTACACAAACTCAAATCTTACTATAGAAGAATTATAGATTATGGATACATTCACTAACACATCCCTTAAAGAACAAATTCCGCACGATGCGTTTGTTGCATCTTTAACACCAAAAGAGATAGTAGCAGAACTTGAAAAATTTATCGTAGGGCAAAATAAAGCTAAAAGAGCGGTAGCTATTGCCCTTCGCAACCGATGGCGAAGCCAACAATTACCTGAAGATATCCGCGATGAAGTAGCCCCAAAAAATATACTGATGATCGGTCCTACTGGTGTTGGAAAAACAGAAATAGCCCGGCGTTTAGCCAAACTAGCTAATTCACCATTCATAAAAGTTGAAGCATCAAAATATACAGAGGTAGGCTATGTAGGACGTGATGTAGAATCCATGGTTCGTGACTTAGTAGAACTTAGCAAAAACATGGTAAAAGAAGAAATGGAAAAAGAAGTCCGAGAAAAGGCTCGGGTACTAGCTGAAGAGAGATTAATAGACCTTCTTTTACCTCCACCAGCAGGACAAAAAAGTCCAAAAGATGACCCAGACTCAGATGCCCTAGGAAAACAGCACTACAACAGTACTCGTGAAAAATTTGCAGCCTACATAAAAGAAGGTCGCTTTGATGAACGTATGGTTGAAGTCGAGACACAAGAAAATCCTGGTCCTATGGTTGAAGTTTTTGGTGGTGGTATGGAAGACATGGGAAGTAACATAAAAGACATGCTGGGCTCTATAATGCCTAAAAAAACAAAAACAAAGAAAATGAAAACTCCCGAAGCTTTTAAAGTGCTCTGCCGCCAAGAAGCAGACAAGCTCATTGATCACGACAAAGCTACTCAGGAAGCTCTCGAGCGGACAGAAAAAAACGGTATCATTTTCATTGATGAGATAGACAAAATTGCCGGGCGCCAGGGAGGTCAAGGGCCGGATGTATCTCGTGAAGGCGTACAGCGAGATTTATTGCCTATCGTAGAAGGATCCTCTATTAATACTCGATACGGCATCGTCAAAACTGACCATATCCTGTTTATTTCGGCAGGGGCGTTCCATTCGTCCAAACCTTCCGACCTTATACCAGAATTCCAAGGACGATTCCCCATTCGTGTCGAACTGGATTCACTTACGGAACAAGATTTTGTTCGCATTCTTACAGAACCTGATAATGCTCTAATCAAGCAATACATAGCTCTTCTTAAAACCGAAGATATAAAGCTTGAATTCACTGATGAAGCCGTTAGTGAGATTGCTAAAATGTCAGCAACTGTTAACACACGAACAGAAAATATTGGTGCAAGGCGACTCCAGACAGTCATTGAAAAACTTCTGGAAGACATATCTTTCGACGCCCCAGATTTGTCTGGGCAAACAATAATACTTGACAGAGAAAAAGTCCGGGAAAAATTGGACAGCATAATTCAAGACGAAGATCTGAGTCGTTACATTCTTTAACACCACCTAATGAAAAAACGCATTCAAAAAGCAGAGACTCTTCTTGAGGCTCTTCCCTTCATCAAGAATTTTTATGGGAAAACCGTCGTAATTAAGTACGGCGGCAGCGCAATGTCCTCCGATCAACTAAAGGAAGGCTTCGCTCAGGATATTGTCATGATGAAATATACTGGTATTAACCCCGTGATTGTACATGGAGGCGGGCCTCAAATAGGAAAAACTTTAGATGCCCTAGGCATTCCATCTCAGTTCATCGATGGGCAACGAGTTACTAATAAGGACATGATCGACGTAGTTGAAATGGTGCTCGGTGGAAAAGTTAACAAAGAAATAGTTTCACTAATCAACCGACACGGTGGGAATGCTGTAGGGATTTCAGGAAAAGATGGCGATCTAATTCATGCCAAGAAACTTAAACGAATCAAACACTCTCCAGAAACAGACCGACCAGAAATTATCGACATGGGACTGGTCGGTGAAATAACCAAAATAAATCCTAGGATACTGGAAGTGCTAGATCAACATGAATTCATACCCGTTATTGCTCCAATAGGCAAGGGAGAAAATGGGGAAACGCTTAACATCAATGCAGACTTCGTTGCAGCTGCTATCGCATCTGCACTGCAAGCTGAAAAGCTTGTGCTGATGACAGACACCGAAGGAGTTCAGGGAAAAAACGGCACCCTTATAGCAGAACTCACTCGAAAAGAAGCTAATAAGCTAGTCAAGTCAGGAGTCATCCGTGATGGGATGCTACCCAAAGTAATATGCTGCCTTGATTCCTTAAAATCAGGTGTCCCAAAAACTCACATAATTGATGGGCGCATCAAACACGCACTCCTCTTAGAGTTATTTACTGAGGAAGGAATAGGAACCCAGATTGTTGAATAATGTCCTTTTAAAAGGATTCACAACTTTAAAAAGTGTATATAAAATAATTTACCTATAATTAAAAACCGTAATAATTAAGAATTTTTAAGATTATTGACAACCGAATATCCTCTTGATAGTTTCTCTAATAAAACTTCGCTCACTTAACTAAACAAACAGATCTATGGTTCCCGCACTCGATGAAAGAAGCCAATCAATACTATTAGAACTTGTTCAGGATCATATAGAAAAAGCCGAGCCGGTTGGATCCCGCTCACTGGCTAAAAGTCACTTCAACAAACTAAGTCCCGCAACAATCCGAAACGTGATGTCCGATCTTGAAGAGATGGGATACTTACATCAGCCTCACAGATCAGCTGGGAGAATTCCAACTGATCAAGGATATCGTTTCTTTGTAAATCATATTACAGGTTTTCCCAACCTGGAAAATCTAAACGTTTTACCCGAAGACGATGAGCGCTTATCCACAAATCAAAGTTTTGATGAGGTTTTAGAAACCGCATGCAGTCAAGTATCCGAAAGTTCTCATCAAACCGGGCTCGTAATGCTACCAACCTTTTCAAACACTCGCTTCCACCACATTCAATTCACAAAAGTCGGGTTACGGGAAGCTCTCGCTGTTTTTTATTCAGAACTAGGAGTAATTCAAAATAAAATAATCCCAATTGAAAAAGAGGTAACGCAGGAACAACTAACATCTATATCAAAATATCTTAACGAAGAGTTTAGTGGAAAAACCATAAAGGCAATTCGTGCTGATTTGATGCGTCGCATCAGAAGTGAAAAAGAACATTATAATCAGCTAACTAATCAGGCCATGGAACTTTCTAAGAAGGTTTTCAATGAAGAAAATGAAA
Source organism: Candidatus Nitromaritima sp. SCGC AAA288-L16 (assembly GCA_000372225.1). GTDB lineage: Bacteria > Nitrospinota > Nitrospinia > Nitrospinales > VA-1 > Nitromaritima. The sequence goes on along the minus strand of AQTY01000005.1, from coordinate 24,319 downwards.
ATGAGACCCTACTCGTCGAAGGAAAGTTGAACATCTTTAATCAACCTGAATTCACTGTAGATCTTGAAAAAATAAAAACCTTGTTTAAAACTCTTGAAGAAAAAACTAAGCTAATCAGGCTATTAGATTCGTGCCTTCAGCAGGATGGATTGACAGTTCTTATTGGTACGGAAAATAGTGACGAGGAGATGAGCGGGTGTAGTTTGATTGCTAATAATTATGGCCTTGATGAAGATAAAATGGGAACAATCGCTGTATTTGGTCCAAAACGCATGGATTATAAAAATATAATTTCAGTTGTCAACCACACCGCTAAAAAAGTTTCCAAACTATTATCAGAAAGAAAAATGGAGTACAAAAAAATTATATGAGCAAGAAAAAGAAAAAGCCAGTCGTTGCCAATGAAAGTATTGAAATTGAAACAGAGATCGAATCTGAGGTGTCAATTGACGAGAATGGAACAGAAGAAGAGAATGACCTAGTTGAACTTGATCCTGTGAAAATTCTTGAAAAAGATCTACTGGACGCAAAAAATGAACTAACAGAGCAAAAAGACAAATTTGTCCGCCTTCAAGCCGAAACAGATAATTTTAGAAAGAGACTATCTCGGGAGAAAGAGGAATTTTCCCAGTATGCAAATGAGCGTTTATTTAAGGAGTTACTCCCCATTTTTGATAACTTTGAACGTGCGCTCGGGGATCCTTCCAATGACATCAAAAGTTTAAAGGAAGGGCTTGAAATGATACTCAAGCAATTTAGTTCTTTTCTAGAAAAAGAGAGAGTCGAGCCGATTGAGGCTATTGGGGAAAAATTTGACCCAATGATCCATGAAGTATTAACTAGCGAAGAGTCTAGTGAACACGAAGAAAATACTATTATCAGTCAATTTGTTAAAGGGTACATGATCAATAATAGAGTCATCCGACCGTCACAGGTTGTAATATCTAAAAAACCATCACTAGAGTCGGAGGAAGTGTTAACAAAAAAGCCAGAAGAAAGCCCCGATAAAGAAGAAAGTCCAACCGATTAATTTTTGCGAAATTTCATCTCGCCAAAAACCTCACAAAAGTTAATTTTGTCTTTCATTCTCATTAAAACCATAAACGATTTTCGTATATGCCCGAACTACCAGAAGTAGAAACTTTAAAGCGGGCACTCGCATCTCTGGTTCTTAATAAACGCCTACTGGAACTTACGTTCTTAAGAAAAAACCTCCGCTTCCCTATTCCCTTAACAAAAATTCGTAAAGGTTTAATAAATCAAACTGTGTCCAAAGTTACAAGAAAAGGGAAATACATTCTCTTGCACGTACACGATGGAGCACTATTAATTCATCTAGGAATGAGCGGAAGATTCACTCAAGCTCCTTCGATGGAACTAATTGAAAAACATACACATGCAATCTTTAAATTTGATCCGGATGTATACCTTCACTATATTGATCCTCGTCGTTTCGGCTGTCTGCTATGGGTGCCAAATGGTCAAGGACATCCTCTTTTGAACAGCATAGGACCAGACCCTCTAGGGAAAGAAATAACTCCTACCAAAATGAAACTGCTTGCTAAAAAATGCAAAAAGGTTTCTATAAAAAATTTCCTGATGGATTCTAAGCGTATCGCTGGAGTGGGCAATATATACGCTTGCGAAACCTTATTTGCAGCAAGAATCTCTCCAAAGAAAATCGCACGAAGAATCAATTCTTCCCAATGGACTCTAATACTATCGAATCTCCGTGATATCATACAAAAAAGTATTGCCGCAGGAGGCACCACCCTTCGAGATTTTCATAGTACCGACGGGAACCAAGGTTACTATAAATTTAGCCTCGCAGTTTATGGAAAAGAAACCGAACCATGTCTTGCGTGCGGCGAACCCATCAAAAGAATTATTCAATCTGCACGCTCAACATTTTACTGCAAGACATGTCAGAAGTCCTAAAACATCTCTCTCTTGCTTCCATCACCCAAGAATTCTAAAATAGGTTTTTAATTCAATATAAAAATTAATTTACATGCCACTCTCCATTGGTCTCGTCACGCTAAACGCCAAATTTATTCATTCTTCATTGAGTATTCGCTACCTACGTAACGTTACCAAAAATGAAGGATTTGATAACGTGTGGATCCAAGAATTCGTAATCAGTCAACCCATATGGAAGATTGCAGCAGAAATTTTAAGTAAAAAACCTAATATTTTGGGAATCAGCATATACATATGGAACCGAGGACAATCTTTCGAACTTATTGAACGTCTAAAAAAACAGGACCCTTCAATAAGGATTGTAATCGGTGGTCCTGAAGTATCTTTTGATATAACTTCAACGGACCAATACACAGTCATCGCCGGGGAAGGTGAAAAAAAATGGATTGAGTTTCTTGAACACTTTCAAAAGAAAACTCTTCCCTCTGATGAAATCCTAAAAGACTGGGAATCTTATGGAGAGAATCTTCCCGAACTGACCCCCGCGTATATAAAAGATGATCTAGTTCACCTTAAAAATCGTCTAGTTTACCTAGAAACCTCGCGAGGTTGCCCCTACCTCTGTTCCTTCTGTCTTTCTGCTTTGGATAAGACTGTGCGCTTTTTTGATGACCGAACGATACACCAACAAATCAACTTATTAATAAAGGGAGGGGTCACAAAAATAAAGTTTGTTGACCGCACATTTAACCTTAAACCTTCCCACATGAAGGAACTAATGAGCTGGTTATTAAAGTTTGAAAGTGTAGCGTTTCATTTTGAAGTAGTAGGTGATCTCTTGACTAACGATCTACTTGATTTTTTAGAAACAGTACCGAAGGGCATGTTCCAATTCGAACTAGGTGTCCAGACCACCGATCAATCTTCGCAAGAAAAAATTAAGCGGAAACAAAACAACAAAAAACTATTTTCTGCTATAGAACGCCTAATAAGTTCAAATCTAATCCATATTCATTGTGACCTCATTTTCGGCCTTCCAGGCGAAACTTTAGATGATGTTCTAAAATCATTTGAAGAGGTCTGCATGTTGCGACCTCATGAATTGCAGTTAGGCTTTTTAAAGTTTCTACCAGGGGCACCAATAAAAAACATCATTACTGATTATGGGTATAAATATCAGTCAACACCACCTTATGAGTTTATTTCAAACAACGATCTTTCCGCTTCTCAATTGAATTATTTAAAAAAATTTGAAGAGGTATTTGATATATTTTATAACTCAAAACGATTCCGCTTTACTGTTCAACGCCTATTAAAAAAACTACCCGCAGTAAATATCTTTAATTCACTTCTTGAGCACATGGAGTCTAATAATTTATTTAATCAACCTCATTCCCTAAACGCACAATACAAAATCATTCATGACACATTTACCCTAAACAAAGATCCGGCAGCTTTAGATATTTTGCGTCTGGACTATTTGTATGCCCAGCGAGTCTATCGGTTACCCCAGTTTCTTGAAATTGATGGGACACGGCAAAAAACCTGGCCAGGTGATAAAAAAACTCCACTTGTACCTTTTTTACACACAATTCAAATTGATAAAGGAGACGCAGAAATCAAACCTGCGCCCTCCCTGCAATTTTGTGCCGTAGTCCATGTGGTTGAGTCATCTGGTTACCTAAGTCCACCGAGCCTCAATTGGGTTTCCTGATTCAAGTGAAATAATTTGTTTAAAATTTTGATCTAACATTATAAGATGAAAAATCCGACTCGTTTTTATTTTACCGAATTAGATTTTTTTCTTCACAGAACACCGAGGAGCCAATCATGACAGATGAGGTTAAACCCGCTTTAAATCGTAAAAGCCGTGTCATCACTCAAGGTGACAGGCGCTCCCCTAATCGTGCCATGCTTCGTGCGGTTGGCTTCAACGACAATGATTTTAATAAACCTATTATTGGCATAGCAAATGGTCAAAGCGATGTAACTCCTTGCAATGCGGGTCTTGGAAAATTAGCTGATGTGGCCAAGTCTGAAATCAAACGATCGAATGGAATGCCACAAATGTTTGGCACAATTACAGTCAGTGATGGGATATCCATGGGGACGGAAGGAATGAAATGCTCTTTGGTAAGCCGTGAAGTTATTGCTGACTCCATTGAAGCGGTTTGTCGTGGCGCTAATATGGATGCAGTCATTTGCGTTGGTGGATGCGACAAAAATATGCCCGGCGCACTCATCGCCATGGCTCGGCTAGATATCCCAAGTATTTTTGTTTATGGGGGAACTATCAAGCCAGGTCATCTTGATGGAAAAGATCTAACAGTTGTCAGTTCATTTGAAGCGGTTGGACAACATAGTGCTGGTACTATTAACTATGATCAACTAACCGATATAGAAAAAAATGCATGCCCAGGGTTTGGTTCTTGCGGGGGAATGTACACTGCAAATACGATGTCTTCAGCAATTGAAGCAATGGGCATGAGCCTTCCTTATAGCTCTACAATGTCAAATGAAGATAAGGAAAAAGAATTGAACGCCCAAAAAAGTGCTCAAGCCCTTTTCCCCATGTTAGAAAAAAACATCACACCAAAAGATATTCTTACAAGAGAAGCTTTTGAAAACGCAATATCAGTTGTTATGGCCGTAGGTGGATCAACAAACGCCGTTTTACATCTTCTTGCTATCTCCAGTTACATGAACCTAGATTTAACAATTGATGACTTTGAAATAATTAGGAAAAGAGTTCCTCATTTTTGTGACCTTAAACCATCAGGTCAATTTGTAACCGTCGATCTTCATCGCGCTGGAGGCATTCCACAAGTAATGAAAATATTACTAAACAAGGGGCTTTTGCATGGAGACTGTATGACGGTCACAGGAGAAACTGTATCAGAAAACCTCAAAGAGGTTTCGAACCAAGCTAATCCAAGCCAAAAAATAATTCTCCCAATTGAAAATCCACTTTCTCCAGAGGGTCACTTGGTCATCCTAAAAGGCAATATAAGCCCGGAGGGTTCTGTCGCAAAAGTTTCAGGAATCAAAACTAGAAGGATCGAAGGCCCTGCACGGGTTTTTGATTCGGAAGAAGAATGCCTAGATGCGATCATTAACGATCAAATTATTGATGGAGACATTGTAGTTATACGTTACGAAGGACCTAAAGGAGGTCCTGGGATGAGGGAAATGCTAGCGCCAACGTCAGCACTTGTCGGCAAAGGACTCGGAGACAAGGTTGGCCTCATCACTGATGGCAGGTTTTCTGGAGGTACCCACGGACTCGTTGTGGGTCATGTAGCACCAGAAGCACAGGTAGGTGGAGTTATTGGGTTAATTCAAGAAGGAGATAAAATAGTTATAGATATTGAAAACCGAGTACTTGATACAATACTTTCTGATGAAGAAATTAAACTTCGAAAAGAAAAATGGAAACCACTTGCACCAAAATATAAGAAAGGTGTTTTAGCAAAATACGAGAAACTGGTTTCCTCTGCATCAATTGGCGCTATTACTGATGAGTGAAATACCAAAACTTCCTGAACGCCTTCTTCATGACGATGGAAAATTTAACCTGTACTACCTTAACGAAGTATATAAAACAGTTGCATACAAAGCTTCCATCCAGTTATCTAAAGAACTAAAAGAAGAACTTACGATTACGGCTGGAATATGGGGCGGGCAATATCTAATTGCAAATGAAGCAGGAAAGGCACGAACCAATATTGTGCGCTTGTACTGCCTTGTCAATCTGCCTCAAAATACTCCCCTCGATAAAAAAGAAAACCTTGAACGGTTAATGGTTTTTTATCACCAAAATGTCACCAACGCATTCTCAAACTATGGATTTAACTTCGTTGATCCACGCTGGGGAGAGCCCATTCCATATACCAATAAAGAACGTCCTACAACTGTGCTTCAGATGTGGGAAAAAAATAATAGATTGAAATTCTTTAGGGCATTTTATGTTTGGAATAACAGGCCATGGATAGACTCGGTCATTTACGACACAATTCGGAACATAAAAGTTATTAAGGAAATGCTAAATAGGGATAGGCGCCCTGTAAAAAAGCCAACAGAAGAATACAAGTTTCTTCTTCAAGATGTTCTCATTATTTTCTACACTTTGTACGATGCTTTGACACCAGGTTTTCATGAACATGCTGACCCTATCATGAAAGATTTAATGCAGAAGTTTCTTTCGGGGCTACATGACCCAGAGGCCGTTGAAGAAGAGTATTTAAATATTTATTCCAACGCGATTGTATATGGACTTGAAGAGGCTTTAGAGGGTCCTTACAAAAAAGAAGGGTTGGATATTAAAGATGTCGAAAGCTGGCCGGTGGAGAAAATCAATTGGGTGCCTCAAGAGTTAAAAGAAAATGTTGGCCGTTCCCTGACTGATAGATTTAATAACTTTAAAATAAACCTTAAAAATAACAAGACCTGAGCTCTCCACCTATATCGAACTTCAAAAGCACCTATAATCGAAGAAGTACCCAGTTTGAAATACCCTTTTGACCATTGCGCTCACGATTACCGCCATTCCATACGGCGATAGCCATAACTATTGGATACCTAAATTGAATATCTGCGTTATCAGAATTCACTAAAGTTCTCTTGAACACCACGCGCCAAGTTTTATCCTGCCATGCACCACGTCCTGAAACATCTTGCTCGTCCTGAGTGGTAAGAGTACTGAAACCAGCCGCTGTTAAATCCTCAACTGGAGATCGACGAATATTGCCGGGAACCGAAATTCTTAAGTTTCTATTACTACTGCGAGGTTCTGTAAATAGGGACGTCTCCCAAATCGCTCTCCATTGCCAAATATTAACAATTTCATTTTCACTTCCCATTGTGATCAAAGGAACTTCCTTGCCAGGGTGCAGAGGAAACATAATTGCGGCTTGGTCCGTATGAGTAGCGGACACCTCAATTTTATTTTCCAGAGTAGCATCGTCCCACTCTAATAAAATGGCGATTTCAGACTCATTCTGAACTGCTGATATTTTAACTGATTTAATAGAAGGGTCGGGCCATTTAGGATTTGTTATCATTTGGGGGCCTAGCTCGATGGTTTTTTTTTGAAAACGATCAGAGTCTGCCCAAAAAGGATCATTTGGATCCATTGGTATCCCGCCTAAAACTTTGACCACATCTACCGCTAATTCACACTCGCCCGTTTCCACACAATATTCCATTGAATTCGAAACACACCCTGAGCCAAACGTCATGGCCATCACCAGCGACATCAGGACAAAGAAAAAACAAAATATAAAAATTTTTGATCGTTTCATAAATATCAATTGTGAAAGAAAAATAATCTGTAAAGATGTCAGAAATTGTGGACTAGCTGTTGCAAGCTAATTTCCAGATCGGAAATATAGGGGCCAACGAGAATAAAATTAAGTTTTTTGGGAATAAAAATATCACGCGCCACCCTCAGAATATCCAGTGGGGTAATTCTAGAAATTTTTTCTCGCTCCTCCTCTACGGTATACTCGGTCGAATAAAGGTGACAGAATCCATAACGGATGATCTGTCTGTATGGATCATCCAATTCATAGTCCAAGTCGTATCCATAACGTTGTTTGACCAATTCCAACTCATCTTCTTCAGTTCCAGTTGAAGTAAATTTCTTGATTTCATTTAAAAGAATTTTTGTTACCTCAACAACCTTTTCAGAACGAACAGACACGTCAAAATCAATCGTACCCGTATCGGGTAAACTTGTGGTTCTGCATTCAACAGAATAAACTAGTCCTTTCTCTTCTCGTAAAACTTTTTGCAACCTAGAAGTTACTCCATCGTCAAACAAACGAGAAATCAGAGTTGCAATGAAATAGTCCGGGTGATTATAAGAAACCGCTCTAAAGCATACTTGTAACTGAACTTGGCTATCAGAATCGTATTGAAACAAGAGCGCTGGTTGAAGTTGGGCTTCGTTTAAGGATTTATCAAAATGATTCGACGGAGTGGAACCATTCCCAACCAATCTAGAAAAATATTTTTTTGCGTAGTCAAAAAAACTCTTGTGATCAACACATCCAGCAGTCACCAAAATCATATTGTCTGGGGTATAAAACTGTGTATAGTGCTCCTTTAAATCTTTCACGTTTATGCTCCTGATACTTTCCTCAGTACCAATCGTAGGCCGAGCTAACGCATCCTTTGGATACAAAAGTTTACAAGCAAGATTATTTATATCAACATCGACTCCCTTCTCATTTAAATCTTCTAAACATTCCTCAAGAATAATTCCACGTTCTAACTCTACCTCTGGGAATATAGGCTCCAAAAAAAACTCTGAAAATAGATCCATCGCACGACCTATATTGGAAATATGCGGACTAAAACCATAATACGTATGGTCGCTCATAGTGGAGGCCCTAAGGTCTCTTCCAATAAGTTCAAACTCCCGATTGAGTAAATACGAATTCGGGTATGCCGAATTACCTCTAAAAAGCATGTGTTCAACAAAATGAGAGATGCCATTATTCTGCATATTCTCAAACCTCAAACCTGAACGAACAAACATTGCTAATTCAATGCTATGGATATGTGGTTGTTCAATCACAATCACTGTCATACCATTGACTAAGCAATCCTTAAAAACCTTTATTTTTTCTATTTTCCCTGTAGTTGCTAAATTCATATTTAAAGTAAAAATTAAATTAGGCGCACGACAAAACTACTAGCTCTCAAACCAAGTTCACTCGTCTATTAAAAAAGAGCGGGTAATCATTTCTTTTCCTTATCATTAACCTTTAAATTTTCAATACATAAAAAAACTACTCGAACCTTATTGAATCTTTCCCAAGTACCGCCTCGACTTCCTGAATAATTTCGTCGCAAGGTTTGACCTTGAGGTTCCCATCAACGGATAATTTTCTTACTTTATTACTAGGAAACAAAAATTCCACAAAAGTCTCATTGCCACCTTTGTATTTTTTAAGAATTTCTTTAACTGAAATCAGCGTATCTTTTTCTAACCCTAGAGTGCGAAATCGTATATGCACCTTGCCCTCCCAGTGTTCCTTTGCTTCTTTTAGCAAACAAACTTTTTTAGCGATCACCTTGGGTTGATTTCCGCCAGAATCGACAGTACCTTGTACTAAAATTGGATCGTCATCGGATAGAATGTTCTCGATGATAGCGTAGATTTCAGGCCATAAGATAACCTCTATCGATCCACTTAAATCCTCCAAGGTAACAATAGCCATCTTGTCACCCTTCCTCGTAGTCTTAGGTAAAACTTTATCGGGAATTCCTGCGATACTCACTTCACTGCCCGTATTATCTTCCAAAATACTCACCGAGGATGCATCCGTAAACCACACCAATTCGTTAGCATATTGCTCAAGAGGGTGACCTGAGATATAAAACCCTATAGTTTCCTTTTCGTACTTCAACCGCTCGTGATCACTCCAGTCTTCGGAAATACTTGCATTCCCTGCCTCCTCTTTTTCTCCCTCAAATACTTCGAACATACTGCTCTGCCCAAGTTCATAGTCTCTTTGTTTTGCTTGCCCCATTTCTATCGCATTAGGTATGTCCTCAATCATTGTGGCGCGGTTTTGGTTTAATGAATCACAAGCACCACTTTTAACGAGGCTTTCGACCACCCGCTTATTTACAAGACGCAAGTCAACATTCTCACATAATTCTCTTAACGAAGAAAACTGCCCCCTCTTTTCCCGAGATTTAATAATGGAATCAATAGCGCTCGACCCAACATTTTTAATCGCGCCGAGCCCAAAAATCAAGTGGTTATCTGCGATGGTAAAATCTTTCATGCTCTCATTTACCGCAGGTGGCATAACCTTAATCTTCATGTCACGACAATCATTGATATATCGACTGACCTTATCCGTATTATCCATATCGGCCGTAATGAGCGCGCCAAAAAACTGGAGCGGGTAATGAGTCTTCAGGTACGCCGTTTGATATGAAACTAGTGCGTAAGCAGTACTATGCGATTTATTAAATCCATATCCGGCAAACTTTTCCATAAGATCAAACACCTTTGTTGCTTTTTTAATATTGATATTTTTCCCCTCGGCACCAGCAATAAATTTTTCTCTCTGGGCCTCCATTTCCTCGGGTTTCTTTTTCCCCATAGCTCGTCGCAAAAGGTCAGCATCACCGAGACTAAATCCAGCTAAAATACTGGCGATTCTCATTACCTGTTCTTGGTAGAGAATAACTCCATGAGTTTCTTTGAGAACATCTTTTAATTGGGGTAATTCATATTTCTCCTCAAGCCTGCCATGCTTTCGCTTAATATAATCGTCCACCATTCCACTCTCTAGCGGGCCGGGTCTGTACAGGGCAAGAAGTGCAATGATATCTTCAAAGCAATCGGGCTTCATTTTTTTGAGCAGATCACGCATACCAGAGCTTTCTAGCTGAAAAACACCTAGCGTACGAGTACTGCAAAGAAGTTTATAGGTCTCTGGGTCGACCATAGGAATTGCTGCAATATTCAAATCCACTCCTAGTGATTCTTTTATAAGCCGAAGAGCGTTATCAATTACGGTAAGAGTTTTAAGGCCTAGAAAATCCATTTTTAACAGGCCTAGTTTTTCCACGCTCCCCATCGAATACTGGGTTACGACTTCATCCTGTTCTCCCTTCCCTTTACTTGGGAATTTATATAAAGGGAGAAAGTTTGTCAGGGGTTTTGATGAAATAACAACACCAGCCGCATGAGTAGAGCAGTGGCGAGGCAAGCCTTCTAAATTTAAAGCAATATCGAGCAGCTCTGTTACTTTTTCACTATCTCTTTTCATAATCTCAAAGCGTAGCTCTTCTTTAAAAGCATCCTTGAGACAGATATTTAATCGGTTAGGAACCAACTTTGCTATTTTATCCACTTCCCCGTAAGACATATCTAAGACACGCCCCACATCTCTTAGAACTCCCTTCGCATTCATGCTGCCGAACGTGATTATCTGTGTCACGTTCTGACTGCCTCCATATTTTTCACTGACATATTTAATGACATTGTCACGTTTGGTCATGCAAAAGTCGATGTCGATATCAGGCATGCTGACTCGTTCAGGGTTTAAAAACCGTTCAAAAAGAAGGTCGTACTGAAGTGGGTCAATATCCGTTATACAAAGAGAATAGGCAACCAGACTTCCTGCAGCAGAACCGCGGCCAGGACCCACCGGAATCTCATTTCTTCGAGCGTAATCTATAAAATCCCACACAATTAAGAAATACCCGGGATATCCCATCCTTTCAATAATATCAAGCTCCTCTTGCAACCTTTTTCTATAAAGCGATGGCTCGTAGGTTATGCCATATTTGGTCATCTCGTGAAACCGTTCCTCCAACCCTTTATTTGTCTGCTCCGTTAAATAAGATTCAAGAGTATATTTTTCTGGAACTGGGTAATCTGGGAAATTAAGCTTATCAAAATCTATTTCCAATTCACACCGCTCTGCGATTTTCAAAGTGTTTTCTATCGCTTGCGGAATATCTCGAAACAACTCCGCCATTTCCTCAGGAGATTTAAAGTAGTATTCATCGGAGGGATAACGCATACGATACTGGTCACTCATGGTCTTGCCAGTCTGCAGGCAGAGAAGAATCTCATGAGCATGAAAATCTTCACGATCCAAGTAATGACAATTGTTCGTTGCAACCAGAGGCAGGGAAAGCTTATCTCCAATCTTGACTAGTTCATTATTTATTTTTTCTTGATACTCCATTTTGTGGTTCTGAAGTTCGAGAAAAAAATTATTCTGCCCCATGATGTCCCTATACTGACCCGCCATTTTAATGGCACGTGGAATATTTTCCTTATTAATGTTGTGGGCAATCTCGCCGCGCCCACATGAACTCAAAGCAATTAAACCCTCCGCATATTCTGCCAATAGTTCTTTGTCAATCCGTGGCTTGTAATAAAAACCCTCCATATATCCAAACGTTACCAACTTAAGAAGGTTTTTGTATCCTTTTTCATTTTGGGCTAAAAGAATGAGATGATAGGAAGCGTCTCGGAGGTCGTATTTTTCTTTCTTGTCATGACGGCTTTCGGGGGCTACATACACCTCACAACCAATAATGGGTTTCAGTCCGTGTTTTTTTGCTCCGTTATAAAACTCAATTGCCCCAAACATGTTCCCATGATCAGTCATCGCAACAGCAGGCATCTTGAACTCTGCCGCGCGCCTGAACATGGCATCCTGCCTCAGAGAAGAATCAAGCAAGCTAAAAGAAGTGTGCACATGCAGATGAACAAAGTTAGGCGGCTTCATCGGTTCTTTTAAAAGTGAGTTGAGTTACTGTATCAAATGAGAATTTTGTTTAAAGAAACATACTCCATATCAAGAGCATCCGCCACTGCAGGATGCGTGATGTGGCCATTGAATACATTTAACCCTTTCGCCAGGGCTGGATTCTCTTGAAATGCATGATTGAACCCCTTACGAGCTAATTCTAAAGCATAAGGGAAAGTTGCGTTAGTCAACGCAAATGTTGAAGTACGCGCTACCGCTCCAGGCATGTTAGCTACACAATAGTGCACAACATCATCCACTATGTATATGGGGTCGCTGTGGGTCGTGGGACGAGAGGTTTCTATCACCCCCCCCCTGATCAATTCCCACATCAACAATTACCGAACCAGGCATCATCAATGAAAGCATTTCTCGGGTGATGAGCTTTGGCGCTCGTGCGCCAGGAATGAGGATTGCCCCAATAACCAAGTCAGCGGTACGAAGTGATTCGGTAAGGTTCACACGGTTTGACATCAGCGTTTTTAAACGTCCGCCATAGATATCATCCAAGTAACGCAACCGACTCAAATTGACATCCAATAATGTCACAGAAGCTCCGGTGCCGATCGCCATTTTAGCAGCATTGGCACCAACAACCCCGCCTCCAATAATTACCACATGCCCAGGATCCACACCCGGAACGCCACCAAGGAGAATGCCTCGTCCTTTATTCTCTCTTTCAAGGTATTTTGAACCCTCGTGAATTGACATCCTCCCAGCGACCTCACTCATCGGGATCAATAGCGGAAGCGCATCATCTGACAATTGAACAGTTTCATAAGCTATACACGTCACCTTCCGATCGAGAAGTGCGCGAGCCAAATCAGGTGCAGGGGCCAAATGAAGGTAGGTATAAAGAATTTGACCTTCTCTTAAAAGATCGAACTCCTCTGGTAAAGGCTCTTTGACCTTGATGATCATTTCTGAACGGGAAAAAATATCATTCCTCTCCGCAATGTGTGCGCCATGCTTTTCATATAACTGATTTGGAAGCCCACTCCCCTCGCCCGCCCCATCTTCCACGAGAACTGTATGCCCATCCATGGTCAGATCATGCGCTCCTGCCGGGGTCAATGAAACACGGTACTCATCTTCTTTAATCTCTTTAGGGACTCCGATAATCATAAAATTCTCCAGAAAAACTCATTTCTTCTTCACAACAATACTGTTTGTGCCAGTTCAACTCCCAACCATTCCACACTCAATGGCATATCTACAACATCTATCCTTTATACCCAATTTAACCCACCCTTACACCACAATAATTAGGATCAATATCCACATAACACCGTTTGTAATTTAGGTCGAAATTATATAGATTAGTGGTCGAAACCTTACTATATTAATGCTACAGGAAAGCATCTTTTTTGAAAATAGAAGCCAAATCCAAGCTAGAGGAGCACATACTTTCTCATTTAACTCCAGAGGGAGAATTCTTAGACCTAGAAGATAAAAATGTCACCCCTGAGCACCTGCGTCTTTTGTGTCAAGCTGGAGAAACACTCCAAGGAGTTAAACAACTTGACCTAAGTAACAACGGGTTAGGCGATGCTGAAATTGAATTTTTATCTAAAAGTCGGTGCCTTCCAAAATTAGAAAAACTATTTTTGAATCATAACAAAATAAGTAATGCGGGAGCAAAAACACTAGCAGAATCAAAATTAGTTCAAAATATTAGTTGCCTTATGCTAGAGGCTAACCAAATAGGAGCTAATGGAACTCAGTCATTTGCTACTTCATTGAATTTAAAAAATCTAGAAACCCTGTTTCTAGACTCAAATCCTATCGGACCTGAAGGAGTTGAGGCATTAGCGAGATCCACATGCTTACCTTCCCTTACTGCTCTCCACATGGATAGCACAGGAATAGGAAATCAGGGAGTCAAGGCGATCGCCGCCTCGCAGACGTTATCCAAAATCGAGAAACTATACCTGTGCTCCAATAAAATAGGTGACGAAGGAGCGATTGCACTGTCTCAATCACCCAACTTGAGTCATTTAACTTGTTTAAGTATTTGGCGAAATGAAATAAGAGATGCTGGCGGCAAAGCCATCGCGGAATCAAATCATTTTTTAAAACTGGAACGGTTGTACATGAGCCTAAACCTAATAGAAAAGAAAACGCGTAAATTGATTCGCAGTTCAGATCTGGCTTCGAGATTAAAAACCCTGGTTATGGATTAAAAGTGGCCTAATTAACAGGAGATCGCGAGTGAAGTACAAATTTACCTACTCAAAACTTTTTAACGTGGTTTTTCATATCGGTGTAGTATTCAATGTCCTGCTGGTAATATGGCTATATCTTTTATTTTTCAATGTAATCTAAGTAATCCCTACCACACTTCAAAAAAATAGGTTCTCCTTTACCTTCGAGACATCGATTTTTTCTTCAGACTGGTCACTCTTTGCTTTAACCAAAAAGTCTGTATTTCGCCACAAAACATTATTCTGGGGAATAAGATATTCTCCTTCAGCATTCCTAAAGGGTCGCCACGACTGATCGATATAAATTTCATTAGGCCTGAAATCACCCTTGTATTTAAGTGAATGATTAGCGCCTATATAATATCCAAGGTAAAAAAACTTCACGCCCCGCTGTCGGCAAAATTCTAATTGTTTCAGAATACTGAATGTACCCAAACTGAGTTTAGAGTCGCTAATATCGTAAAAAGTATAAATGGCGGAAAATGTATTTGAAGTATGATCCCCTAAAGCAATACCAACAAGCTTTTCGTCAAGGTAATACTCAAACTCGACTCCAAAATTCGTATTCACATAAAACGAGAGGCGAAAATTCTGCTGATCTTCGACATCGTCCTGCAATGCGCAGAATTTTTTCTTATGTCTAATATATAGATCAAACTTTTCATCTGCGTATCGAGGAGTACTAATCTTAACCCTTACATTGTCGCAAGATTTCAAAGCTCGTTTTTGACTTCTCGTTATCTTAAACTCTTCCGTCCTAATGCGAATAGGAATGCATTGGTAACAATCAAGGCAACGCGGACGAAAATAGTAGTCGCCAAAATGCCTCATCCCATGGGCCAACAAGTACTCGAACTCGACCTCTGACATGTCCTCCAGCAGGTATTCTTCAAATAAAGATTTTTGATCTTTAAAATACCCACATTGAAACGGTTTTGACTCTATAAAATGTGCCAGCATAATCTAAGAATAAAGAGTTCGCTTATAAAATTCTATAAATTATATATCATCTAAATCTTTAAGTGTAGGAGTTAAACTGGATTATCAGCACAACAACTTTGCAAAACGTTGCAATCGATTAGTTGTTATGATTAACTTGAACTCGAAGTTGGACATATCACGTTTCTCGATTCACCTTACCGAGCTTTATTCTGCACAGAAACCTACTCCACGGTCACTTGATACATTGAAAATATCTGTCGTTATTCCAACCCTTAACGAAACTTTGATTTTAGAAGATAACCTGCGTGCTATCTCTAGCCTAAATCCACATGAAATTATTGTTGTAGATGGAGGAAGCACTGACTCTACTGTTTCAGTAGCGCGCCGCATAGCTACTCTGGTTATCGCGAGCAAGTCCGGAAGAGCCCGCCAAATGAATACAGGCGCAAAAAAAGCAACCGGAGATCTACTCCTATTCATGCATGCCGACAATAAATTAACCTTGGAAAGTTTTAAAAGAATGGAAAAAATAATGACGACGGACGGGTCTGCTGGTGGCGCATTCAGCCTGCAAATAGAATCTGAAAAAGCTTCCCTCAAGGTCATCTCTTTACTAGCTACCTGGCGCTCAAAACATCTCAACCTTGTATACGGTGACCAAGCCATCTTTGTCCGCGCCGATATATTTCAGGAAATGGGTGGATTTTCTCTACTTCCAATCTGTGAAGATCTCGACTTTTTTCGTCGTCTCGGCCTACAAGGTAAGGTCGTACTTCTCGAAGAAAAAACCCATACCTCAGCACGCAGATGGAAGGCGGAAGGAATTTTCTATACGACACTACGCAATATCACTATTGGGAGCCTATTTTTACTCGGGTTTTCACCGCAAACTCTAAGCAAGTGGTACTCCGCAATTCGTTAATTTTTAGTCTACGTAAAATATCAACGCACTTGCATCTTCAGCCTTTCTAAAAATGCTTCTTCGTATCATCATTTACCGATAACCCGTTCTCAACTTCTTCTTGTATTGGCTACCGGCACTCCATATAATTTAGATGTCGTCACATTATTAATGATCCCCTTCTAGTTCAGCTACAAAGTTTTATCTGGAGTTCTTGTGAGAAAAAAAAACAATGAAACAAAACGTAATCTAAGGCCTTTTATTTTTATTAGCGTCATCACATTGATCCTGAGTGTCGTATATTCAGCAACAAAGCCCGTTGAATACGGAACTCCTATAGCTCCAGCAACAGGAGAATTGATTGAAACCCGATCCGTGATGTCCCCAGCTTTTTATACCGGGAAAGCAGCGGAAGCATACCGCATTGCCGCTGAAATCCCGAAAGTCATCGATAGCCAATTTTGCTACTGTTATTGCAAAAAAAACCACCAGCACAAGACCTTACTTACATGTTTTACTAATGAACACGGGTCTAAGTGCGATACCTGCATCAATGAGGTTCTCTATTCTTATGAATTATACAAACAAGGAAAAACTCTGGACGAAATAATTGTCTCAGTCGATAAAAAGTTTTACCGCCCCTACAAACCTCAAAGACTTTAAAAATAACTTATGAATGCAATTGTCGAACAAAAACCAACCAGCATCTATATCCCCTATGCCTTGCTGGTAACTGCCCTGCTTGCATTTTATGTTGTGACCCTAAACAAGGTTGATCTCAGGCCTGGAGAAGTAGAGTATCCAGCGGAGGCATTTCTAGCACCCGAATTTGAATTGCCAACCCTTCAAGGGGGGAAAATTAAACTCTCGGACTATCGTGGCAAAGTGTTGTTTATCAACTTCTGGGCAACTTGGTGCGCCACCTGCAAGGTCGAGATGCCTTCCATGGAGAAACTGTACCAGCGTTTCCGAGAATATGATTTTGAGATGCTAACGATCAGTGTCGACAAAGACCTGTCACTCATTACTCCATTCGTAAAAGAATACGGTTTAACTTTTCCTGTCCTACTTGATCCAAACAGCAAGTTGGCCAAACAAGATTACAAAACAACCGGCGTTCCAGAAACCTTCGTTGTTGATAAAAATGGGATTATCGTGCACAAGGCCATAGGTCCCCGAGACTGGGCCACCGACGAAACGATGGAAGCGTTCGCTCAACTCATCCAGAGAGGCTGACGAAATGAACTTTAAAGTAATTCTTTTGTTATCTGTTTGCCTACTAATGATCCCAAAATTAATTTTTGCCCATGGCAGCGGTCACGCAGAAAAACAACTCCTATCTCCACTAATTGAAGAAGATGCCCCTCTTAATGATTCTATTTACTCTGTTAATGGCGAAGAAGACACAGAGTTCCAAAATCTAGAGGAAACCCCTATGGGTTCTCCATTTTCTAGTATCAACACTTTGGGTAACGATGATACTTCGTTAATCGATGGTCATATAAAAACTAGCGAGCCGATGAAGCGTTTTAAAGAAAAAACAAACTCTCCAGAGCATGACCAACATAAAACACAACATGTAGAAGAATCATTGCACGAGTGGGTATCTCCTAATGCAAAAGGATACACCGTCGCCATAAGTATGACTATTCTTTCCGGACTGGCTTTTATGGTGTTAAGTTTTTTCCGGATTGGAGAAAAAAACTAGATAATCATCTGAAAAAATTTTTCCGAGAAGACCTGTGAATAAACTTCAAAACCTCCTTAAACATCGATTGGGTCTAGATACTCTCGAATACGAAATCCCCGAACACTCGAACTCGCTAAAATATTCATTGGGCGGGATGACGATAACCTCATTCGGAGTTCTTGTCATAAGCGGGATCCTACTGGCTCAGTTCTTTAACCCAACTCCAGAAAGAGCTAATAGCAGCGTACACTTTCTTATGGACCAGGTATATCTTGGCTGGTTTCTTCGCGGAATTCATTTCTGGGCAGGGGAAATTCTCACAATCACAATTATCCTTCACATGATTCGAGTGTTTTATACCGCATCCTATAAAAACCCAAGGGAAGTCAACTGGTTAATTGGTGTCGGTCTACTAGGACTCATGATCACCTTGATGTTTACAGGAACTGTTCTCAAATGGGATCAAGAAGGCTATGAAGCATTAGATCACTTTCTCTGGGTCGCGGAAAAATTTGGTGTTTTAGGCGTACCATTGACAGAAAAATTTTCTCCAGGCGTGCCATTACTAAGTCGAATATATATGGCTCACATATCTCTTCTCCCTATCGTTACGATGGGCTTGCTCGGGCTTCACTTATTTTATGTAAAATATCACAAACTTTCCGCAAAGCCTGACGAGTCAGATACTGACCGAACGATCCCTTTCACTCAACACATGGCATACCTGCGTCGGGCCGGAGTTGGTATCTTTACTCTCATCTGTCTGCTAGCATCAACCGTTGCTCCACCATTAGGAAACGCGCCGATCATGGGTCTTGAAGTCACAAAACCTCCATGGCAATTCGTTTGGGTTTATGCTTTGGAGAATATTTGGGTCCCATCTTTAATTGTCGCGCCAATTTTGATTGGTTTATGTTTAATAAGCGTACCATTCATAGATCGAAGCACTGAGACCGATCCTAAAAAACGACCGATTGCAATGATGGTTTTGTGGAGCACTATCGTATTGTTTGTATGTCTGACTTTCTGGGGTAAGTTCACTACGATGACCCACACCATGTAACCCACCAATTTTTCTCAACTATGCCAACCACAATAGTTATAGAAATTCTGACAAAAAATGACTGTTGCCTCTGTGACGATATCAAAGAAATTGTAAACAGAGTACTCCCAGACTACCCAGTAAAACTGGTGATGACCGACATTGAATCCGATCCAACGTTGTACGAAAAATTTAAAGAACGAATCCCTGTTTTGAAGATCAATGGAATAGAAAGTTTTGTGTATAAAGCACATGAAACCACTTTGCGCCACAAACTGGATGGATTAAAACAAGAAGTTATATAGAATAGTCACCAATTTTTCTAATGCAATAAACTTAGGAGTGGAATAGTGGTAGAAAAAAAATCATTAACCCAAGACGAGCTTCAGAAAAAAATAAAAGAACTAGTACCTGACTGGAAAGCCGGGGAAAACGAACGCGGTGTCCCTTATATTGAGAGAGTCAAGCACGCTTCTACCTATATGGAGGGAATTGCCTTCGTAACTAAAGTAGCAGAGGCCGCAGAGGTGAACAACCACCATCCGGACATTCACATCAACTACAAACGTATATCGGTCAAATACTGGACCCATTCATCAGGGGGTGTAACCCTAGCTGACATACAAATGGCTCAAAAAATCACTCCCCTATTCTAAAGATTACGACAAACAAAAATAATCTTTTGACCAACTAAAAAAAACCTAGTTCTTCATCAAGATCTACCTGTCTCCTCTCGTAATATATCATCAAGAGTCTGTCTTCGCCGCGTAAGTTCGCATTGACCCCCCTCTACCACAACTTCCGGAATAAGAGGCTGAGTATTGTAATTAGAAGACATGGAAAACCCGTAGGCACCAGCCCCGCCAACGACAATGAGGTCACCCGCTTTTGGCATCGGAAGCCTTCTCGGAACCGGCTCTTCATCTTTCTGGGTCAACACATCACCCGATTCACAAACTGGGCCCGCTACGATAATGTCCTGCTCGGGGCCCAAATCATCTCCTATAATCCATATAGGGTGAAACGCGCCATAGGCCATAGGTCTTAACAAATGGCAAAAACCAATATTACCCAGGACGTAGTTGAGCCTCCTGCCATCTTCTTCGAAGGTGTGGTTCAGTGCTCGTACCTCGCCGATCAGATATCCGCAACCGGCTACAAACCTGCGACCAGGTTCAATCTCGCATACTATTTTTCGGCCAAAATGATCTTCTAGAACTTCCACCCGCTCGGTAAGTATCGATTTGTATCTCGAAATATCTTCTTGTGGCAAGTCTGGGTCATACTGATAAGGTAATCCACCCCCAAAGTTGACTACCTCCAGATCATTAAATTCTTTAGCAAAATCCACCAATTTGCCAGTAATCCGTTTCAAATGATCCATATCACCGCCGGACCCAATATGGATGTGCACTCCAGAAATTATCAAATTATATTTTTTTGCAATATCACGAGCCTCATTCAGGTTTTTATACCATATGCCATGTTTACTGTAAGGCCCACCTGTATTTGTCTTCTTAGAATGTCCTGCACCTTCTCCTGGGTTGATACGAATAGATACTTTCGGACTCCCTCGACCAATACTCTCAAACGCACAGCCATACTCTTCCAACATTCCAAGTGTTCCACAGTTAGTAAAGATGTTTTGTTCCAAACAGAAATGAACATCATCTACATTGGAAAAAACATCGCTGGTAAAACAAATATCTTCTGGTCTAAATCCCGCTTTGATCGCGCGCCTTACTTCATAAACACTGACCGCATCAATCTTTATACCGTGGTCTAACATTTCTTTTAAAATGCGCGCATTAGAGCAGGCTTTCATTGCGTAACGAGTGACTGGAGATAATTGCTTGATTTCCTCGATCGACTGACGAAGAGCCGTCATACTGTATGCATATACTGGCGTCCCAAACTCCTCTGAAATTTTCCGAACATCTACACCTTCTATCTTCATCCCAACTCCTTTAAATATCTTTCAAAGACGGTCTGAATATATATCATAAATAAACCCATAGCCATATTGCTTTCCCCCTTATTTTAAAAATTTAGGCACTACAAATGGATTGACTTTTCAAGGGGATAATATAACTTTAGGCTCTTCTCTTTATTTACTGCACAAATCACTTAAGGTGCTTACTTTTGCCTTAAGTGTTTCGTGCTTTTTATTTTAACGTTCAATTGAAACTAGCTTGAAGCTTACAAGTCGGGCAGTTTAGATCAAAAGGTGCAGGATAATGGCGAAATGGACTATTGAGGATTCCCGCGATCTATACAACATTCGTGGTTGGGGTTCAGAGTATTTTGATATCAATAGTAAGGGGAATGTCATTATCCAGCCACAAAATGGTAGCAATCATTCCATCGATTTAAAAGAACTGGTTGAAGACATTCAGACCAAGGGTTATTCCCTTCCGGCACTCATTCGCTTCTCTGATATTCTCAAAGCTAGCATTTCAAAATTAGCCAACGCCTTTGATAAGTCCATCAGAGAATATGAGTATAAAGGGGCTTACCATGGAGTTTATCCTATTAAAGTCAACCAGCAACGTCAGGTAGTCGAAGAGATAGTCAAATTCGGCAGACCCTATAACTTTGGTCTAGAAGCTGGCTCGAAACCAGAATTACATGCAATCCTTGCAATCCTGGATAATCCTGAAGCTCTTCTTGTATGCAATGGATATAAAGATGAAACCTTCATACGGCTGGCATTGATGAGCCAAAAACTTGGCAAGAAGGTTTTCATTGTCGTGGAGCGCCTTAGTGAACTCGAGATCATTAATAGAGTCGCTAAAGAAATAAACACCAAACCAAATATTGGACTCCGGATAAAACTAATTAGCTCTGGACAAGGAAGATGG
Organism: Candidatus Nitromaritima sp. SCGC AAA288-L16; assembly: GCA_000372225.1. Taxonomy (GTDB): domain Bacteria; phylum Nitrospinota; class Nitrospinia; order Nitrospinales; family VA-1; genus Nitromaritima. Next base: position 2,467 of record AQTY01000005.1, on the reverse strand, counting down.
ACCGAATCGGGTGGAGAGTATTCAAAGTTTGGCCTCAACTCCATGGAGCTAATCGAAGCATTTGACTTCGCAGAGAAACACGGAATAAAAAACTGCATACGACTCATTCATTTTCATCTGGGTAGTCAAATTACCAATATCCGCCGCATTAAAAACAGTTTAAAAGAAGTGGGGCGCTTCTATGTGGAGTTTAGAAAGTCTGGATTCCCTATCGACTACATTGACGTAGGAGGGGGACTAGGTGTCGATTACGATGGCTCGCGTTCTACCTATGCATCGAGCACTAACTATAGCATACAAGAATACGCCAACGATGTCGTTTATCACATTCTGGAATCGTGTCAGGAAGAAGATCTGCCTCACCCCAATATCATCTCCGAATCGGGGCGGGCGATGACAGCCTATCACTCCATTCTCGTTTTCAATGTCTTGGATGTTACCACGTTCCCCGAGTGGAGTGAGCAAATTGAGATCCCTCAAAATTCTCCTGAAATTGTGCAGGAAATTTATGACGTACTGGAAAACACTTCCAATAAAAACCTGATTGAGTCCTGGCATGACGCTACGCACCTGAAAGATGAAATTCATAACCAGTTCCTACTAGGACTGATAACCCTTCGCGACCGCGCGCTTTGCGAGCGCATCTACTGGGGTATTTCTAGGAAAATTGAGAAATTATCAGAACGACTCAAGTATTTACCAGACGAAATCAAAACCCTGCGAAAAAATCTAGCTGATAAGTATTTTTGCAATTTCTCTGTATTTCAGTCTGTTCCCGACTCATGGGCCATCGACCAAGTGTTCCCTGTACTCCCGATCCAACGACTTAACGAGGAACCCGTACGCGACGCGACACTAGAAGATATTACCTGCGATTCTGATGGACGCCTCGATCTTTTTATAGGAACCAACCGGAGTAACACACCCACTCTCAAGGTCCATCAGTTACAACAGGGCGAACCCTACCAACTGGGTATATTTTTAACTGGATCGTACCAAGAAATACTTGGCGACCTTCATAATCTCTTCGGTGATACCAATACTTTTCATGTTTCAATACAGGAAGATGGAAGCTTGAAATACGAACAAATCATCGAAGGTGAAAACGTAACCGACGTACTAGACTACGTGCAGTTCAAGGCGGATGAACTATCCGGAAGAGTGTCGGGGTTTTTGGTTAATTATGTAGAGACGGGAAACATTACTCAGGAGGAAGCAAACGAGTTTCTATCCCTATACAAGGAAGGTCTTAAAGGTTACACCTATCTCATTAAATCAAATTCTTAGAAAGACCACGACTTTTTAATTCACATTTTTAATTTACAGAGAAAACCTTTGCATCCAGGAGTCGATGGCTTAGAAGATTTCGCTGAAGACTTCGCCTCGCTTCCTACTTTGGTTTATTGGGTGTAAAGCCTTTCCTTCCACTTGCTTTCTTAGGTGGCCCTCCCTTTACTTATTTAGATTTAACCTCAACAAAAGTAACCCATAGCAAATAAGAGGTCATAGGAAGCCCAATGCCTTCTGTGTTGTCGGGGTTAGCCACTCGACTGGAACTTGCTTTTCTCACCCCTTAGTAAGCCCAATATACCAGTCGGGTTCGATACTCGTCCTGATCTTCACCTCGAAATGCGCAACCTCGACCCCTTCATCACATAAAGATAAAATAATAGCTATGCAGGAGGAGCTCTTTCAAAAATATAAACAAGAAAACGAAGAACTACGACAAAAAATCAAAGAATGAAAAGAATGGAAGGCAGCAACAAAGAGCGTCATACAGAAAGAAATGACAAAGCGGATCTAGCCACTTCAAAATATAAGAACACATTACGAATTAAAAGGTAAATTGAACAATTGAGTAAGATACAAATTTAAATTAAACTTAGATATACTTAGCTACACTAAGGTAATAAAGGATAACTGGTATGGCAATTACTTGATTAAGCCTGTAAGTTGAAAAAATGAATAGAAAGATCCTAACATTTATTCTCACGAGCATTTGGTTGTTGTTTTGGGCCAGTCCGTCAATTGCTTTAGTTACTGAATATCAAAAGGCTATCGACGCTTATAAGAGAAAAGATTATAAAACTTCGTACAACTTAATACTTCCATTAGCAAAAAAAGGGTTTGCCAAAGCCCAATACAACTTAGGGGTGATGTATGGTAATGGGAAGGGGGTTCCAAAGGATTATAGTAAGGCTATTAAATGGTGGAACTATGCCGCTAATCAAGGAAGTGGTAAAGCCCAATACAACTTAGGGGTTATGTACGAGGAGGGAAAAGGGGTTAAGAAAAATTTAAAAAAAGCAGCGAATTGGTATCAACTTGCCTCAAACCAAGGTCTTGCTAAAGCGCAAGAAAAATTAAATTTACTCTTAAATAAAACGAAGGAACATTTTCAAGAAATCACCATTAGTTCTAAGGAATTTAAAAGCTTAGAAGAAAAAAGCTCCAAAGAAATTAATGA
>AQTY01000004.1 GCA_000372225.1 Candidatus Nitromaritima sp. SCGC AAA288-L16 | reverse complement strand
CAACTTTACTAGCGTTATGGGAGTCGCTTTATAAAAAAGAGCCTTAAATTTGTTTTAAAGTTTGGCCTACCAACCACTTTGATTTAATTGGACTTAATATGCAGTTATCTAATTCCAATGGAGGTTTTGCTTTAGAAAGCATATCTCTGAGCGTCGTAACCCCACCTATGGACGAGGTAAAGACTTGGAATGATATTTTATTCTTGACTAAAGAGTCTTTCTATAACTATAGTGTCAAGTCATTGTAAGTAATATATATACTGGCCATTAATGATCGGTTGAAGAGACTGATTTTTTGATAACTATTCCATTCTAATTATTCTGGGTTTACAAATGATGTCGCCTAAAGTGTTGCTAATATGTACTCCAAATTATTCAATTTATATGTTGAATGAAGAAATTGCTAAAATAAGAGATGGGATAAGAGATTTTACTGAAGAGGTTGACTGGAGACCTGCATCACCTACCGGAATTCTTTATTTATGTGCCGAACTGCAGCGGGAAAATATTCAAGTAGATATATTGGATCTACATTTTCAGTTCTATAAATGTAAGATGAATGGATATTTTCTTGACAATAATCTACAAGATTTTTTTGAGGATTTTTTGGTTAAGTTTCTAAAAGATAATGAGCCAAATTATGTAGGCATCAGCGCACTCTTTAACACTTCATTTAGCACCGCAAGGGACATCTCAAAGCTAGTAAAGTCTTACAATAAAAAAACTACGGTTATTTTGGGTGGGAACCTCCCTACTTATCTCTACAAAAAAATATTTAATAACAATATGGTTGAATGCGATTATATGGTTTTAGGTGAGGGAGAAAAATCTCTCTCCTGGTTAATACTTAATGCTGGCAAAGAAAATATAGGAGAACTTGTTAGTGTACACCCTCATATAGTCGATCGAAATTCATACCTCGAACCACACAAAAAACTTGGCATTATAGATAATTTAGATGATTTATCGCCACCAGCACATGACAAACTTCCTGATCTAGACAGTTATCTAACAGGCTCGGCACTTTCTGGCAGGATGGGTACAACTCAACGAAAGGGGCCCGAACAAGGGGAGTTAGCGGTAGTTCTTTTTACGTCTAGAGGCTGCCCAATGCCGTGTACTTTTTGCGCTTCTTGGGGGGTTCATGGAAGAGATTTTCGCACGCATAGTGTCGAATATGTTTTAGAACATATAGAGGACGTGGTCAATAAATATGACATCAAAAAATTATTGATAGAAGATGATATATTTAATTTGTCTAAAAAAAGAACAATAGAATTTTGTAAAAAATTAACGGAAAAATTTAACAACAGATTTACAATAGAATTTCCTAACGGGTTGGCATGTTGGACGCTTGATGATGAAGTTATAGGTTGGCTGAAAAAAGCAGGTGTGAAAACAATTACGCTTGGAATTGAAAGTGGAAGTGCTTATGTCCAGAAAAATATAATTAAGAAAAATATTAATCTTAAGAAAGTTGCCTCGGTAATGGAGACCCTGCAAAAATATAAGATTAGGGCTCGGGCTTTCTTTATTGTTGGTTATATTGGTGAAACTTTACAGCAAATGGAGGAGACAATTAGATTTGCTCAAAGCATTGATGTTGATTGGGCAGAAATGAAGGTATTTACTCCTATTGTAGGGAGCGATATGTACGAGCAAGCGATTAATAACGGATATCTTGACCCAGGTGACCCGTACTTTGAAGAGCATGTTTACAATAGAAGTAATATTGGAACAGATGAATTTACAGCCAAGCAGGTGAAAGATGTGCAGTATAATGGAAATATAAGGGTAAACTTTCTGAATAATAGGGATTTACGCAAAGGTAATTATGTTCAGGCTGAACAAACATTTGGAAAGCTTATGAAAATTTACCCTGATCACCTTTTTGCACATTGGGCGCATTGGAAAGCCTTGATGGGGCAAGGGAAGGTGGTAAAGGCGCAGGAATCTCTCCAAGTTATCCATAAATTATGCAAAGCTAATACGCAGAATGTAAAGCTGTTTGAGAAATATGAGATTGATTTACCAGCCTTAAAAGATAGCGGGTCGTCCGCATATCTTAACTCAAGCAAAATGAGCACTGGTGTGGGTGCCCCCTCGTAAGAAGGCATGTCTTTTTCTCTGGCTACGCAACCATAGAATTTCCCTGGTTCCTGGAATTTTTCCATATAAGAATCATTCAATCTTATTCCAAACAAACCCTTTTCAATAAAATAATTTTTAGGTCTGTGAATGACTCAGTCTTTAGACTCAATTCAATTTCATTCCGAACAAACCCTTAAGGACGTGATGAAGGCCTTCTTATCATCCTACGTTCAGAGTTATGGTTTTGGGTTAATTATCGATAACCAGAGAAAATGTGTGGGTGTAATAACAGAGGGAGATATTCGCCGTGCCATAGTTTCAGACAGGTCAACTGAAACACCTTTACAGGAGCTTATGAATAGAAACTTTGTTTATGTTACGACTGATGCTTCCCCTCATCAGATGCTACGCCTTTTTGATAACGACCCACCAATAGCACATCTCCCCGTCTTAGACAAGAAGGGCCGGTTGGTCAATTTACTTAGTTCTAATGAGTTCAGAGCATTTAGAGGAATTAAAAAGAAACTGATTCGTTCACGTTCTCCAGTACGAATCAGTTTTGGTGGTGGCGGAACGGATATGTCAATGTATTTTAATAAAAACCCTAGCTGCGCGCTTAATATAACTATTAACAAGTACTGTTACACCACGGTGGATATTAGGGCTGATAATCGTATAAAATTAACAAGCGAGGATTTTAATGAAGAAGTAGAGGTAGCGGGTATAGATCAATTACAATACGACGGTTGCTTAGATTTGGTTAAAGCCTGTATTAAACTCATGCAGCCTTCTTTTGGTTTTAATCTAGAAACATCTTCCGATGTAGAACCAGGCACTGGTCTGGGTGGTTCAGCTGCTCTTGCAGTATCGGTCATAGGAGCACTCAATTACTTTCGCAACGAAAAACAACTTGACAAATATGCGATGGCAGATGTGGCCTATCAGGCAGAAAGGATAGAGCTTAACATTAAAGGCGGTTGGCAAGATCAATATGCAGCTGTGTTTGGGGGTCTTAATTTTCTGGAATTTCGCGAGGATGAAATATTTGTTAACCCTCTCCGATTACCTGAGGATATTTTGTTAGAGTTGCATTTTAATTTACTAATGTTCAGGGTTGGTGGAACACGTGAATCTGGAATGATCATAAGTGATCAGCAAGAAGCTTATGGTTTTGAAAATAATAAAATCCAAAACCAGTATACTCAACAATTACGTGTGGCTCGAAAGATGAAAGATATGCTAGTAAAGGGGAACTTGGGGGAATTCGGCGAATTGCTAAATGAAGCTTGGAGTATCAAAAAAACCTTTGCAGATTGTATCTCAAATGATCATATTGATGAAATATATGAAGCTGCAATTAAGGCGGGAGCATCTGGTGGCAAGCTTCTGGGAGCGGGTCATAGTGGTTATCTGCTTCTTTTTTGTGATCCAAAGTTTCAGTCAAATGTGGTCAGCCGGTTGAAATCCTTGGGTGCTAGGAATGAAACTTTTGATTTTGTTGAAACAGGTGTTCAGAGCTGGGCGCAGTCTAGAAGCAATACAGACAGAGACGAACAACTGGATAGCGCAGTTAGTGATTAGTTGTTGAATCTTTATTTGAATAGCATCATTGCTGAGGTCAATTGCTTTATCGAACCAAAGCTTGCCAGTCACACTAGTCTGGCGAGATAGTTTTTCTACTGTTTTGGTTTAGATATTTCTCATTTATAACTAATCGAGCTTGTTGTTTAAAAGTTCCTCATTTTGTAAGGGATAATTTATGAAAAAAAACGGGGGAAACAAGCGGGTACGGTACAATTATAGAACTCTGTTTGTTGGCGACCCTATCCAGTTTAAGGAAAAAGTCCTCAGTAAGACCGTTATACCACATCAGGTAGAGGTTCAGCCTGGTGGCTCAACTAGTAGTAATCTATGTTGGCTTCCATGCCCTTACTGTTATGGTATTTCTGCGAAAGATTCGGGTGAACGCTTATCACCCGAACGTTATATTGAGGTCCTACGACAAATAGCTGAAGGGGGTGTTAATAAGATCGCTTTTGCTGGTTACGCGACAGATCCTCTCAACTGTGAGCATATTGAAGACTTATTTCAGGTCGTACTTGATTACAAGCAAATAGCAGGTTTTCATACAAAGGCGATTAAAGTATCTGAACGTTTTATTAGCCAGTTAACAGGCAAATCAATCACGCCTAAAAGCTTCTTCAATGTAAGCGTTGATGCAGGAAATAATGAAACTTATAATAGAGTACATGGCGTTCCTAAAAGCAAAGCCAAGCTTTACGATAAGGTGCTCGATAACTTGTATAAAATATCGTCTGCAAGGAAAATATCAGACGCTCCCCTTGATATATCGGCAACCTATCTCATAAATAACCTTAATAACTCCACAGATGAAATACTTAAAGCTATTGGTGATTTACGAAATGTAGGCGCTGACATGATTCGCTTCACGTTCCCTCAGGTTCCACGTGGATATTCAATGAATGAAAAAGACCAAAATATACCCAAGCGTGAAGAGATCCTCAATTTTATGAGCAGGTTACAACCTATTATTGAAGAGGAGAGCAGTGATGACTGTGAAGTTTTGATTATGGACTTAGACACGGATTACGAGATCGAAAGTGCTCGTACTCTCCCATGTTTTGCGCGTTTTATATATGCAACTATCGGTTTTGATGGATGGCTTTATCATTGCTCAGAATCAGCGGCGCCCCAATTCCAGGAAATGGCGCTCGGCAATTTGGCTGAAAAGGATTTCTGGGATTTATACTATTCGTACGACACCGAACATTTTCAAAAGCTCCTCCAAGATAATAGTGACAAAATGAACAAGCTTTCCTGTAAATGTGACCGCAAAGAGCATGCTGTGAATAGCTTCATTAAAGAAAGTGAAGTTTTCGGTAGTTTCTAATCGAAGATCTAGTAAAAAACTTCAAAACTAGATCGAAAATTCCAACTAAAAGTAATAAGTTTTAAAACAGGTCATTTTCATCTTTTGATGAAATATAAAAATCTCCTGTCGTTTTACGAAAGAAAAAGTGGGGAGAATTTTAGGCTTAATCATTGGAGAGGTGGTACTTTCTAAATAATTTTAATAATCGTGTCAAAAGGGTTTTCCAATACAGTAATCATGGCAATTTTTGACCTACCAATAAATGAAAGATGGGTGGTTATTTTATGTGGGGGCAGGGGTAGTAGACTTGCTCCGATCACAAACACGATACCAAAATCACTGATTAAAATTCATGAAAAACCAATACTTTGGTATGTATTTCTAACACTTTTTAAATATGGATTTCGTCGGTTTATCTTTCCACTTGGCTATAAAGGTGAAATGATCGAAGAGTTTATTACTCGAGAATTCAAGGATCGTGAGTGCAAATTAATGTTTTTTGATACAGGGGTGGACACACCAATAGCCCAACGATTAGAAAAAGTTAAAAATACGATTCCAGAACATAAAGATTTTTTTTTAATAAATGGTGATACCCTCTTCGATTTTGATATTCATAGTATGTACAAATTCCACCATGAAAGATCCGCGCTCTTAACTCTATCATCAACAGATTACATATCTACTTACGGAGTCATTTTAGAAGAAAATAACCAAGTCACAGATTTTGTGTATGGTAGTAAAATCTCACGAATTTTTATGGATAAGGATTGTGCGGTTGAAGGATATAGGAACGCGGGATTTACGTGGTTAAATAAAGATGCTTTCCAACTGATTGACCTTGTGGAGTGTAGTAATTTCGAGGAGACACTTATTCATGAAGTCGTCAAAACAGGGCGTGCTTATCACTATAGAATTGATGGTGATTGGTTCCCTGTTGAGACCCAAAAAGATATTGATATGATTAATGGGGTGGGTAAAACAAAGTATCAATTAGGAAAATTTTTAGTAGAGTCACGGAAAAACCTTTTATGATTTCTGCCACAAAAACCCGGATAGCGATCTTAGGGGCTAGTGGGATTGGTCGAGTACATGCTCGTATATTTCATGAGGCGGGTGTTGATGTCTGCGCTGTCCTTGGTTCATCAAAAGAGTCCGCAAAAAATGCTTCGATCAAACTTAAGGATTTTTATGGCATTAATTCTCAGCCGTATCATTGCCTTGATAGGTTGCTGGAGGAGGCAAGACCTAACGCTGTTAGTATTTGCACCCCCCCACAATTTCATTTCGAAGAAATTATAGCTGCATTTGAAAAGCAAATAGGAGTGTTTTGTGAAAAGCCTCTTTTTTGGTATTCTGACATTTCGAATGTGGAACTTGAGGATAAATTAGCCCAAATTGCAACACATCCTCATCGTCAGTTGTGGGTTAATACAAGCAATGCTTTTTTTGCCGAACAAATAAACAAATTAGTTGGTTCCATATCTAAAAAGGATGGGCTCACCTTTTGTTTCCAAACTCAAGGAAAGAATCAAGGGCAGGGAATAGCGGTGGATCTATTGCCTCATGGTTTGTCAATTCTTTTAGAACTATTTGGAGACAACTTGATATCCAATCTACGCGAAAAATATTCAACTAGCGGCTATAACTGCCAGTTTAATTATGGTGAACATAAAGTGGTATTCAATTTCTATGAAAATCAGAAATCAGTAAAAAAAATGATTATAGAGCTAGATGGTCGTCAATTCATTCGATGTCAGGAAGGTGATGGTGCTAATTATAAGGTTCTTTTTCATGATAGCCATACCCTAAAAAAAATTGAGGTTGAGGATCCATTTAAAGTATATATCAATAAATTTCTAAACTCTTTGCGGGCAGGTTTATCTGAAAATGATGGATTTGAAGTGGCAGCCAAGAATCTACGGCTCATGGGAAAAATATTATTAGAATCAACTTAAAAGGGTTTGATGAAAATTAATAATATCGACATTAGTATTATTATTCCAGCATACAATGAAGCGGGAAATCTCACCCCTCTCGTTGAAAGAATTGCGAGAGTTATGACTGGAGTTAAAGGTAAATATGAGATAGTAATTGTGAATAATGGGAGCAGTGATTCTTCAGCATTTGTACTTAATGATCTTCTCAGGAACCATAGTTCTCTAGTAGTGTTAACGCTCAGTCGCAACTTTGGTTACGATGGTGCAATTATGGCGGGGCTTGAAAATGCTCTGGGGAAACGACTTCTTATTATGGATGGGGATCAACAAGACCCACCAGAAGAAATACCCCGGTTTATTTCAAAAATGGACGAGGGGTTTGACATTGTATATGGGTTACGCGAGAAACGTACTGAAGGCTGGTTTAAAAGTATTATGATGAAATGGTTTTATCGTGTCTGGCAAAAGGTATCCGAAATCGAAGTTCCGAAAGATGCTGGTAACTTTGGGGTATTCAGTAGAGACGTGCTGAACATAATTAAAGAGATGCCAGAAAGAAATAAATTTTTTCGTGGATTGCGCGCTTGGACAGGTTACCCTGCAACGGGTTTGGTTTACAAGCGCATTGACCGTCCTATTGGTAAAACGAAATTCACTTTTTTTACACAATTGAACGCTGCATTAAATGGGCTTACTTCATTTTCAATAATACCTATTAGGATTTTTTCGTATATTGGGTTTTTCGGAATTATTGCATGTATAGTGTTGGGATCCTTTTTGATTTTCGTCAGAGTAGCTCAGGTTTTAGGATTCGACATTTTACTAAATATGCCATTGCTGCCTGGTACTTCAACTTCTCTTTTAGTAATAGTTTCCATATGCATTATTTTTATAGGTTTTGGGATAGTCGGTGAATATGTTGGTGCAATTTTAAAAGAAGTTAAGCATAGGCCAGATTATATAATTCGTAATATTTCGCGTGGTAATGACAATCATCGTAGGGATTAATTCTATATTGATTTTTTTCAGTTATTGTCAGGATGATATCAGTTTTAAGTTAGAGCGAACATGTAATTGAAAAAATGACCCCTAAAGTTTTATAATTACGCGAAAACCGTTCATTCTGAAACTTGCCTGCTTAGTTAGGTGTTTTTGGTTTTTGGGTTCAAAGGCCAAAATATTTTATAAAGTTAAAGGATGAATTAGATTATATTTTTGATTATTCATGTAGGCTATTATAATGTGTTTTTCGAATTAATACTTTTGATTTAATTCAACAAATTAAAGAATATAAAAATATTGGATGAAAATAACTAGGTATTGTATAAAATTTTTTTAAGATGACTTGTGATGAAGATCTGTCTGATTAGACCACCGATTTTAGTACCGGCAAAAAATGTTTTGGTAAGTTATACGCCTCCAGTTGGGTTGGCTTATGTAGCCAGCGCACTACGTAATGCCAATTTTGAAATATGTTTCATTGATGGTCTTGGAGAATCTATAGAAACCCGTTATCCTTGGGGAAATGATTGTTTTAATTATGGTTTGACGTTCGAAAAAATTCTAGAAAAAATTCCTGATGATGTTGGAATGATCGGAGTTCATGCAGGCTTTTCTTTTGACTGGCCAATGTGTAGAGAACTAATCAATCTTATTAGAAAAAACTTTCCGCATGTCACCTTGATAGGAGGGGGGGAACACTTAACCGCCGCGCCAGAAGAAAGCCTGATGGAAAGTGCACTCGACCTAATAGTGTGTGGAGAGGGTGAGGAGACGGCAGTTGAGGTTGCTAAGGCAGTTGAGGTTGCTAAGGCAGTTGAAAGTGGAAATACAAATTTTGAATCTATCAATGGTATTGCACTACATTCTAAGGAGGGAAAGTTTTTTAAGACTAACTCTCGCGCAAGACTTAAAGATATAGATAACATTGCTCCACCTGCTTGGGATACATTTCCGATTCATAATTATTTAGATCGTGGCTTTGGGTTAGGGGTAGATAGAGGAAGGTCAATACCTATTGTTGCTAGTCGTGGTTGCCCTTACCAGTGTACCTTCTGCTCAAGTCCTAATATGTGGACGACCCGTTGGGTGATTCGTGATCCGGATTTACTTTTGGATGAAATGGAGGACTTGATAAATAGGTTTGGTGCTACTAACTTTGATTTTTATGATTTGACATTTGTTTTAAAAAAGCAGTGGATAATTGATTTTTGTCAGAAAATTGAAGAGAGAGGCCTCAGTTTTACTTGGCAAATACCTTCTGGATCCCGGACTGAAGTAATTGATCGAGAAGTGGCATATTGGATGTTCCGCTCAGGGTGTCGTAATCTGACATATGCACCTGAAAGTGGATCTCCTTCAGTACTTAAAGAAATCAAGAAAAAGGTTAGCCCTGAATCTATGGTAAAATCGGTTAGAGGTAGTGTAAAAGAAGGATTAAACATTAAAATCGCAATTATTTTTGGTTTTCCTAATGATACTCTCAGGAAAATTTTTGAGTCCTATATGTTTATTGCAAAATTAGCTTTGGCAGGAGCTCATGATGTGAGTATTTGGGGTTATGCTCCTTATCCGGGTTCAGAGTTGTTTGATAATCTTGCTGCTAAAAATCACATAAAGCTGAACGATGACTTTTATGATAAATTGAGAACCTATGGAGATCCTTCTAAAACGACTTCTTATTGTGAAAATTTTTCTAACAATGGTCTAAAAACTTTACGAATTATTGGTCTTGCCATCTTTTATAGCATCTCTTATTTATATCGACCGATAAGGCCCTTGCGGATTATCCGAAATTTAATTAAAGGAACTCAAGAGTCTCGGATGGAGATGGGATTGACAGATGCATTTCGTAGAATTAAATTTTACCTTGCCAGCTCGAACTAGTTTTTTAGAGCAATATTATCATTCATAAAAAATGGCTATAGACCTGCCCTATTACACCCTTTATAGAAAACGAATAAATTGGTTAGGTCTTAGAGGCTCTTAAGTCAGATTGGTTGACTATTGGTCGTTGCACCTTACAACTTTGTAAGGGGCTTTCAGTGATTGTATCAGATGCTACTAAGCACTTGGGCTTAATCCCCTAAGATAGGTCTCCATAAGGTTTACTAGCGTAAATATGTAACTCTAAATTAAAAACGTGATAATGAAACAAGGCAAACTTCCGATTACTTTGATTCGAGCCCCAATTGTTTCCAAAATAGGGAATATGAACAATGAGGCAACGCCTGCTATTGGCTTTGCTTACCTATCAGGATATTTGAGGAAATTCGATTACGAGCCCGTGCTAGTTGATGCTATAGGGGAGGGAATTAATCAGGTTTGGCCTCTTAAGAAATACCCTGGTTTCCAAGCTCAAGGGCTTAACTTCAAAGAAATAATTAATCGTATCCCAAAGAATTCTAAGGTGATAGGGTTCTCCCTCATGTTCTCTAGCGAGTGGCCCTTAACTCGTGACCTTCTAAATGAGGTTCGAAAATACTTCCCCGATGCTTTGTTTGTAGGCGGTGGAGAACATGTTACAGGACTAGCAGAATACAGTCTCAAGGATTGTCAAGCTCTTGATGTTTGCGTTCGAGGAGAGGGTGAACAAACATTTACTGAGTTAATAAAAGCTTATGAAAGTACAGGAAACTATGAGGAAGTTAGCGGGATTGCATATTTGGATAAAGATCAAGTTTTTCATCAAGACCAATCTCCTCCTCCAAGAATTCGGAAAGTAGATGAAATAGGATGGCCTTTTTGGCCTGATGGTTACTTGGAAAAGTTTTGGGCATCTGGAAAATCATATGGAGTCGCTACAGAAAAAGATATGCCTTTTATGGTTTCAAGAGGCTGTCCATATCAATGCACATTTTGTTCAAGTCCAGATATGTGGACTACTCGATATACTTTAAGAGATGTTAATGATGTTATTGAGGAAGCTAAGTTTTATATCCAACGATTTGGGATCACTAGTCTACAGTTTTATGATTTGACAGCCATTACTAAAAAATCATGGATTGTGGAATTTTGTCGTAAGCTTCTCAAGGAAGAAATAAAAGTAAACTGGTCACTTCCAAGTGGTACGCGAAGTGAAGCTTTAGACAGCGAGTCATTAGGTCTCTTAAGGCAAACTGGTTGTAATTACCTTGTTTATGCGCCTGAAAGTGCATCTTTGAGAACCTTAAAAAATATCAAAAAGAAGATCAAACTTGATCAGCTTACCAAATCTGTATTGGAGGCTAAACGGCAGAACTTGACAGTTCGCATTAATCTAATTATTGGGTTTCCGGAGGAAACATGGATTGATATTTTTAAAACTATACTATACGGACTAAAGATGTCTTTTTATGGGGTAGATGAAGCACCTCTATATATTTTCTCACCCTATCCAGGTACGGAGATCTTTAAAACCTTAAACCGAGAAAATAAAATAATTCTTAATGATAGTTATTTTTTAGAACTGAACTCTCTTAATAGTTCATATTTTTCAACCAAAATTGTAAGTCATAATCCAAGAGTTAACCCGATCCTCTTGGGAATGATAAGAACTCTTTTCATGATGGCTAACTATTTGGTAGGATATCTTTTTTTCCCGAAAAGAATTTTTCGAACGTTGAAAAATATTTTTTCCCCTCATGAAGCAGTAACGGTGTTAGAACATAGACTCAGGGATTTGATCCAAAGAAAAAAAGCAGCATAAAATAAACAAGAAAAATAGTAGTAGTCTAAAATTAAGAAGTGTTTATTTTGTCAGTCCTTAAAAAACATAACTAGTTTTTCGATGGCGGAACTCCCCATCGGGTGCTTGTATTTTGGCTCCTGCTTTAACACAAGAACGCGTAACACCTCATGCTGAGGGATGGCAAGCGATCCTCTGGCACCTAATCGTTGGCGGGATTCGAGGCTGATTGTTCATCGACGTGTAAATGAAAGCATTAAGCGGAAGGATAGAAAACGTCCGATAAATGGTAAGAGTAATCGCTCCAGGGATAAAATGGGTGGTACAGCCCAATGTGGGATGAGGCGCCATGATCTAAAACCACCGGAAAGTGGAAACGCAAGAAGGGAAAGGTGGTAAAATTCGAACTTTTCAAATTCTGGTAACGCTGTTTTTAGCCTAGAGTTGTACTTTCTTTGTAACAATGTGGGTATTGCTAGGTTGGCTAACCTTACATCTCTCAAAGGATCAATAGTTCCCCTTTTAAGGGGGTCAGCGTTCATATCCATATCTTCAACGTGATAGTATTTGGATAATAACCAACTGCCTAAAGTAATTGCCGGTTCCAGTAGAATGAGCTTTCCTCCTGGTTTAAGCACACGAGAAGCTTCTTCTAAAAAATAAATAGGATAGTTAATATGATGGAGAACATCAACTGCGACCACATTGGCAAACGAGGCGTCGTGAAATGATAATTGTTGAGCGTCAGTTACAACATTGACCCAAGGCGATAGCACTATATCCGAAAAAATATGATCGCAAAAAACTTCGCCGAAATTTCCACTGGCACTTCCAACTTCCAGTGTTTTGCCTTCAACTGATAATTTTAGGATTTCTTGGTAATGGTCCTTGTATACTTCTCTTAGGGCACCCTTTTTTTTAAATACACTTCCAATCCATTTTATCCATTCTTCTTGAGAGATACTCGGGTCTTCGAGACGATCATATGCATTCTTCTCAGTTTCCAATGTTACGTTCTTTCAATTATTGTAGGCAAATTTTTTTAAATAAGCTTCTAGTACTCTAAATTGTTCCTTCTTGTGGCAATAAAATACAGGACTTACGTTTTTTTTGAAATGGTTTTTAATTGTTATAGCACAGGGTTGAACTATCCCATAGTTATAATTAACTATGGTCTAGAAATATCATATATTGCTAGTGATGAATTAGAATATATTTTTGAATATTCAAGAAGGTTATGATTTTCAGTTAAAAGATAATTGTACGATGGATAGTTTTGTCGGAGTTTAATGATTTCTTTTTTTCCTATGTTAAGAAAATATTCCCTGCTACCAGGGCCAAGGGCTCCATATTGAGCCCCTGCTTCTAGAGTCGAAGAGTAAGGCCCGGCGACTGATCTTAGACGATGTAAACCAGCACCATGATATCCTTTTATCATAAACATATGATGACGATCGATTTGCCCATCCCAAAATCCGATCCGATGCGAATACATTGTAAAATCAGGCAAATAGGGGGGTTGAATTATACCTTGTTCGATAGGAAGATTAAATTTAATCCAATCGGTGGCATCTAAATAATCCTTAGTATCAATTTGAATAGATCGAGTGTGAATGCCAGGTTCTGAATTAGAGCAACTCCACCAGTACTTCTCTTTATTCTCAGCAGAACTCAGTTTTATTATTTCTTCAAAGCTGCCATTTTGGGATTGCTTTATTGCACTTAAATAGGAAGAGTCTGGATTTCTTAATGGTGGACTATTCAAGTTTACCTTAAATTCATTAAAGATTGCGTCCATATGAAAAATTGATTCTCTAAATCCTTTATGGTCTTTCACTTGTAACGAGGTCATAGCTTCACGATAAAACTTGTTGTAATCAGGAGAGACGGGATCGCAAATTTGAACATAGTCCGCTTTCCAAAAAAAAGGCTTTTCCTCACTCTTTATCTTAGAGACCTTGATAACCTCGCCATTTTTATTTATTAAAAAAATTGCTGTGTTAATACATAAAAAAAGATTGCAGAGGTGAATGGGGTAGGCATTTTGTCACAGCTTTTATTGGATCTGCAACTTTGGCTTCGCACATAATTTAACAAGTTAATCTTTTCAAGAGGCATCTTTTTTGTGGAGTCTATCAAAAATTAGATGGGTGGGAGTTTAAGATTCTACTCAGTTAACTATTGGCTTACTTCGAAGAGCTAAAATTTTATTATGAAGGACGCTCCATATCCTACCTTTTTCTGGGCCATCTGATTCTATTTTTAGATATTGACTGTCCTCATAGAGTAGGGGGAATAAAGGACCTTTCATTTTTTCCCCAGCACTCAATTTTGGGTTCCAAAATTGGTATGCTACCCCAGTGTCAGGGTGAGGATTGTATTTAATATCGTCTCCAGTGTATCTTATCACGTATCCTCTTCTGTCGATTTTATCAGACCAATTTGGCCCAGAGCGATGTTTTACCTTACCTTGAAATGCTAAAAGGTCTCCCCGTTTTAAATCGAAAGATACGACATTATCTTTAGAATATGAATCTGAATTCTCAACTGTTTTAGAATTTAAGTTTGACGTTTTTCTTCTTAGCCAGTATTGAGGTAAAATTTTTGATACAGGAGTAAGGGGAGGGGTACTAATATTCTCAGTCCACCGGTGAGAACCTTTAATAAATTGTAAACCTCCATTATGTAAAGTAACGTTTTCGGTTGCCATCCAAAAAGAAACTACCATTTTCCCATGAATAGGAGCGTAAATTTGATCGTGATGCCAGACAAAATTTTGCCTAGAGTTTGCAGATTTTACGAAGATTATATCTTGAAGAAGATTAATTCGGCTTGATTTGAGCAACTTAACTGCCAGATCAATAAACATTTGTTGCTGTACAAATTTTAGAAAAAATGCATCAGTTTTCCAAACATTTGTTTTACCAAGATAAAGTGAATCTCCGGAAACTAGTTTGCTAATTAATTTTCTGCGAGCTAAGTATTGTGCTGTAAGCGCATGGTCTAGTTCTTCCAATTGATTTAACGATATAGCACCTTCAATCTTTATGACACCATCCTTTTCAAAATTCACAATATCCTTCTCTGTAATTTCAACCATGTCACCCTCAGCAGAGATTTAATAACCTATTTTATAAAATTAATTTCATCAATTTTATTATATTCACTAAAATTTGCAATTGACTTCTATATTTCATAGCCTGGTAAATTGCACCAATATAGCATTTTTTTAATACTTATTAAAATGTTCTCACAGAAGATTGCTTCATGCATGCGGTATAAGTAAATGGTACATGGAGGATCGCTCTAATTCAAAAATTCATCGGGTTAAACGATATTTAAGATCCCAATGTTGTGTAATTATTCCAAGTATTTTTTGATTTGGAAAGAAAATTACTGAAATTTGTTCTTCGCTTCTTATTTCAGCATGTTTTACATAACCAGTCTTAAGAGAATACCTCAGACCTTGTTTACCTACAACTTTGGAGATATCAGGAAGAAGAGTGTAACGGAAGTAATAAAGAGAGCTTCTTTGAAAGGTGTATCTTGGTCTGGGAGTTACTGAGTTTTGAGTCATTTTGGCTAACCTTTTGGACACGTTGTTGGACACAGTGTCGTAAAGTACTAGCCTAGACAATAAAAATCAGAGTAAATCCTTTGTTTACGATAATTTTGGTGGAGGCGGGGGGAATCGAACCCCCGTCCGAAAGGTGTCAATCGAAGGCGTCTACATGTTTATTCTCTGATTTAAATCTCACTCGAGTTATCTCCCAGAGACAGGATTTAATTCAAGCCAGTTCCTAACTATCTCGTCCGATTCGTCCGGAACTTACGCATCAGACCAGTCCGCTTAAATGACGTCCTTATCCACCCTACGGACAAAAGCAGGAAGGACGGTAACTGGCTTAAGTATTAGTTAAGCAGCTACTGCTACATCATAATCGTTAGCGATTATGTTTTTGCCGTTTTTTCACGGGCCAACGGCATCCCGTACATGCAACCTCCGTCTCATTCCTCCCGTCGAAACCAGATCGCCCCCCATTGGGGAAGGTGGGATAGACTTTAACTACCATAAGGATAACATCTTATTGGTTCATTCTCAATTATGTACTGTCAGGAACTTTTATCAATCTATTTGATAAAACTAATGGACTGGATTGATTTATTGAGCCCTAATATTTATTATGTTTCTAGAATGAACTCCTCAAAAGAAAAACTCGCAATTCTTTCTTTACAGTATTATTCCTATCCAGATGCCGTGGGCGGAGCATGGAATTTGACTCACGAAATCAATAAGCGTTTGGTTGAACGAGGTCACAGGGTTGTCATAATAACATGCAAGCCCGATGATAAATATCCTGATCAGGAAGAAATAAATGGTGTCGAATTTGATCGGGTTTCGTTTGCAGTTTCAAAAGATCCAATAAGGTTGTGGAACGCCATTAGAAGAAAAGTAAAACATCATTTGAGGGAAGAAGAATCTTGGGTAGCACATGTACATCATCCGTTGGTCGGTGCGTTTGCATTAACAACTAAATGCTACAGGCAAATTCCAAAGATATACCATTTTCACAGTTCATGGTATGACGAAGAAAAAATCAACTTAACCGAGACAGATCAAGACAAAATAAATCGCTACTTTAGATTGAAAATTATTCGCTGGTTAGAATGGGTATGTTACCGATACTCTAAAAGTATACTATTCCTAAGTGAATACACCCGAAAAAGATTTATAGATTACTTTCCGTTCAAAAAACCAAGAATGAGGATCATTCCAGGTGGGGCAGATACGACAAAATTTTACCCTTCAGAAAACATTAACGAATTAAATGCGATTAGAAATCAATTAGGGATACCAGTGGAGCACAAATTTCTTCTCACGGTTCGTCGATTAGAAGCACGCATGGGGTTAGACAAGTTAATTACCGCAATAGCAGAAATTGTTAATCGAAATCCGGAACTTAAATTTAAGCTAGTAATTGCAGGGAAGGGTTCGTTGAATGACAAGCTAAAATCACAAGCGACGTTATCAGGATTAGATGATCATATTCACTTTTGTGGATTTGTTCCTGATAATTTATTGCCAGGGTATTACGCGGCAGCTGACATTTTTATCTTGCCAACGACATTTATTGAAGGATTTGGAATCGCAACGGTAGAAGCACTTTCGTCTGGACTTCCAGTTTTTGGAACACCTGTTGGAGGAACAACAGAAATTCTAGAATCAATAGACAAGAAGCTTCTCTTTAGAGACGCAGATGCAAAATCTATGGCTGAAAAAATTGAATGGTTTCTAAAAAACCCTGACCCGATTTTTTCTCTCAAATCAAAATGTCGAGAAGAAGCACTGCAGAAGTATTCGTGGGATTTGGTAACAGATCGGTTCGAGGAAGAACTGGACTTAGTTTGGAAAAGTAAATGAAAAAAATATTTCCTCATATTTTATTGATTTCACTGGTTTGCCTAGCCTATGGCAACACGCTCCATCACTCGTTTCATTTTGATGATATTCCATCCATTCTTCAAAAACCTTGGATTCGCGGGCTAGATAAAATACCGGATTTTATATTTAGTTACTCCCAGCGTCCCTTAGTTATTCTATCTTTTAATATTAATTATGCTGTCAGTGGTTTTAAAGAATGGAGTTATCACGTATTCAACATCACTTTTCATCTTCTAGTTGTAGTTCTAATTTATCGGCTTGGAAAATTAATTGTATTCCACATGTCTGAAGGAACCACGTCGTTAGTTAAAGTTCCGACTCAAATGCCTCTTCTAGCGGCGTCAATCTTTGCAGTGCATCCATTAAATACGCAAGCCGTAACTTATATTTCCAGCCGTTCATCAATCATGGCAACCATATTTTATTTGGTTACCATCATTTTGTTTTTAGAAGGGTTGTATAAAAAAGAAAATGAGGGAACAAAAACTAATTATGTTTTCGTCGTGGGTGCTGTTGTATTTTTTGGACTTGGATTCTTATGCAAGCTTATTGTTGTTAGCCTTCCAGCAATATTATTTGCTTACCACTATTATTTTATTTCTAACCATAATTTACAAACATGGGTAAAACTACAATGGAAATGGGTTATAGGAGTAGGGGGACTTCTTTTTACAACTTTTATATTAAAAAAAATATACGGAGATGGCTTGCTGAGAGCATCGATAGTTGATGTGACGACCTGGGACTATTTTCGGACGCAATTAGGGGTTATCCCTCTTGAATACTTTCGTAAGATGTTATTCCCTTTCAACCTCACAATAGATACAAATTTTCAAGTGGTCCAGCACTGGAGATCTCTTGTTGCAATAGGCGGCCTAATAATTCTAGGAGTATTTTCTGTCGTATGGATAAAATTATCTCAAGTAAAAAAACAATCCAAAAAATATGGTCCAGAAGCGTTTGGTTTGATATGGATCTTGATAACGTTGAGTCCAACGTCCAGTTTTATTCCTCTTTTGGATATGGCTGCTGAACATAGGACATACCTCCCGTTAGTTGGATTTTCTATTTTCATGTCCAGTTTATTAATGCGCTTGAAAAGTTTTATAAAGCAATCGATAGAAGTTGGGACATCAGATATTTGCAGTAACAAAAAAATGTTAAGGGTGTCAGTTGTCCTTATTTTATTGACACTGACGTTTTTTTTAATCGGTACAAGAGAAAGAAATAAAGTATGGAAAGATGAGGTTAGCTTGTGGGCCGATGCAAAACAAAAAGCGCCTTTTCTTATACGCCCATATAATAATTTGGGAGAGGCTTACGATAAGATAGGGGAATACGATTTAGCAATTGAAGAATTTGAAGCGGCACTTCGATTAAATCCTAATTATTTTTTTTCGTTGAGTAATCTGGGAAATATATATGGCAAGAAAAAAGAATATGGCCAGGCAATTTCATATACCCAGAAAGCGCTACAACAAAAATGGGACTACGCTCCCGGACATTACAATTTAGCCAAGGCTCTGCATATGACAGGAAACCCGGACAAGGCGATGTCGTCTTATCGATCAGCTATAAAATACAATCCTTATTTTGAAGAGGCATTTTTTAATCTTGGTTTTTTAGCGATGGAACGAAAACAGTTTGAGGAAGCAATGGGTAGTTTTAAAAGTTTTCTAAAAATGCAGCCAAGGCATCCGAAGGCACATTTTGGTTTGGCCACATCTTATGCCATGATGGGAAAAAAAGAAGAGGCCAAGCAACACTACGAAAACGCTATCACCTACGATCCGGAATTCTTATCACCTTATATCAATCTTGCTAATTTACACATGGCTACAGGCAACACAATGGAGGCCAAAAATTTATTAAAAATGGTTTTATTGAAAAACCCGAATTTAGCGGGCGTGCATAAGAATTTAGGGTTAATTTTTATGCAGGAAGAAGATATGAATGATGCCTCAGAACACTTTAAAGAATATCTTCGCCTAATGCCGACGGCTCCAGATGCTCTAGCGATAAAATCTTTTCTCCAAAATAAAAACCAGAGTTAAAACCAATCGTAGAACCAAATTTAGCTTTAGGAAAACATATGAGAGTTTTAGTTGTAGGTGGCGGTGGTCGCGAGCACGCGCTAGCATGGAAAATTGCGAAAAGTCCACTAGTAAAGAAAGTATATTGCGCGCCAGGTAATGCTGGTACTGCGAGTGTGGCAGAAAATATTGAAATCCCTGCTGATAATGTTAACGCATTACTCCAATTTGCCACGGTAACTGGAATCGGCCTTACGGTTGTGGGGCCTGAACAGCCGCTGGTAAAAGGAATTGTTGACAGCTTTGAAGAGAGTGGATTGCGTGTATTTGGTCCTTCTCAAAGAGCTGCTGAAATAGAGGGGAGCAAGGTTTTCTGTAAAGACCTCATGAAAAAATATGGGATCCCTACTGCAAGATATGAATCCTTTGATTCTCTGGATCAGGTAAAACTTTTTACCAAGGAAGACGAACCAGTGGTAGTTAAGGCAAGCGGTCTCGCTGCTGGAAAAGGAGTTATTTTGTGTAGCAATGGTGAGGAAGCTCGTTCTGCGGTTCAATCGATCATGCAGGAAAAAGCTTTTGGCAATGCAGGGAACCAAGTGGTGATCGAAGAGTTTCTCACGGGGCAAGAAGTTTCACTTTTGGCATTTACTGATGGCAAAACGGTTTTACCTCTCGATTCGGCGCAAGATCATAAGGCGGCGTTCGATGGAGACAAGGGACCTAACACAGGTGGTATGGGTGCTTACTCGCCAGCTCCTGTATTTACAGACGAATTAAAACAGCAAGTGATCGATGAAATAATGATTCCTACCGTACGCGCGATGGCTAAGGAAAGTAGATTTTATAGAGGGATACTATACGCAGGATTAATGTTGACCGAATCTGGGCCGAAGGTTTTGGAATTCAACGCAAGGTTTGGCGATCCTGAAACCCAACCGATTATGATGCGGATTAAAAACGATATTGTACCAATATTCGAAGCATGCATTGACGGTATCCTCTCCACACAAACCTTGCAATGGAAACAGGAACCAACCGTTTGCGTGGTGATGGCAGCAAAGGGTTACCCTGACTCGTATGACAAGGGAAAAGAAATCACTGGTTTGAATTTAGGTGAAAATCAACAAGCTGTAGTTTTTCACGCGGGAACAAAGCTAGAGAATGGAAAGGTCTTAACCGATGGTGGACGTGTCTTGGGAGTAACGGCAATAGGTTCAGATATTAACCAGGCAATCAAGAATGCTTATTCCGCAGTAGACAAAATTAAATGGGACGGGATCCATTACAGGAAAGACATTG
Organism: Candidatus Nitromaritima sp. SCGC AAA288-L16; assembly: GCA_000372225.1. GTDB lineage: Bacteria > Nitrospinota > Nitrospinia > Nitrospinales > VA-1 > Nitromaritima. The sequence goes on along the minus strand of AQTY01000004.1, from coordinate 82,998 downwards.
GCAATAAGGCTAAATAAATTTTGTGAATGGTTTTTTTAACTAGATGCGGATTAGTCTAATTGAAGTTCTTTTTTGTTATCCACGGATTCCATTTGTTTATCAAAAATTTTCTTTGATGCAACCCAAGACCCCCAAGAGATTCCGATAATAGTTATAATTCCCATCGATGCCCACAATTTGACATTGCCTGAGTTTGATAGGCCGCTTAAAAATACAAACGCTCCCAGCGGAAGAGCCATGATAAATCCGAAGCAGGTCAGGAGCATCGAGCTGCGTGCGAAATACTTAGGGCGTACATCTACATTAAGCTCGGGAAGGTATTTTCTATTTTCTTCCTGTGCCATATCCAGAAGGAGAATTTCCCCTTCACATTTCGGACAAAACTGACCGCCCCAAAATGTGTTTTTACACTGTAGACAAAATTTAACCATAATTTATTAGTTGTTAGGAAAAGCATACCTCATTTACTTATATCCTACAACTAACCGCATTAGGGCCGAATTTTTACCATTGAGACGTGCAAAAATAGGTGAGAAACTAGTATAAATTTTGAATAGGATCCAATAAATGAAAACCAAAAAACTTAGCGTTATTGCCCATGGAGGGGCTGGTTCAAGTAATGAACATTCCGACGGCACAGAAAAAGCAGTTCAGGCCTGTTATGAAGCAAATCAAAATAATTCGGGCTTGCTGCATGCCGTCGCGCAGGCAGTAGTTGTTTTAGAGGACGATGGACGTTACAACGCAGGAAAAGGATCCCATGCGCGTGAAAATGGAAAAGTAGAGCACGATGCAGCGGTAATGGATAGCGAAGGTCGATTCGGTGCGGTTGCTGCAATGGAAGGATTCAAAAATCCTATCCAAGCAGCTAAGGCAGTGAGCGAGACGAAGTATCAAATATTGGCGGGGGATGGTGCGGCCAAGTTTGCCGGCGATCAGGGTCTAGAGCCGACTCAACTTCAAACCGTTCCAGGTAGTGGAAAAGATTTTTCAACATCGCCTACAACAGATACCGTTGGATGTGTGGCTTTCGATGGCACTACATTTGTAGCGGCACTCAGTACCGGTGGAATGGCAGGAGCCCATTACGGTCGCGTGGGCGATGTTCCCATTATAGGAAGCGGACTTTATGCTGGGTCCGATGGGGCGGTTGCTGCAACAGGCGATGGAGAATCTATCATGATGAAAATAACGGCCTATCGTACTTATAAATTGATTGAAAAAGGGGGTAGTCCGCAAGCGATAGTTGATGAAGCCATCAGCTGGTTCCCGTTAACAGATGCGTTTGGGGTCATACTGGTGACGCGGAAAGGAAGTGCGGGCGGATCCAACCGCAGCATGGCCTGGTCATCACGGGAGTATGCTTGAACAGAAACTATACCCTACCTTGCAAAACGAGCTTTCGGGTTCGCATAACATCGGGTTGACGAGTCGACCCGCACGTTCCAATTTGAAAGAACTCCAAGTACTTAGTGCGTCGATATTATTTTGTTGAAAAAATTCAGAAGAGATGGCCCACCCACTTTTAATGATTTTAGAACTGAATAGAGGATTGCTCCCCATCCACCCGCATTGCGGGGCCGTTTATATCTCATAACTGTGTCCAATTAATATTTAATACCGCACAGTATCACTTATGAACAGTCTAGATAAATATTTTAAAAAAAGAAAAGAACCGCGAAGTTGATCCAATGGCAGTATGATCGAGCCGTCTTGGAAATTTGATAGAATAAAACTATACTATTGATTTGTATAACGGGAAGAGGATATCATCCACAACCAATGAAAAAATATGTGAAGCCAGCGTAGCTCAGGGGTAGAGCAACTGATTCGTAATCAGTAGGTCGACAGTTCAATTCTGTCCGCTGGCTCCACATAATACAATAAGTTATGAGGTTGTTCTCATGGCCGATCTTGTTTATGTGCTCGTAATGTACTCACAAACAAAAGGAAAAATAAAATGTTTAAGAAGGATAAGTCACTCAATGAACAAAGATTGGATTGTGTAATAAAGTCTTTGGCATTAACAGCCCATTATATTGGTGGAGCAGACCAAAATTTTGATCAGAAAGAAAAAGAGCAAGCTAAAGAGATCAGTTTGCTTCTAACAAGTTGGGGTTCACTTTTTTATACGAATAAAAATGAGGAGTTGGATGAAAACCAAGAAACTCAGCTAAGTATGAAGTTGAAAGAAGCAATTGATGGTCTAGTTGATATGACCTCGGATAGGTTAGAAATAATGAGTAAACTGAAAGAACAGTATGAGTTTGCAACGACCCTAGCTAAATATAAGTCTCAAAAACTTGAAAAAATGAGTTGGGAAAAGCTGATACAATTAATTAAAGCTGAAGAATTGGATATTGATCATAGACAATTTGATGTTGATGATGAGGGCCGCCAGTATTTAATACTGGAGGTAGTTAGCGAGCTAGATGAACCGTTTTCAGATCATTTAAGAGTTCTTCTTGCACATTATGGAACATTCATAGCGTTGGTTTCTGGAGGATCTTTCAACTATAAAAAAATAAGCAAAGTAGAAATTAACTCAATTCGGGAAATAGAAATTACTTGGGGAGGCAGTGAGTTAAGTGCTTCTTCTATCATGGAGCATTCTAGAAAACTTTATAAAATTAGAGAGAAAATGAGCAAAGAAGTCAAAAAAATGTTTAGTATATGACTCTTGGGAATCCCATCCTTTCACAAAAAGAGTTAGGGCGTATGAATACCAAGTTACTATTAGTTAAATAATATTATTTAATTCTTGCTAGCAAGATTGCAAAAATATGTGGAGTACACGCGGGCGTTCCATCTTCTGGAGCACTATTTGTTTGCGAGGGGGTACAAATAAAAAAATATTTTCTAATTACTTTTGTTTATTTCAGAAATACTGCGGGTGTCTAATTTTTCTGTAAGGTCATTTAACAAAGTTGCCAGTTGCTGATTTTGTAAACCATGATCCCAGGCTTTTTCAAGATAATAAAAAGCTGAATAATTATTTTTAAAAAAGTTCCATTCCAGAATCCCCAACTGATAATAAATAAAAGCTGGATTAACCCCATGTTCGAATAGTAAGTGTTGATGAAGTCCAAGCCGATAATTATACAATTCTTCACTCGTCCAGTTAGAAGATTCTACTGGTAGGGATGGGTTTGTTGGAAAACTTTTTGGTGAAAGAATTTTCCCAGTCAATAGTTCTCGGACTTGTGAAGACAATTTTTTCGGGTCGAAAGGTATAGAATTGAGTTTCTGAACCTCCAGAAGGTTTTGAATCGCATTTTTCAGAGATAAGGGGACGAGTTCGGAAATGTTCTGTGCCTGGAGAAAATGATAAAGTCCCCATAAAGGATGAGACCGCTCAGTAATATAAATTTTTCCCGCTAGTAGATTTAGATCAAAGGAGTTTGGATTAAGAGTTAATGCTATTAAAGCCTCTAGCAGTGCTTTTTTTGATTCGCCTTTTTTAATGAGATTGCGGGAATAGCGCTCATGGAGTGGTGAAGAGGGAAAATCAAAAAACATTGCTCTTCTCAGAGCAATCTCTTCATGGGCTAAGTCCCCCTGATGCCGGAAAGAGTTGGATTCTTTAAGATAGAAATGGGACAAGGCCTTACGGATAATTTTTGATTTACGTAAATCAGCAGGCAGAGACCGAGATAACTCCCAAGATCTTTCCAGATAACTGTAAGCTCTGCCGTCGTCGTCAGCTTTATGATTATTCAAATAAGCTGAGCTGAGATTGATGTAATCAAGGATACGAATTTCCCCCCCAGGAAGCGGAGCGGTTTTTAAAAACCAACCGAGAGTAAGCACAGACATCATTATTAATGAGAGCGAACGTAGGTCATTTTCCCTGAAGCGTTGAAAAATCATCTGAAGACTGAATGCTGAGAATATGCACAGAAAAGGGACCATCGATAGCCTATAGCGGGAAAATATAAAGAAAGGAAGGTATGCAAGCAGATTACCCAAAAAGAAAGCATGTAACAAAGTCAATCGTTTCAAATGTTTCCAAGACCAGAAGAAACCAATGATCCCTAAAGCAGCAATCACTCCAAATGGAATTGAGCCCCATTTTAAAACGGGAGAAAGTTCAGAAGAAAGATAATAATTGTGAGTTGTGGGGACTTCATAATTGTTGAAGTAATAATATATTTTCTTTAAGTATACTTTGGTGACATCAAGCGGACGTTCAGTAACATCTTTTAAAATTAATCGGAGAGCTGGTAGTGTGCCTAAGCGTTCACTCTCCAGTAAACTTCGGTATGCTTTATCGTGTACAACACTCCGGACAGAATAATCGGGGGAATTAGCCAAGTAGAGGTTCTCTCCTCCGGTTTGATCATATAGTCCCCAATTGCCATGGATCTGTTTCACCCAGAAAAGAAGGGGGAGGGATGCCAAAAAAAATATCACTAGGTATCCTGCTAACCATTTCTTTCCCGTACTGCTAAGAGAAAACACTTTCCTCCAAAGATATGCCAGAGCAAATGGGACAAAGAGAAGTAAATTGGTGCGTGCCTGAGTGAGAAACGAAAGAGATAGGGCGCTTCCGATTAGAAGCACGATAGAGGGTCGCTCCGCAAAACGCAGGAGAAGTAAGCAGGTTGAGAGGATGAGTAGTGTGACTAAGGAGGCACGGTAAAGCGTACATTCATAAAACCAATTGCCTCCGTAAAATGTGAACATAACGGCTGCCATGAAAGCAGGTCCTTGATTGATATAACGCATGGCGATCGCATAAACCAGAAAAGTTGAAACAACACCAAGGATAAGCTGGACGATCCAAGCCGCTGTTAACTCCACCCCGAAAAAAAAATAAACCATCCCCAGGAAATATTGGTAAAACGGTGACTGTTGGTTGGGTTCTCCTGGGGCACGGGCAAAAGGATCCCCTTCAATAAATGCTTGAGCTCCTTTATGGTAAAGCGTTTGATCCCAGAGTTCCGGAAGGTGACCGGAAAATGGGTTTCCTTGAAACTGATAAAAATAAACTAGGCGAATAAAGCATGCCAAAATCAGAAGTAGCGCAGGGAAATATTTTGGTGAAATTTTCATGATAAGAGTGAGGAAAGTCGCATGGAGAGAATCAATAGAATCTAATTCATGTTAGATAGTATATGACCAACGTAAACTCTCTAACAATAAAAAATTAATTCTTTCACCCCTCCCACCTGTTATAAATCTTGGTAACGGTCGGAACAAACTTTTCATTTTTTAGATATAATCCTGTAAATCCTTTGGCTACTTGGCTAAACATTAGTTAAGAAATACTCAATATTTGTGACCTTATCACCAACATTAATTAAAGCTGTTATTTTATTTCCACTTAATGTGATGGGAGTTATCCCTGCGCTGATTCTGTGGTTTTCTGGAAAGCTCGAATCGTATCAATTTATAACGATATTAATAGCTTCAGGAGGAATTTTAATCATGGTGGGCTTATATATTATTTGGATAACGGCTTCTTTGTTCACCGATTATGGAAAAGGAACACCAGCACCTTACTCACCGCCAAAGATCTTAGTAGCAATTGGGATATACAGATATGTGCGTAATCCTATGATGATAGGGGTTTGGTGTGTTCTGATTGGAGAGGCAAGTTTATTTATGTCCATTGGGATATTGATATGGTTTTTAATCTTTTTCATCGCAAGCATTCTTTTTGTCACACTATGGGAGGAAGGGGATTTGGAAAGTAGGTTTGGAGAATCTTACTGTGAATACAAAAGAAATGTTCCTCGCTGGATACCACGAATAAAATACTAACTCTAAGCCCACGCTTAATTATGTGTCATTGCGGTAAACGGTCGTTTTATTTACTATTTTGTTTTACAGGACAGCGTATTTCAAGATGATTGCCGTCTGGATCCTTAAAGTGAACGGATTCACCTTGACCTAAAATGAGTGGGCCACGAAAAACAATATTTTTATTTTTTAATTCGTCAATAATTTCTGGAAAATTTTCTCTATTTGTACCAAAAGCAATATGGGCGTAGCCTTGTTCACTCAGACAATCAATAGCATTTTCCATATGTAGACCAGGGCTTTCAAAGAGGTGCAGAATCACACTTCCCGTGTCTAGCATCAGGTGGCGGATTTCTTCCTCGTATCTTTTTGCCACCCAAAAGCCAAGCACATCGGTGTAAAAATTCTCAGCCCGGTCCATGTCTAAAACATTCACTCCAATGTGATGTACACCATCTAATTTCATAATTTATCGGGTAAAAATTTAAATAGTATAGGGAATATAGAAGGGTGAAAATAGCTCTAGATGGAAATTGGATTAATAGAACTTTTTAAGAAGCAATGGAACCACAATCGCCAAAGCTACAATCAAGTATAAAAATGTTTCCCAGTTCTGAAACATGATAAAATTTATTCGCAGAGATCTTCGTCCCATGTTCGAGTCAATTCCAGCAACTCTTCGGACGATGCTTTATTTTTCGGGTTATTTGTTTTCTTTACACTCTGACGGGATTTTATTTGTGCATTTTTGGAAGCCCTGCTATTAACGTTAATTGGTTTGTTTTTTTTGTTTGAGAGTATGGTCATTTGCAAATAATCCTGATAAGTCAGCGTATTAGGTTTGTATATAAGCCTTATAATAAATTATTTATATAAAATATCAATTGGATTTAAAATTGTTTTAAACTAATTGTTAATACAGGAGATGTCGCAATGCCGGAATTGTTTTTTGTGAACGAAAATAAAAAGATAAATGTGGATACTGGTGCGAATCTTCGTAAAGCTTCAATTGATGGTGAAGTAGGTATTTATTCTAATATTTTTAAAAAATTATTTAATTGTAGAGGCCAAGGTATGTGTGGAACGTGTTTAGTTAGAATTGAAGCTGAAGAACTTGAGCCTCCAAATGAAGTTGAGAAGAAGAAATTGAAAAAGAAATTGTCCAAGGATCCAAATTTACGATTGGCTTGTCAATTAACTATTAATACTGATTTAAAAATATACACCCTTTAAGAGTTATATTTAAATTCTGAGAAGAGGAGTGACTGGCGTTAAGGGGATAAATTCTAGGTGTTTCTGGATTATTTGAATCAATACATGGAATTGCCAGTGCGCGGAAAAAAAATTATTTAGTCCTTATGTTTACGAAAACCGCTTTGCGGCGGAAGCCTATAAAGCTCCGCCTCCACTTAAATATCGTTTAAATTTACAAGATAATGGAGACGGGACGATTACTAATCCCTATGCCGGTTTAATGTGGTCGCACGCTGATAGTCATGCTGTTTTAAAAAATTTTTCAATTGGCATAATGCGAAACTTTGGGTAAAAAATTATATAATTTACTTTGTAACGGGAATGGGTTTTATTAGAAGATTAAGCTCGTGTATAAAAGGCGGAGTTCGCGCAGTTAGATCTATTAAAAAATAAAAAAATAAAGGAACTTATGATATCACCACTTCCTAAATGGCATTCTAAAAGAATTGGAACGTTACTACCCTCGGCGACGGAGATCGTTTGTGTTTTAGGCCTAGAAAAAAACCTAGTAGGTATTTCTCATGAATGCGACTACCCCGTCTCGGTCAAAGGTCTTCCTAGCCTGACTTCCTCCAGCATTGATAAACATGCGAACAGCGAGGACATTCATCAATCGGTGGAGTCACTATTAAAAAATTCACTTTCTGTTTATGACTTAGATCTCGAGTTACTGAAATCATTAAAGCCTGACTATCTGATCACTCAAGATTTATGTGATGTGTGCGCGGTTTCTTTTGGACAGGTGACGGATGCTTGTAATAAGGTATTGAATCCGAGTACAAAAATAATTTCCCTGCGACCACAAAATTTACAGGATATATGGGAAGATATCCGGATAGTAGCCCAAGAGTTGGAAGTAATTCCTGCTTATGAAGAATTTAAAGCAGATGTGGACCGGCGTATTGACTATATTTGTAAAAAAGTGTCGGCAAGCAACTTAACCAAACAATCTGTTTTAACAATTGAATGGTATGGTCCTGTAATGATTGGGGGTCTTTGGATTCCTGAAATGATTGAAATTGCCGGAGGAAGATACCTATTAGCAACTCCTGGGGAAAAAGCTCTCACTGTTACCCGAGAAAACCTCTCCTCTATTAATCCAGATGTGGTGATAGTCAAACCTTGCGGCTTTAAACTGGAACAGACCCTGCAGGAATTGGAAACACTACAAAGAAATATTCCTTTTGAGAATTGGAAGGCCTATCAGAACAATAATATTTTCATAGTAGATGGTAATGCATATTTTAACAGACCAGGTCCCCGTATTATGGATTCATTAGAAATACTATCATATTGTTTACACCCCAACACTTTCCCTGAATTTTTTGAAAAATATCGCCAGTCAATAAGGCAATTGAATGAGGTCTAAAATTCGCTTCGAATTAACCGGGAAATTCCTCTAGCTCAGAAGTTATATTACAGTAGACATTATGGATAAAATTTCAGAAATTTATAAAAATATATTTTTTGCGTGCGTCTTATGCGTTATTTACGCAGCGCATCGTGGGGCATAGCATTGTTTGGTTTTTAGTTTATATTTTTTAGCATTCTTAAGCTGTCTTTTTAATTTAGAACTTATTAAGATAGGCTTGAGCAGAATCGGCAAACACATCTGTTTGTTTGTACGCTTGCATTTCTTGTGGCAGAGCCAAAAGTGCTTTGGATAACCGGCGCGCAATTCCATCAAAACCAACGATATGTTTTAACTGACGTAAATGAATACGTATTGTAAAAAATATAGCACCTGTTTTTTTTAGCTTCCTTAAAGTTTGACGCTCAACCCTAAGCCATAGACGTTCTCCTGCGTTGCTAGAAGTAATGGGATTTTGGGTTATTTTACTCGGCTTTCCTGCCCCATCATGACGTAAAGATGAATTGTCGTACAAAGACCAATTCCGCCTAGCATATATTTCATCACAAGGCATATGATTAAAAAAGTTATCCACGGTAGTTTGAATTTGTTCTTTATAAAACGGGACAGGAGCATGAATAATATCCATAGGCTGGCCAAACTTTTCTCTTAAGCTCCACCGCGATGGGAATGCAACGCTTCCCGCTGCTAGCCACCACCCTGTAGAAGTTTGATTTTTCTTAGGGTCAGGTGGAAGCATTATGATTAGATCTTCTTGAACCAGTCTAGCTGCTAAGTCCAGAGGATGTATTCCATTTTTATTTAAATCGGTCGACCAGACCTCTTCTTTAAACTTTAATTGCGATTGAAGCTTTATGACATCTCGATTTCGTAAATACAAGTCAGGTCGAAAAGCGGGTAAATGTTTGAGCATCAAATTAAGGACTTCTGTTGATGCTGCAAAGGAGGAAGGGTGAGCCATAAAGATATCATCGTGGTAAATAGCAAGAAGCCTTCTTTTTTCTTCCATTTGAAAGGCTCGTTCCTCCGGATCGAATATTTCAAACCATTCCTCAATGGGTGTTTTGAGCAATCCCATAGATAAACGAAATGGAGGTTCTTCGAATGGGAAATGAGGAGAATTGTTCTGGCTAAAATGTCTTTCTTTTTTTTGACGGGGTGGCATCTTTTAGTTATCAGAAAATAAGAGGATGAGAATCAAATTAGTTTTCTTCTTTATTTTCATTTTTGGGCAATTTTGTTTTACGTGCTGCTAGAAACATCCATATTGACAATAAAGCTAGAATAATACCGGAAGATAACGAAGTAATAAAAGGAAGAATTTGTCCATTGACAAATATTTCAACAGGGAATAACCACCTAATAGCATGAGATAATGCAAGTAATCCAAATACAATGCCGGATGTCATCAGGGCTATCTTTTGCATTAACATTTCCTCGGTCAAAATTTAATTAAGTTTAATATGCTGACATAGCGGGTTCTATGAAAAATTATTTAAACCACTCATACTTTATAAAAGCAATTCCTAACAGTAGAAATACCCAAATATAAATTCTAATCATAAGTATTTTACTTCACATTTTCAGATGACCAAAAAAGAAAGGGTGCCTTGGTATATTAATAGCCAAGAACTGTGTGAAACACGGCTCCTATTCCCACACAAAGATAAATAAAAATACCCAAAAAATTCCATATTATGCTTTTGATTAATTGTATGGTCATCTCATTATCTCTTTGATCACAAAGATAATAAAGGCAGTTCCAGTTATTGCTGTGCTAGCACCGCTAAAAAAAAACAAGAGTTTACGTGATAAGTTCTCGATAAATTTTAAATTAATTTGTAGTTGAGGCATTGGTTGGTTTTTTTCTATATCTATGGGGTTTCGTTAGGTGTGGTAACCCAACTTACGATGGCTATGCCCAAAATTCCTAAGTATAGTGGAGCAAAATCGTTCTTAATTGCAAGAAAAAGAACAATAAAAATAATTATTAAAATTATTTTCTTAAAAAAAGGATATTTTTTGATATAGGTTCCCTTTAACGAAAGTTGGACATCGACTGATACCCAACTAAAGCCATGGCTAAAAGCATACATATCCAGAAAATTATTTGCGAGGTTTTTTTCATTTAAGAAAGTTACGAAAGAGTTTTCTCATATTGTAGTTCTAAATATAATGAGAGAATGATAGATAAATTATTTAACAAAATAAAAATAAAATTTATTTTTTTAAAAAACCCTTCGTAAAAAGACGCCGAATTTCTTCAATCCTATATCGATTTACTCCCATATCAGAGTGTCCGATCCGAGAAGCGGACCGAAAATGGATGACCCCGGGTTCATTAAAATAAAATTCGACATCATCTACAAATCGAAAAACCTTTGAGGTGAACTCAACATGTAGAAAATTTTCTTTATCAGTTGTTACTTCTGCTCGGGGCATCGATTCTATAACTGTAAGTAATTTTTCTTTTGCCTCTGGAAAACTAATCTCATAAATCAGAGGAGCAACCATATGCAAGGGGGTAGAACTTTTCGAAAAGATGCAGTTAGGTTTTTCTGGACACTCGGAGAACTGGCCGATTGAATCTGGTTTGGTGCCCGCACAACTCGTCAGTATGATAAAAAGAAATAGTAAGCAGGTTCCTCTTATTGAGTATGACTCTAGAATCGATGTCAATACGATAAAACTCCAATTATTAAGTGGTCAACGTTTTAAGCTACTTTGCGAAAAATAACGGGCAGGGATCTCCACATCAAACTCGATAATATCAAACTTGTAAGTGGTTTTAGTATTTTCTTTCAAAAGGTCTTTAAAGACCATTGTTCTAGGGAATTTGCGGTCACTAATTATTTCATAATCTTCAAAGAGTATTTTTTTAAGTAACTTTCCGCTTTTAGCAAAACGTTCTTCTTTCAGTACCGTTTTGTCTTCTGGGTTTACCCAGACCTTTCGAGTCTGATAAGTTGTTTTTTTATCTCTAGCAGTTAAATTTAATATGGCACATCTAACTTTATTTATATTTGCGAAACTATCAAAAGTTGCAGAATACGATTTGCTCAACTTATGATCTTCCATCATGTCTTCGTAAGACAGATCACTTCCCATCAATGATTGTCTGAGTAGGTGTCCTGCTATGAGAATTTTACGATCTGTTCGAGGAGTGTACATCCAGAGTTTTCCTTTGACCTTGAGCATTTTCGTTCCCTTTTCTCGTGCAGGTGATTTGTAGTGAGTATAAGAACGATCAATTCCTTCCATCCATGTGTCTTGAGTAAGAGTTCGTATTTTACGTCCGTTATCGACTATAAGACGACCACTAATAAACTTCGTGTTAGACCAAAGATTATCATCGACTTGTTCAAGCAGTTTTTGGGCATCAATAGCCTCGGATGATTTTAGTAAGGGGCTTGATGCGAGACTAAAAAGAAAAAAACTAAGCAAAAAGACTTTATATATTCTATCCAATTTTTAACCTGCTTCTAGTTCACGAAATAAATTAGCTTCTGATCGTTTAAAAATAGTTGAACTTGCCACCAGTGTTCCCGCAACACTAGCAAAAATACCCGGAACGATACCTTGGATAAACCCACCCAACGTAAGTTGAGCTCTTACTACATCATTAATCATCAGCCCAGATTTAGCAAATGTATCACCCATATTTAAACCGACTTCCTGGAGATACCAAGCAAATGTTCCACCCAAAACACAACCAACAATAGATCCAAGAATTCCAATCAACAAGCCTTCAATGCCAAGAGTTAATATCAACTTCCAATGAGACTCCCCGAATGCGAGTCTTAATCCCATTTCTCCATAGCGATGAATCCCGCTAAGAACACCTGCGTTCCAAAGAACAAGAATCATTAAAAAAGTAAAAATACCAACCACGGAACTCTTTATTACTGTAAATGTTTTGACCATTGATCCCATATTTTGCTGGTCTAGTATGCTAAGGGCAATTGGTTGATCATCTTTTGCCCAATCTTTAGGAGGGTTTTCCCGCCAGGTGTTTAAATTAGAATTAATATTTTTCTTCGCTTTCACATAATGATCAAAACTTAAGCTAGATGGGAGGTAACCCAGCCAGTCAGTAACCATATCGTCCATATAGAATGTACTTTGAGCATCGGCTAGATCAATCAGGACCATTTTTTTATCCATGGCAGTAACCCCAAATCTTATAAGTCCTACAACAAGATAATTATCAGCAACCAGTCCGCCATCAAAAGATTGTCCGATTACGGTAACCGATTGGCCTAAAGCTACATCCAAATCCTTAGCCAATGAATTTCCCATCAACATTTCATTTGAATCTTGAGGCAACTGCCCTTTTACGAGTGACTCTGCCAACTGGAGACGGCGGATTTCTGAAGAATTTGGAGATTTTAGATCCAGTGCCATTCCCACTACCGGTGTTTGTGACCTGGTATCCCCATTTGCATCCGGGACATCAATAAGAGCCCTCCAGCGAATTCTAGGTGTCCATTCAATATCAGGAGTTGAATTTTTTTTAAGCCACCTTTTGGTTTCTTTCTGTGCAGCTAAAGCACGGTCCAGCGGATAAAGATGTTCTTCATCATAAAAAGGTTTATTAACTAACCTCAAATGACCAGCATTAAGATTTGCGGTCATATCTATCATTCCCATGAAAACTCCTTCCATAAATCCAACCAACGCAACAACCAACGCCACGCCAATACTTACAACAGAAAATGGAAAAAGGAATCGAGATTTATCACGAAAAATACCGCGAAATAAAAAAAATATCATTTAATTGCCCTTCCTCGGAGTGCCATAGTTGGGTCAAGCCGAGTGATTTTTTTTACAGGTAACCATGAAGAGGCCACAATCAAAATAAAGACAATAACTAAAGAATAAATGATTTCCATTAGCTGGTAGTTTGGATAAATTGTTTCTCTTATGGGAAGAGTGGATTCGCTTAGGTGAGATACATCAAAACCTACACCTTGGAACCAAATAAAAAACGGCAACCCTAAAAGAAGAGCAACCACAAGAGCCCAGACAGCTGCAAGACAACCCTCTAAAGTGAATATTTTTACAATTCTGTTTGAATCCATACCTAGGGCCATGAGAGTTCCAATTTCTTTTTGTCTTTTAAAAATATTTAACATTTGCGTATTGAACACGCTGATGCAAACTAAAGTCATTAGTATTGCCCATAATATTTTAGAATTTATTCTATCTTGGCGCCATAGAGCAAGAAGATCTGCCATTAATAATTCAACGGGATGAAATTCAAATTCGGGAACTGGTCCAATATAGTTTTGAACGGCCACCCAACTTACTTCTCCTTTTCTATCCGTCATAAATCTTAAATGGTCTAAGCGTAACCACAAAACTCCTTCATCAACACGCGGATTAAGCATATCTCCGACATCGACAATTAAAACGTCTTTAGCATCGACGGCACCAGACTTATCACGCCATTTTAAAGTCAAAGTGTCACCCTTTTGTAAATGAGATTTTTTTGCCATTTTTACCCCAACTACGACAGGAATTAAGTCATCAATATTTTTAGGAAATATTTTCAAGTTATTCAAAGGTAATTTTAAAAGGGATTGCTCCATAGAAATACCACGAATTTGTACAGGATAAAGCCGTCTATTCGGATAGAGTTGCCCTTGTAGTACAAGAACTTCAGCCTTATCTTTATTATCTAATTGCATTAGGATTTCAGGAGTTTTTACTGTGTGGTCCTCCCATTCTGTCGGTGAAAGAATATCAAACCCTGGAGCACGATAATGTCCGCCACCAACGTCTGTATTTACAACATTTTTGGTAGCTTGAGCCTGAAAGCCATTAAGCAAAGAGAGCATGAATATCAAGGCAATAATGGAAAGAGCCGTAACTAAAACATTAAGCGATGCTCTTAAACCTTGACGAGAAAAATTCTTTTTGGCAATGCTCCAGTTCATATATTGAGGACTGAACTCTGGTTATTATTTATCAGAAATAATCTTTCCATCTTCTAACCCGACTTCACGGCGGACATACCGTGTTACTTTCTCGTCATGAGTAGAAAATACTACCGCGGCTTTGTACTGTTGGTTTAATTCGCTCATCAACTCTAGGATTTGTAGAGAATTTTTAGAATCAAGATTCGCGGTTGGTTCATCAGCAAGAATTAAAAGAGGATCTTTGACCAAGGCCCTTGCAATAGCAACACGCTGACATTGTCCGCCAGATAGTTGGGAAGGCCTTTTTTTAACCTGATCACTAAGTCCTACCTTATTTATAATATTCATAACTCGTTCTCGCGCATCTTTTTCTTTCGAACCACTTAATAAAAGTGGAAATAAAATATTTTCATAAACAGAATAAACAGGAAATAAATTATAGGTTTGAAAAATAAATCCAATATTTTTTCGCCTATACTGAGCCATTTGATTACGGTTCATTGCTGACAACTTTGTGCTTTTAAAAAAAATATTACCTGCTGTGGGAACATCTAAACCACCAATAAGATTTAATATTGTCGTTTTCCCAGAACCAGAGGGTCCTACAAAGGACATAAATGAACCGCTGTCAATTTCAAGATTAATATCTCGTAGTGCAGTAAAGTTTTCTTCACCAACCTTAAAAACTTTCGATACTCCTTTTACTGAAATTAGATTGTTATTCATGGTTGTATTAAAAATCAGAAAAAATTGGTTAGTGTTAATCCAATTGATGATTCGGTTCCGCTAAATGAACTAGTTCTTTGGTATAGCCGTCCGTTTGATTTATTTCCATTGTTATTGCCACCAACCTTTCCATGTAAATAAAGAAAAAGGTCATCAGTAATAGAATATTCTACCTGTGGTACAATCTGGAAACTCCTATCACGAAAATCATAGAGGCTAAAAATCTGCCATTTGATATCAATGTCGATAGGTTGATCGAACAAGAATCCAATTTGATGATAGGTTCTTTGTCCCTTTAGATCAGATAAACTGAATTCCTGTTGTCGAGTAGAAAAAAAATATTCAGTCAAAACATGAAGGCCCTTCCCAATTTCAAAAGTATAATCAACTCCTAAAACTGTGTCGAACTGAAGTGGGGATGAAGGTTTAATCTCAATATCCAGGCGGCTCTCATTCCAGAAACCAACTTCATACTCGCCTTTTAAATGATATCCCACTTGTACCATTTCCTGATCATAACCAGAGAAATCATCCAAATCAGACTTCGGATGATATTGGAAGACAACACCCGTTGCAATTTCCCCTAATAGGAGATCTGCACGTATTCCAGAAATCAAGGCAGTCCCTTTTTTCGCAGGAACTAACCAAGTTTCAAGAAGAGATACATCAGACGAAAACCATGTGGCGCGAACACTATCTACACCGTGAGCCTGTGGTATTACACCTGAAACATCTCGAGTGTCAAAGAATCCTAGGGGTTGAAAAATTACACCATCACCAAACAGAATTTCCTGGCGTCCTCCGCGAAATTGCAAAGAATTATTACTAAGGCGCAACCAAGATCGATGAAGACCAAAATCCGTCTCAGGCCTAAGTTTTGACTGCTCACTAGGCCCATCAACATAAGATGCCTCAGTTTCTATTTCATAGTCCAAGGCCCATTTGTTTTTTTTTAGAACATTGCCATCTAATCCTAGATGAATTTGTAGGTCACTATCAAAGTCCTTGTGAAGGGATGGCGAATCAAAAATATATTGGCTCCCAGTTTTGATATATCCATCATAGTCTATATCAAAAGCCAAAGCTCCATTAAGGGGAAGGAAAAAAAATATATAAATAATTAAAATAAAAAAATTCATTCAGAGTTTAGTTTTAAACATACTTGATAGTTTGACTCTTATTAGAAAGGCTATCGTATAAAATGGCTTTGTATTTAATTAAACTGAGAAAGTAATGTGGATTGGAGGAAAATTATTTTTTAATCCAATCTTTCACTTTTGGGATAAGAAATAAAATCAAGGCAATGCAAGGAATAAAAACCCATCGAACATTGATGTCATATCCAGATAAGTTAAAGAAAAATGACATGAATTCAGCTACGAAACCAACTATAACGATTAACCCACTCCAACCAATAATATGACGTAGAGGTGTTTGCATCGCAGAATTATAAATCTATTACTTAAAGATGAAAACGCTCTTGCTGTTATTTTTTGGATTCGTTTTTTGAGTGGGATGTTTCAAGTGCGGAATTAAGTTTTTCCAAGTCATATTTGCTGACCAAACTGTCAAGTTTTTTTTTGAATGATTGAGATTGTAGAAGCTCCTGTGTCCATTCGCTTCCTATTACCCCGGCTTCTCTACTTATAGTGGGCATTTTTTGTTTCCATTCATCCCAGAATGGTGTGGAGAACATTGTAATTAATTGCTTGATCACCTCATGCGACATGTGCTTGTCATAGACTGCAACTACGCGGTCTAGTAAAACCTTCATTTCATCTTTTCCGGCCAATTTATTAAAATCGTCCCAAAACTGGTCTGGAACTTTTGGGTAAGTAATAGAGATAACTCTTGCATAAGAATTGGTAGCCTCGTCTTTTATATAATCCATTTGTTCCAATAGCCCAGAAACTTCTAAAAGTTTAAAGATATCTCGATTCTTATCCATTGATGGGCCTGTTTCAGCAAACACAATTGTGTGCAAAAGCAAAAGACAACCTATTAGAAAAGTTAAAGCCAATATTTGTTTGAATGTTTTGTTCATTTTTACTTTCATTGAAGATTAAAAACAATTGAGTCCATTAACACCTATCCTGACACACTATGGTAAAAAGTATTATTAATTTTTTTTTTAAAATAAAACAGAATTATAGGGGGGTCGTTGCGATGAGACGATTTTAGCTTAAGAAAACTCAAGCGTAAAAGTTATAGTTACGAATTCTAATTAATTATATATTTAAAATTCAAAGGAATTGCTTTTAGCAATAGTGGCAGGATGAATCGACGTTACTGCAGAAAAAAGTCCTTGCGTTGGCTGTTTACAAGGAAAGCATCCGACCTTGGAATTAACCTTTGAGATTGGTCAAGACAAGGTAAAGGTAATTAACGGCCAAGTAGTTAGGTGGTATGTATTTTTTTATATCCTAAATAACTTGTTTTAGTCGTTATCGGATTTTAGCCAATGCTCTTCGATATCTGTATTGTAAATTCTAGAAAAAACCTCTCGGTTGTTTTCCAAAACTTCTTTTTCGAAATCATTGACCCATTGAAACGGATTATAACTCAAATTTTTCGACTGAGGTATGATTGGACGATTCTTCCAAGTACGGGTTATCATAATTTATACTCCTGGCTTAATATGGTTAAAAGAATGTTCTTGCCTTGTATAAAAAATTATCCAAAAAATAAATGCTCTCAACTAACCTTTCGTTTTTTGGAGACAAAAACTAAAGGGTGATTCGGTGATTTTTACTCCTTCAAATACGATTTACAACTAAATGAATGGATTTAATCTATATAATCAAGCAAATACTATGCCAGAAACTATTTTAAGTGCGCAAAGCGCCATAAGTATTTTTATAGTAAGGTTTATCTGATTTTAAGGGAGGCCGCGTAGGCGATTACCCTCATCAAGAATTAACACCAGTCGTCCGGCTAAAATGGTAATTTGACGGTTTTTATAGAGATCCATAAGAAAACCAAGTGTTTCTATTAGGGATTGAAATGGTCATTGCTGCTACGTTAGGGTGGAGAAAGTTTAATTGGGAAAGTTTTTTGCTCATATCTTGAATTGTTGTTCCCCTTCCCCTTTTTCAGAGTTAGAAAGACCACAAAAAAGGTTATTTTATCTAAATGGGTAAATTATTTCATTTAACAACTATTCGAGAGCGTCGCGTTCTTACCCCAATAGGTTGGGCTGCACTGTCAATTGTCTTTGGTTTTGTTCTAGTATTAATTATATTATTTATTCATCCCTTTTTAGCTCCAACAAAGCCAGTTGGAGGTGGTATTTTAGTAGTTGAGGGTTGGTGGCCCGATTACGCGTTAAAGAAAGCGAAGGACCAGTTTGAAAAAGGTCGCTACAAATTATTGATTACCGTTGGAAAAAAATATGGGGTTGGCCATCCATTGGCGCACTATAAATCTGGAGCCGAGGGGGCTGCGTCACGCTTATATGCTCAAGGTGTTCTACCGGGAAAAATCATACCGGTCCCTATAACTGTTTATCCCAGAACGGACAGGACTTATTTTAAGGCCCTCGCAGTAAAGAAAAGACTTGCTAGAATGGGTTTTATTCAGGCATCGATTGACGTGGCATCTATTGGTGTTCATGCTAGGCGGACTTGGCTCCTATTTGAGAAAGCATTTCCATCAGTGGATGTGGGTGTTATTGCTATTACGCCCAATAGCTACGATACTTCCCGATGGTGGTTATTTAGTGAGGGTGTGCGCAATGTTATTTCAGAATCAATTGCCTATTTGTACGCACGATTCATTTTCAGCCCACCCATTGAATAAAATTCGAATTTTTACAAAAATACTATGAAAATCATCGAAGTAATTGCAGATGAAAGTTATATCGACAGTATTAAAAATATTATGGAGAAAAACAGTGTTCCTGATTTCTGGATTTTATCAAGCGAAAGTGAAGGACGTAAGGTTGTTCGAATTTTGGTCAAACCAGAACAGCGGCAAACAGTTTTAGACGCGCTTCAGGGGATACTTACAACTAGTTTTTCATATAGAGTTGTTGTTATTCCAGTAGAAACAGCGCTACCGCGAGAAGAAGCAGAGGGAGAAACAGAAATAATTTCTGCGACAGAAACAACACGCGAAGAGCTATATGACAGCATCGGTAAAAACGCTCGCCTAAACCAAACCTATCTACTGTTAATTTTTTTATCAACAGTTGTGGTTGCTATTGGACTTTTGAAAGATAACGTTGCTGTAGTTATTGGTGCCATGGTTATCGCTCCTTTACTGGGACCCAATCTGGCGATGGCTTTAGGAACGGCATTGGGTGACACTGAACTGATGTGGAAAGCGTTTAAAACTGGACTAGCGGGCATGAGCCTAGCGTTAGCCTTATCTATTCTCATCGGTATTTTCTGGCCGTTGAATATTGAAAGCCGGGAGCTTTTGGCACGAACATATGTTGGGTTGGACTCCGCAGTTTTAGCGATGGCTTCCGGAGCGGCGGCAGTAATATCTCTAACTTCGGGCATTCCAAGTATTCTCGTGGGTGTAATGGTAGCGGTTGCTTTATTGCCTCCGGCTGCGACCCTGGGATTAATGTTGGGTGCAGGGCAAACTGACTTAGCATACGGAGCAGCGTTATTATTGGCGGTTAATATTGTGGCCATAAACCTTTCTGCTAAACTTGGGTTCTTGATCCAAGGAATTAAACCAAGAACTTGGCTAGAGAAAAAAAAAGCCAAACAATCAATGCAGTCTTACATAATTATCTGGGTTCTAACTTTGGCTGCCCTCCTGCTTGTTATTTACTTTCATCCTGATTTTATAAAGTAATATTCGCAAATAGATTTATTTTAAGGAGATAATTAATTCTAATGAAAGTTTTGTCTGTCCATGTTGGATCCTTACAAGAAATGCTACGAAATGGGAAAAAAATTCGGACAGGAATTTTTAAACAGAAGACTGAGGGGCCGATAAAAGTTACACGACTCGGATTAGAAGGAGATGACCAAGCAAATAAGAAACTTCATGGTGGAATATATAAAGCAATCTGCGTTTATCCTTCAGAACATTATGATTTTTGGAAAGAAGAGCTAGGGAATCCAGGTTTATCTTTTGGAGATTTTGGTGAGAACTTAACTACTGCCGGATTAATGGAGGGAGACATTCACCTTGGTGACCGACTGCGTATTGGGTCGACTGAAATAGTTGCGACCCAGCCGAGGGAGCCTTGTATTACTCTTAATGCCCGGCTGGACACAAAAGACTTATCGGCACGTATTCGTAAATTTGGTCGGAGCGGTTTCTATTTTTCAGTTGTGAAAGAAGGTATTATAAAAAATGGTGATTCCATTGAGTGTATAAATAGAGACGAGAACAGGGTTACAGTATCAGATTTTAATCAAATAATTAATGGCGAGCCAGAGGTTGCGGATATCATTTTACGCGCTTCTAAAATAGACGCCTTACCGCCAAAACTAAAAAGTCAATTTCTACAAAAGCGAACTACTTAAAGGTTAAGTAAAAGTACTTTCTAAATTACGATATATTCAATACCCAAAAAATATTTCTAAAGCCTCGCGAGCTATTCTCCAATCAAATGGAGATGCATTTTACGCGTGTGTGGTTGTATCCTATGTTCGAATAGATAAATATCCTGCCAAGTGCCAAGAGAAAGACTCCCTGAATTTACCGGAATTGAGATTTGGGTTTGTGTGAGAGCAGACCGAATATGTGCGGGCATATCATCAGGACCCTCCGAGCAGTGAAGATAGTTTGCACCATCTTCTGGAACCAGTTGCTGAAAAAAAATCGTTAGGTCATGTAATACATCTGGATCTGCATTTTCCTGAATGATAATTGATGCAGAGGTATGGGGAACAAAGATAGTTAATAATCCTGTAGAAAATTTTTGTTGGGTCACCCAAAGCTTAATTTCGCGGGTGATATTGTAGAGGCCTTTCCCCTTTGTTGAAGTGGACAATTTATGGCTTGCCTGCCGCACAGGAATCTCCGTGGATGAATATAAATAATTTAAAGCTGACTTAGATATCAGCATATCTGCTTCAAAGTAAGGTGTCTACAGTCATTGAAAAACCATAGGAACAGAACATTCCAAAACCCACTCTTATTAAAGAAACATTTTGATTACCACTTTAGAAAATCGTGTCACACTGATAGTATGGCAAACGCATACTCTATAAAGGAAATACCAAAAACTGGACGTAGTCTTTATTGAAACTAAAAACAGGAGACAAATATGGCTGTGCCCCCTGATAAGGAAGTGAGCTTTCTTGAAAGTGTAAACCTTTCGTTTGATGCGGCTTTGGCTACTCTTGATATCCCCGAAGGCATGGCTCAATACATAAAAAATGTAAATAATGTATATCAAGTTCGTTTTCCAGTGAAGATCAATGGCAAGATAGAAAACTTCGTTGGGTGGCGTTCAGTCCATAGTGATCACCAACTTCCCGCCAAAGGCGGCATCCGATTTGCCCCTAACGTTAATCAGGATGAAGTAGAGGCCTTGGCTGCGCTTATGAGTTATAAGTGCGCATTAGTTGATGTTCCTTTTGGTGGTTCTAAGGGTGGATTACTTATCAATCCAAGAAAATACGATCGTGATTCAATGGAAAAAATAACACGTCGTTTTGCGTATGAATTAATTCAAAAAGATTATATTGGGTCAGGTGTTAATGTTCCCGCACCTGACATGGGAACAGGGCAGAGAGAAATGTCGTGGATAGTGAGTACTTACGCAGCTCACGGTCCCAAAGATACAGATTATTTTGGTTGTGTTACTGGCAAACCCGTTTCTTCAGGCGGTATTCATGGTCGTGTTGAGGCGACTGGGCGTGGAGTTGTGTTCGGGCTTCGCGAGTTTTTTCGTCACCCCGAAGATGTTAAGCATGCACGCTTGGAAGGAGATACCTTAGAAGGGAAAGAAGTCATTGTTCAGGGTCTCGGTAACGTGGGTTACCATACTGCACAAATTCTGGAAGAAGAAGACGGTGTCAAGGTCATTGCTATTTTGGAATGGGATGGTGCTATTTATGATAAAAAAGGTCTCAATGTAGAAGAGATTTATCAATATAAAATAGAAAATAAGGGTGGGGTCAAAGGATTTACGAAAGGACAATATTTTGAAAAGAGCGCGGAGCTTTTGGAGCAAGCATGCGATATTCTTATTCCGGCAGCAAGGGAAGGGGTTATTAATCAGGCTAATGCTCCACGCATTAAAGCTAAACTGATTGCAGAGGCAGCGAATGGGCCGGTAACTTTCAAAGCGGAAACTATTCTTAATGAAATGGGAGTTGTGATTATCCCAGATGTGTATCTTAATGCTGGCGGAGTCACCGTTTCGTATTTTGAGTGGATCAAAAACCTCTCACACATTAGATTTGGCCGAATGGGAAAGCGGTATGAAGAAAATAAAAATAATTTATTTATAAAAGCCATTGAGCAGTCTGGTAAAAAATTATCAGAAAAATTAGTTTCACAGATCGGGCAAGGTCCTGTTGAGCTTGATTTGGTTAGGTCGGGACTCGACGATACAATGCGGAACGCCTTCCAGGAAATTCGTGAACGTTACTGGAAAGAAAAGAAGGTGAAAAGTTATCGAACTTCGGCGATGTCAATCTCTATAGAAAAAATTTATGAACGTTATAGTATCATGGGCATCTATCCGTAATAATTTTTACAGGCACTGCTAGTGTCGCTGGAACTAGTGGTATATTAGCGTCCGATTTTCTCTCTAAAAATTACCAAAAAATCAAATATGTCTGATTCTCAAGAAAACACACAATCAAAATATGAAACAAGTGGTGTTTCAAGCCGTGGAGCAGAGGACGCGCTTTCCGGTCTTTTGGAACATGTTCTTCCTACGAGAAAATTTAGTAAACGTTTTCCTTTAGCAGCCGATATCGGATATTTTGCAAACGTTATAAATATTGGTGGCGGGCAAGGTATCGCTTTTGGTACTGATGGTGTTGGGACCAAGATTATTATAGCTGAACTTATGGATCGTTACGACACGATTGGTATTGACTGCGTGGCCATGAACGTTAATGACCTGATTTGCGTTGGCGCGAGACCGGTGAGCATGGTTGATTACATTGGTTGTTCGTTTACCGACGCAAGAATATTTTCAGAAATTGGAAAGGGTCTCGCCGAGGGGGCTAGGCAGGGAGAGATCAGTATTTCTGGTGGTGAAATTTCTCAGATCAAAGAAATTATCAATGGCGTGGATCTCATTGGTGCATGTATAGGACACGTTTCGATTGATAAAGTTAATACAGGAAAAGATATCCAGCCGGGTGATATGATTGTTGGTCTTGCTTCAAGTGGAGTGCACTCAAACGGGCTGACTCTGGCGCGGAAAATTTTACTTGGTGAAACGCGGGAAGAGCAAGAAAAGAATATCAAGAAATTTGAAGAGCGGCTTGGGCGTACTCTTGGCGAAGAATTGCTAGAACCTACTCGCATCTATGTGAAACCGATTATGGAAATACTCGGTGAGGGCATTGACCTTAAAGCGATGGTTCATATAACAAGTGGGGGCTATAGCAATCTGAATCGTGTGGAAAATGATAACATTCGTTTCGTGATTGATACGTCGCCACCTGTCCCTGAGGTATTCAAACTTATTCAGGAGAGAGGTGAAGTTTCTGATGCGGAGATGTATGAGGTATTCAACATGGGAACTGGATTTATTGTTATTGTGAATGGAATGGAAGAACTAAATAAAATATCAGCAATTTGTAAAAAACATGACGTAGTTGCTCAAATGATTGGGTGTATCGAATCATGTCAGGGAAAAGAAGTTACCATTCCGGAATTTGACCTGATAGGTAGAGGACAAAAAATTACAAAAATCAAATAGTCTTAGAACTGTTACCGTATAAAAAAATATCCTGAGATATGCGGGAGGTTTAGAAAGATTTACTTATAAAATTATTGTTAGACGAACTTCGCGAAGAAAACCAAAAAAACTGCAACTGGACTGATATAGCGGATGAGAAATCCCCATACATGTCCCCAATGAAATTTCGTTTCATGTTTTTCAATTTCTTCTTCCGCAGATTTTGTGCCCCATACCCAACCGACAAAAATTGCTGTTAGCATTCCGCCTAATGGCAATAGGTAGTTAGAGGCAATATTATCGACGTGGTCAAAAAAATTCATATCAAATAGTTTGGCCTCTGACAGCACTCCAAAAGACAAACCAGAAGGTACTCCGAAGGCAAAGATAGTGACAGACGTAACAAGCACAGCTTTTTTTCTGTCCCATTTTCTTTGGTCGATAAAGTAGGCCACTACTACTTCCAAAAGGGATATTCCCGAAGTTATTGCTGCGATGGCAAGCAAAGTAAAGAAAACGATTGAAACCAGATTTCCAAATGGCATTCCCACAAAAACAGCCGGTAAAACGCTAAACACAAGACTAGGCCCTTCGGTTGGTTCGAGCCCCATGGCGAATACTGCAGGGAAAATAACCATGCCGACCAGTAGTGCGATTATAGTGTCAAAGATAACCACATACACCGTTGCGGAGGTTAAGTTTTCTTGTTCCGGAAGGTAGCTTCCATAAGTGAGCATGCAGCCCATGCCAAGACTGAGTGAAAAAAAGGCCTGTCCTAATGCGATTAAAATTGTTTGAGGGCCAATTTTACTAAAGTCTGGTTTTAAGTAAAATTCAATACCTTCCATTGCACCTGGGAGTGTCAATGCGCGAAACATAAGAAAGATAAGGATAATCACCAGGGTTGGCATCAGAACTTTGCAGGCCTTCTCAATCCCACCGTGAATACCGCGTAAAACAATGCCAACGCAAATTGCCATGAAAAG
Organism: Candidatus Nitromaritima sp. SCGC AAA288-L16; assembly: GCA_000372225.1. Classification (GTDB taxonomy): domain Bacteria; phylum Nitrospinota; class Nitrospinia; order Nitrospinales; family VA-1; genus Nitromaritima. The sequence goes on along the minus strand of AQTY01000004.1, from coordinate 58,158 downwards.
AGCGTGATAAAAAAGAACTTCCCATGTATTAGCAATAAAGGAGCCAAAAAATTGTCCCGCCTCTTTTGGCGAAGAAAAATTACTCATTGTATGAGTGAATGCTTTGACAACATAAGCTAGTGTCCATCCACCCACCACTGCATAAAAGGAAAGGATGAAAAAACCAGCTAGCACCCCCATGTAACCGATCTTAACCCAATGGGATTTAGGTTTTAATGACTGAAATGCTCCAACTGGATTGAGACTGGTTTTTCTGCCAATGGTAAATTCGGCGAGCATGATTGGGAGTCCTACCACGATAGTGCAAAGAATATAAATTAAAACAAAAGCACCTCCCCCATTTTGACCTACGATATATGGGAATTTCCAAATGTTACCGAGTCCAACGGCAGAACCTGATGCCGCCAAAATAAAACCGAAGCGCGTATTCCACAGTCCGCGTGATTTTTGATGATTATTTCTTATTGCCATTAGAAATAAAAGATATTGATGGGGAATGCCACGGTATCTAAAAATTAATGTAAAATAAATTTAAGAGTTTTCAATGTAAGAACCACATGTTTACACCTTCCAAGTATTTTGGAATGAAAGATGAAAACAAATATTAATAAAATTTTAACTACAATTCCTAAACTGCCCGGTATTTATATCATGAAGGATTGCCGGGGGGAAATTCTTTACATTGGCAAGGCAAAATCCCTAAAAACCCGGGTCCGTTCATATTTTCAAAAATCTCGCCACATGCCCATTAGAACAAGGATTTTCACCGATAAGGTGCAAGATATTAAATTCTTAACGACCGAAACAGAAGCAGAAGCATTGATTCTTGAAAGTAATTTTATTAAAAAACATCAGCCTAGATATAATGTTCTACTCAAAGATGACAAACATTATCCATACCTTCGGCTGACAACGCAGGAACGATTTCCAAGACTGGAAGTGGTTCGTTGTGTTAAAAAGGACAGCGCTACCTATTTTGGACCCTACACCATGGTCAAAGAAATAAGGGAAACTATCCGGCTGATATATAAAATTTTTCCACTTCGGCAAAGCAAGGACCGTTTGGATGGTACGGCAATAAGAAGGCCATGCTTAAACTACCAAATGGGTAGATGCCTAGCTCCCTGCGCAGGATACCCTTCAGAGATTGAGTACAATCAAATTGTTCAAGACGTAGTGCTTTTTTTGAAGGGTAAAAATAATGAATTAGTGGAAAGTTTAGAAAAAAAAATGAAGTTGGCAGCAAATCAATTAAATTATGAAGAGGCGGGAGTTTACAGAGATAAAATTTTAGCGGTAAAAACAGTTTTAGGTAAACAAAAGATCATATCCACCTCACTTGAAGATCAGGATATTCTAGGCTACTGCCGTGATCATAGTCAGGCAATGGTTCAGGTTCTTGTTGTTCGAAATGGGAAAATGGTTGGTGAAAAAATATACAAAATAAAAGGTCTGACAGGTATTGATGATAACGAGATTTTATCATCGTTTCTTAAGCAGCATTACATTGACCAAATTCTTCTTCCAAAAGACATTCTTTTGCCACATTCAATAGATGATGTTTTGCTCATATCAGATTGGTTGTCGAAAAAAAAGAAAGGTTGTGTTCGTATAGAGATTCCTTCGAGAGGGAAAAAGAAAGATCTTGTGCGCATGGCAGAGGAAAATGCTAATTTCGCATTGAGGACAGAATTGGATAAGGGAGAGCTTAGCCTTCGAAGCCTTGATGAATTGAAGGAAACTCTAGGGCTAAAATATTTTCCAGAAGTAATCGAAGGATTTGACATGTCAAATATTTCTGGAAAGCATGCGGTGGGGTCAGTTGTGGTTTTTAAAAATGGTGTCGCAGAAAATTCAAAATACCGACGATATAAAATAGCTGATGTCAAAGGCATTGATGATTATGCGATGTTGCGAGAAGTAATTAATAGAAGATACCGTCGTCTTTTGAGAGAGAGAAAGGCGATTCCAAACCTCATTTTAATTGACGGTGGACTGGGGCACCTATCCAGTGCCGAAAAAATAATCCGCGAATTGGGTCTTTTAGGGAAAATTGACTTGGCCTGTATCGCAAAAGGAAAATTTCGTAATACTATTGAGACTGACGAGATATTATTGCCTGGGAAAAAACAGCCAATTTATTTTCGGGAAAATTCTCCCTCTCGATTTTTACTGCAGCGTATTCGAGACGAGTCCCATCGATTTGCAATATCATACCACCGAAAACTACGTGATAAAAGCTCGCTGAGCTCACCGTTGGAGTTGATTCCAGGAATAGGAAAAAAAAGGCGCTTGCTGCTTCTTAAAAGTTTTGGAAGTCTTGATGCTATAAGAAAATCTTCAATAATTCAGCTGCAAACTGTGCCGGGAATCACAGAAAACCTAGCTAAAAAAATAATAATCACTTTGGGGTCCGATCAAGCCAAAAATAACTAAGATTTAATATCCCAAATGACGACAAGATGGTTGGGATGAGTTGGCTCCCTAGGGGCCAAAAATCATTTAAATTTGCTAAATCATTGATTATTAATATTTAATACGGATAAATGAAAATGAAAAAAAAACAAAAAGAAAATTTTAATCTCCAGTTAAAACGAGGATCCATAACAGTAATTCTTGGACTTTTATTTGCTGTTAGCTCGACACAGTTAATCTATGCCAAAAATGCAATCAAACCTCAATTAACTGAGGAGGCGAAAATTCTTTTTGATAGGGAGAAGCAGTTGTTTAATGCCCGTATGAATGTTGACTGGGAGAAAATGCATAGTTTGCAGCACCCGGAATTTAGAAAAAAGATCTCTGTGACTGAAATACGATACTTTGAAGGGTGGGCGACGTCAGATTATAGAGAAAAGGCAAAACAAAATGCGCATATTTCAGGTGCTTTTGTTCCTAATTTGGATTATATGAAAAAAAATGCATATAAAAAAGATCCTCTAGGCTTTCCTGTGAAAAGAAGATATGTGTGGAGCGGGGATCCCTACCTAAAAATAAAAACGTTTTCTTTAGAAAAAATTTCTATAAGCACAGATGGAAAATACGCTAAGGTAAAGGTGATGCTTAAAGGCCGGCAGAGATTAAACCCGGCTGTGACAAGGGGGGGCGATTACGAGTTTGCTGCACAGTATCCCAAGACCGATTATTGGGAAAAAGTAAATGGGAACTGGGTAATTACATTATTATCCGCACCTGTTAATACAAGTGGGACAGGAATTCTTAAGTATTTTGTTCCTAATAATAAAAGCGGTTGGGGGAAAGCAGAATTCGTGGAAATAAACCCAGCAGATCTCAAAGTTTCCTTAAAATAAAGCCTAATAAACGTTTTTCTTCAGAATTATATATGAGTATCGATCTTCCCTTCCATAAATCTTGGTTCGATGATGATGAAATTAATGAAGTTGTTGAAACCCTAAAATCCGGCTGGCTTACTACGGGTCCGCGAACAAAACGATTCGAAGATGACTTCAAAGAGTACATTGGGTGTGATTATGCCATCGGGTTAAATTCCTGCACAGCGGGTCTCCATTTAGCTTTGGCGACACAAGGATTCGCACCCGGCGATGAAGTTATAACTACAACAATGACATTCCCCGCAACGGCGAATGTAATACTGCATGAACGTCTTTGCCCGGTTTTTGTAGATGTGGAACCAGGAACGCTGACGATAGATGTCAGTCAAATCCAAGAAAAAATAACACCCAAAACAAGAGCAATTATGCCAGTTCATTTTGCAGGGCATCCGTGTGACATGGACCCTATAATGGATCTAGCTCAGAAGCACAAACTTTTAATTATCGAAGATGCGGCCCATGCTTTGGAAGCAAAATACAAGGGTCGTAAAATAGGTAGCTTGGGAAACCCAACAGCGTTCAGTTTTTATGCAAACAAAAATATTACGACTGGTGAAGGTGGAATGTTAACAACTAACAACGAATCATTAGATGAAATGGTTCGGGTCATGCGCTTGCATGGCCTCAGTCGAGATGCCTGGAAACGCTTCGGGAAAAGCGGTTTTTCTCAATGGGAGCTTACGCTCCCGGGATTCAAATACAATATGGCAGACATAAATGCTGCGCTTGGAATACATCAGCTAAAAAAAATTGGTCGCTTTTTAGAAATTCGAAAAAAATATGCAGCAATGTATGATGAGGCATTTTGCGAGATTCCAGAATTAGAAATTCTTAAAACAAGAGACTATGCAGAGTCATCATACCATCTGTACATTATTGCGTTGCGCATGGAACAATTATCGATAACTCGTGACCAGTTTATTGATGCGATTCAATCGGAAGGTATTGGGGTAGCTGTGCACTATCAGGCACTTCATCTACAACCTTTTTACAAAAAAGAATTTAATACTCGTCTGGAAGCGTACCCCGTTTCGACTAGTTACTCAGATAGAATTCTTTCCATTCCTCTTTATCCACGTATGTCAACTCAAGATGTTGAACGAGTCTCCAATATGGTTGTGGATCTAGTTTCACGTAACCGAAGATAAAACACAATAAATTTTTAAGCAGTTACAAAATTATCGGAGTAAACGTAACTTTTAATATTTAGTAATTTTTTTTTTAATGCGACGAACAAGTTCCTGGTAATTATTTTTAGAAATTACTTTATAGAGCTGCGACCGCATATTATTTCTCATGCTGATTTCATCTAGATCAACATCTACTACCTGCCATTGATCGCGGTATTTTAGTAAGTGGAAGTCAATATTGATTTCTCCTTCCTTTTCATGAACAACAGTAAGCGGAACATTGGATTTTGATTCATTGATAGTGGTTTGACCATAAATCAATTTGAGCGCAGAAAAGAATTTTCCAGAGTTTGGGAAGGCCTCCTTGATAAACATCCGGCTAAGAAGATCGATAAACACTTTTTGTTCAGTTAAGGAACGCTTCTTCCAGTATTTTCCTAGTGCCTTGCGGCTTATTTCTCGTATATTCAGAAGCGCAAGTGCACGATAAGAGAGAATATCGTTTTCTTTAACTTCCTCGGGAGTTAACGGTTTCCCTGTCTTTAAATTGGTAATAGAATTCAGTAATATTTCCACTGTATTGCGGGGTGATGCTTCTTTAGCAATAACCGGGGACAACTCAAATAAAGCCAAAATAAAAACCGTTAAATAAATCCAATTTTTACGAGAAAGCATAGTTATGATAAATTAGTAATTAGAAATTGAGCGGGGGTTCAATACCGATTTCCCAAAAAATTAAGTATAGCCTGTTTTACTTAAACTAAAAAAATAATTTTCTTTACATGAGTCTAGCTTTGTCAGGGAAGGGTCTTTTATTTTCGATACTTTTTGTGGGTTTGGCAAGTCAGGAAACGGGTTTAGTTAAAGAACTAGACCGCAATTACAGTTTGGCCAAATCAACAGATGATTTATACACGTTAGAAGCATTGGTCAAGAAGTCCTTAAAGACCTTTCCAGAGTCGGACAAGCTTTTCTGGAGGTTGGGAAGAGTTTACTTCAAGCTTGGTGAAACATTTACTTCTGAATCCAAAAAAATCTATTTTTTTTCGCTATGCATGTTGCAGGCAAAAAAAACGATTGAAATTAATTCACAGTCCGCCAATGGGTTTTTTTTTAACGGCCTTTGCAGCGGAACTCTGGGTCAGATTCAAGGTATCTGGAGTAGTTTGGGAACCATTGCACCGTTTAAAAAAGATATGGAAACTGCCATTAATTTAGATCCATCCATTGAAGAAGGTGGACCGCACAGAGCGCTGGGAAACCTTTATTTAAAGCTCCCTTTTGTATTAGGGGGAGATCTAGAACGTTCAATTGCACATTTTCAAAAGGCCATCCAACTTGGCTCTGAATTTGGAGAAAATTATCTTGGCCTTGCTGAGGCCTATATCGAAAAGGGAGATTTTATTTTAGCAAAGGGTATACTACACACACTTCTTAATATGAAATTAAGTTCGCAAAAAGAGGAGTCCGTTCTTGAATGGAAGACTCAAGCCTTAGGCTTCTTGGGGAAAATACAGAATTGATAAACGCTGACTATAATGCTGAAAGAATTAAGGATAAATAATTTTGCTATTATTGATAACCTGAATGTCGAATTCACGTCTGGTCTTACAGCACTGACGGGGGAAACGGGTGCCGGGAAGTCAATTATTATAGATGCTCTCAACCTAATTCTTGGGGGTAGAGCCGATTCCAATTTTATTCGCACAGGAGAATCATCGGCAACCGTTGAGAGTGTGTTTGAGATTACAAATCTACAAACGTTAGATATCCTTTCAGAATTGGGCATCAACGATAATAACGGAGAGGTCCTTTTAAGGCGAACGATATCTAATACGGGGAAAAATCGTTGCATGGTTAACGACTGCGCGGTTACTGTTGGTGTCTTAGCGAAGTTAGGAGACAGGCTAGTTGATATTCATGGCCAGCATGATCATCAGGCACTACTCAATTCGGAAATTCATGTTGACCTGCTCGATTTGTATGGGAAAACCATGGATGAAAGAAACAAGTTTTCTAAAAAATATTTTACATATCTAGAAGATCTAAAGAAATTAGAAGATTTAAGCTCTAAAGAAAGTGATCGCATGCAACGAGAGGATTTACTGCGGTTTCAAATTAATGAAATTGATAAAGCCAGTCTTTCACTGAACGAGGAAGATCTCCTCAAATCAGAAAAAAATAAATTGCAATATGCAGAAAAAATTCACGAGTCGGTGAAATCAGTTCTCAACTTAATTGGAGAAAAAGAAGGAGCGGTCCTTGAAGAATTGGGTGTAGTGAAAAGAGAATTAGAGTCGCTTCCTTCTTTGGATCCGGAATTGGGGAAACAGGCACAACGAGGGCAATCCGCTTTTTGTGAAATTGAAGAACTGATTAAAGAGTTGAGAGACTATGCTCATAAGATAGAATTCAATCCATCTCGTCTTGAAGAAATAGAAGATCGTTTATCGGAAATCAACGGGCTAAAACGTAAATACGGCGGGGGTATTAATTTGGTTTTGGATTACCGTGAGAAAATTTCTACCGAACTCGATACTCTTTCTTCTTTCCATGAAAATATGGAAAAGGTTCAAAAAGGTATAAAACTACACCAGACCATTTTGTCAGAGCTTTCTGTAGTGTTGGCAGATAAAAGGGAAAAAACAGCCGGTGTATTTAAAAAAGAGGTAGAGAAGGAACTTTGTGACCTTGGCATGAAAGATGTGAGGTTAAAAGTGCAATTTAACTATGAAGGGGATGACACTAATTTCGTAAAATTTCGAAACCAAAAGGTGAAATTAAATTCAAAGGGGTTGGGGACAATAGAATTTTTATTTTCTCCTAACCTGGGAGAGGACCTAAAGCCTCTCGCTAAGATAGCTTCAGGAGGAGAGCTTTCCCGGCTTATGCTGGCATTAAAATCAAACCTCAATAAGCAAGATACTATTCCTGTAATGGTTTTCGATGAGATCGATACGGGGATAGGTGGAAAAATTGCCGAGGTGGTGGGGAGTAAATTGAAAAAAATTGCTACCGAAAAACAAGTGTTCTGTATTACACACCTGCCCCAAATTGCGGGCAAGGCAATTTCACACTTTGTAGTGTTTAAAACAGTGAAAGAGAAACGGACTTATTCCGGCATTCGTGAACTTTCGGAGCAAGAAAGAGTAGAAGAAATTGCAAGGATGTCCGGTGGGAAGAAAGTCACGGAGGCTACCCTCAGCCATGCCAAAGAAATGATCCAACCTTAATTAGATCACCCATTTCATTTTGGAGTTATTTACCAATTAGTACAATTGGGAAAGATTTCACTCAATCATATTTTTTAATAAAGCTAGAGTGTGATTTTTTATTTAGCAAGTCGTCTATGACTCAGTCAAAAGATTAGAGTTTTGAGTAAATCTCGCCGCCTTTTTCTTTGAAGGATGCGGACATTTCTTTCATACCTTCACCCAGCGCCTGTGTTTCTTTCATTCCTTTTTGTTGGGCGTAGTCGCGCACGTCCTGCGTGATTTTCATCGAACAGAAATGCGGGCCGCACATCGAACAAAAATGCGCTACTTTGGCAGAATCTTTTGGCAGAGTTTCATCATGGAACTGCAACGCCTTTTCCGGGTCGAGCGATAGATTGAACTGGTCTTCCCAGCGAAACTCGAACCGGGCTTTACTCAAAGCATCATCACGCACTCTTGCTCCGGGATGGCCTTTGGCAAGATCCGCCGCGTGTGCCGCGATCTTGTATGTGATAACGCCTTCTTTTACGTCGTCACGGTTAGGTAGCCCCAGGTGTTCTTTGGGAGTAACGTAGCAGAGCATGGCGGTACCGTACCAGCCGATCATTGCTGCGCCGATGCCACTGGTAATGTGGTCGTAACCCGGTGCGATGTCGGTGGTCAGCGGTCCCAATGTGTAGAAAGGAGCCTCTCCACACACTGCCAATTGTTTTTCCATGTTTTCTTTAATCATGTGCATAGGAACATGACCGGGGCCTTCGATCATGGTCTGCACTTCATGTTTCCAGGCGATCTTCGTCAACTCACCGAGAGTTTCTAATTCTGCGAACTGGGCTTCATCGTTAGCGTCAGCGGTGGAACCGGGGCGCAATCCATCACCCAGAGAGAAAGAGACATCATAGGATTTCAGGATTTCGCAAATTTCCTCAAAGTTTGTATATAGGAAACTTTCTTTATGATAAGTGAGACACCATTTTGCCATAATTGCTCCACCGCGTGAGACGATGCCGGTGATGCGCTTTGCGGTCATCGGTACATAGCGCAATAACACGCCAGCATGGATGGTGAAATAGTCCACGCCCTGTTCGCATTGTTCGATCAGAGTATCGCGATAAATTTCCCATGTCAGATCTTCAATTTTGCCATCGACTTTTTCCAAGGCCTGATAGATGGGAACTGTACCGATGGGAACCGGTGAGTTGCGCAGGATCCACTCACGTGTCGTGTGGATATTTTTCCCGGTTGAGAGATCCATAACATTGTCGGCACCACATCGTGATGACCAGACCATCTTTTCGACTTCTTCTTCGATAGAGGAACTGACTGCTGAGTTGCCGATGTTGGAGTTGATCTTGACGAGAAAATTCCGCCCGATGATCATCGGCTCCGATTCCGGGTGGTTAATATTAGCCGGAATTATGGCTCGGCCTCGTGCTACTTCTTCGCGGACGAATTCCGGAGTGATTTCGTTCTGCAGGTTGGCTCCGAAAGAATTTCCTTTCAGTCGATTTTCCCGTTCAGCATTTTCAATCCATTGTTTGCGTTTCTGGTTTTCACGAATAGCGATGAATTCCATCTCGGGAGTGATGATTCCCTTTTTGGCGTAATGCATTTGGGTGACATTTTGTCCTGGTTTTGCGCGTAGAACCTGAGAGCGGGTTTTAGGGAACCGCTCGGTATTAGGATTTTCCCCATCTCGATAGCCATCGTCTTTCGGCAGAATAGTTCGCGCATCGTAATACTCTACATCTTCACGGCCGATGACCCAGGGAAGGCGGATGGGTTGCAATCCTTCACGAATATCAATCTTTGCTTCCGGATCGGTGTAGGGGCCGGATGTGTCATAGACGAGGATGGAACTCTCGCTATTTTTCTTGTGGTAGCCGTTACCGTTCTCATTTCCATTGCCACTTATTGTGGTAGAGGGGGACAAGGAAATTTCCCGGAACGGGACTTTTATATCCGGATGCAGGCTTCCGTTGACATAGACTTTTTTAGAGTTCGGGGAAATCGGATCGGTAGAAATTTCAACCTTTTCATCTGTAGCTCCATGGCGGTTGCCATTACCATTAGATTCTAATTGTGTCATAACGTGTTTCCTCCAAAGTTCTGCATATATTCAAATGAATGTTGTTTTATATGAGATGAGTTCCAGATGTCAGAAATCAAGGCGACCCCGAAGGCTCCCTGCTCCAAACATTCGGGAACGCGGTGCAATGTTATCCCTCCCAAAGCCAGAACCGGTAAGCGAACTGCATGAGTGACTTGCCGCAATGTGTCCAAGCCCTGAGGCGGGCCATAACTCGCTTTGGAGGGTGTTTCGTAAATAGGACTGAAAGTTATGTAATCAGCGCCTTGTGTTTCTGCAAGATGTGCCCCTTCCAGTGAGTGAGTCGAAACTCCTACGATTAAGTCAGGAAAATTTCTTTTAACCTCATGGGCATGAACACTGGTTTCGGCCAAGTGCACACCATTAGCACCTATTTGTTCGGCGATATCTGCTCGCGAGTTGATGAAGAGCCGAGCTCCATAATTGGATGTGAGGAGACGTAGTTTTTTTCCTAGTTCGACAAGTTCGTAGTCTGATAGATCTTTTTCTCTTAACTGAATCGCTTTGACCCCTCCCATCAAGGTGGCTTCCACGGCATCTAGGAATTCCCCCCCCCCATCGAATAAAGACCGATCAGTGATCAGATACATACGGAGCCCGTTGAGATCCTGAGTTATCATTTTATGAGTATAGTTTGCTTCTAACGTTTGCACGATTTGTTTCGTCTATTAAATATCTATCAAGCCATCGAGTGGGCTGCTAGCAGATGCATAGAGTTTCTTTGGTATGCGCCCTGCTTCAAAGGCTTGGCGTCCACATTCCACAGCAGCTTTCATAGCGCAGGCCATTTTAATAGGATCTTGCGCCCCTGCAATTGCAGTGTTCATGAGAAGTCCGTCTATTCCAAGTTCCATGGCCCTGCAGGCATCAGAGGCGGTTCCTACACCTGCATCTACAATGACTGGTACTTGCACAGCCTCAAGAATTAGTTTTAAAGTAAATGGGTTACACACCCCGAGCCCTGATCCAATGGGCGCAGCTAGCGGCATAACGGCAGAGCAGCCCACTTCCTCTAGTTTTTTACAAAGAACCACATCATCTGTGCAGTAAGGGAGTACCTGAAAACCATCTTTTACTAGAATTTTTGAGGCTTCCAGAGTGGCTTCATTATCGGGGAATAACGTTTTTTTATCACCAATAACTTCAACTTTAACCATATTTCCCAGCCCCGCTTCACGCGCAAGCTGGCAAGTCATGATTGCTTCATTGACCGTATAGCAACCAGCAGTATTAGGTAGAAAACAGTATGTTTTTGGATCGAGAAAATTAAGAATAGAGTCCTTGGCTTTATCTAGTTCGATACGGCGTACCGCTAAGGTGATCATTTCTGCTCCTGAAGCGGCTATGGCATCACGCGCTTCCTCAAACGACGCATATTTCCCTGTTCCAACAATCAAGCGAGTAGTAAATGTTCTGTTGCCTATCTTCAACTGTGATGAATTCATTTTAAAATCTTCAGAAAAATTTAGAAAGAATTTTACAAAAAATACATTTTTTAAATCAGAGTCCACCACCTACCGCATGAACAATTTCGACATCGTCTCCATCATGAATTTTGGTTTGCTTGAGTTTTGAGCTAGGCACAACTTCCTGGTTCAGTGCCACGGCACAATGAGGTAAAACTATTTCCAACTCAAGCAACAATTCTGCTAAGTTGATACTGGAATAGATATTTTTTTCTTCGCCATTTATTCTAAGTACCATCGTAGGAAGCCCCGGCTCAATCAAACTAAAATAAAGTTCAATCGAAATTTAAAACCATGACTAGGTGGGGGTGAGTAAAGAAAGGGAACGCAAAAAAAAAGCTACAACCAAATAAGGGATCATAGCTCTGCTAAAAGCTCTATCCACTTCCCTTCGCTGGTATTAGCCAGATCAGGTTCAAAGGGTTGCCCTTTAAAGACTCTCAGAAAATCACCCCTAGCGAACTACTTTTGACTTTGCACAGCAGATTAACGTAAAAAAAAAACATGTCAAGATATATTGATCTTAAAAAAATATTTGGTATAGTTCGGTCATGAAATTTTTCAAGTTTGGTATTATTGGTTTTATCATATTGAATTATATGGCTTTGGGTTGTGCGAAAGCTCCTAGTCAGTTCTCCGATATCCCTTCTCAGTCTCTGTCAAAATTTGATCAGGAATTATTCGCAAGGGCCGCATTGCACCAGCAGAAGGGGCAAATCGACTCTGCCATTGTGCTTTGGAATAAGTTTTTACAAAGAAACCCAAATTCTTTCGAAGTCAGGAATAATTTAGGTCTGCTTTACTATGCTAATGACGAGATTGTAAAGGCCATCTACCACTACGATCAGGGGCTCAAATTGAGACCGAGAGAAGATCAACTTAAAATGAACTTGGTGCGCGTACTAAAAGTTCAGTCCGCTATCCTTGAAGAAAACAGGGAATATGATGAGGCAATAGTGGGTCTCAGTAGAATAGTTCAATTGTCTACAGCTAAAGAACAGGAAGCTATTGAGAGGCAGATAGAAGCTTTAGAGGATCAAATTTTTAAACAAGTCAAAAAATCTGGTTCGATGGGAGAATATCAGGAATTCCTAAAAAAATATCCACGCAGCCTTGGAAATTCGGATGAGGCTAGGCTATGGATTGAAAATAAGTTGAAAGCTAAGAAAATGGGTAACCAAGGGTCATTGTCTTCTGATTTTCAACCCAGCCTAGCAACCGAATCGAGATAGATTGTAAAATTTATTAATAATTTGTTCTGTCTTCAATGTGATAGGGATAAAACGGGAGATTGAAGGTGAGTTTAACGACTCAAATTGATCAACATGAACTAGCTCGAGTTATTGAACGTGAGTGGGCTTATTTATTGTCTGAGGCTGACCAGTGGAGTCTTCTTTGCGGTGAACAGGATATGGAAATTTTGGAACATGTCCTACGATGTATTTTACATGTTGGCAATACATCCGAATACGCTGAAGACTTTGCCGAGTGCACAAATGTACAAAATTCTGATGGTGGATGGTCCAAGATGTCGCATGCAGACAAAACATCCATATGGATAACAACCTTTGTTGGTTTGAAGCTCTGCCGCGGGAACCTTATTCTAAATAACCCAACAATTGAAGAGTCAATCCAACGCGCTCTGGAGTATATCTTGTCTAGCCAGGAAGATGACGGGCATTGGTCGGACGTCGAGTGGTCGCACTTGGATACTACTTGTTCGGTGACAGTATTTCTTACGGTGTACCAGGTTACACACGATAAAAAAAATGATGATCGGATCAACAAAGCCCGTAAACGGGGATACGATTTCATTATGAATTGGCAGCGTGACACCGGTTTATGGAAGGATGATATATTTCATCCCGCAGGGATCGAAACAACCGCACACCTTATGCAATACACCTTGATACCAGCATATTTTATAGATGGAATAGAAGATGCCCAAAAAATATGTCTTGAGGCAGCTGATAGTATGGTTGACGAGCAAGCAGAGAATGGATCGTGGGATGGTGAGAACATGGATCACACAATGGACGCCTGCCGCAATCTGATCTTGGTGGCAGATACGTTTAACCAAAAAGAAAAATATTCTTCTGCCATCGCAAAAGGAGTCCGTTGGCTTTTGGATGAAAAAAATGAACTAGGCTGGGGTGACTTTAAGGAAGAGCCCAGTAATGTCGAAAGGACAGCGGACGGTTTGGATACACTCCTAAAATACCGAAGGTTTTGTTCTAACGAACCGATGTCACATTTTTGGGCGTATAGCAAGTAGCAAAAGTTTCTATCATTAACCTTTTTTTATTAATTGTAATCGCCTAATGCAAGCAGTTATCCTTCTCGCTGGATATGGATCCCGCCTCGGCCGTGACGATATTCCCCACAAAAGTCTTTTACCTTTTGATGACGAGACTTTGCTTTCAAGACACCTTATCTCTTTGGATTCTTTAGGAATAAGCTGCGTTTACCTAGTAGTCGGACACAGTAAAGAAAATGTAAAGCAATATGTTAGAGGCCTTGACCTAGAGCTCGAATTTAAATTTATTGATAATGATTTGTACCGTACGACAGGTAACACTTTATCTATGGTTATGGGTTTACGCTGTTGCACAGAGGATGTCGTCGTTCTTGATGGAGATGTGCTTTATCCTCAATCTGAATTTTGTAGGTATGTTGAAAATTCAGAATCAACATCCTTCGCGTTAATTCCTGCAGATATAGACAATACAGAATCAACCAAAACAATGATTCGATCCGACGGTAAAATAGGAATGTTTGTCACCAAAAGAGACCTGACGCTTGAGGAAAAAGCTAATTTTACTTTCGGTGGAGAGGCTATTGGTTTTTTTAAACTTTCATTTGAGAATTGCAAAAAATTTATAGCACATTATGAAAATTTTGAATCAAGATATTTAGAGCTTTTATGGGAAATACCATTCACTGAATTCGCCAAGTCTGTAGACCTGAGTGTCTGTTTGGTTGATCAAGGCCCAGGCTGCTTTGAAATAGATACTGAGGCTGACTACGAACAAGCATTATCGACCTTCCAAAAACACAGAGGTAGTTTCTGATCAATTCTCAATTTATTTTTTCGACTTCCCCCACTTAAAACTTCTCAAACGTGATTTAATAAAAAAATATTAAGTTATAGCTATTTACTTTTTTTAAATGGAGATCAAGTGTTATCTAAGTATAAGGCTATTTTTTTTGATGTAGGTGGGACACTTCTTCGAGTTGAACCTTCTGTTGGGGACGTTTACGCAACCTATGCTCGACCTTTTGGGTTTCAGGGGTCAGCCGAAGAACTGAATCAACTTTTTCAAAAAGAGTGGGCTAATTTAGGAGGAATTGAATCTTTAGGCAAAAAGAGTGGCGAACAGGCGGAAAGAGATTTTTGGAAGAGACTTGTTTCCCAGGTTTTTGAACATTCTGGCGGTCTTAAAAATTTTGAAAATTATTTCGAAATCATTTACGGGGCTTTTGCAAGAAAAGACCACTGGCATGTTTTTGATGATGTTATCAGTTCAGATCTTTTAAGAAAGTTAAAACAATCTGGGGTTACTCTAGGAGTTGTTTCTAACTGGGATTCCCGCCTTCACACAATTTTGGAAAGTACGGATCTTGCGGGTTATTTTGATTTTATTTTAGCATCTTCAGAGATTGGATCAGCCAAACCCGATAAAAGAATTTTTCTTGAAGCCATCAGAAGAAGTGGGGTTAGTTCGAAGGAAGTTTGTCATATTGGTGACGATATTCGTGCAGATATTCAAGGTGCTAACAGTGTTGGAATAGAAGCAATACTTATAGATCGAAACAAAAAATACAAAAAAGATGGTTTTACTACCGTGAGTTGTTTTCAAGAGTTGCTATAAAAAATAATTTAGAATTTATTTAAACCAGTTTTTCTTGAGTAAGCGTTTATGTGTGTTCAGGGCTCACAAATCAACTGATTCGATCGGCACAACCTTTGCGTTGATCTTCTCTTGCCTAATTGCGGATCTAAAAAATAACAAAAGATAGGAAGGTTTCTTTGGAAGTAAGCAGTTCACTCTATGGGCTTCCAAATCTTTTTTGACTTAAAAAGCTCCCAAAGCAAATAGACATAAAATGGGGTGTATTCGAGCCAGGCAACCAAGATTGAGTATTGGGTGATGTCCTGATAGTCGAGGTAAAAGTCGAGATAATATAATCCGATTAGTCCGGTTAGAAAGATCAACGATCTCGAATGGAAAATGCATAGAAAGGGAACAGTCCAACATAGATACCAGGGGTTTTGAACAGGGCTCAGAAGGAATACCAGAACCATAACCAGAAAAATATTTCGTACCCATATCTCCGGAGAGTTTATTTTAGGAGCCCCTTTAAGAATTAAATAGGCTACCGCTGCTAAAATGACTAAGGTCGTGATACTTTTCGCAAATACCATGCTATTTTCAAAAATCGGAATTTCTGTATCCATTCCTAGTTTTAAAATATTTTTAAGAACATATAGCAAGATCGCGAACAAGCTGTCGTTGCTTTGCCAATAAACGCCATACGTTTTTAATCCATCAAAAATGCTCCCACCTATATCAATAAAAGGTAGGTAGAAAACTGTAATTACAGTACAAAATAAAGTTAAGTGACAGATTGCAGTTGCCGTGCCGGATTGCTTATTTTCTTGCGCGAGAAACCAGACCCTTTGAAGGTAAAAAGGGAGAAGAATTGCGGAATAAAATTTTCCAAGAACGCTCAAAGCTAGAAAAAAAATGGATCCCACCATTCGTTTTCGTATAAGAAAATATATGGATGCACAAAGACAGGATATCCCGATTATATCCAGATGAGTTGAGTTATAAGTTTCCTTGATCATTAGGGGCGACCAAAAATAAACTAGACTAAAATTTTGGTTCAGGTTTAAGGCCCTTAACGCAAGTATGATGAAAACCGTACCCATTAGATCAAATGCCAAAAATATTATTCGTAAGGTGAGTAGACTATCTACATTTATTTGCTGCGAGAGGCGAAACACGTATTGGGCCAAAGGTGGATAGATAGTGGGAACATCTGGGTGGTTAATTCGCTCCATATAGCGAAGAGCGATGTCATTTTTCCATTTTAAATCATTTAGAATAGCTAACTCCTTTTTGTCGCTTTCCTCATAATGTGAGTGAAAATATACCGGGTCTTGTATTTTTAAGGATTTATATTGGTTAACTTCTTCCGGAGCGAATTTGAAGGGATTAATTCCATGAGCAAACACCTTGCCATCCCAAAGATAACGATATACGTCATCTTCTTGAATCTGTTGGGAAGGGAGCATTGCAAAACGAAATAATAATCCGAAGGCGATCAGGGTCCAGAATGTTTTTTGAGACCAGTTGGATTTAAAAATAGAAAGACAGGCCAGTGTATAAAGAAAAAATAAAGAAAAATAGATAGCAAGATATTCAAGAATAGGACGTTTGGAATAACCTTCACCCCAGTTGAAATCTTTAGATAGATCTGTTAACCCTAGATAAAGGATCAAGCTCAATAGACCAAAAACTGCCAGATAAATATGTGATCGCATGATCTATAAAAATATGAAAGGATGTGGGGCCGTTTTAGTTAGGTGATCCCAGCTATCCTTTTCGTTTTAAGGGTAATTTTTATAATGTGGTCTTAATTAACCGGCACAAGGCTAGAGACGTAATACATCTCAAAAATGTCTTTATATTGCCGGACAACATAGCTAAAATAAATCCAATATTTAAAGAATTTGAGCCTAGGCCTAATGAGTAAACAAATGTACGCAAGTTGGGAAACTATACGCTCTGTGCTTGGGAAATCAATAGTTAGGGTCGATTCTAACGACTCCCAATCCTTCGCTTGGTTCGACTTTCAGTGGAAGCTTATAGTAGGTAAAGACTTGGCACTTGTCACACGGGTTAAAAAATTTTCAAGTAAAAGCTTGTTTGTCACGGTGTCAGACAGAGTATGGTTTCCAGCTTTGGAACCCTTACGTGAAAAAATTATCAAAACGATTAATGAAAGCGCAGGCTCGGCCTTAGTGAACAGAATTGTTTTCCAAGAAGGCCTTATTGTAGAATCTATAAAAAAAAATTCTGCCGAAGAGAAAAAGCAATATTCGTTGAAGCAAGATAAAATGCAAGCACCAGAAATAGGAATGAAGGATGAAAGTGTGAAGAATATACTTGATCGTATCAACTGTAAGCTAAAAGTAATTTTACCAGTTGCAATACTAGTGTTCATATCCAATTGTACCACCTTTCCAATAGACCAAGTTTCCCGAAACATTGATTTGTCTAATTCATATGCAGTTAAGGTTGTTGAGAAACTAACCGCAAAAAAAAGCAACGAGAATGTTAGGGATCCACGAGCGTACTACTATTACCTAATGGCTTTGCAAGCGGTTCGAGAACATCAGTTTGAGCAAGCTTCAGAGAATTATCGCCTGGTGGTTCAGTTTGCCCCAGATGATTATGAATTTTATAGTCAATTGGCGATTAATCTCATTCGTGCAGGGGAAATAGAAGATGCCTATAAGACACTGCAAGAGTCTTTGAGGCGTTTTCCTGATAATCCCGAATTGAATATGATGACTGGAGATATTCTCGCCGGGCGGCTCGAATATGAGCGAGCTCTAAGTCATTATCAACGCGTAATTCAGGCTAAGTCGGGGTTAGCAAGAGCCTACCTTCTCAGCGGTGCAATTTACGAAGTTCGTCAGCAATATGATCTTGCAGAAGATATGTACAAGAAGGTACTCCAGGTAGAATCAACGAATCCCTTAGGGTACCACTACCTTGCGAGAGTTAATATTGTCGCAGGAAAATTAGAAGATGCCAAAAGATCCTTAAATCAAGCTTTGGAGTTACGTCCTAATCTTTTGAAAGCTCGAGAATTTCTGGCTTGGACCCTGGCGGCACAGGGGAAGTCCGATGAGGCTAAAAAACAATACAAGATTCTTTTAAAGCTAGACCCCTTGAATGAGAACATTCATAAGCAGATGACCGCTATGAAAGGTTCAACTTTAAGAATGGATGTAAACTCGAGCAAATACCGAGCAGATGCAAAAGAAGTTTTGGGCGCTCCAGATATGCATATAAAAATTGGGGCCGTTTACTATGAACAGGGAATTTACTTGAAAGCGCTTGATGAGTTTCAGTTGCTTCAGGAGAAGAAATACAAAAAAGAAATTTTAATGGTGCTTGGGCGTGTTTATGAAATGCTTGGCCGCGTAGATAGAGCCATTCAAGAAATAAATAGTTTGCTGAAAATAGAGCCTAGGTCCGTGCATTTAATGGTTTACTTGGCTCGGTTACATAGTATGAATAAGCACCCTGAAAAAACAGTTCAATTGATTGAGGAAGCTATTAAAATAGATCAAAATAATGACACCCTTTATCACTCCCTAGCTATTGCCTGTGTCGCGGTTAATCGATTAGACGAAGCCATTGACGCAATGCAAAAAGCAATTGCCATAGACAAAAATAAAGATTCTTATTATTTTGAACTGGGAGCTCTCCAAGAGCGGAAAGGTGAATTTGAGCTAGCTATAAAAAATATAAAGCACTCTATCGAGCTTAACCCCATGCATTCCAATGCGCATAATTTTTTGGGGTATATTTATGCTAGGGAAGGGAAATCACTAGATAAAGCTCTAGGACATTTGGATAAGGCACTTTCTATTCAGCCCAAAAATGGTTATTTTCTTGATAGTCTGAGCTGGATTTATTTTAAGAAAGGAGAATCAGAAAAAGCCCTTAGAGAACTTAAAAAGGCTATGGTTTATACTTCCCCTGATCCAGTTTTATATAGCCATTTGGGAGACATCCACTTTTCATTGATGAACTATATAAAAGCTGGCAAGGCATGGGAAACAAGTCTTTTCCTCACTTTAGAAAAAACAGATGATGTTGATAGCGAGTTACCTGACCCTAGGGAACTGGAAAAAAAGATTCAAAAGGTGCAAAAACTTCTGAGTAATAATTAACTATCAATATTTAACCCAGTTTTAACCATACTGATACCCAATTCTATGCGAATTTCCCTACCCCCGTATGTAGTAGTAGGGTACCTGCTAGTTTTCATTGTTTCCTGCCAACCCAAGGTTTTGCCTGTATCAACAGAAGCGAAGCCAGAAATGAAGTCCCTGTCCTCTTTGTTTTCCGAACTCGAAGCCCGTAAATCTGCTATTCAAGATGTAAAAGCATTTGTACGTACAAAAATTTCTGGAGAAAACTTAAATCAATCGTTTCGTCAGACATTGCTTGTCAAGGGGGATGAAGCAATGCGAGTGGATACTTACAGCTTATTTCGCCAGGTATTAGGTGTGCTGATTTATGAAGGTGAAAAAACTTTAATGTATGATCCACGAAAAAATCGAGTCATTTCTGGAGAAGCGGTTTGGGAAAGTATGCACCGTGTTTTGGGGACTTACATAGACTTTAGAGATTACATCAGCGTGTTTTCAGGAGGGATACCGCACCTTTCTCATTTACAGATGAAAGTCGCAAAATGGAATAGCGACCAAACCGTTTTGCAAATTGAAACGATCAACCAAAAAACGGGAGAACGGGTAGAGATTGGAATCGACGCTTATACGTTGTTGCCAAAATCATTACTCTTGATGCGAGGCACCCGGGAAATTTACAGGGTCTATTGGGACGATTACAAGAAGGTTGATGAGTTGGACTTCGCTCACAAGGTTGTAATCGAGATTAAGTCAAAAAATCAATCTATTATAATGAGTTTCTCAGACGTGATGATCAATCAAGGTATTTCTCTCGATGCATTTGAGTTAGCATTGGGATTGATGAACTGAAGAGTAATTGGTGACGTGGCGAGAAGCATGAAAATAAAATTTAAAACCCCGGCCAAGATAAACTTAGGTCTTCATATTCACGGAAAAAGAGAAGATGGGTTTCATGAATTGGAAACAATTTTTCAAATGGTATCTTTATATGATGACGTGGAGTTAGAACTTTTGCCCTCGGGGATTAAACTGGAGTGTGATACGCCAGGAGTACCCACGGATGATACCAACCTTGTTTGTAAAGCGGCACTTTTATTACGAAAGTCATATCAGGTTGAAGGTAAAGGAGTCAGCATTCGGTTGAAAAAAAATATTCCTTTCGGTGCTGGGCTTGGGGGTGGTAGTGGTAATGCTGCCGGCGTACTTATGGGTCTGAATTGTTTGTGGGATTTGAAGATTGAGCGAGAGAAGTTATCTAAATTGGCCGCAGAATTGGGTTCCGATGTCCCATTTTTTCTTACTTCCCCTTGCGCGCTTGGAATGGGGCGTGGGGAGCAGTTAAAGGCCCTGGAACCTTGTGCTAAGTTTCAGGTTTTGTTGGTGTTTCCCGGGTTTCCTGTTGCGACTTCTTGGGTATATCAAAATCTAAAATTGAAGTTGACAAAACGGGAAAATAATATTAGCATCTTGCGGAAAAACCTATCCTTATCGGACATCACAAGCTTAGGATCCCGGTTGTACAATGATTTAGAACCTGTTGTTATTCAAAGGTTTCCTGAAGTCCAGGTCGTTAAAGACGAGTTAGGGGCTCGGGGTGCTTTGGGTGTTCTTTTATCTGGGAGTGGGTCCACTGTATTTGGAATTTTTGATGATCCGGAGAAGGCCCGGGTTGCATGCGCAGGTTTGAATGGAACTTGGGAAAGAGTTATTGTAGAAACGATTGAAAGTTTGACTGAATTCTTTCCGGAGGATATCCTGAACTACCCCTAACTAATGAAGTCTAAAAAGGGTGGTCTTGGAAATTTTTAATTAGCAACGAAAATTTAAGTAGCGTAACTCCAGCCTACCCTCCATTTTTCGTTGCTCAAAATCTAATAACTAAATTAAAGAAGATCTGACTTTTAAATTTTAGATCGATTCAAAAGTGAATATTGTCCGTATATTTAAGAGTTTTTCATAGCGTGTGTATTGGTTGTCGGTCACGAGATTAAGCTAAATATAGATAGCGATTACAGATTGGGGCGTCGTCAAGCGGTTAAGACACAGGTTTTTGATGCCTGCATTCGGAGGTTCGAATCCTCCCGCCCCAGCTTTTAATGGTAAAAAGGTTTTTTAAGTTTATCTGGTGGATATCGTATGGAACAGAATCTAAACGGGAGAGTCCTTGTTTTTTCTGGGAGGGCTAATATTGAGCTTGCAGAGGACATTTGCAAGTACATGAAAATAAAATTGGGCCGCACGATAATCAAAGATTTCTCTGATGAAGAAATTTATGTGCGCATTGAAGAAAATGTTCGAGGTGGTGATGTTTTTGTAATCCAGCCAACTTGTTATCCAGGAAATAAAAACTTGATGGAACTATTGATCATGATCGATGCTCTTAAGCGTTCCTCTGCCAGACGTATAACGGCCGTGATACCTTATTACGGTTACGCTCGCCAAGATCGCAAGAGTGAACCACGGGTTCCCATTACTTCCAAGTTAATAGCAGACTTACTAGTGACTGCGGGGACAGACCGTGTATTGACAGTAGATCTTCATGCAGGGCAGATACAAGGTTTTTTTAATATTCCCGTGGATCATCTTTTTTCTATGAAGGTACTGATTCCTTATCTGGAAAATCTAGAATTGAAGGATATGATAGTTATTTCTCCAGATGCAGGCGGAGTGGAACGAGCTAGGGCTTTTGCAAAGCGCCTAGGGGTCAGCCTTGCTATTATTGATAAACGTCGAGAGGCAGCGAATGAGGCTAAGGCGATGAACATTATTGGAGATGTTGTTGACAAGGTGTGCTTCGTCGTTGATGATATGATCGATACCGCTGGGACTCTTGTGGAAGGTACAGCTGCTTTGTTGGAAGCGGGGGCCCGTGAAGTACATGCTTGTTGCTCACATGCTGTTTTGTCTGGACCCGCGATAGAGCGTATTTCTAAATCAGAAATTAAGTCTATCGTGGCAACCAACACGATTCCAGTTCGTGATGCCATGAGAAACCATCCAAAAATTAAAATTTTATCCGTGGCGCCTTTATTAGGCGAGGCCATTTTGCGGATCAATCGAGAAACTTCGGTAAGTTCATTATTTGATTTATAAGGAGTAGATAAAAATGTCTGAAGTGTTGAGTGGTAAAATAAGAGAAAAAACGGGTAAGGTCGCCACTAAAGAGGTGCGAAGAAACGGAGAAATACCGGCTGTTTTATATGGGTTGAAAGACAACCTTTCCTTTTCTGTTTGTCCTGACAACCTTAAAGATATTTTAACAGCCAAAGGACAGAACGCTTTGATTGACCTTAACTTGGAAGGAAATAAGAAGCGTAAAGTCATTTTAAAAGAATTTCAAAGTCACCCACTGAAAGAACGTTGGGTTCATGTGGACTTTTTAGAAGTTGACGTTACCAAGACGGTTAAAGTCAGCGTCAATGTACATTTGATTGGAAAATCTGCTGGAGAAAAAATGGGTGGTCTGGTTAACCAGGTGCTCAAATCTATTCATGTAGAATGTTTGCCCGTTGATATTCCGCAGTCAGTCGACTTGGATGTGACGGCTGTTGAACTTGGGCAGGTGTTACATGTATCGGACCTTAGCCTTCCGGACAAGGTAAAAATTTTACATCAACCTAATGAGGTCATTCTCAGCGTACACCTTGAGAAAGTTAAAGAAGAAGAAACAACTGAGGACGAAGAACTTGCAGAGGGTGAAACAGAAGCCACTACTGATGCTGTTACCGAGGAAGACTCGGATAAGAAGGACGATTCTACTAAGAAAGAGGGCTAGCCATATCCAATGTGTATTTAATTATTGGCTTGGGCAATCCCGGGCCGCGTTACGAACTAGCGCGCCATAATATTGGTTTTCTTGTAGCCGATAATTTGGCTGAAAAACAACGGATTGCACTTGCCCAAAGCAAGCATAGAGCTCTCTATGGTGAAGGGGAAATAGAGGGTTGCCAGGTTGTGATCGCCAAGCCAATGACCTACATGAATAATAGTGGTCAAGCGGCGAAGTTGCTTCTTTCTGCTTTCAAGATTTTTCCCAAACAGGTTCTTGTGATTCATGATGATATTGATTTGCCCCTTGGAAAAATCAAAGTAAAAACTAAGGGCGGTGACGCTGGTCAGTTGGGGGTGCGGTCAATCGCCGAAAAA
Organism: Candidatus Nitromaritima sp. SCGC AAA288-L16; assembly: GCA_000372225.1. Lineage (GTDB taxonomy): Bacteria > Nitrospinota > Nitrospinia > Nitrospinales > VA-1 > Nitromaritima. The sequence continues at coordinate 34,781 of AQTY01000004.1, read as the reverse complement.
TTTGGAACCGACCAGTTTTATCGAGTTCGGGTGGGAGTGGGTCGACCCGATGATCAAGGGGATATTGTCGACTACGTATTGACCTCGTTCACCGAGGCGGAAACTCGGTTATTAAACGAGGTTATTGAAGAGGCGATAACTAAAGTTGAAGAAACGTTGATGGAAATGAATAAACGTAATAATAAAACGGAGGAAAACGAAGAATGGTAAAGGAGTATAAAGGAGAATTGTTGTTTCTTGTTATTGCTATGGGCGCTTATGTTTTTATGGCTACCTTAAACATATCGCAGAACTATTCATATTTTGCAGTGGTGTTCGGTATTTTCGGTTTGATTGTGGCTTGGAAGATTTATGAAAAAGTTGATGAGCAATCAGATGGTAATGAGAAAATGAGAGAAATTGCAGAATCCATCCATGAGGGCGCGATGGTTTTTCTGTCACGGGAATACAAAATGCTTGGTTATTTTGTTGCGGGAGTTTTTATTCTTCTTATGATCGTTATTTCATCTCAAAAAGGATTTTGGATAGGTTTCTGGACATCGGTGTCCTATGCCGTAGGAGCTGGTTGTTCCATGCTTGCAGGCTTTTTTGGAATGAATGCAGCGACTACCGCAAATGTACGTACTGCTCAAGCAGCTTCCGATGGAGGAAAGGCTAAGGCGCTTAACATCGCGTTTAATGGTGGGGCAGTTATGGGTTTGAGTGTAGCTAGTTTAGGTTTGTTAGGAGTTGGTGGACTTTTTCTTTTATTTGGTAAGGGTGAATCCGCAAGTGTTATTAGCGGATTTGCTATGGGAGCAAGCTCGATTGCTCTCTTCGCTCGTGTAGGGGGTGGAATCTATACAAAAATAGCGGATGTTGGTTCGGACCTTGTGGGTAAGATTGAAGCCGGAATTCCTGAGGACGATCCAAGAAATCCCGGAGTTATTGCTGATAATGTAGGAGATTGTGTTGGTGATACGGCTGGTCTGGGAGCAGATATTTTTGAATCTTACTGTGGTTCGATGATCGCTGCTATTGCGATAGGTGCCAGTATGTCCGCTATGAAATTTGAGTACATGGCTCTTCCTCTCATTGTTGCCATGGTGGGTCTTATTGCATCGATTATAGGTATTCGGGCAATGGATGCGCTGGAGGATCAGGATCCATCAGCTGCATTACGTAATTGCACATTTGTCAGCGCAGGAGCGATGCTATTTGTAGCATTTTTTGTGATCAAGGTTATGGGTTTATCCTCTGGTGTTTTTATCGCGCTAGCAGTTGGTTGTTTTGCTGGTATAGCGATCGGGCTGGTTACTGAGTATTACACGGCAGGTTCTCCCGTTGTAAAAATTGCTGAATCGAGCAGCACTGGCGTTGCTACCGTAATGATTACAGGGCTCGCTGTTGCGATGGAGAGCTGTGTCATACCGGTAATCATCATAACGATTGCCATATACTTCAGTTCGGTGTTTGCTGGTCTTTATGGCGTTGCCTTGGCTGCCGTTGGGATGTTGGCTACTGTTGGTATTACCATGTCGGTTGATGCATATGGACCAATTGCTGATAACGCGGGCGGTATCTCTGAGATGGCCGGTCTGGGTGAGGAGACGCGGAAAATTACTGATGGATTGGATGCAGTTGGTAATACCACAGCAGCTATTGGTAAGGGATTTGCTATCGGTTCTGCAGCCCTAACCGCATTGGCACTATTCTCAGCATTTACTCAGGCAGCAAACATTGAGTCCATTGACATTACTCAGCATAAGGTTGTTATAGGAGTATTCATAGGAGGAGTCATTCCATTTTTTGTTGCTGCGCTTACTATGACGTCGGTAGGTAAAGGTGCTATGGATATGGTGAATGAAATTCGACGGCAGTTTAAAGAGATCCCCGGCCTAATGGAGGGTACTGGAAAACCAGATAGCGCTAAGTGTATTGACATCAGCACTCAATCAGCCTTAAGGGAGATGATCCTTCCGGGTGTTATTGCTATTGTTATGCCCATATTGATCGGGCTTGTACTGGGAGCTGAGGCTTTAGGTGGCATGCTTATGGGTGCTACTCTGGTAGGTGTGTTGCTGGCATTGTTTATGTCTAACGGGGGCGGTGCTTGGGACAATGCCAAAAAATATGTTGAAGCCGGGAATTTAGGTGGTAAAGGATCTGATGCTTATCATGCAACGGTTGTTGGTGATACAGTGGGTGACCCGCTTAAGGATACTTCCGGACCAGCGATGAATATTCTGATTAAGCTGATGTCTATTGTAGCTTTGGTGCTCGCACCGATGTTTATCTGACTGTTTTAAATTTTTACAGGGGTGAGGGGCCTTAGTGTCCTTCGCCCCTTTTTTTTGCTATGACCAAACCAATGCTTAGATTTGGAATCCATAATTTCCTGAATGCAAGCCCTCTTCTTTTACCTTTGAAGGAACAGGGTGCGAATAAGGGATTTCAAGTAATAATAGATTCACCTGCTGTTCTCGCAGACCGGTTGAAGTCGAGTGACTTGGATTTAGCTATGGTCCCTTCGGTTGAGTATTTTAAGTCGGCCGATAGCTATCGGTTAGTTCCAGGTGTGTGTATCGCTTCACGAGGTGAAGTGGGAACAGTATTGTTTTTAACAAAAAGACCTATTGGCGAAATTCGTTCGATTGCTGCAGATAATCGTTCTCGAACGTCGGTGGCTCTGCTTAAAATATTATTTTCATTTAGATCGGATCTTTCTATTCATCCTTTTCCGCCAGATCTAGACTCAATGTTGGTTGATCACTCAGCTGCACTGATAATAGGAGACTCAGCTTTTAAATTGAGTAACCTCGACTCAAGCATAACGGTTTATGACCTTAGTGAGGAATGGTTTCGGCAAACAGGTAAAACTTTTGTTCATGCGGTGATAGCAGCAAGAAAAAACATTTGCTTGAGTCAATCCCAAAAAAAATTCATCCAACAGGTCAAAGCAGAAGGGTGTGGGAGAGTTAAAGAAGTTGTGCAAGGTTACAAAGGGCTGCCTGGTGTGGATATTGAAGTGCTAGAAGACTATTTAGAAAAAAAAATAAGATATGACTTAGATGAGGCAGCAAAAGATGGCCTGGCTCATTTCAGTAGTCTATGTTATCAGCATGGAATGATTTTAAAAAAACATTCTATTGAATTTCTTTAAATAGGAATTAAAGAGAGTCATTGAGATTATTCCCCTAAGATCGAACCTTTTTTAGGTTAGGTGGGGGAAAGTATTTGTGAAATTACTTGATAGACACTAAAAAATACTTTCTGTATCCTCCGATTTATTTTTTCTATATTTCATAACTAATGCTTGTAAGTGAGTCCACCCTTTTTCAATCAGCTCAATAAGTTTTTTCCCAGTACTTTCTACAAAATCAAGATAGGCTTGGACTTCTTCACTTCTTTTTTGCGGAGATTTTTTTTGCAGATGGCTTTGTTGGTTCAGTGGTTCCCCTTTAGCGGGCGAAGGGGTTGCTGGTGAAGTTGTTATTGTAGATGCAGGTTTTTTTCTCTCTTGTTGAGTTATTTTTTCAGGTTTTTCTTCTAGAAAACTACCACTGATATGTGGTCTTTTGATTTGAAAGTTCTGAGAAGGTGAGGATTTCTGTTTAAGCTTGGCCTTGAGAAATTGTATCTCATCGCGTAGAAGATCAATGGTTTTTTCATTTTCATTGGTTGTTTTGTCAAAAAGGTTTGTCCTTTTGGTTTGCTTAACGATTTCCCCAGAAAATTTAGCAGGTAATTCTTTGGACTGCGTGTCAGAGGAGGTTGCTTCTTCAGTTTTCTTGATAACTTCCTCAGGTGGTCTAGCGAGTATCTCTTTGGACTGAATACCAGGAATATTTTTTAGTTGGGGCGCTGTTGAAAATAATTTCACTAAACTATCGGGCAAGGTTGTGAAAAAACTACTATCTTCTTTATAGGAATAAAAATAGAAACCAGTGCCCAATGTAATCAATAGAACTAGTAATAAGAGCCAACCTTTTACACTAGAATCTTTCTTTGTCGGGTCTTCTTTATCAGGCTCTATTGATTGTTCTGATGCGAGGGTATATTGATCTTCTGAAGAAGAATTGACTTCTTTATCAGGCTCTATTGATTGCTCTGATGCGAGGGTATCTTTTTCTTCGGAGGAAGCATTGACTTCTGTGGAGGAACCCTCGGAACTCGATTGGATCTTTGAATTGTCTCGGTCGTCGTTCATAGTCGGCGACAATTTAGTACCCGCCAAGATGTTCTTTCAATGAATGATTTTATTGATGGAGTACTCCACGATATCTTCAACGCCAATTGCTTTAAGGTCAGGTGCTATTTCACGCACTAACCGTTCTTCTAAAATCACAGTGAGGTCCATCCAATTAGAATCAGTCAACTCGGCAATCGTGGGTTTTTTCCCTTCCGGAAGAATTTTCATAACTTCATCAAGCTTATTTTTTGGCACGTTCATCATAAGCCCAACTTGCCCATTGGCGGCCATTGCACTTTGAAGCATAAGAACAAGCCTTTCAACTTTTTGTTTTTTCCAGGGATTGTCATAAGCCTCTTTGTTCATAACAAATTTTGTGTTTGATTCCATGAGGGTTTCAATAATTCGTAAATTGTTAGCTCTAAGAGAACTTCCCGTTTCTGTGATTTCAACGATAGCATCCACAAGTTTTGGTGGCTTGACTTCGGTAGCCCCCCAAGAAAATTCAACGTCTGCTGTTACCCCGTGTTTTTTAAGATAATCGACAGTCATGTTAACAGCTTCGGTGGCTATACGTTTCCCTTGCAAGTCTTTAACTGATTGGATGGGTGATTCGTTGGGAACTGCAAGCACCCAACGAACAGGTCGTGATGAAGTTTTGGAATAAACTAGATCGGCAATTTCGATAACATCCGCACGGTTTTCATGGATCCAATCTTTACCTGTTAGTCCTGCATCAAGGACACCGTTTTGGACATAACGTGCGATTTCCTGAGCACGAATTAACATGCATTCGATTTCATTATCGTCAATGGATGGGAAATAAGAACGGCTCTTTATTTTTATATTATATCCAGCTTTGGCAAACAGGTTAACTGTAGCCTCTTCAAGACTTCCTTTTGGAATACCGAGTTTTAAGATATTATTACTCATAAATTTCTTTCTTCAATAAATTAAATCAAAATGAATCGGTAGATCGGCTTTATTGATATTTTTAAGATTTTTTATAAACTGTGTCAGGATCAAATATTTTTTCATCAACAATTTTTACCTCGCCATTGATTTTTCGGAAAAAGCAACTCACATAGCCTTTGTGGCAGGCAGCTTTACCAACTTGTTCCACCTTAAGTAAAACGGTATCATTATCACAATCTATAAAGACTTCTTTTACAATCTGAACGTTACCGCTTTCTTCACCTTTCATCCACTGTTTATCTCTGGACCGGCTGTAAAACCAAGCTTTCCCTGTTTCTAGCGTTTTGTTCCAAGCAAATTCATTCATATACGCCAGCATTAGAACTTTCCCAGACTCAGCATCCTGTATAATGGCTGGAACAAGTCCATCCATTTTTTCGAAATCTAGTTCCATGATAAAATCCTTATAGTAAAACCCAGAAATTTAAAATATTATTGATTTTCTGTCAACCTTATAATAGCCTACTTGGAAAAAACACGACACGCTTTATCTTTAACAGCAATATTTTTCGTTATTTGGGTCATTATTAACGTTAAATTTTTGGGGAAGCGATGTCATTTGCTGAAAAAAGGACTTACTATGCCATCTATTTCTCACTTTCAGATATACAAACCGGCTCAACCTTGCGGTTTGACTGGGGAAAATTTAAAACAAACAATGGAAAAAATTATTTTGGAGCGTCTATCCTCGAATGGGAGGGAGTTTGATCTCAAAGGGTACTGCGTTGGAAGTAATGGAATGACAGTTTTTTCAAAGGACGAGCGCCTATCCAGTTTAAAGCGATTGAATCTTGGGGGGAATCGAATTGGTGATGAAGGAGCAAAACTTCTGGCCGAATCACCTGTTTTTTCTAAATTACAATGGCTCGAGTTAGGTGGAAATGATTTGGGCCCAGAGGGTATCCGAGCAATTTGCCGGTCCACTACTTTGAAGAAATTAAAAACATTAAATGTTTATCGAAATTTAATTAAAAGTGAGGGAGTTAGGTTTATTGCAAAAGAAAATTGTTTAAGCCAATTGGAGGAGTTAGATTTGGCTCAAAATGAAATTGGAGATGAAGGAGTAATGGCACTCGCTGTATCCAAGTTATTTCCAAACTTAGTAGCACTTTATATGGACAATAACTTTGCATCGGCAGAAGCTAAAGAAGATGCTAGGAGTTGTCCCAACTTTCATAAACTCGAGTCATTAAATTTATAACCTTAATCGCGGTATTTTGTAAGTCATGGAGTTCCCTGAAGATTTTAAAAATAAACAATATGGAAAAGGCTCGTTGCTTATTGCCAACCCGGTTTTGCCTGATCCAAATTTTTCACGAACCGTGATTTTGTTATGTAATCATGACGAGCAGGGCTCTTTCGGTTTAGTCATAAATCGTTCGGCTCAATTGAAGGCACCGGATCTGTTTTCTAGTATTGATATCCTTAAATCTTATAATGAAAAGATCTACATAGGTGGTCCTGTTTCTCAAGCGATGGTTTTCTATCTTTATCGGTCGACCAAGGGCATTGATGATTTAGATGAAGTCTGTTCTGGGGTTTATTTTGGGAGTAGTTTAGAAACGCTTGAATCGCTTTACCTTAATATTGCAAACCCAAATGAGAATATTCGTTTTTATTTGGGATATTCTGGATGGTCAAGTAGTCAATTAGATGGAGAGATGGAACAAAATAGCTGGTTAATTCAAAGTGCCGATGAACGATTTATTTTTCTTAAATCGGAAGACCTAATATGGCCCCAAGCGGTCAACTCCTTGGGAGAAAAATATCAATATCTAACCAAGGCTCCAGTGAACCCCCAGTGGAACTGATGACGCAAGACATCCTCATCTCCTCTAAATAAATTTTCACCGTTAGTCAGCTTTGATTTTGTCATGAATCGATTACATACGCTTCCTCCAACTGAGCAGATTTACCGGTCTCATGTTCCGCTTCAATACGATAGTTTTCCCATTGAAAAATATTTTGCAACGCGATTTTCTTATCAAGATGAGGAAGAATGGTCACGTCAGATTCGTGCGGGTAAAATTATTGTCAATGGCAAGGTAGCATTAATTGGTCAGAAATTACGTGCAAGCGACCTTACCATTACAAACGGGGGTTTCCGAAAAGAGCCGGCGGCAGATAGAACATTAAATATTATCTACGAGGACAAAAATATCCGTGCATTTAATAAAAGTGCTCCTATTCCGGTGCACCCCTGTGGCCGATATTTTAAGAATTCAATGACCGAGATTTTAAAGGATGTGTATCCCAATGAAATGTCTCGCCCGATTCAGAGACTGGATGCTACGACAACGGGAGTAATCGTGTTTGCTCGGACACAAAAAGTAGCAGCTTTTCTCATGCAAGAATTTAAACAGAATCGAGTTGAGAAAGAATATTATGCGCTGGTAGAAGGTGTTCCAGGATCAAAGCAATTCACGATAGATAAACCAATCGGGAAAATCACAGCGTCGAAACGGGTTGTGGGGAAAGATGTCCCTGGTTCGCAACTGGCGCGCACAGATGTTGAATGGCTAACATCAATTAATAATATTTCTTTACTGAGAGTGATCCCACGTTCGGGCCGTACAAACCAGATAAGAGTTCATTTGGCCAGTGAGGGGCTTCCTATTTATAATGATTCTGTTTATGGTAATGGGAAAGTTTCTGACCAAGAGTTTAATCTGCATCATCGTCGTATGCAGTTTCAATGTTTTGATACAAAGTTTCAATTAACAGCAATTTATCCTCCTCACTTCCAACCTTATATTAATAAGGTTGGAGAGAACAAATGAACCGTCCAAACTCATATATAAGAAATAATCAAGATGTTCTTGCCGCTAAATCCTTACGTGGTAAATTGATTGATGGCGCACGCAACCCTTTTTGGTTGGCACCCATGGCTGGAATTACTGATATTTGTTTCCGTCAGTTAATGGATGAAATGGGAGCAGGGGTTTTGGTTTCCGAATTAGTTTCTGCTAAAGGTCTCCTTTATAATTCGGGAAAAACTCATCAAATGATAGCGGTTCATCCAAAGTCTAAATCTTTGGTCGGGATTCAGCTCTTTGGTGAATCTGAAGAAGACATAATAAATGCAGCTCATCATGTTAAGGAGGTTGGAGCTTCATTCGTTGATATCAATCTAGGGTGCCCAGTTAAGAAGGTGGTAAAGAAAGGTAGCGGCGCAGCACTGATGCGTGATCCCGCTTACCTAGAAACGTTTTTAACAAAAATAAAACGCGGAATAGAGCTTCCTCTTACTGTTAAAATGCGGACAGGGTGGAGCCACGATGAATTAACTATTCATGAATGCGTGAGGGCAGCAAAGAACTCTGGGTGTGAATGGGTTGCAATACACGGGAGAACACGTGCGCAAGGTTATGAAGGTAAGGCTGATTGGGGTTTGATAGCCGAAGTCAAACAAAGGGCACAAATTCCCATTGTGGGTAACGGTGATATACGGACGGTGGATCAAGCACAAAAACTTTTAAGTGATTCGGGAGTTGATGCGGTAATGATAGGTCGTGGAGCGTTGAGAAACCCATGGATATTTAAAGAATGTATAGGTTTGGATACAAATGATTTTGAATCGTCTTGTGAAGTTCTAGATCGCTATCTTGAGTTATTGAGAGCTGAATATGATTTACGCAATACACTTATCTATCTACGTAAGTTTGCTTCATGGCTTGTTTATGGTTATCCAGGGGCTGCTTCATTTCGAAGTTCTATGTATCATTTGCTTACAATTGATGAGCTGATCCAGAGTGCTCGAATTTTTTTTGAGAGAGTTGCCCACTTACCAAAACCTAAATTTAAATCCTCCGAAAGTTTTATGGCGAGTGGTCATGGATGACCCAGTGTTATTGGCGTTAATTAATTTTCTAATAAAATGATAAACCAATCTGCACCGTTAGAGTCTAAGCGTCTAAAAGATACAGAGTTCACGCTATATGGTTGGAATACCTGTATGCAGTTTTTTAAGAATCGCCCAGATGATCTTTGCCGTTTATTTTTTTCTAAACAACGTTCTTCTGCGTTAGGATCTGTGAAAAAATGGTGTGCCGTTAAAAAACTACCATACAGAGAGTTAGACTTAGAGTCTTTGAATAAAGTGGCATCTGCTACCCATCATGAAGGTGTTGTTATGGTGGTCCGTCCCATTATTCCATCTTCTATATATTCTTTTATCAAGACTGGGTTGGGAAAGAAGGGCATTGCTGTAGCGCTAGATTGTGTAGGGAACACACATAATTTAGGCGCAATTTTAAGGACCTGTGCATTTTTTGGTGTAGAAGGAATGGTAATTTCGAATCAAGAAGGTCAGGCAAGACTGACTTCATCTGCAGCAAGGACCGCAGAAGGTGCGATGGAAATAACTCCCATATATCAATGTACGGACCTCGCTTCTGCTTTGCGAGATTTTATGTTGAGAAATATTTATGTTATAGGAACAGACCTAAATGCCAAACAATTACTTTATGACATTGAAATACGTTTTCCCTGCGTAGTTGTATTTGGGAATGAACAGGACGGACTTTCCTCAAGTGTGCAAAAACGATGTGATCAAGTAGTACGAATACCTGGTACAGAAAAAATTCAATCACTTAACGTTGCTGTCGCCACGGGAGTAATTCTTTCGGAATTGACCCGTTGCCGCGGCTCAAAAAAATAAAACATAATAAATGTTTTTTGCCAAACTACACCCCCTGCTAGTTCATTTTCCAATTGGTCTTTTGGTGACTGGGACTTTATTTGAACTGTATGGAAATTTTAGAGGAGAAAAAATTGTAGCTGAAGCGGGTTCATTTAACATAAAGTTTGGCTTTTGGTGCTCGATTCCAGCTGCAGTGATCGGATTCCTTGGCTTGATGAGTCTTGAATTAAAGGATGAATTTAAACCGTTTGTCGCGAAACACCTCCTTTTCACTTTTTCGACTATAATTATATTTTTTTGCGTGCTTTTGCTGTCCAGGTTTAGATATAAAACATGGTGTAATGTGCTTCACCACTTTTTATTGATAGTAGGATTATTCACTGTTTTGAATGCAGGTTTCTATGGTGGAGAATTAGTACACAGATTTCATCTTCCTGCTGGGACAGGAAACTAAATAAGATATTAGTAAGCTTTTATGAAAATACTAACTGGTATCCAGAATATACACATGCCAACATACTTAAGGTGCATATAATATAAATAAATAAAGCTGTTTTTGAAAAAGGTTGGGTGTAGGACCAGCCAACAGCGAATCCAAACAACACGGTCACAAGAAAAGAATAGCCCTGATGGGATAAGATTGTTACCGTACTCCAAGAATGTATATCCACAGAGATCATTCCAGAAAAATCGGCCATCAGAGCGGCGATAAATCCCATACTTAGGTTGAAAGAGGCAACACCTGTATAATTACTTTCTCTCCTTCTGTGGGCTAGTAATAAAAGTAATAGCCCAGAAAATAATAATGCTATTGGAAGACTTGATATGAAGGGATGGAATGAGACAGAGCTTATCACTAAGCATGCAGACCTTAATAGGCCGTCTTAAATAAAAGTTTATGATTTTTCTTGATCCGATGATTTAGGGTCGTAGTTGATATCATTCATACTTAGATTAACGTCGACATCAACTTTGGTGGCAGCTCCAATATCTTGCTCTAATTTATCGATATCGGTTGATTGTCTTAATCCCTCAGCTTCGTCCATAACATCTTTTTTAAGGTCATTGAAGGTGCTCTGAAATTCACCCCAGCCTTTTCCAATGGATTTAGCTAGGCGTGGAAGGTTTTGCGGTCCAATAACGACCACCGCAATACCCATAATAATTAGCAACTCAAAAAATCCGATATCAAACATTGGGAACTCCATTGTCTGTGGGAAACAAAAGTGTAGCAAACTATTCTTTGAATTTCTACAAGTACTAGACTGAGAGTCAAAAGTTTCATTTTAAAAAGATTTTAAGAGTAAAACTGAGAATGAAAATAATTCGTGGTACGAAAAATATTTTGGATCTAATTCCTTATCCGGTTGTTGCCATAGGTAATTTTGATGGTGTGCATGTGGGCCATCAAATTCTTTTCAGAAAAACAGCACAGTTGGCCAAGGAAAACGGAGGAACTGCTATTGCGTTCACTTTTGAGCCACACCCGCTTAAGATTCTTGCTCCGGATAAGATGCCACCATTACTAACAACTTTTCGAAAGAAGATGGAGTTGATTGAGGAATGCGGTATTGATCTGGTTGTCTGTGCCGACTTTACACGCCAATTTTCTGATCAGCACCCGAGAGAATTTGCACATGATATTTTGGTTAAGCGCATTGGGGTCAAGGAGGTAGTGGTTGGGTTTGATTATGCTTTTGGAAGAGGGAGAGAGGGAACGGTTCGTTATCTAAAGCAAATGGGCGAAGAATATAGGTTTCGTACGCACATTATTGACCCAGTCAAGTTCAATGGGCACCTTGTCAGTAGTTCTTACGTCCGGGAACTTGTAGAAGATGGAAAGGTGGAAGCAGCAGGTGAGTTTTTAGGTCGTCATTACTCCATTCCTGGTCCCGTTATAGAAGGTTATAAGACCGGTCAGAAAATTGGATTTCCAACAGCTAACTTAGATACCAGTCGAGTGCAAATACCAGGGGTCGGGGTGTATGCGGTTTCTATTAAACATCAAGATGCAAAATATAATGGTGTGGTAAATGTTGGATTTAATCCTACCTTTAAACGTGATACCTTGAGTGTCGAAGCGCATATTTTTGATTTTGAGGGAAAAATATACGGCCAAGAAATAGAGGTTATTTTTATTCGTCGCATACGAAGAGAAGTGAAGTTTGAATCAGCAGACCAATTGGTCGAACAGATTAAAAAAGATATTCACGCCGCAAAAATAATTCTAGCGAACCTGCCTTGAAACAATATCGACAACTTATCTTTGGACTAGTCATAGCCTTGATTGCGCTCTATTACACATTGCGCAATGTGTCTTTCAGTGAAGTGATCTCTTCATTCAAGGAGATGGACTACATTTATATCCTTCCTGCCATTGTAATAACTTTTTTGAGTTATGTTTTTCGAGCTTACCGTTGGCAAGCGCTTTTAGAGTCTTCCTTGAAAGTAAATGTTGGCGGATTGTATTCGCCGATGATGGTTGGATTTATGGGAAATTTTTTACCGGCACGCGCTGCCGAAATACTGCGCCCTTATCTTCTTTCCAAAAAATATGACATTACCTTTACGGCTGCATTCGCCTCCATCGTTGTGGAGCGACTGTTCGATATGATAATTCTTTTGCTTATTTTTATCTGGATTTTTTGGTTTGAAGCTGATGTATTTTCCCCGAATATCGAATTTTCAGGGTTTTCGGTACAAGAAATGGCAATCAAGTTTGGTCAAATTTGTGTATTGGCGGTCATTGCGCTTATGGTCTTTATATATTTACTATTGAACCACAAAAAAAAGGTAATGAAAATAGTCGGCTGGTTTTTAGGTTTCATGAATGAAAAATGGGCGGATAAAATTAAGTACCTTCTTGATGAATTTACCATTGGCTGTGAGGTTGTCAAAAAATTTAGAACCTTAGCAAAAATCAGTGTTTATTCGGTTCTTGTTTGGACCGCGAATATTTTTTCGGTATACCCGCTTTATTTTGCATTTGATTTGCAACATAAGACCATTCCTTCACTTCTTATTCTTGGCGTTATAGTAGCGATCCTAATTTCTATTCTTCCTACTCCTGGATTTTTAGGGTCATATAATGCGGGAATTGTAATTGCTTTGCATGAGATTATGGGTGAATCTGAAATAAAATCTGTCAGTCTAGGAATGGTTGGATGGACCTTGTTTTCTGGGGTAATCCTTGTAGGAGGTCTTTACTTTATATTTCATGAGCATATGTCGTTAAAGGACTTAACTAGCGTCAAAAGGGAAAGCGATACTTTTTGATAGTTCAAATGAGTAAGATTAAAATTTAAATTAGACTCACATACATCAATTACCTCTAGTCTTACAAAGACTAACTAGGATCTTAGCTCTTTACCAACACATCATGCATACGTGGTATTGTAAGAACGCCTTGAGTATTTCCGGTGGTACACTGGCGGACTTGATTCATTATATAAAGGAAGATTCTTAATACTGATTTATAAGGCCGAAGTGGCGGAATTGGTAGACGCGCATGATTCAGGTTCATGTGAGGGCAACCTCGTGGAAGTTCGAGTCTTCTCTTCGGCACCAATATTTTCAACAAGTTCTAGGATTTTTATTTTTTAGAGAGTTCAGAGGAAAAGTGATTTTAACGTCTACGAATCATTCTAAAAATGAAACGAGATAACTCTACAGAGTCATCTCGTTTTTTTGTTTAAAGGACCGATGAAAAAAAGAAGCTTTTCTATAATATTTTTATTGTTACTAACAAGTAGTCCTGCATTTGCATGCATAGGTCCTGGTATGGGCGGTAGAGTAATAGTAGGCGTTCTTGGATTGTGGCATTCTTATAAGGGTTATTTGGTTCTTGTATTGTGAAATTAAAAGATACTTAAAAATTAAGAAACTAAAAGATAAATCATAAGTGTTACTATAAATAGACATTAGTCCTCGCCTTTCCATTTTTATTCCTCTCGAAGGCATAAAGTCAGCCATGAAATTTTAGGGGTCACATTGAAGATCTGTCTTACAATTAACTCCTCGCCTTGGTCGGCATTTAAGGGTGGCGGACAACTTGCCGTGCATCATCTAGCATGCTCACTTTTTTTAAAGGGCCACCAAGTTCATGTCCTGTATTCTAAGAAGCCTCACGAGCAGTTTAATATAAAAGTTCCATACGAGATTCACTGGGTACATCATTATGATTTTGCAACGATTAACTTAAATATTTTTTCATTCTCAAATGTGTTAGGCCCGCTCGCAGAAAAAGAAAAATTTGATGTTATCCATGGGAATGCAGAGGAAGCATATTGGACTGGCAAAATAGCAAAAAGAAATAAATCTACTTACGTTTTCACCTCGCATACTCCCAATATACCAATTACAGGAATGCTAAAAGGAATGATGAGACCGATTCGACTTTTAAAAAGTCTCAATACCTATTTTTTACGGCAGGCGATTATTGAAGCGGATCAGGTTGTGGCGTTCAGCCACTTTTCTCACGATCTCATTATAAAAGGAATAAATAATACTTGTGCCAATAAGATAAAGGTGATTTCTCCAGGAGTAGAGAGCTCTTGGTTTGAAGTGGAGAGAAAACCATCTTCCGGCTCGGTGCTTTTATTTTGGGGTCGAATAGAAGAAGAAAAAGGCCTTCGGGAGCTTTTTTATGCTTTAAAAACGGTTTCAAAAGTGGTTAAAGATGTAAGCCTGACAATAGTAGGTGAAGGCAATCGATTAAGGGAGTATAAATCATTGGTTGCTGAGCTTTCTTTAACAGATCGAGTGGAATTTATGGGTTGGTTGTGCAGTACTAAAATTCAAAATCTAACAGCACGAAGTAGTCTAGGGATATTCCCCTCCCGAGTCGAAAGTTTTGGATTATCTGTGGTGGAAGCGATGGCGGCCGGGTTACCAGTTATTGCTGCAAGTGGCGGGGCTGTACCAGAAAATATAGAGCAAGGGGTGACGGGAACGTTGGTACCCGTTAACGATGCAGATGCACTTGCAAGGGCAATTATTTTTATTTTAGAAAACGTTAAAGATGCTGAATCAATGGCAGAGAAAGCAAAAATGGTGGTTCAACAGAAATTTTCCTGGGATAAGGCTGCAAACAAAATGATTGATTTGTATGAGTTGCACAGTGGTATGTGAAAGAGAAAGATAGATCTTTGCTTCTTTAGGAATCCAATTCAATATCCGTTAAGATTAGAAACCTAGGAAATCCCCATGAATGAAACCCCTATACTAGAAAAAGAAAATTTTAAAACAGAGTCGTTTCCTTCGATTGCCTCAAATAAGCAGAAAAATAAAAACCCTTATTGCAATATAGTGAAAAAATGGATCAAGAAGATGCCCTATTTTCTTGCCATGGATTACTTTCGACGTAAAGTCTACGATTCGTCGTTTTTTGATGGCTCGATCCGGCCTATGGCAAAAACATTGGAAGAGTGGCCTGGCGCAATATTGATAGACACCACCAATCGTTGCAACGCAAAATGCGTTTGGTGCCCGAATCCCGGCCTTACAAATGTTGGTTCCATGGATATGGATGTGTATCGCAAAATTATAGATGATTACGGGCCGCGAGGTGGAGTTCTTACATTTGGAACATTCGGTGAGCCATTGATGGACAAACATATTAAGGAGCGCATTGAATACCTCCACCGTTACCCTGAGATTCATAAGATAGAGGTTCTTACAAACGGGTTTTTTCTAAATGACGATGTTATCCCAGTAATGATAGACAATGGAGTGGGGGTAGACATTAGCCTTGATGAACTTGATAAGAAGACTTTTGAAGATGTGAAGAAAATGAGTTTTGATGTTGTGCGTAAAAATATAGTGACCTTCCTTGAACTCAACAGTAAGGCGGCTCACCCGGTTCCTGTTAACATTCGGATCAAGACAATGAAAACGGTAGAAGAAACTATGATGCAAGAATTATTTAAAATTATCACTTCTCACGACTGTTCCGTGGTGCTGAACTCCATCGATGACAATATCATTTCAAATTGGGCAGGAAAGTTAGATAAAGATTCTTTTCTCCAGGTANTATGAAATTCCAAAAACTAGTAAAACCCAATTTACACATAAACGATTTAATCAGACGAATATTGCTCCGTGTACACAGTTGTGGAAATGGATGGTCGTTTACTGGGATGGCAGTGTGGTTCTGTGTTGTGCAGATATGTTTTCACAAACAATTGTTGGTGATTTAAAATCAGATTCCATTAGCAAAATATGGAATGGCCCGAAGATGAAAAATTTTCGAAACCAGATGGTAAGAAGGAAGAGATTTGAAGTTCCCCTTTGTCAGAATTGCGACATTCATTTGAGTTGGCATGATTTGAAAGAATATTACAATAAAGATGGTAGTTTTCGTGAAGATCGAAAATTTATCATGGGTTAGAAAATTTGAACGTAGATAGAGAGTCATCACATTTTTAGAGGGATATCGCTACTCTATTTTTAAAAATAATTAAGAACATTTTCTCTCCAGTAAATCCGATAGGTAAAATTCTTGACTTCCCCCGAATTTAAATTCTCACAATCTGCAGTAATAGATATTTCGATTGTAATAGTAAGCTTTAATACACGCGAGATTCTTTTGCGTTGTTTGAGTTCGGTGCAAAAGCATACCAAGGAAATTAGCTATGAAGTTATAGTTGTGGATAACGCATCGGAGGATGGAACGGTGGAAGTTGTCACTAAAAAGTTTCACGATGTTAAGGTGATTGCCAATAAATATAATCGTGGTTTTTCGGCAGCCAATAACCAAGGAATTATTTTGTCCAAAGGTAGAAAGATTGTTTTTTTGAATCCGGACACCATGTTAACCGAAAATAGTTTTAAAAAAATTAATACCTATATGCAGGCGAACCCAGAGTTTTCAATTCTTGGATGTGGAATTACTGATCAAAGCAATCAGCCCTGTCCTATTCGTCTGTGGGAAGATACTCCACGAGATGCAGTATTAAAAATACTAGACCTTTATGATCTATCTCTCGAATTGAAAAAAATGGATAAAATGAAAGCAAACGAGGTTCAAGTGATTTCTGGTTGTTGTTTTGTTGCAGAAAGAGAATTGTTTGAGTTGATTGGGTTGATGGATGAAAATTATTTTTTATACAATGAGGAAGACGACCTTTGCAGAAGAGCCAGACAAGGTGGAAAAAAAATATGTTTTTTTCAGGAAACTTCAGTTCAGCATCTACATGGCCAAAGCACACACCAAGATAATCACCGTGAAAAAGTTATTGTGGAGGCATATAAAAGCGATCTATATTTTTATTCTAAATATTATTCCTATTTTTGGAATCTGGCGCTACGATTCCTTTACAAGATAGTTTTTTTAGCGGGATTATTTCGCTCTACATTTCGTCACCTTAAAGGCTCCGACACGGTTGATGATTCTTTATCTTTAAAAATAAAGCTGCTTTTGATGAGTCGTAGATGAAATGCAGGTGACTAGGAAGAACTCAAAAATCAATTTGGTCAGGAAGACTATTTTTCCTTAAAATAATTTCCAGCATTTGCTTGTCGTAAATGAGTAAGGCTAAATCAGTTAGGCCATCGTCATTAAAATCCGCCCCGACCATGGCTCTTGCGTTGGTTCCAGTAGGGTAGTTGAAGTGAGGGAAAATAAAGGTTCCATTCCCCCTCCCTTGTAAAATAGAAATAGAGGCATCTCTTCGATTAGCTACCGCAAGGTCAGGAATATTGTCGCCGGTAAAGTCTCCTGGAACGATGTACTCTGGGCCTTTTTCGGCAGCAGCGTCTTCAAGAGAAATGAATCCATTTCCTCCATTGTTAAGAAATATTTTAATTACATCGTTCATAGTACTAGAAGTAATCAAATCATTTCTACCATCATTGTTGATATCATACTGAGTGATGAAAGCCGACTGTTTACCACCTAATACTTTAACTGGGGGTTTGAAAGTGCCATCGCCATTTCCATGAAACAGGCGAATGAAATTTACTCGGACTCCATTAAATGCGACTGCTATATCTAAGTTCTTATCGTTATCAAAGTCTCCAACGCTCATATAAGAAGGGGTGCCAGATGCTTTGTATACTTCACCCGGTTTAAAACTACCATCGCCTATGCCAAGAAAAATAACTAATTTATCAAACCGAAGCGTAATGGCTAAATCTAGTTTTTCGTCGTTATCAAAATCACCAACTGATACAGCAATAGGAAGGCGTCCTACTTTTATATTTGATTTTTTTTTAAAGACACCGTCTTTTTGTCCAAGAATGATAGATATATTGCCATCACCATAATTACTGACTGCAATATCTAGAATTTTGTCTCCATTAAAGTCGCCTACTTCAAATGCTAAAGGTTCGCGTCCGGTGTTCATAGTGAAAGGTTTTTTAAAGGTACCGTCGCCGATTGCTTCAAAATAACTTAAAGTATCACTACCGGAATTAGACACAAGAATATCAGGAAAGCCATCCATGTTCATATCGCGAGCTCTTAGTTCGTCCGGTTTTTTTCCTACCTTATATATTGTTGGTAAGGAGAATAAGTCGGGTGCGGGTTCGCTCTGAACACACGAGGAAGAAAAAAGAACTGTAGTGAGCCCAAGAAATAATTTAGAGAAAAAAGAATATCTTTTTAGAGAAGCTATATGGTTGGTGAGCATTCGAAACATGAACTGTTTATACCCTATGCTTCAAAGTGTGTAAAGCTTGACTGCGGGATTGATGAAACTTGACTCTTAAGAGTCGGGTGTTAAAATTTTTAAAAAATTATTGAGCGCTTAAGCCTATTACGTATGACCTTTCCTCATAATTTAGCTAGAACTACTCTTTTCTTACTTTTGGTTTCGATGCTTTCTGGATGCCAAATTTTAAAAAACTTGGATATTTTACGATCCAATCAGAAGGGGGTTTACCATACAGTTCAAAAAGGACAAACACTTTACTTTATTGCTCATGCGTATGGTGTTGAGATAAATCGGTTAAAACGAATCAATGGTATTTATAATCCAAGTAAGCTTCAAATAGGGACGCGATTATGGATTCCAGGAGCGTGGCAGGTTTTGAATGTAGATACCAGTATAGACAAACAGGCTTTAACAAAAAAACAAAGAAAGAGAAACAAAAAGCTAAATAAAAAAGAAACACCAAATAAAAATATCAAAGCGGTAAAAGGATTTTTAATTTGGCCAGTTAAAGGGCAATTAACATCCAGATTCGGTAGTCGAAGTGGGCGACACCATGATGGAATAGATATTGGTGCTCGTAAGGGAACACCGATAGTTGCTGCTGCAAGGGGTAAAATAATGTTTAGTGGATGGGGTCCTACGGGTTATGGTCTCATGCTAATCATCAAGCATAAGAGTAATTTAACGACAGTTTATGCTCATAATTCATATGTTCATGTATATAAAAATCAAATGGTTAAACAAGGCCAAAGGATAGCGTCCGTTGGAAGTACAGGGAGATCTACGGGCCCGCATTTACACTTTGAGGTTAGAAATGATTCTAGTCCAATGAACCCTCTCAACTATTTACCAAAAAAATAAACAGCTGACCTATTTACTTGGTAGGTCCACACTTTTTTATAACGTCAATGAAGTAAACCTTATTTAAATCTTCATAAATTTAAGAGGCAAACTATGGAAACGTTGAAATCTGTTATCCGAGACATCCCTGATTTTCCCAAAGAAGGCATTATTTTTAAAGATATCACTCCGCTGCTCTCTAACCCTGTTTCATTTAAAAAAGTCATCGATACTTTAAAAACTAGATATAAAGATAACAGGATAGATCAGGTGGTAGGAGTAGAGGCCCGGGGTTTTGTCTTTGCTTCCGCGTTGGCATACGCGCTAGACTGTGGAGTAGTTATGGTACGAAAACCAGGTAAACTTCCCTACAAAACTTTTCAGGAAACATACAGCCTAGAATATGGTGAAGATAGCGTGGAAATTCATCAGGATGCGTTTAAGAAGGGTCAAAACGTTGTCATTATAGACGATGTGCTTGCGACAGGAGGGACTCTTGCTGCTTGCATTGATCTGGTGAATAAAAATTTTGAGGTTAATTTGATAGAAGTTGGTTTTCTTATAGAGCTTGATTTTTTAAAAGGACGTCAGAAACTCGGGAACGTATCCATATATTCAATAATGCACTTTTAAAAAATAGTTTCAGATCGCCAAAATTCTACGACTATTAATTAAGTGTTTTGGGGTGGGTTTTAATTTTTTTGATATAAACTTCTTTTGATAAAGCATGAACCAATTGATCTGTGTCTTCCAGATAGTCAGGAGAAATGATCAACTCTATAATACTTTGTTCTGCATCAACTGTTCGCACAACAGCAAGATTGTCATATCCCTCAAAGATGCTAACGATATACGCGATGTCTCTTTTGTCGACTTCTAGAAGCCATTGCGTCGAATCTGTGGGAACCATGGTTGGGCGAGGGTTATTTAAGCATTAACATGATTATGGAAACCGCGGCCGGAGTAATACCTGAGATTCTGGAGGCTTGCCCCAGTGTTGTGGGACGTATATTCTCAAGCTTTTGAACAACCTCGCAAGATAGACCAGGTATGCCTTCATAGTTAAAGTCGATGGGGATTCGGTAGCTTTCTAGTTTCTTTTGTTTAGATACAACTTGCTTTTGTCTTTGAATAAACCCTTCGTACTTAACCTGAATCTCTACCTGCTCTCCGACAAGTTTTGATACAGAGGCTCCATTGAATGTTTCTATGATTTGACTGTAAGTTATTTCAGGGCGTTTTAATAATCCAGAGAGAGTGGTAGGAGTTTTTAAACTCTTAACTCCCAACTTAGAAACAAGCTCTTTTCCTTGTTTATTTGGAACAACTTTGGTTGTATTGAGCCGGTTAATTTCTTTTTCTACCGTTTCTTTTTTCAGAAGACAAAAGTTGTAAACTTCATTCGAAACTAGTCCGAGTTCATGGCCTTTTCCCATAAGCCTTGTATCAGCGTTATCTTGTCTAAGCAGCAAGCGGTTTTCGGCACGCGATGTGAACATACGGTAGGGTTCCTGGGTTCCTTTGGTCACTAGGTCGTCGATCATTACCCCGATATAGCTTTCCATGCGGCTTAAAGTGAACGGTGCCCGGTCGAGAAAGTTTAAAGCGGCATTTATACCTGCTATCAGCCCTTGGCCTGCAGCTTCCTCATAGCCAGAGGTTCCATTGATCTGTCCAGCGTGGAAGAGCCCTTTTACTTTCTTAGTTTCTAATGTCGATAAAAGTTGCGTTGGCGGTACAAAATCGTATTCAATCGCATAACCTGGAGCGACGATATCAGCATTTTCAAGCCCAGGAATGGTGCGCACTAATTCCCATTGCACTTCTTCGGCTAAACTGGTGGAGATACCATTTGGGTAGATCCAGTCCGTATCGAGTCCTTCGGGTTCAAGAAAAACATGGTGTGAAACTCGGTCAGGAAACTTTACAACCTTATCTTCGATAGAAGGGCAATAGCGAGGCCCAACTCCTTCAATGACTCCACTGTAAAGGGGTGAAAGATGCATGTTCTTGTTAATAACTTCTGCAGTGCGTGTATTTGTATATGTGATGTGGCAGGGTACCTGAAGCTGACTTATTTTAGTGGTAGAAAAAGAAAATGGCTTGGGATCACGGTCTCCTTGCTGTATTTCACACTCAGAAAAGTTGATAGACTTACCAAGTAGGCGTGGAGGAGTACCTGTTTTTAATCGGCCGAGTTCGAATCCCTGGTCGAGAAATGATTGCGAAAGTTTGATTGAAGGTTTTTCACCTACACGCCCAGCTGGCGAATTTTTCATTCCAAGGTGAATACGCCCGTTTAAAAAAGTTCCTGTAGTGATGACTATAGATCGAGAGCTTAACTCGAGTCCGGAACGAGTTCTTAAACCCTTGACCGAATCGTTATCAAATAACAATTCATCTACTTCATCGCATATCAAGCTTAGGTAATCTTGGCACTCAAGGACTCGGCGCATTTCTTTTTTATAGAGATGTTTGTCTGCCTGAGCGCGATATCCTTGGACTGCTGGACCTTTTGAGGAGTTGAGGACGCGAAACTGGATGCCTGTTTTATCAATGCAGCGTGCCATCTGTCCGCCAAGCGCATCAATTTCACGTACAATGTGCCCTTTGCCTATTCCACCGATTGCTGGATTACAGGGCATAAGTGCTATTTTTTCGAGGTCAAGGGTGATAAGAGCGGTATGCACTCCCATCCGAGCAGAAGCAAGAGCGGCTTCACATCCAGCGTGCCCACCACCTATAATTATTACACCGTAAGATTTCATAAAATATTTTTGACGTTTAAATCTATAATTTAGAACTTTTCATTTTACACTAAAGCTGAAATAAGAAAAACTTCAATGTTAGCATAAAAAAAAGGAGTGTATTATGAGGGCGCCAACATTCACCTATTGCAATAGAATAGATAATAGTTAGGAGTGCTGGAGTTTAAAGCATGAGAGCATGGGTAGGCGGTAAAGGAAAGTAGTGTTTTTAACTATTTTTTGTGGTAATGTTTGCTTATTCAAAAACTATATTTTCCTGCCTTCATAGAACTATTTTTATTCCTTTGACAACTTTTAAGCATGAATGATCAGGTGCACCCTGAAGAGCGAGTTGTTATCACGGGCATCGGGCTTACTGCTCCAAATGGAAATAATCTCAAAGACTTTCGTGGGAACTTGCTAGCGGGAAAATCTGGCGTGCAGAAATTTGAGACTCGTTATGTAGGCGAGGTGCTTGCCGGAATCTGTGATTTCAATGTCTTGAAGTATCAGAAAAAAAAAGAATTACGTCGAGGTACCCGCGTTGGATCGGTTTCGATTTACTGTTGTCGGGAAGCGTTTAATGATTCTGGGATTGACCTTGAATCGATCGATCGATCGAGGGTAGGTGTTTACCTTGGTGTTACTGAGCACGGTAATGTTGAAACGGAAAATGAAATTTACAATATCAGCAAGTATGACTATGATACCAAGTATTGGTCCCACCATCACAACCCGCGTACCGTAGCTAACAATCCAGCTGGTGAAGTAACCCTCAATATGAAAATCACCGGCCCGCACTATACTATAGGGGCTGCGTGTGCGGCTGGGAATATGGGGGTTATTCAAGGACTTCAGATGCTTCGATTGGGCGAGGTTGACTTTGCTCTAGCAGGAGGAGTATCTGAGAGCATTCATACCTTTGGTATCTTTGCTAGCTTTAAAAGTGAGGGCGCTCTCGCCGAGCACCAAGATCCGGCTAAAGCAAGTCGCCCGTTTGACAAGAATCGTAACGGTATTGTTTGTTCAGAAGGAGGAGGTGTCTACGTATTAGAACGTCTTTCAGATGCTCTAAAACGTGAGGCTAAAATTTATGGTGAAATTGTCGGATACGCGACTAATTCAGATGCTTTTGACTTCATCCTCCCAGAACCTGGAAGGCAAGCAGAATGTATACGTCTAGCTCTTAAAAAAGCTGGTCTTAAGCCAGGTGATATTAATATATTAAATGCACACGCAACGGCGACTCAGTTGGGTGATATTCAAGAGTGTAAGGCAATTCGGGATGTGTTTGGTGAGGAAGAGGCAGTTTGGATTAATAATACGAAAAGTTTTATTGGGCATACTATGGGTGCCGCAGGAACACTTGAGCTATCAGGTAACTTACCAGCTTTCGAAGACGGCCTAGTTCACCAGACTTTAAACTTAGATGAGCTTGATCCCGAATGCTATCTGAAAAATATTGTTTCTGGCCAACCAAAACAGTTAGATCGTGTAGATTATATAATGAATAATTCGTTTGGTATGTTCGGAATAAATTCGGTATTGATTGTGAAACGATATGAAAATTAAGTTGATATTTTCGAGGGAATTCAATAGTATCTTAGGTTTAGGAGACCATTATGACTAGAGAAGAAGTAAGGCAGGCCATAGTAGATATACTTGAAGATATTGCTCCCGATGAAGATGTAAGCTCCATCAAGGATGATATTACCCTGCGTGAGCAGATGGACCTTGATTCGATGGATTTTCTCGATATCGTGATGGAACTTCGTAAGCGATTTAATATTGAAGTTCCTGAAAGTGACTACCAGGAACTTGTCAGCATGGCCAGTTGTATTCAATACCTCCAGCCTCTTTTAAAAGACCACCAACTGGCAAGTTAACCTCTACTCTATCCTTCCAATTAAAATTAGAATTACCTCCTCACTTTTTATCATTTGTTGATTATCGACGTTGTTATAGTATAAGTGCTGATTTTACTGTTAATTATCGCAGTACTTGTTACTTTTGGAAGAACTTCGCACATTTTTCTTTAAATTCAGGGAAGTTTATGAAGTACGACGTTATAGTTATTGGTTCTGGATTATCTGGCCTAGCTGCAGGCATACGTCTTGCCATGTTTGATAAAAAGGTTCTTATTATTGAGAAGCATACAGTAGTCGGTGGATTAAACTCTTACTACACTCGAAAAAACAGAACCATTGATGTGGGTTTACATGCTATGACGAATTATGCTCCAAAAGGAGCTCGCAATACCCCCCTCGGCAAATTACTTAAACAACTCCGGTTTAGTCATGACGATTTTCGTCTTTATGAGCAGGAAATTTCAGAGATTCGTTTTCCCGACAAGTGTCTCCGCTTCACCAACGATTTTGATTTGCTGAAGCAAGAAGTCCGTGAGCAATTTCCTGATGAAATAGACGGATTCATGGGACTTGTCAGAAAGATCGAATCTTTCGATGAATTATCGCTCACTGCAGGCGAATGGACCTCTTCCAAAGAGATTTTGGGAAGCTATATTTCTAATCCAGTCCTCATTGATATGTTGTTTTGCCCGCTCATGTATTACGGCAATGCTTCAGAACGGGATATGGATTTTTACCAGTTTGTAATTATGTTCAAGAGCATTTTTATGGAAGGCTTTGCTAAGCCTGTGGGAGGAATGCTCTATATTCTTAATCTTTTAGTAGACAAGTATAAAAGTCTTGGTGGTGAATTAAGAATGGATGCAGAAGTAGATATTATTAATTCTAGCCAGGGAGAATTTAAGTCCCTCAATCTAGTTGGTGGTGAGGAGTTGACTGCATCTGCTTTGATTTCTTCCATGGGCCGCGTTGAAACTTTGAGGCGATGTGATCCTAACTTAATGGAGCAAGTTACCAATGACTCAGAAGGGCGGGTATCTTTTATGGAATCTCTTTTTGCATTAGATCGGGAACCTAAGGATCTTGGTTATTGTCGGAGCATAATATTTTTCTGTTCAGATTATCGGTTTCGTTATGAAGTGCCAAATGGTCTCATAGATATATCCAGCGGAGTGTTGTGCTGTCCTAATAACTTCCAATATCCAAAACCTTTATCAGAAGGAATGATCCGACTAACAAACTTGGCTAATTTTAGATTATGGGACGCTCTTCCACGCCGAGAATATTTAAACGCAAAAAAAGAATGGCGAACCAAAGCGCTAGAAAATTTATTCACATTTTTCCCAGACTTTCGAGATTCTGTGATATTTTCAGATACATTTACTCCTAAGACGATCTTCAAATATACAGGTCATACTAACGGGTCAGTTTATGGATCACCCGTTAAGTTAAAGGATGGTATTACCCCGGTCCGAAACTTATTTATTTGCGGAACAGATCAGGGGTTTTTAGGTATTGTTGGGGCTACTTTGAGCGGTATTTCAATGGCCAACCTACATATTTTGCAAAAAAAGTCGCATCAAGTGGATAGTTCTAGTATTTAGCATACCGAGATAACTTTATTTTTAGTTCCAGTTATACCAAAAGCATCATGAATCTAATCTCCCTTGTTCAATTGATCTACATTAAAATTAACCGTCATATAATAGAGATAATCTTGTATGATTTGTTTTTCGTGTTTGTCTCAACAAAAGGCTTCCACCCCGCAGAGGATTTGTTTAACTCGTGAATCTGAATCTCATTCGATGGATAGATGAAGTATTTGGTCCGATTGTGGCCTGGGTCCTTTTTATTGTTGGGTTGGTTGTTGGCCGCTCTCGAAAACTCAAGAGTCCCTTTCAATATAAAACCGTTAAAAAAGTTCTTATCATCAAGTTCTTCGGTGGAGGGTCTATACTGTTAGCGTCCCCTGCCATTTATAGTGTAAAAAGGATCCACCCAGATGTCCACATAAGCATAATGACGCTTTCCGAAAATAAAGAAATTTGCTCACTGCTTAAGGCAATTGATAAAACTTATTACTTGGATCTTGAAAATCCATTCTCCTTTTTTTTTAAATACTTCAAAGTTCTTCGAGAAATCAAAAATAAAAATTACGACTTTATTGTAGACTTGGAATTCGTAACTAATTTTTCAGCACTAACAACTCTGTTGGTTTCGATTGTTTCCAAGCCTTGCGCTACGATTGGATTTTCCTCTCCCACCAAATGGCGAAATAAAATATTTTCTATAGCAATTCCTTTTGATCACAGTCGTCATATCACAGAAATTTTTGCAAAGGTATTTTTCCCTTTGGTTGAGAAAACTTTTGCTATTGACTTTAAAATACCCAAAAGGGATATGATTTCGTCTGCCAAGTTGTCGCCACTTGTTGAAAAACTTTTGGAGAAGCATTCAGACGCAAATAAAATAGTTTGCGTCAATATCAATGCAGGGGAAATATGTTATCTCCGTCGTTGGCCTCAAGAAAACTACGTTGAATTAATCCTCGGCCTATACCATCGATTTAGAATTAAGGTTGTTCTGGTTGGAGGAAAAGGAGATGTGAGTTACGTTAATGATTTTTTTATGAAACTTCCAAAAAAAAATAATATTTTTAATTTCTGTGGGAAATTATCAATCAAGGAACTCGTCGGTTTATTTACTAAAAGCTGTTTATTAATAACAAACGACAGCGGACCGCTTCACATAGCTAGTATCGTTGGGTTACCAACTGTCTCCTTCTTCGGTCCGGAAACGCCACACCTCTATGGCCCATTAGGGCCTGAGCATCATGTGTTTTACGAAGACATATTTTGTAGCCCGTGTATAAATATTTACAATGCCAAAGCATCGAGCTGCAATAACAATATTTGCCTTAAGAGCATTGGTTCGGAAATAGTCATGAAAACTATCGAAGAAAAAAAATTTTTAACATGAAATCGCTGATTTTAAAAAAACACCTTAATTTTAAATTCATTATTCGTATGGTGAATTGGCATCTAAATTATTATTTTCTGGGCAGAGGTACGCCGATAACAGCAGGTGTTTATATCAACGATATTTGCAATTATCACTGCATAATGTGTGATATTCGGATGAAAGAAAAACCAGTAATTTACCCGCGAGAAGCTCAGGAACGAGATATTGATGCATTAAGTGACATGGGGGTAATTTATTATTCGATAAGTGGTGGGGAACCAACTTTAGTGAAAGATCTCCCAGAACGGTTGGCTTATGCAAGTAAAAAACTTCCATACGTTCATCTTGTTACAAATGGGTCAACTATGACGGCTAACTTAGCCAAACGACTAGGAGTTACGGGTATTCAAGAGATCAGCATTTCTTTGGATGGTTTAGAAAGTTTTCACAATCAGATGCGGGGAGTTTCTAACGCTTTTGAAAAGGGTTGGAAGGCCATAAGTTTATTGCAGGCACATGCTCCAAAAGTCGATGTGGTAATTAATTCTATTTTAACCCCGTATAATCTTGATAGCCTTCGTGGTCTCAGAAAGAAATTAGAAGATACATTCCCCAAAATATACTCTAAATACTTACCTCTCACCTACCATGAACTGTTTCTTAATGCTGAAAAAAACACTTTCTTTCTCGAGGGAGAAAAGCCAGCCTCTGTCGAAGCAATCAAAGAGTTTATTGAAGAGGCAATCCTGGATTCAAAAGTTGTCAATTCAGCTCAATTTTTGCGTCGAGCAGTGAATTTTTTTAATGGTTCAAAAGATGTTCTGCCAGAACAAAAAAAATGTACTTATCCTTATTACTCTATACAATTTGATGCTTCTGGACGCCCTACACCTTGTTTAACTGGTTGCTCACCTCAAAATGTAAAAACAAATGCTGGTTTGAAAGATTATGTTCAATCCTCCAGTTATAAAGGATTACAAAAAAAACTTGAAAGCTGTGAGAAATGTCGTGGAAGTATGATGCTATGCTATTATGAGCCCAGGTTAAATTTTCCTCTTCATCAGTTACTACTTAGTTCATTTCGCGGGAAAGCAGACCTAATTTCCTAGCGATCTAAAATATTTCTTGGAATACAAACTAACTCTTTAAAGTCCTTATTTTATATATTGGATAGTTTACCTGTAAAGTATTAGAATTATTGTACACTTGACTATTGTTTGCTCTCTAGAAGTAGTTTAAGGAGATTTTGGATGATTTCGAAGCTTATTAAAAAATTCTATAATGAAGATGTTGAGGATTTTTGCACGCGGCTTTTATATTTTTTTAACACAGTTGACAGCTTTTTTATCTTTGCTGGAGTGACCGCGACTGCAATATGTGTCCCCGGTGAAGTTTCTCTTCCTTGGCTTCTTTTGTTTGGGGTTATCGCTATTTCTAGTATTTTATTGTCTGATTTTCATCCACTGTTTATTTTATTATCGATTCCTCACCTACTCTTAGTTTTCTTTTTATTGAGTTTTCCTTCAGCGCTAGCTTTTAAAAGCTTACTGATTTGCTTCGGGATAGTTATTGCGATTCAATTTATTTTTATGGGGTTGCCTGACTCCATCGTAGGAAGAGATATTAAAATAGCATTCATCAAAATTTTAAACTCTCTTCCCACTATTGCTCCAACTACATGCTCGGTTTCTATCAGTGTATTTTTTTCATGGGTTCTTTGTTTAAACCTTTTGGCGTCTCAAAATGCTGCTGCCGCTTCAAACTCGGCTTCATTTTTCATTCTGTTATCCTTAATTATGGCGGCAGGAATAACTCGTTACCTTAGTCCACGTACCATGATTTCAAAGTTTGGCAAATTCCCTCCCCAAAAAAAATATTTTCAAAAAGTCGTTTTGCTAAATATAGATGGGTGCCGATTTGACCATTTTACCAATCTGGATATGCCTACCGCTAGACGTTTGGAGAAAGAAGGAACGAGTGTGAAAGATGGTGCTACAACAGTTTATCGGGCGTTAACTAATCCTGCATTTGCAAGTATTCTAACTGCCACGCCTCCTACTATTCACGGTGTCAAAAATAACAACTTTGGTCAGTTTATTCGTACACAAGGAATTCCGGATATTGTTAAGACTCAGTTGTACGGTTCTATGCATGTCAAACATTTTTCAAAGGAGGAATGGAATACTCGAATTATATCCCTGCCGACTACATCTATATACGGTTGTGATGATGTTATGGTTGATTACTTTAAGGAAGATTTTGTTTCTCAGGAAGACACAAGGTTTTTTGTTCTTGATTTTAGTGAAGCTGATTTTTTAGGTCACGCCTATGGAAGTCATTCCAAAAACTATAAGGATGCTATTCAAAGAGTGGACAAAAAAATTGGTAATATTGTGGACTGGCTGGATGAAGATGGGCGAGGGGATGATACGGCAATTATCGTTTGTTCCGATCATGGAATGTATCATATTGATCATTCATACTTGCTATTTGACGAAGAAAAGTATGTTCCATTTATTGTTAGGGGAAAAGGAATCAGAAGGAATAAAAAAGTTTCGGGTGAATTTTCAATAATGGATATTGGCCTCACGGTTTGTTTTCTTTTGGGGGTTCCTTACCCTAAGCGCTCAAAGGGTAAAGTATTGATCGAAGCCATTGAAGAGCTGGATGCGGATAAGTTAAAAAACCAACTTGCAAACCAGTTCAATCAAATTCACTATGATTTGGAGGCAGCAGTTTATGATCAAAGCCACCCAGAAATATTTACTGGAGATCATAACTGGTACCTAAACATGTTTCGACAAAATTGTACAAATGGGGACAGTAAGAAGAAAAAAATATTGGACTTTGGTTGTGGAACAGGGTTTGTTGGTAGTATTGCTATCCAAAATGGCTCTCCTTATGAAAAGTTAGTTTGCGTGGATAGCTCAGAAGAGATGCTTGAGTTAGCAAGGAAAAAGTTAAATGGGACTCCAAATGCTCACTTTGTCCAAAGTTTAGAGGAACTTAAGGGAGAAAAATTTGATATAATTACCATTAATTCGGTTTTGCATCACTTCCCTGATCCTGTAAGATTACTGGCCAGTCTGGAAGATCATTTAGAACCAGGAGGCCTTATAATTGGTGGACATGAGCCTAATGTTCAGTTTGCTCAGAATCCTTTAGCTAGATTAGCTGCCAGAATTTACAAAGGTTTAGGAGGGGCAGTTGCATTTCCTGAAGAAATGCTAGATAAATTTAACCAAGAGTTAGAGTTAGGAAATCATACCACGGGATTTCCAAGGGTTGATCAAGAAGAGGTTCAGCAAGTTGTCGATTGGCACTCACCCACAGAACAAGATTTGCACACAATTGCTCAGGGGGTGGGTTTTAACGGGAAAGAATTTTTAAAGAAAAGTTTGACTTGCTGTGATATTGATATCTACGAAGAATATACTACATTTTTCTGTAGAAATTCGTTAGAAGGTTCTCCTCTTTTTCAAAGAATATTAGAAAAAGGATTTCGCTCAATGTTTGCGGGGAATCTTTTTCGTTATCAGTTAACCAAGAGGAATTAAAGTGAAGATTATTTTCCCTGTGATGGGTGCTGAAAATATCTCTGTCGCAGTTATGGCGACTCTCTGTAAAGATTTGGGGCACTCAGTGAAGGTTGCTTTTGACCGAGCTCTATTTGATGATAAGCAATATTTCTCTATCGATTTTCTGGCGAATCTGTTTGACAAGAAAAAACAAGTCATAGAAGAAATTATTAAAGAGAAACCAGATGTGCTTGCTTTGTCTGTTTTCTCAGATAATTACCAGTGGTCGTTAGATCTTGTCCGAAGGGTTAAAGAAAAGCATAAGAATTTTGTTACTGTTTGGGGTGGGATTCACCCGACATCTGTCCCAGCCGAAGTAATCAAGGAGGATGCGGTTGACTTTGTGATTGAAGGAGATGGCGAGTTACCGATGACCAAGTTACTTCACGCTTTGGAAAATGGAAAAGTTTTTGAGGATGTTCCTAATCTCTGGTTTAAAAGGGATGGAGAAATTTTTTCTGGAAAACATACCTACCTCAACGAAGAAGGAAGCTTTCCAATACCAGACAAAAATGTTTTTGAAAATTTTATTCCTATGGAGGAATATTATCTAACAGTTACGAATAAGGGATGTATACAAAAATGCTCATTTTGTTCAGAGAACTTTAAATTTGATCATGAAGCCGAATTGCGGGAAGGGTCATTCATACGTGAGAAAAGTGTGGACACTGTTATTCAAGAACTAAAGGAGATGAAAGAACGGTATAAACTTAGGTATATAGACATTAAAAATAATGTGCTTTCAGGTAGCAAAAAATGGATTAGTGAGTTTTGTGAAAAGTATCCAAAAGAAGTTGGTTTACCTTTCAGGGTCATGGTTCAGCCCCTTCAGTTACAAAAAGACTATGCCTCAATGCTAAAGGAGGCAGGTTGCCACCATGTTCAAATGGGTATTGAGTCTTTCAATGCAAAAGTTAGGAAAGAAGTTCTACTTCGGGATGAAACGACAGAACAGGTTGTAACCGCTCTGGAAAAGCTAGACGAGGCGGGTATTAATTTCTCTGCTGATCTTATATTAGGACTCCCAGGCGAAAAAGAAGAAGACCTAATCTACGCCCTTAAAACTTTGTCGCCACGCAAGCACTTGATCCGTGCCAGTATTTTTTGGCTCCAATATGCGCCCAATGTTGACATTACGAAACAAGCTCTGTCTAAAGGTTTTATTGGAAAAGATGAGGAAAGGTTGATTAATGAAGGGCTTCAGGATAATTATTTATCCACCGGTTCTCCGATGGAAGGTGAGCGGAAGCGAATTTTAAAAACCTACCACATTTTATATCGCTTGATTCCCGTTGTCCCTCACAAACTAATGATGTGGATGCTAGATACCGGGACCTATAAAATTTTCAGATATATTCCTTTCCAAATTGCATTGATAATCGCTATTGATGTCTTCGTTTCTTATTACCGCAAAGATTACTACGCTAAATGGATCATGAAGTGGTATGTAAAACAACTGTGGAAAAACATCACGGGACAAACTAAGTATATTTCAAATTAAAACTTTTGATGTTTGTCAAATCCTCCAGTTAAAAAAATCTTTCTTTCATTAAAGAAAAAGTATATTAAGAAACTATTTTGTCAAGAGTAAGAATTGGTTGGGGTACGGTGTTGTGATATTCATTCAAATTAAGGAGTCTTGTGCGCATTAAATTTTTTGACGCCTATTCTTTACTTCTTGTCCTGTGTTCATTTGCCATTTTAATTTTGGGTATGTTTCATTTTGACAACACCGCGGCACAAAAAAGGGCTTTGACGTTACAAATTAGTCAATATGAAATAGGTGCCCAAGTGGAATATATGAGAGCTACTGTTTCAGGGCGGACAGAAGCAGGGATGCTTATCTTTCAAGATTTTGTTGGCACTAAAATAGTAACTGACCTGAAAGACGATAGTTTACATCTGGGAAATCTTGTTGCGTTGAAAGGAAAAATAGGAGAGAGCCGAAACTTTAAGGTAGATATCATTGAGGTTTACCCAAGTCTCACGCTAAAAATTGTACTCTCGTTGCTCGCAATAATAGTTTTATTTTGGAAGCTTCTAGGTCAAGTTAAAATTAGCCTCCAAGGTTTAATTCTACCTCCTCAAAATAATTAATTTTCTAGTGCCAGATTTAATCAGTCACGCAGCATCTGCCTATTTGTTCCGGAACTTGATTCCAAAGTTAAGGATATGCCAAAAACAATTTTTTATTTTGGTCCTGCTTGGGGTCTTTCTACCGGATATTATTTCTAGAGGGGCTATGATTTTATTGAGTGAAGAGTCTGATTTTTTTCTAACCTCTCAATACTTCCACACGCCCTTCGCCTGTTTTTTTCAAACTCTTATAATTAGTTGTTTTTTTATAAGGTCGCAGAGAGTGACTGTTTTCTTAGCTCTTACGACAGGCTGGTTACTACACGAAGCCTTCGATGTCATGCAGGGAGTTTTAGGACCAGGATATTACTTCATTTTGTGGCCTCTATCTTCCCAAACTTTCACTCTCAACATATTTCCCGACTCCGCTTGGTATTATGTAGCATTTTTGACCACTTTAACGGCCCTTCTGACCAACAAAACATTAATCAAAAAATTGAAGACAAAATGAGCTAATGAACACGTTGGAGAGGAACCATCTATTTTTAATTTCCATTAAGAACGCTTAGTATCAGAGAAGGACGGTTAGGCATTGTGGATTCCATCGGAAGTTTAGCGAAGGTAGTTCGTTGTTTTCTGGTATTACTCTCTGAATACAAATCACTCAATGCCGGCAGAATCCTCGATACTCTTCGGGCAAAAAATGAACTTTAATTTGTTCTCTAGCGAAAAACTCTTTTACCATTTCAAAATTCTTTCCTCCCTTTGGAACAACTCCATAAGCACATCCCGCTTGGGCTAGCATTTCTGGAGCATCGGTAAAGGGGAAGAAAGCATCTGCCGCAAATACCGAACCAGCTAGATTATGTCCACATGCTTTGGCCCGATTGAGAGCAGTGGCAATTGCATCTACTGTAGAAGGCCCCCCTCCAACCGCAAGAAGGTCACAGCCTTTGACCAAGCTCACCTCGTTTCCCCCATGATTTGAATGCCAGCCCACCGCCCAAGCAACGGCCATTGAATCAATCACAGTTTTTTCAGTATCACCAGACATGTTAGGAGAATCGCGCCAATTTAAAACTAAGTGATTTGGAGGTTGACGCAGATAACCTCCTCTGACGGGTCGATAAACCCACGGCGCATGATCTAGTCGGGGATCGAAAAGAGTTGGATTCTGAAATAATTTTCTAGAACTTCGTTTTCCCAAAAGACGAATGGCACCTTGTTGAAACTCCGGAGCTGCCACCAAATCTAGCATCCAATGCGAATCCCCAAGGATCTTATTTCTTTTTTGGCTTTGGAATAATTTACAAGCAACTTCTTCTGAAATGGCAAAATTAGTAATCACTTCTCCACCCCAGATAGCTCGTGGATTACCGAACAAGGCCCCATCTACAGACTTTTCAGGCACATCCCAACTTAAAGATAATCCACACGAGTTTCCATGTTTAGCTGCGATAGTTATATAAGGTGCTTTCCCATCATTTTTGATGAATGTTTCAACAAGAACACACATCAACTTTATTAGAGAATCAAGGTCCGCCATGTTGGTAAAACAGGGCTTTATTCCACTCAATTGCTTAAATTTATCCAGGCCGAGATCACCCGAATCCCTAACGGTTAACAAATGTGCAGGCGCTTGATATGGGTTTTCTCCTTCCATCAATTCATAGGCTGTGGTGGCGTGATTTGGTTCCTCTTGATGAGCTAGAGCTTGGTAGTGGTTAGAAATTTTTTCATAGGCCTGAACGATTAAACGTTCACGAAGCCCAGCCTCAATTTCATTTTTGTTCTGGAGAAGCTGTCGAATCACCTCATTCATATCTTTCCGATTCGACACAACGATGCGATTTCCCTTGGCGGCAAGAGCTAGTAGGGTATGACCCCCAACATCATTTCCTTCACCCAGAGGGTAAGTAGTATCAAAAACCAAATCAATGGCCGTGGCTTCAAGGGTGGTCAGGGCCAGTTCAATTTTTGGGTGGAGCGTAGGTGGAAATGGATATGACTCCTGGATCCCAAGGAATTGAGAAACTTCCTCTGTTTGAATACCTGACTCGGCAAGCTTAATTACTACGTTCTGCGTAGCCACAATTCTCCAACCAAGACCTAATAGCCTAGGAACAAATTTCAGTCCATCACTAGGATCATTCAAAGAAAATAAGGCAATTCGATGCGAAGGAGTGGTTTTTGCGAAGCTCATCTATGGTGGCTACTGCTAGTGTAGTTTTGGTTTAGTTAATTTTTTTAAAAAGTTTTTCAGGAACTA
>AQTY01000003.1 GCA_000372225.1 Candidatus Nitromaritima sp. SCGC AAA288-L16 | reverse complement strand
GCATCCAGACCCTTAGAACCTGAAAATTTAATGGTATCTAACCTTACCCCTCCAACATTAAAACAGCCCACGTCCCCTGTAGTTAAGAAGCCAACACCGCCCACCCCTCTTGTGCCATTTGCTAATACTATATCAGTAATTGCTAAAATTGATGGAGTTTCATTAAAAAACGGTCCTGGACCAAAATTTCCTGAGGTAGGCCAACTGAATAAAGGTGACCGCTTGGCCTTGATTCGTAGGACGAAAGTCAATTTCAACGGAAAACCTTGGCTTTTGGTTGACTTAGGTGGGAGAAAAGCCTACGTCTGGAGCGATCTGGTTGATACTAAATAAAACATTTTAGTTAAAGCGGCGTCTTTTCTTAAGAATATTCATTCACGGTCCTTCCTTTGTTTACTTGATACCAAAAAAGATTTTTGTCTTTATTCATTTTGGTTGGTTCAAGGTTACGAATGCAGAATCGGTAGCAAATGATCCGTGCGGAAGGTTTCATGCGATCTAAAATTTCTGGAAATAACCGATCGAGTGCCTGATGTGTAAGATAAAGGTATATGACATCGGCTTCGCTTACATCAAAATCAAACATGTTGCCTCGGTGAATACGAATCTTGTTGGTTAGTTTTGCTGCTATTATAAAATATCTGGAAAGCCAAACTTTTATTGGATCAATCTCCACTCCAACTCCACGTAGACATTGATTGCTTGATGCCGCAATTAGAACTCGCCCATCTCCCGACCCAAGGTCATAGAAAGTTTCTCCGGGTTGTAGGTCAGAAAATTTTATAATTCGGTTAATATTTTCGTCGGACAAGGGGTGCCACGGAGCACCGAAAAAAACAGGAACAATAACCATTGCGGCGAGTAAAATAAAAAATATCAAAACTAAAATATAAAGAATAGTTACCATCATTTTTTTAATTTTTTGGTGTACTGCTAGACTCATATTCCTCAATTTGAGATGAAAGTTTATCCCACTCTTCCGTGAGGGATTTTTCTTCATTGGTCAGCTTCATTTGCTGATTAAGAGTTTTTAGAAGTTGAACTTTATTTTTTGATTCATAAATACTCGAGTTGGCCAGTTTGTTTTCTATAGTTGTTTTTTCTGATAGCACTTTTTCTAGCCGAGCTTCAATTTTTTTAAGATTAGATCGCAAGGGTTTCAAGGTTTGGTGTTTAATGTTTCTATTCTCTGCTTCAATTCGTTTACGATCATGCGACTGCTGGTGAGGAGAGAAAGATGGTTTTCTGGTAGATATTGTCGGGCTTGATAATTCAATTTCGCGTTCCTGAGTTTTGGAGTTTTCATATTCACTATAATTACCAATATATTCGCTCACAGAACCTTGTTTGACTTCCCAAACTCTGTTAATAAAACCATCAAGAAAATGTCTGTCATGAGAAATGATACAAAGGGTTCCTTCGTAATCAGCCAATGCAGCAGAGAGAACTTCACATGAACGCATATCGAGGTGGTTGGTTGGTTCATCTAGAAGAAGTAACGATGAAGGTGATGCTAGCATACGAGCGAGGGAAAGCCTTGAACGTTCTCCACCAGATAGAACACTAACCTTTTTGTTTACATCATCACCAGAAAATAAAAATGATCCAAGAATTGTGCGGATTTGGGTGCGCAAGAGGTTATGACTCAATTCATCAATTGATTCTAAAACTGTTTTTTTGGGGTCGAGTGTATCCGCTTGGTGTTGAGCATAGTAGGAACGCGTGACATTATGACCGGGTTGGATTTGACCGCCGTCATGAGGAATGATCCCTGCAAGCAGT
This sequence comes from Candidatus Nitromaritima sp. SCGC AAA288-L16, assembly GCA_000372225.1. Classification (GTDB taxonomy): domain Bacteria; phylum Nitrospinota; class Nitrospinia; order Nitrospinales; family VA-1; genus Nitromaritima. Next base: position 102,244 of record AQTY01000003.1, on the reverse strand, counting down.
TTCATGAGTGTAGATTTCCCAGCACCGTTTTCTCCTACAAGAGCCACCTTCCATCCCCGTTCTATTCTGATAGAAAAGTTTTTATAGACGATATTATCCCCATAACTTTTATCGATTTTTTCCAACTCCATAGATATGCGGCCAGTACGCACCGGTTGCGGAAAGCGAAAGCCTACGGTTTTTGTATCAGTCATAGTTTCGATGCGTTCCATTTTGTTGAGCATTTTGATTCGACTCTGAACTTGAGTAGCTTTCGTATTCTTGGCACGAAAGCGCTCTATGAAGCGTTCGATTTCGCTGATGCGCTTTTGTTGATTCACTGATTCTGATAGGAGTTGGGCTTCTCGTTCTTTTTTCAAGCGCTCAAAGTCATTGTAATCACCTGAATAAAGCGTTAAGACCCCTCGATCAAGCTCAACAATTCTTGTGACGAGATTATTAAGAAATCGTCGATCATGGGAGATAAGTAGCAGGCTACCGTCGTAATTTTTCAGAAATCCTTCAAGCCATTCGACTGATTTTAAATCGAAATGGTTAGTCGGCTCATCCAGTAAAAGAATATCCGGATTTTGTAAAAGGAGTCGCGCCATTTCAACTCGCATACGCCATCCACCTGAAAACTCATTAAGAGGTTTCTTGAACTCATCATCACTGAAACCAAGCCCCGAAAGAATAGCGCATGCCCTTGGTTCGAGCTCGTAGCCATTTAGCTGCTCAAACTGATGCTGTAGTTTTCCGTAATGTGATGTTGCGGCCTCAGAAGTTGGTTTGGAATACATTTTTTTTTCCAAATCGTCCATTTTTTGACGAATAACTTGTAAAGAATGGTTTCCTGAAATTACGCGTTCTAAAACGGAACCGTTATAAGCATTGAGTTCTTGTTCGAGTGTGGCTGCCTGGGCACCTTTTCGAAAAACAATTTTTCCGGAATCAGATGACTCTGTGTTCATTATGAGACGAAACAAAGTAGTTTTTCCGGTTCCATTTTCTCCGACCAGTCCCACACGCTCGCCAGGGCGTAGATGAAAATTAACATTTTTAAGGACTATTTTAGAGCCAAATTGCTTGTGTAGATTTTGCAAGTAAATCATGTTTGTTTTGCTCGGATAAAAATCATATTCCTTCTTTGAGCCTAGGATTAAAGGCTTCTCGTAGTCCTTCGCCGCAAAGGTTAAAAGCGAGCACCACAACTAAAATGCTGAATCCTGGAATAAAAGTAATCCATGGAGCATCGAAAATAAATTGTTTTCCATCGGCAAGAATGTTTCCCCATGTGGCGTCTGGGGGTTGAACTCCGAACCCGAGAAAACTGAGGCTTGATTCCGTGAGGATAGCGGTTGCGACACCAATAGTAGCTGACACCAAAACTGGCGCGATAGCATTTGGAACCATGTGTATAAATATAATTCTCCATTCTGGAATAGCCTGACTGCGAGCTGCCGCGACGTAGTCTAATTCCCTCAGTGCTAGGAATTCAGCACGGACGAACCTGGCTGTACCCATCCAACTAGTCAGCCCTATCACAATCATGATGTTGTATATGCTTGGAGGTAATAAAGCCACCACGGTTAGAATCAAGAAAAAAGTAGGGAAACATAGCATAATATCTACAAAACGCATGATCATTGTATCTATGGTAATAAACCCAAACTTTAATCTGCCGTAAAACCCCGCGATTCCCCCAAAAAATATCCCAAGAAAAATAGAAATACTCACAGCGACAAAACCTACTGTTAATGAAATAGAAGTTCCCTCTAGCATGCGTGCGAATATATCGCGGCCAAGTTCATCGGTTCCCAACAAATATATATTGAACTTAGGGGCGTACTCAGCGGAAACGATTTCGCTAGTAAAAGGCGTTAAGGGGGGAAGAAACTTTTCCGGCAGTCTTACTAATTGTGGGTCAAACACAACGATCCAACGAGTCAGTACTTTTCCTATAAGGGCGAGCGCAAAAAGAAAGATTAAAAAGATAAAACTAAAATAGGCCAGGCGATTTAGTTTGAAGATATTCCATCGTTCTTCGAACAGACTGACTGCCGGTTTTAACCCCTCTATGCTTTGTGTGTCTTTTATTTCGTTCACCCTAGGGTCCTTTAAAATTTGATACGTGGGTCAACTACTGCGTAAAGAATATCCGATACAAAAGTGCCTATGAGTACTAGGACAGCTGAAATAAAATTGAGTGTGAGTATTACCGGAAAATCCCTTGCAAGGATAGCCTCGAAACCTAGTCGACCCATCCCCGGCCATGCGAAGATAGTTTCAAATATGACAGAACCACCGATTAGGCTTGGAATGGTCAAGCCAAACATAGTTATAAATGGAAGCAAGGCATTCCGAAGCCCGTGCCGGTAAATGACAGTATCTTCCGATAGCCCCTTGGCTCGAGCGGTACGAATGTAATCTTGATTGATGACTTCTAACATTTGTGATCGTACATAGCGGGAAAGAATAGCTACCCCTGCCACTGCTGACATAAAAGCTGGTAGCGTCCAATGCCATACACGATCCATAGAGCGTAACATCAGGCCCGCATTTTCAAGCCCAAACGTTCGCATGCCAATTACGGGGACGTTAAATGTTTTGACCATAAAAATAATACAAATATAGGAAAGGAAAAAACCCGGAATCGAAATTAATGCATAAGATAGAAACGTCCCCACCTTGTCAAATGCCGATCCGCGACGGAGCGCTGCCTGAATTCCAACGGGAAAAGCTAGAAACCAGGTGATAAGCGTTCCGACAATAAACAACGGGAGCGAATTAAGAAAACGGTCCCATATTTTTTTCAGAACTGGCTGATTATCTTTGAAAGATTTGAGTTCACCGGTAAACAAATCTTTCATCCAGTAAACATATTGGGCATAAAGTGGTTCGTCTAAATGAAAGGCCGTACGTATTCGTTGGATGTCCTCAGCTTTCATTCTAGGGTTGGAGGGATCAACCAAACTGGGTTCTCCCGGCGCTATGTGGACTATCGCATGAGAAATGATTGAAATGAAAAATAGAAGGACAATACGTTGACCTATGCTTTTGAAGATGAACTGAATCATTCTGCTGTAGCATTCACTTATTAAAGAGTGCCCGTTCAACCCTTAATTGTCGTGTGTAGGGAAAGGGTATTAAAATATTTTGTTAATTACTTTTTGCTCGTTTATACTTTTTTTATGGACATTTTACAACTTAGTCATTATCTCGACAACTTGCTTGATATTAAAGAGATCAAGGATTCTTCTAATGCCATGAATGGGCTGCAAGTACAGAACACCGGCGATATCAAAAAAGTCGGACTAGCTGTAGATTTGTGCATGGCAACAATTGAAAAAGCTGTTGCGGCAGAGTGTAACATGATGTTTGTTCACCACGGGATGCTTTGGGGTGGGGTAAAACCGATCCGTGGAAATTTTTACGATAAGATTTCTACCATGATATGTGAAAATATTGGTCTATATTCAGCACACCTTCCATTGGACATGCACCCGGTATTAGGGAACAACAAGGTGCTGGCAGATCAGTTAGAGCTTAATGAGCTTGAACCTTTCGGAGAATATGAAGGACAGAAAATTGGATTCAAAGGCCGGTTGAAATCACTATCAGTAGAAGAATTGGGCGCGAAACTAGAGGGCAAACTAGGGTCACCTGTTAAAGTGATCGGATCAGGAGAGGTGCAGACTCTTGGAATTGTTTCTGGCGGGGCGGCAGATATTTTAAGTCAGGCTGCGGTGGCTGGTCTTGATGCTTATCTCACGGGAGAGGGTTCTAATCACCATTATCACGAAGCCATAGAAAATAAATGTGTGCTGATTTTAGCTGGCCATTATGCGACAGAAACCGGAGGGGTTAAGGCCGTCGGGAAACATCTTGAAGAACAATTCGGAATCAAGACTGAGTTTATAGACTATCCGACAGGTATATAAAATATAAAAAACTTCTATCGGCGTTTGTTCTTTCTGATCTTTACTAGCGCGGCTTTAGTTTCCCAATTGAAAAGGGCTAATATAGAACCTAAAATTCCTAATCCAACGGGGAATACCCAATCTACTGTGAAATCCATAATTTTCCTTTCGGTTAAAAACTGAATCGATACTTCTCAAATAGCTCCATTGTAACTTCCTTATCGGGTCCTTCCTTTTTAACCTCCTGCTCGATACGTTTAACTGCCATATTACGTATGAATGAAATAGGAATTCGCATAACTTTTTGGAGAGCGTCGTCATGCCATTTAAGCTCGAATTCAGGTATGTCTTGAGGAACATCGGTCTCAGTTTGTTCCTCTTTTAATTCATCTTCAGTTACTTCTATACCCATGGCTTGTTTGGCAGATGCGGGCATTATGTTTGTAAACACTTCCTCAATAATGCTAGGGGTAACCATTTTATCTCCACGTTCTCTAGCTCGTGCTTCAATAGTCTGTTTAGCCATTCCGAGAACAAAAGGAGGGACTTTTTCCATTTTCTCAAGTGCTTCTTTATTCCAAGGCATCCCACTTGAGGGTGTGACTTCCATATAAGTCTTAAACTTTTCTACGATGTCGTCCTTTTTTTCTGTTCTCATTGACAAGAAGTCTTCAATTTCTTCAATCACTTCAACTTTTCTTGGGCTTTGTCGCATTTTTTCTTTTGCTACTTCAAAGGAATCCATTGTTAATTCTTCAAAGCCGAAGCCCTTAACTCTTTTGGAGACTAACATCATCGATTCATTTCTGATTTCAGTTAAAAAGTCAGACGTAACTATTTTATATCCTCTTTTAATGCAACGTTGAACCATTAGTTTGCGTATACCGGGACGAACAAACTCAGGAGCATGCTTCACTCTTTCCCAAGCGTCGGGATGCCACTCAACATTATTTTCACGGGCATAGGGGTGGTCTATAATTTCCGTTGATGGTGTCTTTTCGTTCATTAGCTAATTTGCAGATGGATATACCTGTTATATTACTTTTAAAAACCAAATTATGTTTATACTTCAAAATTACTTGAAGCAGATTTAAATGTCAATTATTTTGGTTTTTCCTTAGGTAACTTACCTTAAAGGCATAATTGAATATAAAAATGAAACGTTCGCGAATTGTATATTTTCTGTTTTTGTTCTCCGGGATTACTGCATTGATTTATGAGGTTGTATGGACTCGAATGCTCACTCTCGCATTTGGGCACACCGTTTTTTCGGTGTCAATTGTTTTGGCTTCATTTATGGCGGGGTTAGGGTTTGGTAGCTATTTTTCTGGTCATGCAATCGACCATATCGGGGGTAAAAAAACACAATCAGATAGTAGTAGTTTGGGTAGAGATTTTTCAGAAGATTTGGAAACGTCTTCTCCGCTTTTAATTTATGGTTGGATCGAGGTTGCACTATTTTTGTTGTGTTTGATTGTTTCTTTAATTCTTTTTAAATTTTCTGTTATTTATTCATGGTTTAGTTTTTTTGTTCCAGAATCCATAGTGGTTCAAAACATATTCAAGTCTTTTTTAGCCTTCATTTTGATGTTTATCCCTGCGTCCTTAATGGGTGCGACTCTACCCATAATAAGCCAATACTACATCACAGATAATATTAAATTGGATGCTAGATTGGGACTTCTCTACGGTATCAATACGTTTGGTGCTGCATTGGGTTGTTTGCTGGCAGGTTTTTTTCTAATTGCTAATTTCGGGGTTTTGCAAACAGTGCTGGCTGCCACATTGCTGAATCTTTTTGTTGGAATCAGCGCAATTCGCATTTATCAGGAATCAGTAGAAAGTAGTAGGGGATTATGCTTTCCACGTTTTACTATACCTAAAATATCATGGGAAGGGGATCAATGGTTGTGGATAGTTGTAAGTTTTGTATGTGGTTTTACAGCCTTGTCTTATGAAGTTTTATGGACAAGGCTGCTGATTTTTAGTACTTCCAGCACAGTTTATTCTTTCAGCATGATGCTGGGAGTATTTCTCATAGGAATCGCTCTGGGAAGTTTTCTAGTCGTGGCTGTATTTCGATCGAGCCTAAATTTAAGAACGGTATTGATATTACTACAGGTAGGTATTGGGCTCTACGTGATTGGTTCCTTGTATAACATGGAGCAATTACTTTCAACTCCATGGAATAGTTACAACCTACAAAAACCGGCTTTTGTTTTTTGGCGGTACTTTTTGGACTCGTCAGCCTTAATGTTACTCCCTACGATCGCATTGGGTATGAGTTTTCCTATTTTAATAAAAATAATATCCAATGGGCACGAACGCATAGGGAAAGGAACCGGTCAAATCTATGGAGCGAATACTTTTGGAGCAGTTTTAGGATCACTTATTACTGGTTTCCTATTTTTACCCAGGTTGGGGGTGCAACAGAGCTTGCTCCTTGTTGCGACATTAAATCTGTTAATGATGCTGTACTTGTTTCGCACGGGAGATTATTTTACGAAAACGTTACGTAAAATGATGACAGTGGTTTTGGCAGGAGTAATTCTTGTAGTGAATATGGGTTTTCCTCCAGATTTGCTTGACCGATTTTTTATGCGAGACAGTACCGGTCAAAAAGACATTCGAAAATTGCTGTACTTTGAGGAAGGGCTTACTGATACCGTTGCCGTTTTTAAGGATAATTACGGTGCTTTGGATCCAGATGCAAAGCGGCTGGTCACAAATGGTGTTTCCATGTCTGCAGTTAATTTTATTGCTTCGCGGTATATGAAGCTTTTGGCGCATTTACCTATAATGCTGGTAGACAACCCAGAAGAGGTTTTGGTCGTGTGTTTTGGTACTGGGCAAACTACAGGAGCTGCGGCTGTTCATCCGAAAGTAAAAACCGTCGACAGCGTGGACTTGTCGGGGAGTGTTGTGAGAGCAGGTAATGTGTTTTCATCACAGAATTACAACGCGTTGAAAAACGAGAAGGTCAACATTATCCTACAGGATGGGAGGAATCATTTACTGACGACTCAAAAAATGTACGATGTTATAACCTCGGAACCTCCTCCTCCACGCACCGCATTTACTGTAAATCTTTACACTAAAGAATATTATGAAGTAGCCCAAAAGCATCTCAATCCAGGAGGAATTGTGGCGCAATGGATTCCGTTGCATAGCCAGGGGAAGCAAGAAGTATTAATGCACTTCAAAACCTTTCTTTCAGTATTTCCTCACGCAATAGCTTGGATGCCGGTTGCGAATGAAATCCTTGTCATCGGGTCAGATCGCCCCATTGACATTGATTTTGAAAAATTAAAGGGGCGGTTTTTAGATCCGGTTGTGAACGGTGTTATGCAGGAAATTAAGGTTCCAGATGCTTTTTCATTTCTCAGCAATATCTGGTTTGTGGAAGATCAAATGAATCATTTAGCAAGAAACCACACCATGATAACTGACAATAGGCCTGTTGTTGAATTTTATCTTGACCTAGGAGACGTAATAGGTGTTTATGGTCGCGAAGACTTTTTGTTTGCAAGAATTCCGTTTAAAGAAATTATTAATCGCATATCCAACATTACTTACGAGGAGCAAAAACAACTTGAAAGTATTTATAGAGGAATGGATCTTTACCAACGAGGGGTTATGTACGGAAACCAGGAGCTGCTTTTGGAATCTTTGGTTGAGTTAGGAGGAAGTGATCTGGTCCGGTACCACTTGCAGGCAAGTTCAAGGCAGGTATCCATTTTGATGCAGGAAGTAAGATCCAATCCTTCCAACTTAGAAGCTTTGTTGAATTTAGGTCATGCTTATTATCAGATTGGCAAGTACGAGAAAAGTTTTGGAATTATGAAAATAATTCTTGCCAAAGACACGGCGCATTCATATGCCAACCTTTACGCAGGTTATAACTTAATGGAACTGGAAAGACGCGAAGAGGCTAAGGTCTTTTTTAAAGCATCTATCCAGAACAACCGAGCCGGGTTTGGTTCTGTTATGCGGGAAATCGCATTGGCTGATTTACACGCTCAATTAGACGCTGACCCAGAAAACCTTGGCCTGCTAAATGCGGTAGCGTCGTTTTATAATATTAAAAAAGAGTATAAAAAGGCGTTGAATTATTCCACCCAAGTTTTAGAAAGAGACTCTCTCAATAAACAGGCACTAAAAAATATTATTTTTGGGTATCGCGGAAGAGGAGAACCTGGAGATGTGCTGGATTATGGCAACCGATATTCCATGGTTGACCCAGATGAAATAAATCTGCAGTATGTTATTGGGGAGGTATTCGCAAAAACCATGCGCTGCCAACAAGCGATCCCCTATTTGCAGCAGGTAATAAAGAAGGACGACACTTACCGTAATGCGGAGTCATTGCTAAGTGGATGCTTGTCTTATCAGACAGGAGGAGGCGATACTGATAGCTAAAACGATAAAGTACTTTTCTGATGTTTTTTTAAAATTGGTATTTAATTTAGGTTTCGGGAATTCTTAACCAAAAAAAAATTTCCAGATTTTCAAGGTTTTAAGGGTGGACTTTATAATAGATAATAGTTTGCTTTTTAAGTACTTAGGTTTGCAAAATAATTTCTTATGCGTTTCCATTAGTAGGGTTGGAATGATTAAATTTTCTGGGCAACGAGGAAGACAATCCCCACACTCTGTACAATGAAAAGCAAATGTGCCGGGAAACCAATGCCCTTGCCCTTCGAGCATGTTGTAACGAAAGCGGCCGTAATCTTTCATTTCGTAGGCCTCGACAAGATTTCTAAATCGTAGAATTTCTGGGATATTTATATTCTCGGGACAAGGTAGACATTGATTGCACAGAGTACATAAACTCGAGATTTTCGCTAAAGGAGCATCTAGTTCAGCCTTAACCTTAGAAAGTTCGCTATTCGAGTAGTTTCCTTTATTTAGAATGGCTAGGTTTTGAGGGAAATGTTTTGGTTCGTGTATGCCCATACTTAGAGTGGTGACTTGAGGGTGGGATAAACAGAATCTTCCATTAAACACGATGGGTGTAAGAGGTTTGCAAAGATTTTGTACTTTTGTGGAGGGTCTAAATAGCATCCCGCCTTTTTCGTTGGGTGAAATTATAAAAACACCCATATCCATTTTTTCTGCCAATTGTACAGCTGGAAGATTGCGTTGAAAAAAATAATAATAATGAAGGTTGATAAAGCTAAACAGGTCAGTTTGCATAGCATCCAGTATAGTGTCGAGTGGGGCGTGTGTTGAAAATCCAACATGTCGGATCAACCCTTCATCTTTTAACCGGTGTAAGGTTTCTACAGGCCCATTTTTTTCTACAGCTATTTTTAATAGTTCTTTGTTGTTAATGCCATGCCACCCATAAAAATCGACGTGGTCTAAGCCAAGAGCCTCGAGTTGTTCTTCTACAAGGCGTCGAGTCTCGTCGCCAGACATCGGCGCTCCTTTTGTCATCATCTTGAACTGTTTTCTCGGGACACCTAGTTCTTTTAGGGCATGACCAAACAAGAGTTCACTTTTCATATATCCGTGGGCGGTTTCAATATGGTTGATTCCTAGGTCTAACGCCATACGGGTTGTAGAAATACAGTGTTCAATAGAATCTTTGGGTAAGTGGTTTCTAGGAGGAATCCACCCATGTTTGAATCTCATGCCTCCAAGAGTGATGATAGAGATCAGTTCTTCGGTTTTACCAAACCGTCTGTATTCCATTGGAAGGGTCATGATTTATGACATTTTTAGTTGTAAAATCTTAAGCGTATAAGATGAGCTTTAGTGCTGTCAGTTTCAAGTAAATTTATAAGCAGTTTTTTTAGAATGGCGATAAAGCATTAAAAAATTGCCATATCAATATTTAAGGAATCTAAGGAAAAAAAAAGTGACGTCGTATATAATGTCTGAATTAAAGGTTTTGATCTTAGATTTATATTATTACATTTTTTGAACTACGTCCCGATGACATTTAAATTCATTCATTGTTCTGATCTACACATTGATAGCCCCTTTAAAGGCTTTTCTTCTGTGGAAAATTCACTAGTCGAGGCCCTCCGTAAATCAACTTACCAGGCATTTCAAAATATTGTGGAACTTGCATTGAAAGAAAAAGTCGAAGCAGTTTTGATTGCTGGTGACATATATGATGGAACTGAGAAAAGCTTAGAGGCCCAGCTCAAATTTCGTCATGGGTTGCAGAAGCTTTCTGATAAAGGGATTGATACTTTCATTGTTCACGGAAATCACGACCCCCTTGATGGTTGGTCAACTTCACTCGAGTGGCCTGAGCGAGTTCACATATTTTCTGGCACCCAGATGGAATGCCTCCCGGTTGGAAAAAATAGAGTAGTGAAGGCATATGTTCATGGGATAAGTTATCCCAAACGTGATGTGACGGAAAATTTAGCTCAAAATTTTTCCCGAGGTAATGGCGAAGGTTTTGCTATTGGTTTACTGCATTCGAATGTTGGGCATCAGTCCGGCCATGATAATTATGCGCCCTGCTCTATGGACGATCTAATTGCTGCGAAAATGGATTATTGGGCTTTAGGTCATATTCATAGGTTTCGCGTATTGCGTGAAAGCAATCCGGCCGTGGTTTATTCCGGGAATAGCCAAGCTCGACATATGAGAGAGTCTGGTGAAAAGGGCTGTTGCTTGGTTACCTTAAATAAAAATACGGATCCATTAATTCAGTTTATACCGATTGACGCAGTTCGATACATTCAAGGTGAGGTAGACCTTTCAGGAACGGTCACGTTAGAGGAAGTGATACATGCCGTACGGTCAAAGTGCGAAGATTTTGCAGGTCAAATCAAACAGAGAGATCTGTTTATTGATTTATCGTTAAATGGAAGGACACAGGTTCATTCTGAGTTACAAAGAGGGGACGCTCTACAAGGACTTCAAGGAGAAATTAGAACTTATTTTCAAGGAAGAACACCTTCGATTTGGCTGAACTTGAAATTAGATACCGCTGGTATATACGATGTTGAGTCCCTGCGAGAGGGAAAGGATTTTATTGCTGATCTTGTCAACCTCTTTGATGTAGAGGGAAAGAGAGAATCTTTCGCAGACTTGAAAGAGGTACTTAAACCGGCATTCGAAACCTGGCAAGGTAAAAAGTATTTACACGACCTGTCTGACGAAGAAATGAAAGATTTCTTGGTTCAGGCCAAGTCATTATGCTTGGATAAACTGTTGAAATAAAATTCGTCTTAAAACAATGCTAATAGATAACTTTTAATTGTTGAGGAATAGATGGAAATTAGAGAAATACAAATTGACGGATTTGGAGTTTTTTCTACTAATCAATTGAAAGGCGTGTCTTCGGGTCTAAATGTCATCTATGGTCCCAATGAATTTGGTAAGACAACGTTGCTTGAATTTATACGATGCATGTTGTTTGGCTTTCCTGGGAAGAACCAAAAGATCAATCAGTACACACCAGTTAATGGAGGTGGTTTGGGTGGGCTTTTGAAATGCACTTTAGCATCGGGGCAATTAATTTCAGTTGATAGGCGAGCAGGTAAAAAAGATGGTCCTGTGATCCGCACGGAATCGACAGAAAACCAGGGACAATCTTACCTTGATTCTCTTTTAGGGTATGCGACTAAAGATGTTTTTAAAAATCTTTATGCATTTACTATCGATGAACTGCATGACATACAAAGTTTGCGGGGTGAAGAAATTAAAAGCCGTATCTATGGTGTGGGGATGGGGTTAGGGGATGTATCTTTAGGAAAAGTAGAACAAGAGATAGGTAAATCTTGCGTAGAGATATTTAGGCCAAGGGGACAGTCTCGAATGAGGGAGGCCCTTGGTGAAATAAATGAAGTTGAAAAAAAAGTAATACAAGTTCAAGAAAATCTTGGCAAGTTCAATGAATTAACTAATTCATTATCCAAGATGAATGGTGAGAAATTAGTAAAAATCCAAGCAATAGATGATCTGGAATTAACAAAGAAGTTGCTTGAAACTCAACAAGAACTATTCCCAGTGGTAATGGAAATATTAAGTGCCATGGAAGAAGTCAATAAAATGGAAACTATTTCGAATTTTCCTGAAGATGGGATGCGTAAATTGTCTTCTATCCAAATAGGCAGGAAAAACTTGCTTGAACAAATCGAGGAAGAGGAGCGAACCCATGAAGAATTAAAAGTTAGTCTAAGCGAGATAGTGGTGAATGATGCTTTATTGGAATGTGAAGGGGATGTTTTATTTCTTCAACAATCTCTTACGGAGATACAGTCCGTCATAAAAGAGGAGTCGAAAGTAAAGAGTGAAAGAGAGCAAGTAAGTGCGCAGATTATAGTGGATCTTAATTCCTTGGGGCAAGGATGGACAGAAGAACGAATAAATAAATTTAAATTGTCAGAGTTGGAAAAAAAAGAAATCCAAGAGTTTTATAACCAGTTGTCTGAATCAAGGCTAAATGAAAATAGCTCTAAAGACAAACTAAGTTTGCATCGCGAACAAAAAGAAACTAATAAACCAGACCTAAAACCACCTCCTTCTCCATTGAAGCGTGCTTTGCCATACGGGTTAATCGGGGTTGGCGTTTCTGGAATGGTGGTTGGGGGTATTTGGGTTGATTACGTTATTCTTAGCGTGGGGATAACTATGGTTGGTTTGGGGGCGCTACTTCGAAACAAAATTTTAATTGAAATAAAACTGGAGGGGGAGCCTGTAGATAAATTAGAAGTTTCTCTTGTGAAACTTCTGGAGAATGCCACAAAAAAAAGAGAGGAGATTTTTAATGAATGGTCCTCATGGCTTGGTGAAAGAGGCCTTGATGAGCACTTAAGTCCGCTCGCCACAGAGAAATTAGGTGATAAGGCGTGTGGTGTTAAAATTAGAATGGTGCAAAAAGAAAGTATTGACGAACGCCTTAGCGATATGTCTAAAACGATAGAAGATGTGTCACAGCGCATAGAAAAAGTAGCCCCTTTTTTTAAAAACTTTGTTGTAGATAAAGATATTCCGACGAGTATACAGGTGATTTGTCGCCACTTCGATAAGATGCGTATTTTAATAGGGGAAAGGGAGAATTTAGAAGCTCAAGGTCGGGGGTTGGTGGAAAAAATAAAATCATTAAAAAGAAAAATAGAGGAAAAAAATGATGAGCTTTCAGAGTTTTTAAGGTCGGTTGACGCCTTAGATGAAGATAGCTTTATTGAGAAAAGCAAAACTGTTGCAGGGAAAAAATACTTAGACGGGATTATTGTCGAAAAAAAAGGATACATTCAATCGCGAGTCGGGTTGGGAGATGTCTATGTTAAATTCATTGAATCTGTTAAATCAAGCAGTCTAGAAGAAAACCATCAGCAACTAAACAGTGTTTCGAGAAGATTGAGTGAATTAAACGCCGAAAAAGATCAATTACTTCAGCTTATAGGAGAAACGAAGACCCGTGTTGACTATTTAGTCGATAATGAAAACATGTCAAAACAACAGGCCGAATTAGAGATTAGTCGGCAAAAAATTAGAGATTTTGGTAGAGAGTGGGCTATTAATAAAATTGCTCTTTATATGCTGGATAAGGCGAGAAAAAAATATGAAAAAGAACGGCAACCCGCAGTAATAAAATCGGCCGAAGAAATATTTAGCTACGTGACACAGGGTAATTACTCTAGAATATTTAAACCGATGGACTCGGATGATATTTTTATTGTTGATGAAAATGAGCAAGTAAAGGGTTTGCTGGAGATGAGTCGTGGCACAAGAGAGCAATTATATCTTGCTCTTCGGTTTGGTTTGATAGAAGAGTATGAAAAACGGAGCGAACCACTGCCACTTGTCATGGATGATATTTTTGTTAACTTTGATGATGATCGCAGCAATCATATACGCGATAGAATAAAACAATTTTCCAAAAAACGACAAGTCATAATTCTTACCTGCCACAAGCGTATCTTTGATGCTTATTCTTCCCTGGGTGCAAACGCCGTGACCATCTCATAACGATGCTTGCTCGAGGAAAGAAACTAACGAATTGTTTGAGGATTTCTCTACTGGGAATAATTTTTATGACACTTTCCCCGAGTGAACCTTTTGCTAGTCCCCCTAATAAATTCAATCAACTGATTCTTACTAAGGGCTCTTTGGAATCCAAGTTTGGTGTGCGCTTCGTTGAATGCTTTCCGTTCAAAGAGAATATTGGGTTTACGGAAGTCCAAATCCAGCTTATCGAACAATGCCTTGCCGGGGTTCAGCTTTTTGAGTCGGCATTGAATAAGGTGCCTAATACTGAAATCCATTCAGTTGGTATCAGTACCCGGTTTTTGAGGACAGGTGGGTTTAGTACAATTTTGATTCCGTGGGATGCTTCTTTAGAAAAAGTTATGTCTTTTTTGAGAGCGAAAGTATCGAAAGCAGAGCAGGAGCGCTTTCTTGAGAAAATATCAACTCTCAAACGTAAAATAAATAAAAAATTTAGAATTTTTTCTCTTTATTGTTCCCAACAAATTTCTAATGAGCAATGCATGTCCGGATATAATCAATTGGCGTCAATTGAGACAATTCCGAACGCAAAGCCAATTCAGTGGCAGGAAATAATACTCGATGATAGACAGGGGCTGGGGAAGGATTCGCATTCATTCAGAATAAAATATGATGCCTCGCCAAAAGAAATTTATAAATCTCTTCAGCAAGATCCGCAGAGTGTATGGCTTCCTCGAAAAAAAATGTACGAAAATATTAAGTCAAAGGATAAACAAGCTATTGAAAAGAAACTTCAGGTTGCCGCATATTTTTGCTCTACTGAATTAACAGAAGAAAATTGTCTAGATGGAGTGACAACTTTGAGTAAAGCTAGTAAAAACCAAGATATGCGCATGAAGCCTTGGGGTGAAGTTTCCATAGAAAAATACAATACGTTTATTAAGGACGACTTTGATGTTTCCATCAGGTTTGATCTATCGGTGGACGAGTTAGTGACTTATTTTTTATCGAAAGCAAACAAAGTGGAGGCAACAGAAAATGCCGTTCTTGCTGAAAAACTTGAGAAGCGGACCTTGAATAACTCGAGTGGTCTTCGTGCTATATGTGATTTGGAAGGCATGCGTTCAAAGTTATGTGTAAAAGCTTTCAAAAATTTTATAAAATTTGTATCCGGACGGCGGGACTATAGAGTAAAAGAGCCATGGGCAAATATTATGTTTATTGATGGGGCACAGCTTGCCCGTGTAAACTTTGCTTTAAACTCATCCGCTCGGAATTCGTACATTTATATTGATGCAGGAAGTGGACTGGAGGAATTGAGATCTCACTTAATGAGGTTCGGAAATTAATATTGCTTTTCGATCTTCTCGATTAAGGGTGGGTTGATGCGCAAATTTTTCAAATAAAAAAAACTAACCTTAAAGGAATTGAAGTGGTGGGACGGGACGGAATTGAACCGCCGACACGAGGATTTTCAGTCCTCTGCTCTACCGACTGAGCTACCGTCCCAGGTATTTCAAAAAAAGTTTCGGAAGCGAGAGTGGATAAGTATCATAATCACCAAATAGAGTCAACGAATATCCCGTTTGCTTTAGCCGTGTAGTCATGAGACTGGCAACAAGATCAGCCGTTATATTTTTATTTTGGTATAATTCGCTCGGTACCAAAGCGAGAGTGAGTTAAGAAGTATTGTTACTTCAATCTAAGGAATGGAATCCGCCCATGCTAGTTCTTACGAGAAAAGTCGGTGAAAGCATTCAAATTAATGATGATGTGAAAATTACCGTTATAGAGGTAAAGGGCAAGAATATTCGATTAGGAATAGATGCTCCCAAAACTACCAAGGTTTACCGCGAAGAGGTATTTCTTAAAATTCAAGAGGAAAATAAAATAGCCTCCTCTCCTCCTGCTGGGTTTGACCCAGGAAAAATCACCGAGTTTATTTCTGATAATTTAAAAAAATGAAATACGAAACCGCCCGCTTTGGTTCACTCGAAATACAAGATCAAGATATTCTAGTCTTTCCCGATGCTTTGTATGGATTTGACCAGGAAAAAGAATTTGCCCTGCTTCCTCTTGACCCTAATATTGAAAGTCCTATGGAGTGGTTGCAGTCACTGAGAACTCGAGAATTGGCCTTTATTGTGACGAACCCATTTTTATTTGTACCTGAATATAAAATGGTTTTAAGTGACAGCGAACAGACTCAACTTGAAATTGAGTCAATGGAATCGGTCGTAGTTCGAGTTATCGTCACTATACCTAAGGTACATACTGAAATGACGGCCAATCTGGTTGCTCCCATAGTCATTAATCAGGGAAAAGGCTTAGCTAAACAAGTTGTCCTCACAAATGCTGAATATGATACCAAGCACTCCTTGATGTCCAAAAAAAATAAAGAAATATCCTGAGTAGATTCTAATTTTTTTAAATATTCCATATAGTTAAATCCTGTTCAATACGTTTTACGGGGTGTATTTTTTTTAAACCGTTTGAGAGGTGAGTTGTATCTAAATGGTTGGCAGTATCCTTGTAGTTTTCCTTACCGCCTATCTGTTATTACTCAGGTAGGCGGTTTTTTGTATGCAAATAAAAAAAGGAGGTGATTGGGTTATGGCATTTAATGAGGAACTGGATATGCTTTTAAAAGATTTGACGGAGGAAGCTAATAACTTTAAAGAAGCTGAGAATCCAGGGGAAGAGAAGGAAGCACTCAAAGATATGCTCGATATTTTCATGCGGGGAACCCAAAGCGTTCGAGAACACATTGATAGGTATAATGAGCGCCGTTGGAATAGATAACTCAAGCGTTAATCAAGTAAAAAGGCTCATAAAGTTTCTAGCTTCCGCAAAGTGGAAGTTTCTTCTTATTAGGGTGGTCGCTTGTTTTTAGGGCACGGCAAGAATTCATGTGAGATTCCCATAGCTTTGCAGCTGATTCGTCGTCTATATTATTTTTCACGAAATCAATATTTTTAAGGCTGACAAGTGTCTTAGATTTAAGTATAGCTTCGAGGCCTTTGAGGGTGATCTGATTATTGAATAGGTCGAGTTTTTTTAGGTTGGATAGATAAGGTGAAGTGGCAATGGCTATAGCGCCTTCGTCGCCAATTTTATTGGTGCTTAAATCTAGTGAGGTTAAATGAAATAAATTACTTGAATCAACGAGTAGAACTATCCCCTCATCCCCAAGATTATTTTGCATGAGATTGAGTTCTTTCAGGTTATTGAAATTTGCTCCACGTGCTAACATTTTTATTCCTGCGGGCGAAATTTCATTATCCCATAGGGAGAGGAACTCTAAGTGCTTGAAGGTACTTGATTGAGTGATAATGCGGACACCTTCATCACCTAGCTTATTACTTTTTAAGGCCATGCTGACAACGTTTTTAAGTGCGGGTGTTTCAGCCATAATAGAGATTCCCTTGACTCCTATTTGCGACCCGTTAAGGTTAATACCTTTGCCATCAGGACTCATTCGTTCCTTAATATGAGCTGGAATATCTGCTGGCGGTCCTTTGGGGCGCCCGTAACCATGACGCCCTTTTCCTCCTCTGTTTTTATCGTCGTGATTTTTTTGATGTTTGCTTGGCTCATATCCTTTTGGCCCGTATCCGAAAGTCGGCTGCGTGAAGAATATGATTACTGCAATTGGGATTAGAATTTTTAAAAATTGTTTCATAGTACTGCGCTCCTTGCTAGATCATTCCAGCTTTGCGTGCATATTCAAAAATATTTCCAGCTTTCACAATCTCAGCAACCTCACCAAGAGGTTGGAGTTTGAAAGTTTGATTGGAGGAGTTATTGATCAGAGTTCCAGTTTCTAGGTTGATCGTTAAATTATTTCCGGTACGAATGTTATTAACAAGTTTGCCTGAAGATTCAAAAGGGATAAAAAATCCACCATCTACAGAGTTGCGATAAAAAATGCGTGCGTAGGACGTGGCGATGATAGCTTGAATACCAGCTATTTTAAGACAGGCTGGTGCATGTTCTCGCGAAGAACCACAACCAAAATTTTTTCCACCGATGATGATAGTATATTCTGATTCAAATTTTCCTTCCTCCACGAATAATTTATTTCCTTCGGGCAGTCCAGCGTCATCTTTAGGTACACCTGACAAGGCAAACTTTCCGTAGTTTTTTTTCTCTTCGGGATCGCTCAAGCTATATACCAGGTGCTCGGCAGGTATGATTTGATCGGTATCTATATTATCGCCTAACACATAGGCCCTTCCTACAATAACTTGTTCCATATTTTTAACTTATCTTGAGTTGTTTTCAGTTTAGCATCTCACGTGGATCCGTAATACGCCCTGTCAGGGCAGATGCAGCAGCTGTGTATGGTGAAGCAAGGTAGACCTCGGATTGTTTAGACCCCATTCTACCAGGAAAGTTTCGGTTTGTTGTGGAGACCACAACCTCTGTCCCGTGAGTTCTCCCGAATGTATCTTTGGGGCCACCTAGGCATGCAGCACAAGATGCATCGCCAATCTCACACCCGGCCTCCTTAAAAATATTTAACAAGGTTTTGCCATCTAGCATTTTACTTTCCAGGTCTTTATATACTTCTGTCGTTGCGGGAACAATAAATGTATTAACCGCGACTTTTTTTCCGTTGAGAATATTTGCCGCCGCAAGAAAATCGGTATACTTGCCTCCCGTACAAGAGCCAATATAGGAGCGGTCTATTTTTACGTCGCTACATTCTCTAACTAGCGCCTTGTTGTCCGGTGAGTGAGGCTTAGCAACAATTGGCTCCATGGTTGAAGCGTCATAAGTCTTCTTGAAATAGTAGTTTGCATCATGATCCGAACGATAAACGTTATAAGGCTTATTAGTTCTCTCTTTGACATACTTAAGAGTAACTTCATCAGCTTCAATTACAGCATTTTTCCCTCCACCTTCAATAGCCATGTTACACAGCGTCATACGTTCTTCCATAGAGAAATTCATGATTGCGTTGCCTGTCCATTCCATTGTGCGGTATGTTGCTCCATCGACACCTATATCACCGATGACTTGCAAGATGATATCCTTAGCCATTATGTAATCTGGGAATTTACCGGTGAATTCAAATTTCATACTTTCAGGCACTTTAACCCACAATTTCCCTGTGCCGAGAATGAAGGCTGCATCCGTGTTACCTATGCCGGTGGAAAACATTCCAAACGCCCCAGATGTGCAGGTATGGGAGTCGGTTCCAAAGAGGACTTCACCTGGTCGGTTGTGACCTTCTTGGGCTAATGCCAGGTGACAAACGCCTTTGTAATTTTCTGTTCCCACATCATAGTAGTAAGGGAGGTTTTGCTCAGAAACGAATTCTCTCAGAATATCTATGTTGCGGTTGGCATGTTTATCTGAGGTAAAAATATAGTGGTCAGGAATGATAACGACCTTTTCCCGGTCAAACACTTTTGCATTTTTCCCAAACTGTTCTTTGAATATATTGATGGTGCCTGGTCCGCAGACGTCATGCGTCATCAAAACATCGACATCTACCCAGATCGTTTCCCCTGGTGTAACTTTGTCTTTGCCAGCGTGAGCGGCTAGAATTTTTTCAGTAATTGTCAGACCCATTTAAGTACTTTCCTTTTATATAAGCGAATTGGAAGGGAACTTGGGGAAATATCCAAGATCTTCGTGCTTTCGCGATTTTAAGTTTTTTTAAAGTCTTGCGCGAGACTCGGCTCAGACTATAGTTTTCCCAAGGATAAACCGAAAAGCAGTGAGAATACTATTTAATTTTGCGGCCTTAGTCAAAAGATATATATTACTTACAGAAAATAATGATTGCTGGGGCAATTTTCTGGCCCTACCCAAGAATATGTTGACGCTGATCCTAGATACACTTCATAGATTGTTCTATATATTGCCTTTAAAGCCTCAGCAAGTGCAAATCGAAATCACTAATCGGTGCAATATGGATTGCCCAATGTGTCCCCGAGAAGTTCTTGATATTGAATTGGAGCATATGGAATGGGATAAATTTGTGACCGTGGCCGATAAATTAAAGGAGCGAGAAAATATCACACTTACCGGTTGGGGGGAACCGTTTCTGCATCCACGTATTTTTGACATGATTGCCTACTGTAAAGAACGTGGGCATCGAGTGATGATAACCTCCAATGGGCTTTTCCCAAAAGAATCGATCGCGAAAGAGATTTTAAATTCTGGGCTTGATGAGATCACTTTTTCCATAGATGGAGTTGAGGATAATAACGTTTCTAATGGACACACCAGCAACAAGGTATACGAAAATATAGAAAAGATAGCGAGGCTTCGAGAAATCAGGAAACCATCAATTCGTCTTCAAGCTACTCTTCATGAAGGGTGTGAGAAAGATTTGTATAATGTTATAAGGTTTGGGGCGCGTATAGGTGTTGAAGCGGTAAACGTAGGTCGTATTGATCGTAAATATGCCCCTGAGTTAAAACGGCCTAGTCCGGTGGAAGAGGAACGCATTTTTTATGAAGCGGATCACATAGCCAATGAGTGCGGAATCCGCCTTGATTGGTTGCAGTATGCAGTTGGTACAAGAATGGTTCGGTTTTTTTACCGACTTCTAAGGAAAAAGCTTCACCAGTCTGGGAAATACTGTCTTAAAACATTCGACTATGCCTATGTGAGCCGAGAAGGTAACGTTACTCCCTGTTGCCTTTTGCCAGAGGTGAAAATGGGTAACCTGCTTGATGGAGACTTGCAAACTATCTGGCAAAATGAAAAGTTTAATCATTTCCGAAAAAACTATCGGGATACTTGCGGATCCTGTGATTTGTGGGTGATCGACCAAGTAGACTCCGACCAAGTGGTCAGGAAGAATCAAGTACCATCTCAGATACCTGCGTAGTTTTTTTCGCCTGTCTTTAACCAGCCGCCAATTTTTTCATCCCCAACGAGTAAAGAAAATTTTTTCTATTCAGATACACTCTTCATTTACTTATAAATCGTAGTTGTCTATTCGGTTTTTTAATTCCAATCGTAAGTATAATGGGTCTTCCCGTTATCACTTATAGGACTGGTTGCAACCTTCAGCCAATTCATTTATTGTGGGTTACGCGTTTAGGTGGGTTTGATCTTGCATGACCACATTGCGCCCTTTCCTTAATTGACACTTATTAGGACCGGATGAAAGCAACTGAAAGTACTCCCGATATAATAGTCGATCGACGTCCCATGGTATTGGTGATCCTTGACCGTTTACGCCGAGAAATTTTGCTCGCGCTTTTTTTTGCAGTATTTTTCTTTTTGATTTCATTAGAAGGGCCTGTGGATTTATCACGCGAAGGTTATAAGGTTTTATGCGTGTTTTTCCTTTGTGTCAGTTTGTGGACAACCAACCTAATTCCACTTTCAATTACCAGTCTGCTTGCAATCGCCACGATTCCGATGATGGGGATTATGAACGCTTCAGACGTGTATTCCTTTTTTGGGAATAAAGCAGTATTTTTTATTTTAGGGGTGTTTATTTTATCTGCTGCAATGATTGCCTGCGGTCTGAGTGCACGTCTATCGATATGGGTGATAGATAATTGGGGTGCCAACCCATCGCGCTTGTTAATGGCGATTTATTTTTTGAGTGCCTTTAGTTCTTGTTTCATGTCCGAGCACGCTGTGGCGGCTATGATGTTTCCTATTGTTTTAGAAATTGTGAACACGCTTGGTCTGAGAAAAGAAGATTCGGTTTTCGGGAAGGGTATGTTTTTTGCTCTGGCCTGGGGATGTATTATCGGAGGCACAGCAACAGTATTTGGTGGCGGGCGTGTTCTGCTTGGTGTGGAGATTCTTGAAAAAACTACCCACAACGCGAGCATTGGAATTCTAGAATACACAAAGTTGAGTTTTCCATTGGTCTTTATACTTTTTATCTGTGGTTGGGTTGTCCTTAGACTATTTTTTTCACCAGATATTACGGATATAGAGCCCGTACACCAGGTATTACAGAAAAAATTAAAATCAATGGGGGCGGTTACCATAAAAGAAAAAGGGATCGCTTGTGTGATGATTTTGACACTCATTGCTTGGTTTTGTTTTAGCGAGGATATAGGTATAGCCAATATTGCTTTGATCTCTATTGTTCTGTTATTTGTGCTAAACCTTATTAGTTGGAGGATGGTTGAAGAGCACGTCAACTGGAGTATTATTCTGATGTACGGTGGCGCTATCTGCCTTGGTGAAGTTATGTCCCAGTCGGGTGCCGCATTATGGCTTGCTAAACACGCCTTTGAAGGAACCGCTAGCCCCATCATATTTTTACTACTAGTAGCAATATTATCCACAGTGCTTACTAATTTTATGAGTAATTCAGCGGTCATTGCAGTTTTGCTTCCGCCCGCATTAAGCATGAGTGATACCTATGGAATAAGTCCGTCTATGGTAGCTATGACCGTCATCCTTACAAGCAATTTTGCCTTTATGCTACCAATAGGCACTCCCGCTTCAGCAGTTGCTTATTCATCACGTTTCATCAGTATAGGGGAGATGGTTCGGACAGGGTCTCTCCTTAGTTTGCTTGGTATGGTTGCATTTGCGGCACTATTATTTTTTTATTGGCCGTTACTTGGATACCATTAAACAAATATAGGCTCCAGTTTGTCAAAGACCATGTGCTTTGAGATTGAAGGGATGGTTGAGGCTCGATACAACCCAGTTTAGTTTATTCAAAAATCATTATTTCAAAAATAGCACGTAGCCACCGAATATGCTTGCCTTGAGTTTATCCTTCGTCAATCCATTGACAATTAGCCTGCTTCTAATATAAAATCAGTTACTTATGGGAATAGTCAAACAAATCGGGAAGCATAGTATCATTGGCAATAGCCAGGGAATTCGAGATGTTTTCGGCGTTGTCGAGAAGGCCGCCACTTCCGATAGCACAGTCATGATTTTTGGTGAGAGTGGAACGGGCAAGGAGTTGATTGCTCGAGCACTGCATCAAAATAGCAAGCGCGAAAGCAAACCCTTCATTGCTGTTAACTGTGGTGCAATCCCGCACGAGTTACTGGAAAGTGAGTTGTTTGGGTATGAAAAAGGTGCGTTTACAGGTGCATCGCACACACGTATAGGGCGATTAGAACTAGCGAACGAAGGAACGGTTTTTCTCGATGAAATAGGTGACATGCCTGCTGCGCTTCAAGTAAAACTTTTGCGTGTACTGGCCGAACAGGAGATTGATCGGTTAGGAGGAAGCAAACCGGTTAAGGTTAACGTTAGATTTATTACCGCTACGCACCGTAACCTTGAAGATGAAATCAAGGAAGGGAAGTTTCGAGAAGACCTTTACTATCGGCTTAATATTATCCCGGTAGTCATACCACCGTTACGAGACCGACAAAGTGATATTCCCCTATTAGTCCAGCATTTTTTGAAAAAATGCAATGAGAATCAAGGTCGGCAGGCAAAGGTAATCAGCGACGAAACGATACAGATGCTTGCCAATTATTCTTGGCCCGGAAATATTAGGGAGTTAGGAAACTTTATTGAACGAATGGTTGTGTTGAGCGTGGGGGACAACATAACCCCGAGAGATTTACCAGAAAAAGTCTTGGGTGAAGTTCCTAGAGAAAATCTGCCGCCGATGGAAAAATCTGGATGTGAATTGTCTGCAACCGAGATGTTGCAGAACGGATTAAAGCAGTCCTTTTTTATAGGTTTGCCGGAGGGAGGGATTAATCTAAAAAATGCAGTAGAAGAGTTTGAGCGTGGTCTCATAACAGAAGCACTTGAGAAAACTAATTGGGTGAAGAATAAAGCGGCAGGTTTATTGGAATTAAATCGCACTACATTGGTCGAAAAAATTAAGAAGATGAACCTCAAGCGCTAGCAATCTTAGTTTTTAGCTCTCTAATTAAGAACCAGACATCTCTAGGAGACAATTACCCTTCATAGAGTTTCGATGCTATGTCAGGTTTAAGCCGTTCTGATTTTTGCTGTGTTGCGTTAAAAAATAGGTCGAGTGTGGATTTGAGATAAACGGGGATTCCTTTGATGGATTTTGATTCAAGTCACTTGGTTCTAGCCGTAGTGGCGGTAGTTATTATTACGCTGATTCGCACGTTGATTCGTGCAGGCAAAGAAATAAATTCCTCTGATAAATTTCCAACTTCAAAAAATCGACAAAATAGTAAAAAAGACGATGAGAACTCCTTGTAAAGTTAAACTTTAAAGTCATGGCAATGGATTGAGTGTTGACACAAATATGCCACCGAAACAAAATTTTTTTAAAGTGAGTGGAGTTTTAATACAAAAAAAGGATAATTCAAAACATGGCTTTAGTATGTTTGTGAACGCCATCGATGATAACCATGCAGTAATTTTGGTCCGAGATTATTTAAAAAATAACGCTCCGATGGGAAGCTCAATCATTCAAGGCATTGAAAAGATAATCGAATAAGTGGTGCAGGGAGGAGAACCCTATGGGTTGGCTTTTTTGAAGCGATTGCATCCTTAAAATCTATCTGGCTCCTCCAGGTGGATTTTTTTGTTTTTCCAAAACCCCAGAGTGTTTTTTCTTTATTCGATGCGAGCTTCAGATAGCCTTTTGCCTAAAGCAATAGCATCTTTTACAAATTGCTGAAATGCACGATCGGTGTCTTTGTGCTGTGTTTGAACTTTAATCTTTTCACCGTCGGCATCTATCACTAAGTCCAACACATTTACGCCGGGGGTTACATGGTGTTTCCTGATTTCTAACTTAAGTTCATTAACTTCCATCGAGTTCATCTCCAAGTTGCTTGTTACTGTAAGGTTTTGAGACCTCATTTTTTATCATTTCAAGGGGGTAGGGTCAAGTTAGATTTGTAGACGTTAGCCTCTGTTTATTGGGTTAATGAGTTTTATTAGAGTAACATAGATTCATCCAGTCAAATTACTTGCCAAACGGTTTCACCCCACTATTGAACAAGATGGATAGCTACTTATGTCTTAAATTTTAACAATTATAAACTCAGTGCTGATTCTATATAAGTTTCTAGTTGTTTTTGGTCTGTACGTTTAGTTCCAGCTTGCTCCTGACCCGACTAGAATATAGAATACCCTCGAAGTAAGACAGGCTTGGTTTTTAAATTGTAGGACGGCGATAATGAAATTATTAGTAAATGGAAAAGAAGAAACTGTTTCCCACATGGGAGAAACCTTGGGAGATTTGCTTCTTCATATAGAGAAGGAGGGCGTACCACAGGGGAATGTTGTCAGGTCCATTAAAATTGATGGGGAAGAGTCCTCTACTGATTCACCCGAGGCTCAGAAGACACCACTATCAGAAATCGCAACCCTAGAGGTAGCAATTTCTACCCTGTCGGACATTATTAATAAAAATATAGAGAATGCAGATGCTTATCTAATACGATTGATTCCAGGTATAGAGAAATCTGTCGAACTATTCAGAATGGGCAACGAGCAAGAGGCCAATAAGTTTTTTATCAATATCATAGATGGAATCGACTGGCTTTCTCAGGTGTTAGACATGATTTTGACAGCAAAAGCAATATCTCCAGATACGGTTTTTGACGGCAAAAGTATTCAGGACCGGCGGGCTAGTTTGGTGGACTTGACACAGCAAATGGTGGATGCCAACAAAAATAAAGACTGGGTGTTGCTGGCCGACCTGCTCGAGTATGAAATCCTTCCTTATTATCAGGAGTGGTCCAACCTCCTCCCGCACTTTCGTTCACCTTAGATCTCAAAATCAACATAATGCTCGTAGGTTTTTTTTAAGTAGTTGAAAAAAAGGTGTTTATTGTTTTTCAACTACATGCGAAGTTTTTTTTAAGCTATTTTGTTAAAATAAATAGCTTTTGAGCTAAAGTTTTAGATGTTTTTTCCGATGGGGTAATAGTAAGGTTCTATGCTGAATGGATCAGAGGTGAGTTAATATATTTTTTTAAAGCTTTTCAGGTTGAGGTACTAAACTACCTATATCGCTTATCGGATTGAAAAACTTAAACTTTATGCTTTTTTTGAAGGAAATTCATACTAAAAAAAAAGCGAGTTCAAATTAGAGCATGAAGAATAATCTATAAACAATTATGTGGTTCATGAAGTAATAGGGTTTTCTATTTTTTTGGGGGTGAGAAAATGGCAAGTGGGATAAGTGGAGTAACAACGGACATATCATCACAGTTACACGCGAAAGGTGGGCCGAAGGCCAATGACCTGCAGGCAACAAAACATGAAGCGAAGAGCACAGCAAAAAAATTGAACCAGGTTTTAAAAGAGAATCATAAAAATGACCTGATTCAGAAAAATGGGGGGCTTACACCTGCAGAAAAACAGGAGGTAAACGATAAAAGTAAAATGTCTTCTGCAGATGAAATAAGCGTGAACCTTTTAGCTCAAGCTGACGCTGCTCGCCAATCAGATTCGCGAATTGATAAGCCTGATAGTTCTGTTAGAGAGAAAAATCGTGCCCAGTTGAAACATCCAGATGAAGTGCGTAAGCCCAGAGAACACCAACAGGAAATGATGAAAATCTTAAGTGGCCATTCAGGAGCCAGTATGGGCAATAGTATGGGTAAGGCTGAAAGGTCTACCGAAGGGGCTGGGTTTGGTGGATACAGTAACAGGGCTGCTAGTGGGCTTGGGGGATATGAAGAGTCAGTGGAAACGACGGCAATCATAGATCAAGATCATCCTAAAAATGTGAACAGCGGCAAAGCTCGGGCAGAAGGAGTGGAGCAGGATAGACCAAAAGAGACTAAACCGGGTCAACCTGAGTCAGGGGTGGGTAAAACCATCGATGAGATGATTTAATTAAGATGTCTTATATTTAAGGATTATTTTTAAGGAGAAAAAAGTTACGCCCGCCGGGTCACATCCGGAGGATTACCAACAGTTGAGCACGTGGATTCATTCCTAAACCCGATATTTCACCATCTGTAAAGCATACTGGGGAGTGTGCAGAGTGATGGGGAATAATCGATTTTTGGAACAAACTCTTTCTTTACAGAAAGAGTGGCCTGCTTCCTTGAGGCAAGCCAGCCGAACTGGAGCCAGCACCGGATATAAATACCTGGTAAAGGCTAAGTCGACGCGATATGGCGCCGACGAGCGTTTTTTTGTTTTTAGTTTTGGCAAAGCTGTTCCTTAGTGCTCTTATCGGAGAGAAAACGGAAAATCTTTATTTTTTTCTATTTTTTCTCGACTTGAGGGGCACGATGGAAGTTTCAGGTACTAGCAATTCATTTTTGTTCGGCTCTCCCTTTACCGTTTCCGGTGGAAATAAAGCGACCGTTAGCGAGGCAAAGGATGACCTCAGCTCTGGAGGTCAACCTAGATCGGGAACAAACGATCTTATATTTCAATCATTAAATATTGTTGCAAGGCGGGTTCCGGTTTTTGAAGGGGGTGGCCCATTGGCGGGCTTCCGTTTGGGCAATGCAGTCAACGTTGTTACAGAAAAGTCAGAAAGAAATAAATTTTCAATCGCTGATGATATTGAGCGAAACAGTCGGTTTTCCGATTTGAAGGTTGAGCGATTGACTAGTCTTCGCGCCTCACTTCAAACGCTACGGACTACCGTAAATGTTTTTCGCAATAACGGTGCATTTAATTTAAATGCAGCAGACTCGTCACGCGAAGACCTCGTAAAAATTCAAGCAGGGAAAACCTCGCCGACAGGAAGATTCACCGTTGTCCCAACAAGAAAAATGGTTAGCAGCACCTTGGCATCGGATGAGCAATCTACACCTATAGAAGCTATTGGACTCAGTGGAAATTTTTATGTTAATGGATTCAAAATCTCGGTGGAGACTACGGATTCGATTTTTGAATTAAGAGACAAAATCAATCGTGGCGAAGATACAAATAATAATGGCAAGTTGGACGGTGTTGAAGACATAAATAATAATGGGACTCTTGATGTTATATCCTTCAGTGCAAGCGAGTTTGGAGGAGGGTTCTATTTAACGGAAGACCGTAATGGGAACGGAGAACTGGACCCGGATGAGGACACCATTGATAACAATCGGTTGGATGGTGGAACTATAGAAAGCGGGGTAAAGGCATCAGTTGTCAACAATCGCCTAGTTTTGTCAAGTCTTGCTGGTGGGTCAACGAAGATAGACCTAAGGGACGACGATAATATTTTACTTCAGCTCGGGTTTTTTGAACTCAATCTTAAGGGACTTCCAATTCAAAAAGAGTTTCAGTTTGACGCCGACCAATTGCTAGTGAGGTTTCCATCGATCAACCTTAACGTCACACCTCGACCGGCATTGGTTGAAGTGGATAGAAGTTTTGCTGAACCAAAAACAATTGAAAGTGATTTTAATGAATTCACCAATATTTCTGAAGACTCAATTATAACAGCATTAGAGGCGTCAGCGAGAAAATCAAATATTCAGGTTTTTTTCGATGCGACCAATGCCATTGATCAGATTAAAACTTTCTTCAAACACTTCAACGATTCCCTTCGTCAGATCAATGATGTACTTTCTCAGTCAAAAGAATTTAGCAAAGATAAGGAAATACAGAATATACGCAACGATCTAACGATTCAACCTCAGGAAAAAACAAGAATTATTGAAAAGCGTAATGAGGATATAGATATATTTCGTGTTACTTCAGAAAATTTGCAGGAGATAGGGTTCGGAGTAGTCAACACGAAGAAAAAAACGGTGCAGGAGCTATCAACTTCTATCGCGTTGGCAGATATTTTGGATGGACCTACCGCTCCTTTTTTAAATACGACAAAGGATGTCGCGACCCGATTAAATTCCGCAGGAATTAGAACAAGTAATGATAATACTTTTGTCGTTGATGAACCAAGGTTAAAAAAGGCGCTGGAGGTTAATGCTGAGGAAACGCTTAAGATTTTTACTGACGAAGAGGCAGGCATTCTTCCCCTATTGAGTAAACACTTGGAGAATTTGCTTAGAGAAAACCTTGGGGACTTGGATCAAAAAATCAATCAGGTTGTAATTCAAACAAAAACTCCTAGCTTGCCTCTAGAGAAACTACATAAGTTTACGGAGGTTTCCAGGTTAACCCAGACAGTTAAAAATCTTATCGCGGTAGTTTAATGAATATAAAAAAAACGAAGCAATTGATTCTAGACAGCTTGAAAAAGAAAGAGACTTGTTTTAAAGATCTAATTGACAAGATAGGGGAACAAAAAAAAGCGATTGAAGATAAAGATGAGGTGCGGGTGCTTGAAATTATTAAAGAAAAAAATACGATCATAGAAATTTTTCATAACCATGAAGGTGAAGTAAATGCACGACAGCAATCATTGCCTCCTGAAGAAATTCAAAGCTTGGAACAAGAAGGAGAAACTTTAAAGGCAAGCCTTGAAAGACTACTTGAGACAATCATTCGTATGGAAGAGGAATGTGAGACCGAGATTGGTATCAAAATGAAAGAAGTTGAAAAAAGGATTTTCGGGTTACAAAAGGGAAAAAAAATCGGTAAGGGATACGGTGGCTTCCTTAAAAATAGACCGCTTATCTCGAGAAAAGTTTGATCTGCTATGAGGAAGATTTAAATGACCTTGTCAATTATTCCAGTGAATCAGATTTTTGGAAAGTACGATCAACAAACTCGTATGGGCGAATTGAATCGGAAAAACCCTGTCAGAACAATCCAAAGCCAGGTCGACCGCGTCACTATTTCGCCCGAAGCATTGAAGAAACGTGCAATTGATGCTGCTCTAGCCGCGATCCAAAATTCAAGCCAAGTGTCGACTGAGGCGGAGTCCACTTCAGAAGATAATGTTGAAGTGGTTTCTCATGCAGATAAGGCTTCTCAGAATACTTCAGGCAAGCCTCATGAGCTTGAAGAGAAGAAGGAAGAGAAATTGCATAATCAGGCTGGTAGCGTTAGAGATAATTTTTTGAAAAGAGCCGCGGAGCTTAAGGAGAAAGAATCGACTGCGAAAAAAGAAGCGTATGATAAGCAAGCAACTCCCTTCTAACTTTAGACAAAACTTGCTTTGGGCGATAAGGTTGAGTTGTTTAACGGAGCACGCTGAGAAAATTTCTAACTGAATGATTAAAAGATAACCCTCTTTAGCCGGAATTATTCTAGAGGCTTGCGTGAGTTAGAAAATTCGTATACAACGTTCCCATGATCTGCATTCCTATTGTTGGTCCCACCCAACATAAGTCATTAGAAGATATTGCCGCTGCAGAACCATTGGCGGATATTCTTGAGTTACGTCTTGACCTCATGAGTGATTACGACCTTGATGCTCTTCTCAGTGCTTCTACAAAACCTTGTATTGTTACTAATCGAACTAAGCGCGAAGGAGGACAATTTTCTGGGAGTGAAGAAGAGAGAATTGGATTGCTAAAACAGGCTATGGCAGTTGGCGCAGAATATATTGATATCGAAACGTCCACTTCAAAGGAACTGTTAAAGCCATTCCTAGAATCCGACCACCAATCAAAGGTCATACTCTCGTACCACAATTTTACGGATACTCCTGAGGAAATCGGCCACCTATATGAATTAATGTGCGCGATGCCGGCCGATATACTTAAGATTGTTACTTATGCCCGTGACATTACCGATAACCTCGCTTTATTTGAACTCCTTCACCGATCTAAAAAGGATGATAAAAAACTTATCGCTTTGTGCATGGGAGAGAAAGGTGAGGTAAGCCGGATTCTTTCGCCACTATTAGGCGGATTTTTAACTTTCGGTTCTCTAGCAACAGGTAAGGAGACTGCTCCAGGCCAGATTACTGGTGCAATCCTGAAAGATATCTACCGTGTATGCGATAAGCGAGATTCGTTTAAAATTTTTGGCGTGATAGGAAATCCAGTCTATAAGAGCATGGGATATCTTATCCATAACGAAGCATTTCAAGAAACCGGGTCAACCGATATCTATGTTCCTTTTCTTGTAGACAACGTGGAAAAATTTTTTAAAGGGTTTAGTCCATACTTTGATGGTCTGAGTGTGACGATGCCATTTAAGGAAGATATCATGGTAGTAATGGACGAAATTGAGGAGACTGCTAAAAAAATAGGAGCGGTCAATACGGTGGTGCGCGATGGAAAAGGATGGAAAGGTTACAACACTGATTGTATGGGTGCTTTGAAAGCATTAGAAAAACATGTCGATCTTAAAAATAAAAACGTGCTCATTGTTGGCGCGGGTGGAACCGCAAAAGCGATTGGATATGGAGTTTATGAGAAAGGTGCGAAGATTACTGTCACCTATAATCGAGATGAAGAAAAAGGAATTCGATTAGGTAGAGAAATAAAAGCAAAGGTTGTGAGTATTCAAGAGGTAGATAAAGAAGAGATAGATGTGCTTATCAACTGTTCGCCAGTTGGAATGAGCCCCAACGTTGAAGAAACACCAGTTTCATCCCGGTGCTTGCGAAAGGGAATGGTCGTTTTTGATTCTGTTTATAATCCTATAGAGACTCGTTTGATTCGGGAGGCTAAAGTTGCCGGATGTGTCACTATTTCAGGGGTTGAATTATTTGTCAATCAAGCTGTTGGACAGTTTGAGTTATGGACTGGACAAAAGGCTCCGACCGACATTATGCGTGATATTGTTGTGCGGGGACTTGACGGTAAAGTATAGTCTGGAGCCATAACTAGCAAAACGCGTAAACGATTCCACTTTGTACCTTGGAAATTTTGGGTCAACTACTTGCGACCAAGCATCAATTCCCCCCCGTCAGGTGATAAACTTTCTTAAACCCAGACTCTATTAAAATCTGTGCCCCCAAGAACGCTCTCTCCCCGTGATGGCAATAAAGTACAATTTCTTCTTCAAACATAATTTCTTGGACACGATCTACTAATTCATTTAGCGGAATGTGGTTTGATCCTTTAATAGAGGTCAAAGAGTATTCCCAGTCATCACGAACATCGATTAGGCAAATATCATCACCCTTTTCAAGTCTTTCATTGAGAGTAATGGGTTGGATGTGTAAAATTTTGTTAATGGTCATCAGATTTTTAAATCTAACTTTAAGTTATTTACCGATACAGAAAGAGTTGAAAATTTGATCCAGTAATTCATCCTCGATAGCCTTTCCTAAGATGACTGCAAGATGATTCATTGCGATGCTAAGGTCAATAGCTACGAACTCTTCCGATAGCTTCTTTTCTAATGAGATAAGAGTTTTTTCTAATGAGGAGGAGGCTTGAATTAAGCTTAAGCGATGTCGTTCACGCGATATAAAAATAGTATCGCTACTTACTCCTGAGTTGATAACGCAATTATAAATAGCATCTATAAGAGAATCTAGGCCACTTTGTTCTTTGGCAGAAACAATAATAAGTGTGTCGGTTTTAATTTTTTCGTTTAAGTTCTCGATTGGCCACTGTTCGGGTAGATCGCATTTATTGATGACGACTAGTATAGACTTATCATGTATTTCTTTGCAAATGAGGTCGTCATTTTCGTCTAGAGGCTGCGAACGGTCAAAAATGACAAGGGTGAGATCAGCGTTATCAATGGCAGAGCGGGTTCTTTGGATACCTTCTTGTTCAATAATTTCAGGGTCCTTACGTAGTCCCGCTGAATCAATAATATTTATATGAGTGTCCTTTATACGTACTTTTTCTTCCAGTGTATCCCGGGTGGTTCCTGGGTGGGGGGTCACGATAGCGCGGTCCTCTTGAAGCAGAGCATTAAGCAAACTGGATTTACCGACGTTGGGTTTACCTACAAGCGCAATCGATGCTCCTTCACGGGATATTCTCCCCTGTTTGTAGGTACTGATTAAATCGGATATTTCTTCACGGGCTCGTTTTAGTTCACTGATTGACTGCTCTCGTTTTTGAAAATCTAACCCTTCTTCAGGGAAGTCGATAGCAGCTTCTGTCTGGCTAAGAACAAAGAGGAGACGATCGTAAAGCCCAGTGATTTTTTTAGAAAGACGCCCTTTGAGTTGCATGACAGACGCCTGCAGTGCTCTATCAGAAGATGCGGATATAAGGTCAGCGACTGCTTCAGCCTGTGATAAATCGATGCGACCGTTCATAAACGCGCGACGCGTAAACTCTCCTGGTTCCGCAAGGCGTGCTCCATGGTCTAGAGCGAGCCCAAGTATTCGAGATGAAACGAATATTCCGCCATGCGCACTAATCTCGATTACGTCTTCACCAGTATAACTTTTTGGGGTTTTGAACCAGGTGAGTACTACTTCATCCACACACTTTCTAGTTGTCGGATCATAGATAGAGCCGAAATGAGCTTTATGGGGAGAAAGTTTTCCCACTGAGTTCCCACTAGATGTGCAAAAAAGTTTTAGAGCAAGCGAAAGCGAACCCACTCCACTGAAGCGGATTATGCTTATTCCTCCTTCACCCGTTGGCGTGGCTATGGCAGCGATGGTGTCACTCATAGTAAAACTTGGTAAAGCTATGGTTATACAAAAAGACCATCCCCATACAAAATTAGAATAGCGAGGAAAAGGAAAAGGCTTACCTATTGAGGGGTACTAGTCTTTGCTGAATTTATAGATATAAGCCTGTTGAGATATGGTTAGTATATTATTGACCGTCCAGTATAGAACCAAACCCGATGGAAATGACATGAATAGAAAAGTAAATACAATAGGTAGCATCATCATGATTTTTTGCTGTGTTGGATCGCCGATTGATGGGTTAAGTTTCTGCTGTAGAAACATAGTGGCTCCCATTATAACAGGCCAAACATAATAGGGGTCGGCAACAGAAAGGTCCTCAATCCAGCCAACGAATGGGGCGCCACGTAGCTCTATGGAAAAGAAGAGCGCATGATATAGTCCGATGAAAACGGGTATTTGGAGAAGCATTGGTAGGCAACCGCCAAGTGGATTGACTTTATGTTTTTTATAAAGCTCAATCATTTCTTCATTCATTTTTTGACGATCACCTTTATGCCGTTCCTGGATAACCTTAACGTAAGGCTGTACTTTTTGCATCCCTTTCATCGACTTAAAGCTTTTGTGTGTGAGTGGGGCGAAGATAATTTTAATGATGATAGTTACAAATATGATGGCCCACCCGTAGTTGTTAAATATGTTATAGAAATATTGGAGTACTTTAAGTAGCGGTTTTACTAGAAATGCGAATTTATTCCCAAACCACCCATAGTCCATGAGTCGCACTAACTTGTGGCCTGATTTTTCTAGTACCTGTAACTCTTTGGTTCCGGCATATAAAATATATGAAGAAGAAGCGGATGATTGGACACTTTCCATTTTCAGTCCAACATAAACATTTTCATCATATTTTTTTACGACAGCCGATTTAATCCCTTCTTTAGGGATAAGCGCCGTACCAAAATATTTATTTTGAAAAGAGGTCCATGCTACATCACCACGGTAAACTACTTCATTGACAATATCTTCAGATGGTGATTCCAACCTTTCATTATTCACAAAAGTTGTGGCGCCGCTAAAAACGATATAATCTGTTTGCGATGTCACCTTGCCCCCCATACCTGGGCCGTATAAAACGTTGTAGGTTAAGTTTTGAGAAGAAAAAGTAGGCGCATGAATTTGAGTGTTCACATCAACCATAAAATCGTTATAGCGAAAATTAAACTCGCGACTTACTTCTAAACCAGAAGAGTGCACTAGTTTCATCTCTAGTTTTCCCGTAGGTTGAAATTCGGAAAGCTCTAGGGATGTTGTAGAAGCCTGGTAGTAAGCGTTTTGTAAGATATTGGTGACCTGACTATTGTTGGACTCGAGTGCCAAAGGAAGGATGGCACCATCTTTGTGGTCAACAAGGTCGATAGGTTCTCCTTTGGCTGTATTGTGTTGAGTGAGGAGTATGTTTTTAATCATTGCTCCCTTATTGGTAAATACATAAGTAGCAAGACCGGTTGAAATTTTTATAGTTGTCTCTTCTCCTGGGAATTCTGGTTTGCTAACAGTTGCCGCAGGCGAGGTCGCTGGGGTTGTCTTAGAATGGTTTCCCGATTTTCCGATTGATGAGGGTTGTTGTGGAATCCCCGGACTGATTGATGAAGGCACATCCGCAAGTTGCTTTTCCAACTCAACTTGAGAAGGGGGTGGTCCTTCTATCATGGACATGATATACCCCCAGCCAATGAAAACACCGAGAGACAAAACAAAAGCAACCAGTAATCTATTTTCCAAGCGAACGACCTCCGTTCTATTTTAAAGGATCAGAACCACCACTATGATAGGGGTGGCATTTAAGTAATCGGATGAGTGAGAGCCCCAGAGCTTTAGGTACGTTATGCTTCCCAAGCGCCTGCGCCGAATATTCAGAACAGGTGGGATAAAACCTGCAACCTGCAGGTAGAAACGGAGAAACTAATTTCTGGTACAGTCGGATGAGCCTGATTAGGAGCTCATTAATCATAGTTTGAAGAAACATAATATAAAAAGTTCGAATATTGGAGGTCAAAAGGAACGGTTTTTCTTATAGATTACTTTTGACAGGGAGGGACTGAAAAATTTTTTTCTCGATGACTGAAACGGGAAGTGAAACCAGATCCCTTCCTGATATGATCACAATATCCATGGCTGGTTCGATGCGACCTTTAATACGACGAAAAACTTCTCGAATTTTTCTTTTAGTAAGGTTGCGAACCACTGCATTCCCTATTTTTTTAGAAGCAATAATCCCCAACCTTTTCCTGTCTAGGCCATTAGGTAAAAAAAAGACAGTGCAAAAAGTTCCTGTACGGTGTTTTTGGCCCTGATTCATTACCTGCTTAAATTGAGGCCTTTTTGCAAGGCGTTCCCTTTTTCCAAGCGAGAATTTTCTCATGCAATTAAACAGTTAAACGTTTACGTCCTTTGCGTCTGCGATTGGCCAGAATTCTTCGCCCACCCGGAGATGAACTTCTTTTTCGGAACCCGTGGGTTCGCTTTCTCTTGACATTTTTAGGTTGAAACGTCATTTTCATAGCTACACCTGACCCTTGTTAAATTATAATAGTTCTACAACCTACTGATAAAAAAGAGATTTCTGTCTTTATTTGTGATTGGTGTGAGAACGTAGAAAGAGATTATTTCACCGGTATAGTTCCTTTGTCAAGTGATAAATCCCAGTCTTTAAAAGACTTGTTCGTTTTATGGCAAAGTGGAGCGGGAAGTTATGATAATTTTTTTTGACTTGGATTAATAATTCTAACAAATACAAAAAAAAACAGTGTCTTTTTTCACTAGAGAAAACTTGCTAAAAGTGTGGAGTGTTTAAAGTATGATGAAAAACTTTTCTGAGGCGACAGAGCTGGTTGAGTCGAGTTTAAAAAAATACCAGTTAGCAGGAATTAGTTTTTTGGTTCTTAATGTGCTGTATATCATAATTGCCTGGTGGAAGATGCCACCGGTGGATTTAGAAATGAGCAAGGTGGTATATGGTGGTTTCGTAGTATTTTTTATTTTAGTTCTAATTCTTATCCCGTTAATTTTTCGTGGAAAAAGATTATTAGTTCAAGTATTGGCATTCATATATGGGGGAAGGATAATTTTTTCCCTATATTTTTTACTAGGAGGAGACACGTATCCCGCCGTCCCTTATTTGTTACCATGTGTTGTTCTCACGTTTTATCTGTTAGGGCGGGCGGCTTGGGATTGGCCGTAGTCATTTCTAGATTTGATTCGGCACACTAGGTGTTAGGGGAAAATTATTAAGCAGTTGAAAATTGTAAATGCGATCCTTAAAAAAGAATCACTAGAGTTATAAAGCTTTGAAAGCACCTTTTGTAGATGTGCTTTAACCACTGATAAATGTAAGTCTCGTTATCACATGACGGATAAAATAGCCCCTATTTTTATAGACAGTTTCCCTCGCCTTCCTCTGCTAAACAATCATGGCCGACATTTTATGGGCCTTGAAAATTCCAGTTCCCCGGAGCTGGTTGAGCGCACAAAAAATTTATTTGAGTATTTGAATGAACGTTTGGGTTTTTTTAATTCTGCAGAAGGGAGGGAAAATCAGAAATATTTTAATTTATTGCTTCGATCGATTTATCCAGAAGTAATGATTGATCTAGCTGATTTGGTTTATGCTCAACATGAGCGTCTTGCCGTGTATTTAAGTTTTGATCATATTAATATTAATCTCAAAAAGAATTTTTTTGGGAATGCTGATTCTCTACAAAAAATGAATCAAAAAATGGCCCATCTGTTTTACCAGTTAGCAGCTACGATCGCTAAAAAGGCTTTTTTAAGGGATGATTCTGAAATTATTCGTTTGCTTAGCGAAAGCTATAGCTATTATTTGTACCAGACTAAAAACTTTCCATGGGAAGACCCTCCCCAACCTAAGCTCCCAAACTTGCAACAGTCGGTATTGGATGTCGCAACCGGGTTAGCAGGATTCAGCAGAATCTATTCTTGGCCAGAAAATTTTCCTCAGTTGATGCTGTCTGATAGCGATCCTTTTATCATGAGTGGTTTATCTCATTTTCTGGAGCTTACAGGGAAAAAAAATATTGTTCTTATGAAGGCAGATTTTCCCACGAAACCTCCACAAGGAATAAAGTTTGGCTTTATTATGGTTAATAAATTTTTACATCACTTACAAAGATCAGACAGGGTGAATTTTTTAAAATGGTCTATGGGTGTATTGGAGTCAGATGGAGTGTTGGAGATTTTGGATACAGACTTAGAGCATTACATAGTTGAACAGTCCGAGCAGCCTGAGTTTAAAAATAAACTGACAGTGGGATATTTGGAAACTTTAGTAGAAATAGAAAGGGATTACACGGATACTCTAAAGAGTGATGTTCAAGGTGCGGGATTCCGATTAATCCATTTTGACTGCAGGAACTATTGCGATGAAACAGACGCGTTTAGCCAAAACCAAGGTGATATTCTTTCTTTAAAGTTTAAAGGGTTAGAAATTGTTGCAGAAAAGTCAGTTTGAAAAGTACATGGGAAGTTTTTATTCAAACTAATCAGTTTGTTTGAGTGAGCGTTTAATTGTTTTCCAGTTTCCTTGAATGGCTTTTTCCGCTTTTGTTTCCATAGTGCGGTATGTTTTTGCCATTTTTTCTCCAAGCGGTGTTAGATAAGCCCCCCCCCCCTTTTTTCCCTCCGGCAGAGCCCCTCACTAGATATGATTCAAAGCTTTTGTTCATAGTGTCAACGAGAGTCCAAGCCCGGCGATAGCTTAGCCCTAATGTCCGGGCAGCTTTAGAAATAGAACCAGATCGTTCAATTTCTTCCAAAAGGGCAACCTTGCCTGGGCCTAAAGCTATTTGATCCCCAGACAATATCCTTATGCGAGTTAGACAGTTTAGTTTTTCTTGAGTTGCCAATGAGACTCTCGTTTAAAAAACTGTTTACGACTAGTCAAATTCAATAAACCGCTCTTAAGTTTCTAGCACTTGAATAACCATTGATATAAACGGTGTTAATCATGTTTTTGCAACAGGACGATTATGAAAGACTTTTCTAAAAAATCTACCAAAAAAATAGTTGTATGGGTAATAAACTGAGTAGGGTATAGGGATTGATTGTTTAATGGTATTAGTTATAATATATTATCGATAAAAACCTCGTCGTTTTAAAACTGATTTGGCGGTCTTGCAAGAGGATATAGAAAACTTTTAGGTTTTAAATAGAGCAGTTTTGTTGATTACATTATGGAGGGCGTCCCTGCGAAAAATTTTATTTGTGTGTTTGGTTTGGTAGCAATGCTTACTTTTGTTGGATGTGCGGCAACTGGTGGGGGTGCGGGAGGATCTGCTGGAGACTCTAAGTCTAAATTAAGTGAAGCAGATTTACAAAGAATGGGTATTACGCATGGGGGCTATGGCAATAGCAACTAATCTTAAGCTTTAGTTTGTATTTAAAATCCACTTTCTTTAAGTCTCAAGGGTGTGGATTTTTTTTGGTCGTTTTTAGCTAGAAGTTTAAACAATTTTTTTCCATGAGCTTGAATAATTGGTTCTTTTGTTAAAAAACTTAAAACCGGTACTCTCAACGACATAATGATAGAAGGTTTAACAAAGAAGGTACTCTCTGGCGAGACCTCACGATTTTGCAGGGGTGTGCCAACTAAGTCAGGATTTTAGAATAGTCAAAAAATCAAACAAGCTAGGAAAAATGAGATCGGCTCCGCTGAAATCAATATTTTGATTCAGTTGATTGCGGATAATAACACATGACATGCCGGCGGCCTTGGAGGCGGACAGTCCTTTGAGCGCATCTTCGATTACAATGCATTTTGATGCGGGACATTGAAGTGCCTTGGCAGCGTTTAAAAAAATTTCTGGATGGGGTTTTTCTTTCTTAGCAGACTCCTTGCCTAGAATTTTATCGAATAGATGTTCCGCTCCAGCATTCTCGAGAATAGCACCGATATCATGTTTCCATGAACCGGATGCAATTGCTACTGGGTAACTAGTTTTAAGTAGCTCTATTATTTCAACAGATTCTTGGAATAATCTAATGTCTCCATTTTGGCAATATCTTGAATACACTTCAAATTTTTGTTGGCGTAACTTAATTGGATCGATGTCTAGCTGAAGATTATGCCGATCAATTTCACCAGCAATGCCTTTTCCTTTGGATGTCCACTCTATCCAATACTCATCTTTATCAAGACTATGTCCATATTTTTGGAACACCTCGTTATAGGCTAGATAGTGGTAAGGTTCTGAATCTGCAAGAAGACCATCAAAATCAAAAATTACCCCGCTGCTTTTTTTTAGCAATAGTTTTGTTCTTGTGAGCTGGGAGGTTGCCATGGAAGAAGGCATAAAAAATTTGCTTGGAGTTAGCGAAGTATTTGTCCGAACCTATCGAATCTGACCCAACTGTCTTCCGAATTCCAGGACCAGTAGATAACGAGAGCCCTGCCTTTAATTTTATTTATTTCGAGAAATCCCCAGAACCGGCTGTCCTGACTATTTTCTCTATTGTCACCCATCATGAATAAATGTCCAGGGGGTACCACGATAGGTCCAAAATCATCTCTTGGAACAAGGCGAGTTTTTTGAGGTATATCAGTATGCCGAGCGTATTTTTCATTAATGAGTTTTTCGTTGATAAAAACTTTTTGTTGCCGAACTTCTAGTAGATCGCCCGGTATTCCAATAACTCGTTTAATAAAGTCTCTGTTTTCATTTTTTGGATATTTAAAAACAATAATATCTTCTCTCTTGGGAGTTTTTTGAAATAACACGATGTCATCAAAAAGCTTTATGTTAAGAAATGGAATGACATTTGGAATATGAACTCCGTATGTGAATTTAGATACAAGAATGTGATCGCCGATCAGGAGAGTATTTTGCATAGATCCTGAAGGAATTTTGAACGCTTGAATAATAAAAGTACGGATGAATAATGCTAGCAAAAGGGCAATAAAAATTGCCTCCGCGTACTCCCGGAAAATACTTTTATTTTTTTTTTAACGCTTGAATTGTTTTGGTTAGGGGGGTTATTTCCCATCGGTCCTCAAAACGGCTAAAAAAGCTTCTTGCGGGACTTCCACTCTGCCCACTAGTTTCATTTTCTTTTTCCCGGCCTTTTGTTTTTCCAGTAATTTTCGCTTGCGAGTGATATCCCCACCATAGCACTTTGCTAGCACATTCTTCCTTAGTGCTTTAACCGATTCGCGGGCGATGATTTTGCTGCCGATCGCAGCTTGTATCGCAACCTCAAACATTTGTTGAGGAATTTTTTCTTTAAGTTTTTTTGCTAGTTCCCGTCCTTGATAATAGGCCTTATCAGTATGAATAATTAGCGATAGGGCATCAACCACCTCACCATTTAAAAGGATGTCTAGTTTGACCAGTTTTGAGGTGCGGAAATCGATAAATTCGTAATCAAAAGATGCGTATCCCTGAGTAGTTGATTTAAGTTGATCGTAAAAGTCCAGTACGATTTCGCTGAAAGGCAATTCGTATTGTAGCAATACGGTGTTAGGATTCAAGTATTCCATCTTAATTTGAATTCCACGTCGATCACGTGCAAGAGACATTATTGTCCCAATATATTGTTCCGGTGTAATGATTGTCCCCAGCACATAAGGTTCCTTCATATGATCCACGCTACGCATTTCTTTTAGCTTTGCGGGGTTATCTAGCATGATGGTTGACTGGTCAGTAGAATAAACTTGGCATGCTACGTTAGGTGCAGTGGTGAGTAGATCAACATTGTATTCTCTTTCAAGTCGTTCACGGATAATCTCCATATGTAAAAGTCCAAGAAAGCCACAACGGAATCCGAATCCTAATGCTTGCGAAGACTCTGGTTCGTAGGTGAATGAGGAGTCGTTTAGTTTTAGTTTTTTTAATGCGTCACGTAACAGTTCGTACTGGTCTCCTGATATAGGATATAATCCACTAAACACCATGGGCTTGGCTTCTTTGTATCCTAAAAGGGGTTTCTCTGTAGGGCGATTTGATTCTGTTATGGTGTCACCAATTTTGGTTTGATCCATTTCCTTGATTGCTGCGATCACATATCCCACCTCCCCTGCTTGTAGTGATTTGCTTTGCTTTTGTGTGGGGGTAAAGGTCCCTATTTCTTCTACATCAAACTCTGTGCCCGAGGACATGAAGCGGATGCGCATACCAATTTTCAAACATCCTTCGACAACGCGAATCAATACAATTACTCCCCGGTAAGAATCATACCAAGCGTCAAATAAAAGAGCTTGGAGAGGTTTTTCACTGTTGCCAGTAGGCGCAGGAATAAGCTTTACTACTGCTTTCATCACATCTTCGATGCCAATTCCTTCTTTAGCGCTAGTTAACACAGCTAGATCCGATTCGATTTGTAAAACATCTTCCAATTGCTCTTTAACTGAGTCAGGGTCAGCACTGGGCAGATCTATTTTGTTAATAACGGGAATAATGGCAAGATTATTTTGCGTCGCGAGGTTTACATTAGCAATGGTTTGAGCTTGGATTCCCTGGGTTGCATCGACTATCAGTAGAACCCCCTCACAGGCGGCTAGACTGCGAGATACTTCATAGGTAAAATCCACATGCCCCGGAGTATCGATCATATTGAAGGTGTAGATTTCACCATTTTCGTCTTTATATTTAAGGCAAACGGTTTGCGCTTTAATAGTAATTCCCCGTTCACGCTCTAGGTCCATATTGTCAAGAACCTGTTCCCTCATTTCCCTTTTTTGGAGTCCCCCTGTGGAAAGTATGAGCTTGTCGGCAAGGGTTGATTTGCCGTGGTCTATATGAGCTATGATGGAGAAATTACGTATTCGACTTTGATTCATTAATTAAATTCTTTTACGTGTTCAAGGAAAATCGGATTATCCCGTCACATGGGATTTGTTGTTTGCGCGGGAAGGAAATTTTTTCATGGATAGGAGTAAGTCATGCCACTCATTGTATCTGGTTTTAATGGCTTCGTAGTCAGAGTCCCGGTCTATATCCAAAGCGGCTCCCGGATAAGGGACCTCTAGACCCTTGAATCTCGTATTAAGGAGGCTAGATATGCAGTTTTCCATATCTTTTTTTGCAGTCCATTTTTTAAAGTATTTCACCGGTAACTTCCAACCTATTGATGTGAAAAACTGACATAATTGAAGTCCAATGTAACAACGGTAGTATCTAAGTTTGATTTTCCCGAGTAAATTGCGACCAAACAGCACAATTTTTTTAAAGTCCCTCTGGTAACGATATTGGTACATTTTTTGGACATATTCTCTATTACCTATGCGCAAGGGTTTTACCAGATGTAGATTATTGATTCTATAGTTATTTTCTCTAAGGTGTAGATAAGCCATTTTGATTCCGGGCAAGCTTCCCGTAGGGTAAAATTGTTTCAACGATTCCTCTGGGATTAGCCCTAGAATGTGATCATACTTGTTGGTATCACTATGTGAGATAAAATACTCTACTTCATGAGGTGTGAGCAAGGGGGAGTCGCAGGGGACGATTAAAACAGATTTGTCTTTATTTTGCGAAGCCTCTAAGTCAACCGTTAGTGGATCCTTTTCACATGAAATTGTTTTCAAAAAAGTTTGAAAAATATTTTCGTAAAGATTAGTTTGTTGTTCAATCAGATAGATAGTTTTTGGATAGTAGAAGTCAACTCCTGAATTCCCGAGAGCTTGCTTTAGTTTTTTTTGAGATCCTACAATATATATATCTTTTATTGATTCGACTTGTTGTAATGCTTCAACAACATAACTAATAATGCATTTACCATTGATCTCTAGAAAGGCTTTATGTTGATGGTAAACTTTGTAGCTAGATTCTCCTTCTCCCGCTAACAGGATTGCATCATATTTTTCATCTGAATATTGGGTAGAATCATTCATCAAGCGTGCAGGAATTTGAGTTTTTAGTTTGGCTGACCATTATATAACCTTTTTGTTATATTGGCCATCCACGATAGTAAAGTTTTTAGTTTTATCCCTTGCGCTATTTCGTGAAAGAGTGGTATAGAAAACGATTTTATTGTGAAATTATTTGGAGGTTTTTTTGCAAATGGTAGAAGATTTAAAAC
Organism: Candidatus Nitromaritima sp. SCGC AAA288-L16; assembly: GCA_000372225.1. GTDB lineage: Bacteria > Nitrospinota > Nitrospinia > Nitrospinales > VA-1 > Nitromaritima. The sequence continues at coordinate 59,062 of AQTY01000003.1, read as the reverse complement.
CCATGGTTCAAAATATTACTACAAATTTAAAAGTAACCCCACTGCTAGATCTTCACAAAGAATTAGGGGCGAAATTGGTTCCTTTTGCGGGGTGGAACATGCCCATTCAGTTTTCTGGAGTTATGAGTGAACATACTTGCGTGAGGGAAAAGGTAGGATTATTTGATGTCAGTCATATGGGAGAAATCGAAGTTGAAGGGAAAGATGCTAAAAAGTTTTTACAATTCATACTTTCGAACAATATGGAGAAAATGTTTGATGGGTCGATACTTTATAGCCTCATGTGTTATGAAACCGGTGGAGTGGTAGACGACTTACTGGTTTATCGATTTTCGGAAAACCATTATTTTCTCTGCGTCAACGCATCTAACTCCGCTAAGGATTATGAATGGGTTACGAGACACGCATCTTCTTTCAATGTTAATATAAAAAATATAAGTTCCGAGACATCGCAGTTGGCACTGCAAGGGCCCGAGGCAAAAAACGTTTTGCAGGCCTTATGCGATGTTTCTTTGAATGACCTGCCTTATTATAATTTTAGAAAAGGCAGGGTGAATAATGTGGCGAGTATTATTTCTCGAACGGGATATACTGGAGAAGACGGATTTGAATTATACCTTTCTCCTGAAAAAGTTGCGGAGGTTTTTCGATTACTCATGGAACAAGGCCGCCCATATGGGATCCAACCTATTGGACTTGGCGCGCGAGACACTTTGCGTATAGAAATGGGATATCCTTTGTATGGGAATGAAATTGATGACAGTCCTACGCCTTTAGACGCGGGGTTAGGTTGGGTTGTTAAGTTTGATAAAGGGGAATTTCTTGGTAGAGGGCCTTTATTAAAACAAAAAGAACAAGGAGGATCGCGGCGAAAGCTAGTGGGTGTGAAATTGCTCACTCGCGGTGTTCCTCGAGCACATTATCAGGTATTAAAAAATGGTGAATCCGTAGGAGAGGTTGCTAGTGGAACATTTTCGCCTACCTTGAACACGGGGATAGGATTGTGTTATCTATCAAGAGAATATTCTGATGTTGGTAATCACTTGGATATAAAAATTAGGGACCAGTTGGTTTCTGCCGAAGTAGTCGAATTGCCATTTGTTCCTAGTCGCGTTAAAAAACAATAACCATTATTATAAATAATTTAAAATTGATTAGAAGGGGAAATCATGGAAATCCCGAATGATCTTCATTACACGATTGAGCATGAGTGGATTCGGTTGAAAAATAACCGGGCTACTATCGGGATTACCGATTTCGCTCAAGGTCAACTGGGCGATGTTGTTTTCGTAGAACTTCCAGCAGAAGGGACAGAGCTTACAAAAGAAAACACATTTGGCGTGGTGGAATCCGTGAAAACAGTTTCTGATATTTATGCCCCGATGACTGGCAAGGTAGTGGCGGTCAATAAAGATCTGGAATCCCAGCCTGAATTGGTGAACAGTGACCCCTATGGTCAAGGGTGGATGATAGAAATAGAGTTTTCAAACTCTAGTCCCGAACAGAGTTTACTGAGTGCGGAGCAATACAGAGAGCAGTTTAAAAACCAGGAATGATAAGTTACTTACCGTATACATAATACTAAATTATGCGTTTCATCCCTCATACCGAACGAGATATTCGTGAGATGCTGGAGACTATTGGTGTCCAGAATGTAGATCAACTGTTCGCAGGTATCCCTGACAATTTACAGTTGGGCGACAAACATCTTGACCTGCCAGCAGCCCTTTCTGAAAGTGAAGTTATTATCGCGCTGCGTCAAATACAAATGCGAAACCCCAATACGGAAGAGATTTCATCATTCCTTGGTGCAGGTGCATATAGGCATTATAGCCCGGCTGTTGTAAGTAGTCTTATACAGCGAGGTGAGTTTTCTACTAGCTATACTCCCTATCAAGCTGAGATCAGTCAGGGTACCCTTCAGGCTATCTTTGAATTTCAAACAATGATTGCCATGCTGACAGGAATGGATGTAGTCAACGCTTCCATGTATGATGGCGCGTCCGCACTTGCAGAGGCTATTCTTATGGCGAACCGGATAAATCAGCAAAAAGAATACCTGATTGCTTCGGCGGTTCATCCCGAATACCGGCAAACCACAGAGACTTATTTGAGGGGAACAGACCACCAATTGATAAGTGTTCCATACAACTCAGATGGTAGAACTGACTTTAAATTCATTAGAGCTAACCTAAACGACAGAACTTCCGCGGTAGTATTACAAAGCCCGAATTTTTTCGGCATAGTGGAAGAGTATGAACAACTAAGTAAGGAATTAAAAGAACAGAGTACTTTGTTAATCGTTGTAGTGGCTGAACCACTTTCCCTTGGTATATTAAAACCACCAGGTGAGCGAGACGCAGATATTGTTGTTGGGGAAGCTCAATCGTTTGGGTTGCCTGTCTCCTATGGTGGGCCTTATGTTGGTTTTTTTGCAACTCGCGAAAAATTTGTTCGGCAAATGCCTGGGCGATTAGCTGGCGAGACTATCGACAGGAAAGGACGCAGGTCATTTGTCCTTACACTTTCAACTCGAGAGCAATTTATTCGACGGGAACGAGCCACGTCCAATATCTGTACCAATCAAGGATTGTGTATGTTAGCTGTTACTATTTATCTAGCGGTGATGGGCAAGCAAGGGCTACGCGAATTGGCTTTGCTTAATTTAAGAAAAGCCGACTACCTTAAAAACAAACTATCCAAAACGAAAGGGTTCTCGATCCGTTTTAGCGCGGATACTTTTAATGAGATTGTTCTAAAATGTCCCAGATCTGCTACTGAGATTAGAGATGCTTTACTGGAATATAAGATTCTTGCTGGGCTTCCACTGGGTGATCATTATCAAGAACTTGCTGATAGTCTTCTGATTTGCGCTACAGAACTGAATACGGTTGAAGCTATAGACCGACTCGCCGAAAAACTGGGAACGGTTTAGGTGGGTGGCAGTTATAGCATTTGTGCCAATTCTTCTGCTGGGTAAGTGAAAATTTCTGAAAGGGTGGGGTGGTAATGAGGTAGTTTGACTAGGTCATGCACCGTTCCTCTGAAGTGCATTAGGGTAACCATCTGGTGAATCATTTCTCCAGCTTCAGGGCCAACCACATGTGCCCCAATAATTTCTCCGCTATCGGGAGAACATAAAATTTTTACATGACCATGAGTTTCTCCCAGGCATAATGATTTGCCATGATCGTCAAAAGGATACGTAGCCTTTAGATAAAGAATGCTTAACTTCTGGCATTCCTTTTCTGATAGACCGACGCTCGCCACAGGTGGATCTGTAAAGGTTATGCTGAGTTTTAATCTTTCGTCGAATTGACGTGTATCTTCTTGAGTTACGTTATGCGCAGCTATTTCCCCCTGTTCTATCGCAATATGGACAATTTCATGGAGACCATTGACATCACCTACTGCAAAGATATGAGGAACGTTTGTCCTCATCTCCTGGTCGACTTCGATTCTTCCTTGATTTACATTAACCGAGGCTGCTGATAAATTTAGTCCATCAATATTTGGTTTTCTCCCGAGAGCCTGCAAAATTGTACTTGCGGTTGCAGATTTTTCTTTACCCTCGTGTGAAAAGAAAACGGTGCGACCATATCTAGATTTCTCAACTCGTAATAGCTTTGTCCCCGTACAGACTTCCATCCCTTCTTCACGAAAACGCGTTTCGACTGGACACGCCAAGTCCTCATCTCCTTTCGAAAGAATATAATCGCTTCGTTGAACAAGAGTGGTTTGCGTTCCTATCCGACAAAAAAACTGGGCTAACTCAACGGCGACGGGCCCAGCTCCTAAAACGATCATGGATTCGGGTGCTTCTCTTAATTCCAGAACGTCATCGCTGGTGAGAAAACCAACCTCAGCCAAGCCAGGAACTGGAAACTCTGCCGTCGTAGAGCCGGTAGCTACGATAAAGTTTTTTGCTGACAATACTCGTTTGCCCACTTTAAGCTGATGTGGCGAGAGAAATGAGGCATGTTCTCCAATCAGTGTGAATTTTGGATCATTCAATTGCTCGATGCGGTAGTTGGCAAACTCATTAATCAGCCGGGTTTTTCGATCATTGATCAATGAGAGATCAGCTGAGGGGTTTGAAACTGAGAGACCAAATTCTTTGGCTCGATGCATAAGAGCAAGAACATCTGACGATCGGAGGATAGTCTTGGTTGGCATACAGCCACGAAGAATACAAAGCCCGCCAAGCGGGCCTTTGTCGACAATGGCAACTTTGGCTCCTTTAGATTGGGCTGCGTTGGCAGCGGCGTAACCTGCGGAACCTCCGCCGATAACAACTACATCAAAGAAGTCCATGAGTCATTAAACTTAAAGTGTTTGACATTCCTCAGCGGTAAGGTTGAATTCCTTAAAACAATCTTTGAGAAGACTTTTAGCATTGTTAACCATAAACTCATCACCGGTTTTTTCAAACATTTCAACTGCTTTCAGTAGATGATGAATTGTTTCTTTTCCCCGCTTGAGTGAATAAGATAACATTGCGAGATTGCTGTGTGCTTTGGCAAACTCTGGATTCAAACGGATTGCCTCATTGTAATGTTGGAATGCATCGTCTGTTTCTCCAATTAGATTACAAACGACAGCAAGGCTGTAGTGGACCATTGGCGATTCTGATTTCAAGCGCAGGGCTTCTCTGAAGTGGCGTGCCGCTTCAATATTCATGGGGAGTTTCCCATAGCGTATTCCTAGATTAAATTGAGCCAAGAAATGGTCTGGGTTAACTTCGATGGCCTTTTTATATGATTCGAGACAGGTTCTCGGATCACCAAGCTTGCTCGCAGCAAGTCCTTCCTGAAACCATTGTTCAGCCGATTTTTTTGGTTCTGTGTTTGTTGTCATATTGTTCTGCACTTGTTAAAAATCAAGAATAATAAAATAAAATTATTTAAATACGGGTCTGTATCTGGTTATAGATTAGGAGTTATGCTACCTTATTACGATCCGCGCGACAAGAGGGACTGCCTCCTGACTAATACATTAATAATTTAGGATATGTTTTTATGCCAGCAGAAGTAGGGACAGATGAAGAACGTATTATGCTTGGGCAGTGGATTCAAAAAGGTCAGGGCCTTATCGTTGGTAGTTCTCCTTTAGGTGGTGCTTATCTGGATTCTAATATTGAGCGCCCTAAGGACACTCAAGAAAAGTCTGAGGAATACGTCAAGTTTGATCACCATGTAGCAGAAGAGTTGCCTCACCTAAAAGGGCGGTTTCGATACGAGTTGGAAAAATATTACCGAGATCGATACGGTCCCTACCTACCAAAAGATTAAATATCCCTTTATGTCTAAGGTTAAAATATCAGAATTAAAAGACGCTCCCTCAGAAGGGTCGGGCAAACAAATCAATCTTACCCACCCATTTACTGAGACGAAGTATGTCTTGGCAATATTTTGCGTTGAAGAAAAATATTATGTTATGACCGATGAATGCAGAATGTGCGGAGGGAGCCTTGGTCGTTTGCCAGATCTTCGTGGAATGTTTGCTGCTTGTAGTAGGGATCAATGCCTATGGAATATCAGGCGAGGAAGTTGTAAATTTGACCGCTCATCAGTTACCCCTACCTATCGAGTTTCCGTTATGGAAGATGGCCTTTACATCGAGATCTAGTAACGTTAAGCATGAACTAAAGTAACTCCTGAGCATTCTTATACTCCCAATTTGTGAAAAGTTTTTTTATAGTAAATGGGGCTCTAGCGTAGGCGCCAGGCGTGAAACTTTTGCAGCAATTTTAAAAGTTTCTTTGGGGCGTGATTTTTTTTCCAAGTACCCGCAACGAACTTATTTGCTTCTGCCATGGTAGGGTAAATGTGGATGGTGCCGAGAATTTTGTTAAGTCCGATTCCATGTTTCATTGCAGAGACATATTCGGTTATAAGATTGCCTGCTTCGCAACTCATAATTGTGGCTCCTAGGATACGATCTTTTCCAGGAGCAGTTAATACTTTTATTATGCCTCGATCCTTACTGTCAGCAATAGCTCGATCGAGGTCATCTATTCCATATCGAGTTACTTCATAGTCGATGCCTTGCCTAGTGGCTTCTTTTTCATTGAGTCCTACTCTCGCGATTTCTGGGTCGGTGAATGTACACCAGGGTATGACGCTATAGTCGACCTTGAATTTTTTGAAAGGGCTGAATAGTGCGTTGACTGCACAGTACCAAGCTTGATATGCAGCCGTGTGTGTAAACTGATAAGGTCCAACCACATCACCGCAAGCATAGATGTTTTTGTGTGTGGTTGTCCGGAGATAATTATCTACAATTATTCTATTATGTTGGTCGGACTCGATACCAATATTCTCAAGCCCAAACCCTTTGCTGTTGGCAGTTCTTCCAACTGCAATCAGTATCTGATCAAATTTAACACGTACCTCCTGTCCTCCTTTTTCGGAGACCATTACTTGTTTTCCATTCTCGGTAACAATCGTTTTGCACGTTGTATCTGTGTGTATGTCAATGCCTTCGCGGCCGAATTGTTGGCGGAGAGCTAGGCTGATTTCATGATCCTCGCGGGTAAGGATGTAGGGTGATATTTCAACTTGCGTTACATCACTGCCTAGTCGTGCGAAGCATTGTGCAAATTCTGATCCAATAGGTCCGCCGCCTACGATTAATAATTTCTTGGGCAACTCTTGAATATTCCATAAATTATCGGATGTGAGAAAGTCTACTTTTTCCAATCCATTAATAGAGGGTATAGTCGGGCGCGCCCCGGTTGCGATGATAATATTTTTTGTCGTGAGAATATTTCCGTTAAGCTCAACTTCGTGTGGTGACAATATCTTTGCTTGACCAGAAAAACAATCAACACCTAGGTCGGTATAACGTTTTACGCTATCGTGGGGTTCAATTTTTTTGATGATAGCTTGAACGCGCTCCATCGCTTCGGGGAAATCAAATTCAGCGACCACTGATTTAATTCCGAATTCTCGGTGTCGCTTGATATAGGAAAGAATTTTAGCACTGCGAATAAGGGCCTTGCTAGGGATGCATCCGGTGTTGAGGCAATCACCACCCATTTTATTCTTTTCTATGAGGGCAACTTTTGCTTTAGTGGCAGAGGCAATATAAGCAGAAACTAGACCAGCTGATCCACCGCCGATAACGATAATGTTGTAATCGAACTTTGCCATAAATAAAGACTTCCCTCTTAATTGCAAACTATATTAAGTGTCGCATAAACCCATAAAAATATACTATGTGAAAATTTTTTTATTTCGTATTGATACAGAATGGTATTTAGCCATAGTGATATTCAATGAGTTGATATATATTTTTAATATAATCGTTGTTCCTTACTGCTAATCTGTACCGCTTGAAAATTCATGCCTGGTCTTCCAAGAAATATCGTATTTGATAAAACTGGACAACTACACTCTAAATGTTGCTTTTCGTTTTCTGTCTTTGTTATAACTTTTAAGGTTGTTTTGTTGGGATGATCATTTTTTTTTGGGAGTTAATTAATTTTCATGCAAGTCAATGGTGAAGGGAATAATCTTGATGCTTTTTTTGAAATGATTGATTTGATAGAAGATGATATTTCGGAAATGCTAGAGAGTGAAAATAGCAGATTAAGTGGATACGAATGCCTTGTAATTAGTTTTAATTGCCTAACTTTGTTTTGCCGACAAGTTAAGATTGATTTCAGTCAAATTGAAGATCATTTCAGTGAGTCTGAGAAAACCCAGTCAGGAGAAAACTCCTTAGGTTTTGATAGTAGTATTGATTTGAAGGAACATAACGAGGTTGAAGCATTCAATGGAATGTTGGAGGGAATAGAAAATACTCTTGCATCGTTTGAAAAACGCTGTAAAAAGACAGACGAACTATTTGATGAATGGAATTGCGTTTTTATAATGTATACCTGTCTACGAAAATATTGCGAAAAGACGAAAGTCAACTATGGTGAACTCATTGAGGATGTTTCAAAACTCCAGTCGAATTTAGAAAAATAAAAGAAAATAGAAAAGGAAGACACCAATAGTTTGAATTAGTAGGTTAGAGTTTTAGATACCAGAAAAGTTGCCGTTATTCTCATTCAATGATTGTTCATCTGTACGTCCATAATGCTAAATATTTTTTTTTGCAACACCTTGATGCTTTTGCGAAGTCCTTTTTCTCAACAACTTACAGATAAACAGTTTTTTTTGGGAAAAAAGTTCTAAAATCTTCATAAACATAAGTTTATTAACTCTGGTTGTTTGCATCAAGTTCTTCCCATAATTCATCTAATAATATTAACTCTTCTACTTTGGCAAAGTTGCTAACCAACCTCATGCTAGATTCTGAGGGCGCTCCCAAGTTTAACTCTGTCAACTTTTTTCTCATTTGCGCGTAACAATTTTCTATTGCTATTTCATCACTTTGAGTTTTTTGAAAATTCATTCTAAATTTAGCACCTTGGTATTTCCATTCCTGGATTATTGGGTCTGAAGATGTTTCTTGAAACGTATTTTTATCACAAAATGCCTGACCAACCTTTCTCGCAAGATCAATAAGAGTATTAATTTCTCTTCTAGCACTCATTGGAAATATAATTTAGTGTTTTAACTCTCTTTAAAAGGATTAAAAAGGGCTTGCATAGCATATGTTGAAATAACCAATATAAGTGGACAAACAAAGTCATGTGTTCGAACGTCAACCGTTAGGTCCCACAGAATGTCCGGTAGGGTATGCTCGAATTCGGCGCTGGCGCGGCATAGGCTTCGTTGCCCACGACCTCGTCGAAGGGATGGCTCAAGACAGTCAGTAGCTTCGCGAAGGGTGTCATATCTTCCTGATCGACTGCGGCGGTAAGGGCTTCTTCGACCTTATGGTTTCGCGGAATATAGATTGGGTTAACCAGATCCATTGCCTGCGCGACCGTTTCCACGGCAACGCCATCTTTCTTTAGTCGCTTTCGCCAACGACGCGCCCAGACATCGAAGGCATCAGGCTCGTCGAACAGCTGCCGTATTTCGTCACTATGACCGCGTAAGGCTTGTGCGAGACGACGGAAGACGAGAGTAAAATCCGCGTGTCCGCCTTCCATCACAAGTAGTAGATCGTTGATCAGTTCCAGATCGTCAGGATCTTTCTCCGACAAACCGATCTTGGATCGCATTCCAGCCAGCCAGTATGTTTCGTAGAGAGGTTGAATAGCCTTGATCTTATCGGTCAGCAATTCGATGGCCCGGTCTTTGTCAGTGTTGATAAATCGGATCAGTGTTTCTGCTAATCTAGTCAGGTTCCAGGACAGGATCACCGGTTGGTTAGCATAGGCATAGCGGCCTTGAGCATCGATCGAGCTAAACACTGTGCTCGGTGCATAGGTATCCATAAAAGCGCAGGGACCGTAATCGATGGTCTCGCCAGAGATCGTCATGTTGTCGGTATTCATCACACCGTGGATGAAACCAATATTCATCCATCGCGCCACTAGGGCTGCCTGGGCATCGGAGACGGCCTCGAAGAATGCGAGATATTGGTTTTCCGAATTGGCTGTTTCAGGATAGTGCCGTGCGATGGAATAATCAGCGAGTTTACGGACTTTGTCGACGTCACCGCGCGCGGCGCCAAACTCGAAAGTTCCGATGCGTATGTGGCTAGCCGCTACTCGCGTTAGAATAGCACCGGGGAGAGGAATTTCCCTATATACGTCATCCCCTGTGGTAACAGCTGCCAGAGCTCGTGTAGTCGGGACGCCGAGCGCGTGCATGCTCTCACCGATCAGGTATTCGCGTAACACCGGGCCAAGGGCAGCTTTGCCATCACCGCCTCGAGAAAATGGGGTGCGCCCCGATCCTTTCAATTGGATGTCGCGGCGTTGTTTTAGGTTATCGATCACCTCGCCGAGGAGAAGCGCGCGTCCATCCCCAAGTTGCGGCGCAAACCCGCCAAACTGGTGCCCAGCATAACCCTGAGCGAGTGGTTCTGAGCCTTCGGGTGTTACATTGCCAGAGAAAATCTCTAAACCTGCTTTTGAATCGAGAGCTACCGGGTCAAGACCGAGCTCTTTGGCCAGCGCATGGTTGAATTGCAGCAGTTTCGGTGCGGACGCAGGTTCTGCTTGGCAGGAAATGAAAAAGCCTTCAAGGCTGCGGGCGAAGCTGTTATCAAAGTTGAAGTGAGGGCGGATATGGTCGTGCGCGTCCATAGTCTCGGTTCACTTTCCCACTTTTATTTTCTTAATTTTTTTCATCATTCCCATTCAATCGTTTCGTGTCTGTAAGTTATTGATTTTAAATACATTTTTTTGCTTCGTAACATATTCGTAACTACTCCAAAGTCCTTATTTACAACGACTTCAAGACACCACTTTTGGAAGAAAACTGTATTAAAAGTCCATACAGTTTGTCTGAATGATACTTGATGAAAACTTATAAGTGGATTATTTAAGTTTGGTTTTTAAGTTTAGTTGTTACATCTTAATGATAGATGATGAAAACTTGTAAGTGGATTTTTTTTCGTGGAATTTTTGCAGATGGAAATTTTTAAAACCGTCCTTTTGTATTTTTCAAGTTTGTCCCCTTCAGGTTTGCCCCTTTCAGGGTTGCCTCAGTCAGGGTTGCCTCAGTCAGGTCTGCCTCAGTCAGGTCTGCCCCCTTCAAATTTGCCTTAGTCAGGTGTGCCCTAGTCAGGTCTGCCTTACTCAGGTTTGCCCCTTGTAAGTCTGCCTCTGTCAGGTTTGCCCTAGTCAGGTCTGCTTTACTCAGGTTTGCCTTAGTCAAGTCTGCCTCAGTCAGGTCTGCCCCTTGTAAGTCTGCCTCTGTCAAGTTTGCCTTAGTTAGGTCTGCCGTTATCAATTTTGCCTTAGTCAAGTCTGCCTCAGTCAGGTTTGCCTCAGTCAGGTCTGCCTCTCTCAGGTCTGCCCCAGTCAGGTTTGCCTCAGTCAGGTTTGCCTCAGTCAGGTCTGCCTTACTCAGGTTTGCCTTCCTCAGTTTTGCCTTAGTCAGTTTTGCCTGAGTCAGTTTTGCCTTAGTTAGGTTTGTCCTTATCAATTTTGCCTTAGTCAGGTCTGCCTTACTCAGATTTGCCTTAGTCAGGTCTGCTTCTCTCAGGTCCAATCCACTCAGATCAGCACCTGAAAGATCGCATCCAACACACTCTTTCGTCGATAATAATTTCTGCAAATCACTCTCACTATAACCAAATGAATTATCAGTAAGATAAGTGAACGACAAGATTACAGTGAGTAAGAATATGAGTGGTTCGGTTTTCACAACTCTTCTCCAAGTGGTTCGTATGGTGGAACTCCTGTAGGACTTTTGGGATGTATGGAGTATATCAGAGAATAGGGGGGATTGGTGGGTCTATTTAAATTACTAAATATAAAACAATAAGTTATACCCGAAACTATTCCCTCACCTTCATTTAATGCATTGAAATGCAGTTGTCAATGGTGTCGGGTGGACAGTATCTCATTGTAAACATTGAAAAATGCCAATGTTTGTAACTCAATCTTTGTAACTAGTTTGTAACTGGTATTTAGGAGGTTAACCTATTGAATATAAAAAGTATTGGACTTAAAATTTTCACCAGAGTATATGGTCGACTCTTTTTTGTAACATATTTGTAACTCTGTAAAGTCCCTTTTTTCAGTAACTTGTAGAGATGATACCATTGAGTGTGTCTTGTGTGAAGAAGAATATTACTAGTCGTTCTGTGACTTAGAACACCACATTGTTAGTCCTCTCCGTTGGTTTTTTCACTTCTGATATAATCCCAAAAGTCCTACAGGAGTTCCACCATACGAACCACTTGGAGAACAGTTATGAAAACCAATTCTTTATAAAAGACGCAAGTATGACACGTTCTTTTGATGAAATAAAAAATCTTCCCCAACACCCAGGTATCTATGGATTTAAAAGTCCAACTGATGTTAAGGAAGGATCATATAGTTATGTTGGACTATCGGGAAAAATTAGAAACAGAGTTACAGAACATTTATTGAGGAGAGATAGCAGTGTCACCACAGGAGCAAGTGCAACTTCTTTAAATCCAGATAAAATTGCAGAGTGTAATTGGTGGTGTCATAAAACTTTTGTAGAGAAAGAATATTTAGAAGCAGCAGAACTCATTGCGTTTGAAAAACTTAATCCAACCTTGGGTAGCAGAGGATCTCCAAGTTCTAAAGCATTGGGATTATCTCAAGACAAGAAATTTATAAGTCAAATGGAAGAATTATTTTCTAGTCCTCCGACTGGATCCATAGTTTTTCATGATCTTTCTTGGGCAGTTTCTAAAATTAGGGAGTTAGAAAACGAGATAAAACTCCTTAAAGATAAAATAAAATGAAAACCAAACCACTCACATTCTTACTCGCACTCACTTTTCTGTTTTTTGTTTAGTGGTTCTGTTTATGGTCAGGAAGAAGTGAAGAAGGAGTTTTGGGACAACGGGAAGTTGAAGAGTGAAACCCATTACAAGAATGGGAAACAAGAAGGAGTAGAAACCTTTTGGAATAAAAATGGTAAGAAAGGATTGGAAACCCATTACAAGAATGGGAAAAAAGATGGATTGGAAACATCATGAACCACCACAGATTGCCATTAAGTTTGCCAATCTGGTGTTCGTATTGGGTGTTTTGTTTTTTGTTTTCCTCATCATTTTTTCGATTTTTAGATTTTACAATCCTATGGACGATGCAATCATTAAGTTTTCAAATGATGAATTGTCAGGATATTATCTAAAACTAATTCTTATCGGGGTGATAGGGTTAATATTTTTTGGGTTTGGGTTAAGGTTGAAAATAGGTTTAAAGGTGAACTTGTCTGTAATGCTCGTTACAACAGTAATCACAGTTTATGGGTTTGAAACTTTTTTTAGAGAGAAAAACCTAAGAGAAATAAAAGCAAAACAAATAGGTGTTTCATATGATACGAGAACAACTATAGAAGTCCTTGATGATTTAACTGATTTGGGTATTAAGGCATTCCCTAATGTTTTTCCAGAAGCACATTTAACAGATAATGGTATTATTTATAACCTTGGAGGTATTTCAAATATCACAACAATCTTTGTAAATGAATCAGGTTACTATCCTATTATCAAAACAGATGAACATGGATTTAACAATCCAAGAGGGTTATATAATGAAAATGCTGTTGATATAGTATTAAGTGGTGACTCATTTACTGAAGGATTGTCTGTTAATTGGAATGAAAGTATAAGTGCTGTATTAAGGGCAGCAGGTTATAGAGCAATAAGTATTGGAAAGAAAGGCAGTGGACCATTATTAGAATTTGCTGCACTTAAGGAATATGCCGAATCCTTGAAACCCAAAATCGTTTTGTGGGTATATCATGAAAATGATTTGTTTGATTTGAAAGAAGAGATGAAATCACCATTCTTGAGAAAGTATTTGAATGAAGATGGTTTTTCACAAAATTTGATTTCAAGGCAAGAGGAAATTGACAGTGTATTGATAAATTATGTTCAAAGAGAAAGAGTAAGGGAAATGAAAAGGAAGATAGTAGAGATAATAAAACTATCTAAACTAAGAAACTTGATTCACCTAGTACCTAAACTCAAACCCAAACCCAAATCCAAACCTGCACCGACAACTATCTTCAAAGATATATTACAGCAATCTAAGCAAATGGTCTCTGAATGGGGTGGAGAAATGTATTTTGTTTACTTGCCTAATTTTTTTTCGCAAGCACCACCAGTCCAGGGGAATCATTATTCTCTTAGTGAAGAAAGGAATCGCGAAATTGTTATGCAAACTGCAACCGAATTAGATATTCCTATAATTGATATTCAGAATGAAGTATTCAAAACTCATCCAGACCCCTTATCTCTTTTTCCGTTTAGAAATGATGGTCATTACAATGCAGAAGGATACCGACTTGTTGCAGAAGAAATTGGAAAACAACTTGATGCAGATTATTATGTCCCGATTAATTGAATGCAATGAGAAACAGTTTTAATCATACTAAAAAGACTCTGAGTACCCAGTATCATTGACTTTCCCCCGACAATTCAACAAGTCAATGATTCCACGAAAAACGTATCCTGTTGAAACAAAACGAGTTATCCAGAGTTTGTAACTCATAGTTTGTAACTCGTTTGTAACAGTTTTTTTTGGACTAAGTGTTTGACTAGTAATGACTTGAGTTACCCGACACTCATGGTAGTCAATGATGTCGTCTTTTTTGTAACTAGTTTGTAACTCAGATTTCTAAGTCATTGAAAAGACACAATGACAGAATTGAGTTTGTAACTAGTCCAAAATATCTAAGTTATTGATTTTAAAGATATTATACAGATTTTAAATGGAAAGTATCATTCCCATTCAATCGTTCTACGTCTGTAAGTTGTTGATTCTAAAGACTTTATTTTTTGTTCGTAACATATTCGTAATTCCGTAAAGTCCTTTTTTTCAATAATTTGCAGAGATGATACCATTGAGTATAACTGGTGTGAAGAAGAATATTACTGACTCATTTTATAAGTCAAAGTAACAAACTATCCTTTAGAAAATTTCAAGTTTTAAGATTCAAAACTCTTACGAAGTCTGTCGAATACTCTTTCTTTTTGATTATTGTAGATGAATATTATTTCCATAACTATATTTTCCAATGCTTCTTGGTCAGTACCATTATCATCTATTGCGTATGGATGATCGTCATCTACTCCACAACCAAAATGTTTGGTAACTTCAGTTTTAATATAATTTTCCAGATAATCTCGAGCATCTTGCTTTTCTTCTGCGGTTAAATCATTTGATGCTTGATCTTCACAATATTTTTTTAAAGCATCAATACAATTTTCTTTTATATAATCTATCCACTTTATTGCTCTTTGATTGAAACTTGCCATTACTATCCTCCCTATTCAGCAATACTTCTAGTTGGCAGATTATAACAGGGAAGTGTTAAAGAGGTTTATGCCAATGGTATTCATTCTCCAGGAAGTTTAGATACTCTTGTATAGATTTTCGTAAAAGTTATGAACGTCGTTTGACTATTTAACAACCCTTCTTACAAATAATATGAACTGGGTTATGGATACTTCCTATCATTCCAATTTGTGCGAATGCTTTTCTAACATCAAAAACTGGTGCGAATGCGTTTAGAAAAACACCAACTGCTAAAACTCCAAGAATAATTTTGACTGACTTTTCCAATTTAACTTTGTGTTCTATCACTCGATCTTTCATCTCTTAATACTCCTCTAATTGTTGTTTTGGACAAAAAAAAACCAGACACCGAATGGTGTCTGGTTTGTTGTGAGTGGTTTGGTTTCGTTGCTCAATGGTTGCCAAGTGGTTCGCATGATGGAACTCCTCAGGACTTTTGGGATTTTTGGATTATATCAGAGAGGAGGGGGGATTGGGAAGTTGTGGGTGGAGAGATGGAGGGTAGTTTGATTTTAGAGTTGCGTGTATATCTGGTGCTTGGTAGGATCACTCTCTCACAATTACATTCATATGTTTTATCTAACAGGAGGCAAGATGATTTTGAAAAAATTTCTTTTAGTTGGTTTGGTTTGTGCATTTTTAGCACCAACCAATGTTTTTGCTGCAACTGATGCTGAAGAACTGAGTGCTATTAAAAATGAGTTTGGTGCTGTTTTAAGTTTGAAGGGAACTGCACGAAAAGAAATCAATGCAATTGCTAATTTGTTTGCACCGGGTTCCAAACTTGCTGCGATTGATGCGACTAAGGCAAGTGGGGAGTATTGTATGTTGGAGAAAGTTACTAAACATAATATGATTCACTTTGCTAGTAATCCCGAAAAAACCCACGAAGATATTGTTTATTACCTCAACCCTAAAACTTTCATTGAAAGTGGGATGGATGTAAATAAACTCCCGAAACATCCAAAATCGTTGGGGAAAATGACACCTTTACAATGGTATTACTACGATGGAACTTACGTAGAACCCCATCAGGGAACACAAATGAATAAAGAGTTTGTCATTATGACTGTTAACCTCAAGTAAGTATTACCGAATAAACCTCCACTACTAGTCAAAGTGGTGGGGGTTTTTTTATGTCAACCATCTTTAAAAATCATCACCAAAAACAGAACCACTAAACAAAAACAGAAAAGTGAGTGCGAGTAAGAATGTGAGTGGTTTGGTTTTCATACGATAAGAATACCGTATTTACTCGGAAACAATACTAATCAATGGTGACCCCAAGTACGTAAGATATACGTAACCGATGGTCGTTTAAGACTCTGAATGACCATATTACGTAAAAGTACGTAACTGGACTCAAAAATTTAAAATATTGATTTATAAGGAGTTATTTGACTAAGAGGAGGGTTCCTGTCACTCCCATTCAATAGTTTTATGCTTATAACTTATTAAAAATAAAGAGTTTATTTTTATTACGTAACATTTACGTAACTCGATTTTACTATTGAATGATTAGTACACTAACTCACTGACTACAGACCCGTTTTATAATTTTTTCTGCATTTGAGTTAGGAGGAGGATACGACCAATTCTCGTCTGGTACATTTGAAGATAAGAAAGATTCTCCCCCACCCATAGGTTCTTTGTAATAGGAATCACTCAAAATTTTAAACCGAAATAATTTACAATCACCTTGTCTATATACTCTGGAAGACCACTGCCCAACACTCTTAGGTTTCAAGTAATCACTTATACCCCACCAAAAAACATATTCACCGTGTTTTCTGATTCTATCAAAATCCACATAGAAGGTGTCTCCTATATCATTAACACTTGTTTTCGTCCATTCACCATAGGAAGGTGTTGAGAACATCAGTGTTGAGAATAAAAGTGTGAATATGGGAAGTAGTTTTTTCATAGAGAAAATATAACAAGAAATAGGTGGTATGTTTTTTCATTTTCTGGTGAAAAACTGGTATTTCTCCACCAGAAAGACATTATACCAGTTGAGTATTGTTTTGTATGAATGTCGTTTGAATAAAGATTATTGACATTTTGGGGAGTCGAAACTGCTCCACTTACACAATGCTACTCGAACTGGATTACTTTCACTTCCTATCGTTCTTTGTGCGAATGCTTCTCTAACAGAAAATGCTTCTCTAACATCAAATACTGGTGCGAATGCGTTTAGAAAAACACCAAATGCTAATACTCCAAGAATGATTTTTACAGATTTCTCCAACTTGATTTTATGTTCTACCACACGTGAAGTCATAATATAGTCCCCTTTTTTTATACTGAAAGAATGTTCGTAATCATATCTATTCCCCTTCTTTCTTTTTGTTTTTTTCGTATCCGTCATACACTTCTTTCCAGATTCCCATAGAAGAATAAAATCTCAAATCTTTCCAGTTTATTTTTATCCATTCCCTAAAATTTTCACCATCACCATCAAACTCTACATCTTGGTTATTCACATCCCAAGTTGGACTATTTGGAAACTCGTCATCTCCACCTCTATTCTTATACCAAGTAGTAATAACAACATTCCATTTGTCTATTTTTATATCAAATGTTTCCTTTTTGTTTTCTTCATCCATCTCAAACTCAACATCATTCCCACACACTTCTATGAAATCCAAAATACTGTATTCTTGTTGGATGAAATCAATCAAACTTTGTCCTAGTTCTTGTTTTTGTTTTTTATTCATAACATCTGTTGAGTATTGTTTCTTTGGTATTCATTCTCCAAAAAGTTGAGATACTCTTGTGTAGATTTTCGTAAGATTTGCGAACGAGATACCCCAATACGTATGGATAGTTCATCCATCTTCTCTGTTAGAACTCTTGGAAATAGAAATGAAACTTTGGTGTTTAGTTCTTTGTCGTATGTATTAGTCATAAATATATCCTTTATTTTATCACAGAGAATAACTCTGTGATTTGTAGATTTCGTTTAGTCAATAACATTATTATCTGCTTTTCAGTTTGATTGAGTTTCTGTAATAACATTTTTGCTTTGGTGTTCTTCACAAAGAACGATTTATTACTTTCTTGTATAGATTTACTTATCATCTCTATTCACCTTTATAAACTTTTCCATATATCATAGTTCTCTTTAAGTGTTTTTCTTCTGTGGATAGTGGTGGAGTTGGTGGAAAGAAAGAAAAACCAGAGTATAGACTTCCATTAGTTCCAGTTTTTTTACTCTCTTTTGTAGATATATAGTTTCTGTATATCTTCAATCCATCTTTACCAATCTCTTTCACCAGTTTCTCTATCTTGTCTTGTTGTTCTTTACCACGTTGGTATGAACGTCTATCATCACTTCTCGTATAGTGGAAATCAAAATCTTTAAGTAGTTTTTTCAACAAAATAATTTTTGTTGTTTTCTCTCTACCAGATAAATCTTCTATGTATATTTTGGACTTGGTAAGAACTTCTGGTTCTCCATATTCCAAGAATTGTCTAAATGTTCTTATGGTTCTCATACGTTGTATTCTCCAACTTCGTATTGTTCCAAGATTTTGTTGA
The DNA here is from genome assembly GCA_000372225.1 of Candidatus Nitromaritima sp. SCGC AAA288-L16. Lineage (GTDB taxonomy): Bacteria > Nitrospinota > Nitrospinia > Nitrospinales > VA-1 > Nitromaritima. The sequence goes on along the minus strand of AQTY01000003.1, from coordinate 40,659 downwards.
TACGTTTTCTAAACTTTCCACCACCACCAGTAAGTATTAGTTCTTTCATAGACGAGAATAAGTCCCTTCGTAGTAATGGATGGAGTAGATGGTCGTATAGACTATTTGGGAAATAGTTCTCTTTGACTTTCTGTTTATACTTCTCGTCAGTTTCTAAACACTCGTAATGACGAGAGATAAATGGATTGGTAGTTTCGTTATACATTTCATAGTGAAACACCAAGTCCAATAACCACATCTGTTCTTTACCAGTAAGTCCAAGTAATACTTCACAACCACTAAACCTGTTCTTGTTGTATTTATTTAGTCGTTTTAGATTTTGTTTATCGTCTATTGTTTTTTGTCTTTTCTTCATATTCATTCACTCCATTATTGAGAACCACTAATGTAATAGTGTTCGTAGTTTTGATAGTTGTTTTGTTTTCTTGTGGAATACCAAGAAACACATTTTTGGTTATATGGTTTCTGTATGTCTAATGAACCAGATGGAACTATTACATCTCGTTTCTTTATCCATTCACCATCTATGTAAAGTTGTTTATCCATCTTCACTCCATCTTTCATAACTTGTTTATTTACATATCTACCTTTTCTAAAAACGTATGAAGATAGTTCTTTATCCAAGTTCCAAATACGATTTCCATATTCCTCAAACATCTCTACTTTGTTTGGAAACATCTTGGTATTTCTAATAACACCAGTTCCGTGAAAGTGAAGATTGGTAGATATATCTTGTGGTGATAGAACCATAAAGATATGTTCGTTTGGATTTATGATTTCTGGTTTATACCAATACCTTCCAAAGAGTTTCTTATGAATGTATTTATGGAACTTATGTAGTTTCTCTTTTCCATAAGAAACTATGGTTTCTGTGTTGGAACTTTGGAACTTTTTGTTGAAGTTGAAAGTAAAGAAATGAGTTGGTTTTATTTCCAACATCCACTCTCTAAATGCTACTTTGTTTTCAAGTCGTATCTCATCACTTACTAAACCGATTGGATGGTATTGTTCTCTGTTCTTGTTCTTATGGTATTCCTGGTGTTTCTCTTTTCTGTATTCAGTTTCCAACTTATCCAGTAGTTCTTTGTCTTGTTCTAATGTATTCATAAGAGTTCCACTTGGTTTATATGAGATGAGAGTTAGAACATTTCCAAACACTCGTTCCACTTCGTGGAACTCGTGGAAATGTCCTAATACTCATTATGATGAGTTGTCCTTCGTCCAACTCATCATCACATTCGTATTATCTCTGGTGTTCCATTTGGTTTAGACACACTTATAGAGATATGACTATTTCTCTTATTTCTCACAACACCATCTAATGGACTTTCATTATAAATATGGAAACAACTGAAATAGTCAGTTCAACTGGAAGAAGAAGAACAGAGTTTTCTACCATTTTGATGGTTTAGAACATCTGGTATATCTTCATCATTCTTCTTATTTAGACATCCAACTCGTATTTTTCTGGTGATTTTGGAAAAAAAATGAACTTTTTTTGAGATTTATTTTGATGTGGTGGAGTGTGTAGTAGAAGTAGATATGTGGAGATTTTAGATAATAAAAAACCACGATACGTCAAACGTCTATCGTGGTATTACCAGTCGTGGTTTTTTATTCTATGGAATGTAGATTAGAAACACTCTCAAAACATCATCATATAAGTTGAGTGTTTCTCATCTTTCTACTAACTCATAATGGTATGAGAACCAACTAACTCATCAACCAACTTGTTGTCTTTGTATTCACCACCGACACCAAGTCCATCTCTGTTATAGTATTCACAAAGTCCATTTTTCTTACCGTCAGTATATCTACCGATATACATTGGACTACCATTACGATAGTTCATACACAAAGTTCCATCTAACTTTCCATCAACAACACCCCAATGGTATTCGTAGTGTAGTTTCCAGTTAGATTTATCTTCTAACTTCTCAAACTCTCTATCAGTAATAACTTCTTTTTTGATAGAGTTTTTCCACAAGATGTCGAAGTTGTCTATCCCATTTCTATCGTCATCTTTATGGAATGGATTTCTTATCCATCTTGCTGGTTCTGTTCTATCAAAACAAAACAAAGTATCATTCTCTCTCTCCAACCATTTCCATACAATACATCTACCTTCCATTAGTGAAACCCAATACTGTATGGATTTGTCGTTTATGGATGGAAAAAAGTCTTTTACTACTTCATTTGGTTTTACTTCTTGTGTATTAGACATAATATGTCCCTTTCTAAATAAATAAACTACCACCAACATTATTGTTGGATGGATACTACGAACTACTTATATCTCCATAGACATCACCACCTTTCTTTTTCCACGAAAAAGTCCAAGAGAAAAAAACTCTTGGACTGATTTTGATTACCAGATTTTTTTTTGACGATTTATATAAAATGCTCGTCAGTAAATCTAACCTATCCCTATACTATCTACTCGTTTTACTGTTCCCCGACGTAAATGTTAGTTGATACTAATGTTTCTACATACATTCACCATCTTGTTTGGATTTGCTACTGCGTATGTATCCACAGTTGTTTGTATAGACGAATGCCCTGCGAGAGTAGATACAGTTTTCATATCTATACCAGACGATATGAGATTTGTAATAAATGTTCTTCTACCAGAATGTGATGAAACCATATCGTCTAAACCAACTGAACGATACATATTCTTATACAGACGTTGTAATGAACGTGGAGAGAAACCAGATTTCTTTTGAGATACAAATAATGGTTTCTCAAAACATTTTGTTGTTGGTTCTAACTTGTCTATTTCACGTCTATGGTTGATGTGGTTTTCCAAAGACGTTCTCACATCTTTATGAACCAGATACATCACACGATTTTTCTTGGACTTCGTATTCTCTTTCTCTAATACAACTTCGTCTTTGATAGTCCAGTCATCATTCACAACTTGGTTTATTCGTAATGAACTTATTTCACCAACACGACAACCAAGAAAAATACTCATATTCACCAGACAAATGTTTCGTATTGAATGACGATTTGATTTTCTATCTTGGAAGTTGATTACTCGTTTGATTTCTTCTTTACTCAAAACTTTTGATTGTCCGTTTCGTCTTTTCATAGTCATAGTTTCACTCCATAATGTCGTAATACTATTATTTATCTAATATATTACTATATTATACCACAAATGAAAACGAAATACAAGGAACAAGTTGCCCTATAAGTTATTGTAAATAAAGACTTTATTGGACTGTATATTTGGTAATGTGGTAAAATAGACATTTTACGACATTTGTAAGTTCCTATGAAATAATGCTTTACGAGATTTTATAGAACCTGGATGGATACTATGTCTTGGAGAGAATAATGGACGGTGCGTGATTTCCGTTCGTCTTGTGGAGAGATTACTTCTTCGTTGGTTTCCAGTTTCTTGCGAGTTCTTGTGCTTTTTCTATTTGTTGTTTAGTCATTCTCTTTTCTATTATGTTTCTGTTTTTTACTGCACTCTTATCTCCGTTAGTGCCAGCAAGATTGAACCACATATGTGTTGACACATAATCTTGTGGAACTCCTTGTCCTTTTTTATACTTCAATGCCAAGTTGTATTGTGCTCCTGCATGTCCCTGTTCTGCAGAAAGACGATATAACCTGACTGCTTCTTTGTAGTCTTGTGGAACTCCTTGTCCGGTGTCATACATCACACCCAAGTTGTATTGTGCACGAACATATCCCTGTTCTGCAGAAAGACGATACCACTTGACTGCTTCTTTGTAGTCTTGTGGAACTGCTCGTCCGGTGTCATACATCGCACCCAAGTTGAATTGTGCTTCGGTATTTCCCTGTTCTGCAGAAAGACGAAACCACCTGACTGCTTCTTGGTAGTCTTGTGGAACTCCTTGTCCCTTGTCATACATCACACCCAAGTTGACTTGTGCTCCTGCATTTCCCTGTTCTGCAGAAAGACGAAACCACCTGACTGCTTCTTTGTAGTCTTGTGGAACTCCTTGTCCGTTGTAATACATCAATCCTAAGTTGGATTGTGCTATACCAAATTCCTGTTCTGCAGAAAAACGATACCACTTGACTGCTTCTTTGTAGTCTTGTGGAACTCCTTGTCCGTTGTAATACATCAATCCTAAGTTGGATTGTGATTTTGCATGTCTCTGTTTTGCGGCAAGTCGATACCATTTGAGTGCTTTTTTATCGTCTTGTGGAACTCCTCGACCGGTTTCATACATCGTTCCCAAGTTGAATTGTGCTTTTACGTTCCCCTGTTCTGCCAACGGCAAAAATAACTTGTGTGCAGTTTTGTAATCTTTTCTATCGTATGCGTCAAAACCATCTTGGTAATCATCACCAAACACGACAGAAGAACCACTAAACAAAAACAGAAAGGTGAGTGCTAGTAAGAATGTGAGTGGTTTGGTTTTCATATCCTAGTTTTTTATGTGTATTAAATTTAGATCAGTTAATTGAACCATTCATCCCTTTTCTCTCCTCCTTCTGTCCACTTACTCCAAAGACCATCTGGTTTCCCATCTCTATATTGTCCTTCAGATTGTTTTTGCCCATTTTCATACCAATGGATACAAAGACCCTCTTCTTTTCCATCTTTGTAATGTTTTTCAAATGCTTTCTGTCCATTTTTATACCAACAAGTCCAAAGACCAACTCCTTTCCCATCTTTGAAATTTCCCTCATATTTTTTTTGTCCGTTTTCATACCAATAAATGAAAAGACCATTTAGTTCTCCATCTTTGGAATGCGTTTCAAGTTCTTTCTGTCCATTTTCATACCATTCAGTCCAAAGACCATTTAATGTTCCATCTTTGTAATGCATTTCAGATTCTTTCTGTCCATTTTCATACCATTCAGTCCTAACAAATTCGTCTTCATTCTCATAACGGTCTTCTAATTCTTTCGGTCCGTTTTCATACGAGTGCGTCTCCATCCTAATAGAACCTTCTCTCACACCATTTTTAAAATTATCCTTGTCCTTCTTTAGTCCATTTTCATCCCAGTAAGACCAAAGACTTTCTTCTTTCCCATCTCTATATTGTCCTTCAGATTGTTTTTGCCCATTTTCATACCAATGGATACAAAGACCCTCTTCTTTTCCATTCTTGAAATTTCCCTCATATTTTTTTTGTCCGTTATCGTAATAATCAACACAAACACCACTAAACAGTTTCCCGTCTAATATGGAAAACCCTTTATAAAATGTTAAATTTTTCCTTGAGACTGTTGTTTCTTCACTCATTTTGAATTGCCAACGAAGAGGTGATGTCTGTGGTGCGTGGAGTGGTTTTAAATAAACTATCTTTGAACACCATCTACAAAGTTCCCTCTAAATTTCACGTTTCCAAATGTTGAATATTCAATCCGTTCCCCATTTTCAACCCCATCTTTATAGTGTTCTATTAATTGTTTAGTTCCATTCCCATACCACATCGTCCAACGACCCTCTTTTTTCCCATCTTTGTATTGCCCTTCTTCTTCTTTCTTTCCGTCCCCCCACCACGACATCCAACGACCCTCTTTTTTTCCATCTTTGTATTGCCCTTCTTCTTTTTTCCTTCCGTTCCAATACCACTTACCATAAGGACCATCTTTTTCCCCATTCTTAAAATGCGTTTCTTCCTTTAGTACGTCTGTCTTCCCGACTATTTTCCTCTCTCTAAGTTTTGGGTCCCATTCGGTCTTGTTATGATATTCCTTCTTCACTTCTTCCTGACCAAAAACAGAACCACTAAACAAAAATAGAAAGGTGAGTGCGAGTAAGAATGTGAGTTTGGTTTTCATACGATAAGAATACCGTATTCTTGTGGAGTTATAAAGTGGTGGTGCGTGGAGAGATTAGAGTTCCATAAGAAACTTACTACTTTCGTCTTTCTTCCAGTTTTGAGTAAGAGTTTTTGATTTCTTCTCTACCATAACGTGACGATAGTGAGTTTCACAAAAATGAACCGAACACCCTATATTTTGTGATAAGTCACTTATTGGAACATCTGCGTATAGACGAAACGTGACGTATGTATGACGAAGACAATAAAAAGTTGGTTTTGGTTGTTTGTCTTTGAGAGATGTATTTTTTATTATTTCATTCCAATACTTATACAAAGTTTTCTTTGGAAACTGATTTCCAGTTTTCATATCAACAAATACAAAGTCATTCTTATCTTTCCATTTGGTTAGTCTTTTTAGTTTTTGGAATAAGTCACCACGTCTTCCAATAACCACTCTCTTTCCAGTTTTACCAACTTCTATTTTTATTTTACATTTCACTACTTTGTCTTCACTAAAAATACTTACGTTCCCCCACCGACATAAACGTAACTCTCCAAAACGTGTTCCTGTATTTGCGAGTATCAAAATAAAAAACTTTACCAACTCTCTTTCAAGTTTTTCATTCTCACTCATTTTCTTATTAGTCCAAGAGTGAAGATACTTATATATTTCTTTCCATTCATTTCTATCAAATGCGTCACGTTTATTTGCGTTCTTCGTCATCTCCTCAAAAAGTGGAACTTGATTAGATTGTATCAACCCCTTGTGAAGTGCGTGTCTAAACACGTTGCCGATGGTTGCCCTCTCGTTGATGATGGTTACATCTTGGACTGATGGATTTTTCTTTCTACGATACTGTGTGTATTTGTGTCTAAACGTATCGTTTCGTAGTTTGGATAGTTTCGTATCTTCACCAAGAAAACCACACATATGACGTTCCACTTGTGTTCGTATGGTTACGTATCTTCCATCTGTAATACCTATATTCCCCTTACCAACACCACCAATACGTATTCGTTTCTTTTGTTCTTGGAGATAGTCATTCACTAACTCTCTAACAGTCGTATCAAAGATTTTCATACCTGACTTCATCTTGTGGTGTGTTTCCAAGTAAAGTTCAGTAGAACGTTCTATTGCGACGTCTTTATCTTTGGTTCGTAATGACTGTCTAAAATACTTTTTATCTTCACTTATCCACATTCTAAACTGCCAGTTCTTACCAGAACGAGAACCACGATAGAGTAGAACATCACCACCGTGTAACTCGTGTTCGTCTGTTCTAACGAACTTCGTTTGTATTTGTTTTGTCTTACGTTTAGTTTTCTTTTTGGTAGTCATAACGATAAGAACTATTGATTACACCCTAATAAACCAACGAGTAAATGGTTCTCGTTTTTATGTAACTTTATGTTTTTAGTTTAGATATGGATTTTACGTAACAGTTTTTACGTAACTCATACGTAACTACTTTTTCTATGAGTTATGTTTTGTAACCAACGAGAAAACAAAGTAGAGATGATTTGGAACCAGAAAAAAAACTACTCTCATCACAAAACATATGACTACGTAACATTTACGTAACTCATAGTCATCCATTCGTCTAAATGACTATATTACGTAACTTTACGTAACTCAACTAAAAAATGTAAGTGATTGATTTATATGGAGTTATTGTATTTTGGAAAGAGATTTCCTATTCCCATTCAATGGTTCCGGGTGGTTTAGAACTAATGTCGTAAACTACTCGATTGACTCCCTTGACTTCGTTGATGATTCGGTTTGAGAATTGTGCTAGCAGTTCGTATGGGAGGTGGGCCCAGTCAGCAGTCATTCCGTCAGTGCTAGTCACCGCGCGGATGGCAACAACATTTTCGTAGGTGCGGGCATCTCCCATCACCCCTACCGTCTTCACTGGAAGCAAAACTGCAAATGATTGCCATAGTTTGTTGTACAGGTTCGCTGTTTTTATTTCTTCAAGGATAATTTTATCCGCTTCTCGCAGAATTTTTAAACGGTCTTTAGTCACATTGCCTAGAATACGGATCGCCAGCCCAGGGCCAGGAAATGGTTGGCGTTGGATCATCGTGTCAGGCAAACCAATTTCGCACCCGAGTTTTCTCGCTTCATCCTTAAACAGTTCACGAAGTGGTTCAATAAGCTTGAGGTGCATTTTTTCAGGCAAGCCACCTACATTATGATGTGATTTTATCACTGCTGATGGGCCACCTTTAAATGGTATAGATTCGATGACATCCGGATACAATGTTCCTTGTGCCAAATACTCGAAATTTCCAAGCCGCCTTGCCTCTTCTTCAAAAACTTCGATAAACGTGTTACCGATTATTTTACGTTTTTTTTCAGGATCGCTTACTCCCTCAAGCTTTCCTAGAAAACGGTCTGCAGCATCCACAACATCGAGGTTGATGTGAAAGTTGTCACGAAATTCATGTTCTACCTTTTGACGTTCGTTTGTTCTGAGCAAACCATTGTCTACAAAGATACATGTAAGGCGATCGCCTATAGCTTTGTGTATCAACATAGCGACAACAGATGAATCAACGCCGCCACTTAATCCACATAACACATATCCGTCACCTACCTGTGTTTTTATTTTTTGGATTGAATATTCAGCAAGGGAATCGATTTTCCAGTTTTTGACACATTTGCAAATCTCGAAAATAAAATTGTCAAGCAGTGTTGTTCCACAGCTTGTATGAACCACTTCGGGGTGAAACTGGAGGCCATATATTTTTTTTATTGGGTTTTCTATCGCTGCGATGGGAGAGTTGTCCGTAAAGGCAGTACATTTAAATCCAGTTGGTAGTTCCTCGATGAGGTCGCCGTGGCTCATCCATACCGTGGAGTTGTTCTTTACCTCATTCAATAGATGCGAATTTTCTTGAACCTTAAGTTGAGCACGTCCGTATTCTCGGTCCTCTGCGGGTGATACTCTCCCACTGAGCATGTGAGTTATCAGTTGCATCCCATAGCATATTCCTAATATGGGTATGCCTAATTCGAATAATTTTTTATCACAAAGAACCGCATCTTTTTCAAGGACGCTAGCGGGTCCACCGGATAGGATGATGCCTTTTGGGTTCAGAGTTTTAATTTCGGAAAGAGATTTGGTGCAGGGATGAATTTCGCAAAAGACTTGTGCTTCGCGAACTCTTCTAGCGATGTTCTGAGTGTACTGAGACCCAAAATCAAGGATAAGAATTTGTTGTTTGTGAAGCGCGTCGGTAGAAATTTTCTCAAGAGTTTGCGGCATTAAATTGAATTCTTCTTGATCGTTGCTGTCTCTATCTATTCAACGTGATAGTTAGGGGCTTCTTTCGTAACCACCACGTCGTGGACATGGCTTTCTCGTAGACCGGCGGGGGTAATTTTAATAAAGGTTGAATTTTTTCTCAATTCTTCTATATCTTTTGCTCCGCAATAACCCATTCCCGCGCGGATTCCTCCTAACATTTGGTGTACCGTGAAGGCAATTCCTCCTCGATAAGGAATTCGTGCTTCGACTCCTTCAGGAACTAGTTTACTGTCTGAAAGTTCAAGTTCCTGAAAATAGCGGTCACTAGATCCCTGACTCATGGCCGCTATAGAGCCCATTCCTCGATACTCTTTATAGCTTCTCCCTTGGTAGAGAATTTTTTCACCTGGGCTTTCTTCAGTGCCAGCAAAAAGAGAGCCAATCATGACAGTGTGTGCTCCGGCGGCTATGGCTTTGGTGATGTCGCCAGACAGTTTGATACCGCCATCCGAAACGATGGGGATATTTTTTTTTGATGCCACTTTTACACATTCTGCAATAGCGGTAATTTGAGGAACTCCGACACCGGTTACGACTCTTGTAGTGCAAATCGAACCTGGTCCTACGCCAACTTTGACTGCGTCTACCCCTGCTTTGATTAAGTCGCGCGTGCCTTCGGCGGTAGCAACATTTCCTCCAATGATCTGAATCTCTGGAAATGTTTTCCTGATCTCGCGGATGGTTTTCAAGACCTTTTCAGAATGTCCATGAGCGCTGTCTATCACTAAAATATCAAGCCCGACCCGCATCAAATCTTCAATATGTTCCATTCGATTTTGTGCTACACCGAGTGCGGCACCGACCATAAGGCGTCCTTTGGAATCTTTGGTTGCGTTTGGGAATTGAGCGTATTTTTCAACATCTTTGAGTGTTATAAGGCCCCTGAGGTTCCCTTTTTTATCCACGATGGGCAGTTTCTCTATACGGTTATCGTTGAGAAGCTTCTTTGCTTTTTTGAGAGAACTGCCTTCCGGTAGAGTGACTAGTTTCGATTTTGTCATGACATCCCGGATAGGAGTCGAGTGTTTTGGGGCGGTCCGCAAATCCCTGTTGGTAAGGATGCCGACCAATTTATTTTTTTTCGTTATAGGAATGCCGGTGATATGATATTTTTTCATTAGACGAAGTGCTGTCGACAATGTTTGGTCTGGGTCCATTGTGATGGGATCCGGGATCATAGCGCTTACCGAGCGTTTAACTTGGTCGACCATTTTACGTTGCCGCTCTGGAGGCAGGTTTCGATGGATGATACCTATCCCCCCTTCCTGAGCCAACGAAATTGCCAAAGCTCCCTCGGTAACGGTATCCATCGGCGCGCTGATCAGTGGACAATTGATGGATATTTTTTGAGTGAGTTGTGTCTTTAGGTTTACTTCTGTCGGCAAAACCTTTGAGTGGCCAGGGAGTAGGAGAACATCGTCGAAAGTCAGGTAAGTTTTAATTGTATCTGGGTTTAACATTTGTATAAATATAAACCTATAGTGATTAAGAAGAGAGGTGCTATCAACCTGAAACGATTCCAAGTAGATGATAAAGCTTTTATGATATCATGACTGTTTCCAAATTTTTACGAAAATCCTTGCAAAAAAACCACCCGATTTTTGTAGTTTAGTCCTCCCGAGAAGTTTTTAACGGTATTTCAAGGGATCTTCCATTCCTACTTTTTTAAATCCTTTCAGGCGGAGTAAACAACTATCGCAGATTCCGCAGGCTAGTCCTGTTTCAGAAGGGTCATAGCAGCTATGGGTGAGTCCATAATTAACACCTAGGCTTAACCCTTTTTTAATGATCTCTGCTTTGGTCATTTGTATGAGCGGGGTATGAATTCTGACTTTACTTGACCCTTCCACACTGGCTTTGGTGGCCAGATTGGCAAGTATTTCGAATGCAGTGATGAACTCGGGACGACAATCTGGATAGCCACTGTAATCGACCGCGTTAACGCCAATAAAAATATTCTCGCACTTTTTCACTTCGGCGTATGCCAAAGCATAGGATAGGAATATAGTATTTCTCGCGGGCACATAGGTAACCGGGATGGCTGAAGGCATCTCTTCTTCCTCACGGTGGGTAGGGACATCAATAGAGTCGGTAAGGGCGGAGTTACCGAATTGTCGAAGATCTATGTTTGCAATACGATGTTCTTTAACACCAAAATCCTCGGCAATTATTTTAGCCTTGTCTATTTCAACCTTGTGTCGTTGGCCATAATTAAAACTAATGGCAAATAGGGCATATCCAGCACTTTTCGCGATTGCCAGCGTGGTAGTAGAATCAAGTCCACCGCTAAATAAAACAATGGCTTTCGGGGTCATTGGAAGAAGTATTATCAGATTGACTTTAACTGGTGGTATTATATACTAAATCGTTTACAGAATATCATAAAGCTCTTCTGGCAAAAGAGTTTCTGGAGTTTTAAATGTTTGAAAACCTTTCAGATCGATTGGGGGCGATATACAAGAAGTTAAAAGGTCGTGGTGTACTCAAAGAAGCCGATGTCGATGAGGCCCTTCGCGAAATCAGAATTGCAATGATTGAGGCGGATGTAAGCTTATCGGCTATAAAGCCTTTTCTTAAGGGCGTTAGGGAAAAGGGAGTTGGGCAGGAAGTTCTAAAGAGCCTTACGCCGGGTCACCAGATGGTCAAGATTGTCAATGATGAGTTGATATCTTTGCTGGGCGGTGAGTTTAAAGAGTTAGGGCTTGCGCCCAGTTTGCCAACAGTTGTTTTGATGTCGGGTCTTCAGGGGGCAGGCAAGACTACGACTGTGGGCAAGTTGGCAAAGAGGTTTAAGGATAAGGGGAAAAGCTGCCTGCTTGTTCCAGCAGATGTGTATCGCCCGGCAGCGATTGAGCAGTTGAACCTAATTGGTCAAGATCTTGATGTTGAAGTCTATCAAGCAGAGGGTGAAATAAACCCAGTTAAAATTTGCCAGAGCGCTGTTGAAGCAGCCTCGAAGAAAATGATTCATGTGGTTATTCTCGATACCGCTGGGCGACTTCAGGTTGATGAAGAGTTGATGGCAGAGCTTAAAGCCATTAAGGAAAATGTCCAACCACATCAGTCATTATTTGTTGTTGATGCGATGATGGGTCAACAAGCGGCAGAGGTGGCCCGCACCTTCAATGAGGCAATCGGTATTGATGGTGTGATTCTCACAAAAATGGATGGCGACGCTCGTGGTGGTGCAGCTCTTTCTATTAATAGTGTAACGGGGGGGAAACCAGTTTGTTTCGTTGGGACAGGTGAAAAGCTTGACGCGTTGGAACCTTTTCATGCCGAAAGGGTCGTTTCGCGCTTGCTTGGCATGGGTGATGTGATGTCCCTGATCGAAAAAGCCGAAACTGCATACGACCTTGAAGAGCAAGCGAAGCTGGAAAAGAAAATCAAGAAAAACGCTTTTACTTTGGAGGACTTTAAAGATCAACTTAAGCAGATACAAAAGATGGGATCGATTCAGCAGTTGATCGGAATGATTCCCGGCGCAAATAAATTAAAAGGATTAAATGTAGATGAAAGGGCCTTTGTTAAGATTGAGGCAATCATTAATTCAATGACTCTTTCTGAACGGAACAAGCACAATATCGTTAACTCTAGTCGAAAACGTCGGATTGCTTCGGGTAGTGGGACTACTGTCAACGATGTAAATAAATTGCTTAAGCAGTTTGTGCAGATGCAGAAGATGATGAAAAAAATGTCTTCAGGAAAGGGACGCGGGGGATTTGACCTTGGTTCAATGATGAGTGGGCGTAGGATGAGTTCATTTGGATAGTATATAAATATCGAAAAAGGAAGACACTACTTTAAAAACCTATTAATTCACGTTTAAGGAGGAAATACTTTGGCTGTTGTATTAAGAATGACTAGACGCGGATCGAAGAAAAAACCATTTTATCGAATTGTGGCGGCGGATTCCCGCAGTCCCAGGGATGGCAAGTTTCTGGAGATGCTAGGAACTTATGACCCACTAAAATCTGAAAACAATATCAAAATTGATGCTGAAAAGGTAACTTCCTGGATTAAGAAGGGTGCTAAGCCAAGCGAAACCGTGGCTTCGCTTTTAAAGAAGGGGGCTGAATAGGACTCTTTTAGAGCCCCCTCCGTCGTATGAGAACGTGGAACAGGAAACGTTGAGTTTTCATTTCCCAGGTTCCAGTGGCAGATGTGATGTAGCTAAACAGGCATAATGTTGCGTGATAACGGGCAAGGAGGATTACAATGAAAGAGCTTGTTTTAGTGATGGCCAGGGCTTTGGTTGACAAGCCTGACGAAGTCGAAATTAACGAGATCGAGGGTGACGTTACGACAATTCTTGAGCTTAAGGTTGCCAAAGAGGATTTAGGTAAGGTAATAGGCAAGCAGGGGAAAACGGCTCACGCTATGCGGTCGATTCTCAATGCTACGGCTACTAAGCTTAAGAAAAGAGCAGTTTTGGAAATCGTTGAATAGGAAATGGATTGGATATCTATTGGAAAGATTACGAAGACTCATGGTCTGAGGGGAGAGTTGAAATTTTATCCTCCAATGGATGAAACATGGATTAGCGGGATAAAGCAGGCTCGGTTGAGCTTTAAAAACCCACTGGAAGATTTCGCTTATTACAATATTCAATCCATTCGTGGTAAGGACCGCCCCTTTATTATAAAGTTTCAAGGAGTTGATAGTATAGAAATTGCGAGTAACCTTGTCGGGCAGGTTCTTTATATTTCTCGAGATAAGTTTCCAGACTTACCAGAGAATGAGTATTACTGGTTTCAGGTTGAAGGTCTGAAAGTATATGACGGAGTTGGTCACTACCATGGCGATATCGAGGAAATTATTCGTACAGGAAGCAACGATGTGTATGTTGTTCGTGACGGCAAAAGGGAGTTTTTGCTTCCAATGATCGATTCGGTGGTCAAAACAATAGACCTTGAAGCAAGAAAATTAATTTTTCACCCTTTGGAGGGCTTGCTTGAAGACACGTCAGTTTGATATTATCACGATTTTCCCAGAGATGTTCGAGTCTCCTTTTGGCGAGAGTATTCTTAAGCGTGCGCAAGATCAGGAGTTATTAAATATAAGTCTCCACGATTTGCGTAAGTATACTTTGGATAAACACCGAAAGACGGACGATCATCCTTTTGGTGGTGGGGTGGGATTGATAATGAATGTCGATCCGATAGTTAGAGCGATTGAAACTGTTAAGGAAAGTAAGCCAGGAGCACGCTCGATTTTACTTTCTCCAGGAGGGAAGCCATTCAATCAGAAAATGGCATGGGAACTATCTCGAGAAGAGAATTTAATTTTTGTTTGTGGTCGCTACGAGGGTGTTGATGAGCGGGTTTTAAATTTTGTTGATGATGTTATTTCCATTGGCGATTACGTGATGGCAGGTGGAGAAATTCCTGCGATGGTTTTGATTGAGTCTATCTCAAGACTTATTCCGAATGCGGTAGGAGATGAGTCCTCTCTTGTCGAGGAATCCTTTGAATGCAACAGGTTGGAATACCCACAGTATACGAAGCCACGTGATTTTCGAGGATTAAAGGTTCCGGATATTTTGCTTTCAGGTCACCATAAAAAGATTCAGGACTGGCAACTCAAAGAGGCACTAAAAAAAACAGCCGAGATAAGACCAGATCTTTTGAGTAAAGAAACAGAACAAGCGGATTAAATCTAAGCGGAAATCAAGAAAAAGGCACAAAAACTTTAAAGTTTAATTTGACGGATATAATAAAGAGTGAAATTCACCTGGCTCTGATTCATTACCCGGTGTACAACAAAGTTGGTGAAGTCGTTACGTCATCGGTGACCACACTCGATATACATGATATCTCCCGGGTAGCGAGAACTTATGCCGTTAATAGTTTTTGTGTGGTGACTCCACTAAAAACACAACGACAATTGGTTGAGCGGTTAATTGAACACTGGGTGACGGGCTACGGGGTGGAGTATAATCCCACTCGAAAAGAAGCTCTACTTGTAACGAAGGTGATGAACAATCTTACAGAGACGGTTCGAGTTCTCACAGAGCGGTATGGAAAGAAACCGGTTACAGTAGCTACTGGTGCTAGTAAGTTTCCTGAAAGTGTTAGCTTTCAGTACTTACAGAGTGAAATAAAAAAAGGGGACCCCATTCTTTTGTTATTTGGAACTGGTTGGGGACTTGAAAAAAATATTATCAAGGAAGCTGACTATGTTCTCGACCCCGTTGAGGGGGTTGGGGAATATAATCACCTTCCGGTGCGTGCTGCTATAGCGATTATATTGGATCGCTTGATAGCGAGATAAAATTTAGTCAAAATATTATACGATTACGAGCAGATAAACGATACAAACATAAGGAGAGGTTAATGAATTTGATTGATAGAATTGAAGCAGGGGAGCTAAAAAAAGAAGCCCCTCAGGTTCGCATTGGGGATACTGTGAGAGCTCACATACGTATCGTTGAAGGTGAAAAGGAACGTATCCAGGTATTTGAGGGAGTTGTCATTCGTTTGCATGGGGGTGGGGTTCGAGAGACCATGACCTTACGTAAGGTTTCTTTTGGAGTTGGTGTTGAAAGAATTTTACCGCTTCATTCACCGCGGTTGGAAAAAGTAGAAATTATCAGGCACGCCAAAGTACGACAAGCGAAGTTGTATTATTTGAGAGACCTGAGAGGTAAAGCTGCTAGACTCAAAGAACTTAAGCCAAAGGTCGATTCAACCAAAAAGAAAAAAAATAAAAAGATTGCAAAGAAAAAAGACTGATTGCAGACCAGAAGCATGGCTTGGCAGGGTGTTTGTTCAGTAAAGTAGCTGTCTATACGGCATAGAAATATTTTGACCCTTTTACCTCAGTGTTTCGACAGATATCCCCGGGACAGGTTTTGGGAATCCACGCTTAGATTCTTTTTTATTGCCATTGGAATCCGTTTCTTTGAAGCGAATGGTTTTGCCTAATCCGTACCTCACCTTTAGTGCATTGTAGTCAATCTTTGCACGGGTCAAATATCTATTTATCAAAGCAATGCGTGTTTTATCTGCAGGATGGGTCGAAAGAAACTCTGGGACTTTCTGACCTGCTTTCATGTTTGCAAAGCGTTTCCAGAAGCGAGCAGCTTCATTTGGATCGTATCCAGATCTCGCCATGTATGTAAGTCCTATTTGATCTGCTTCGGCTTCGTTAGATCGGCTGAAAGGTAGGGTGAGTCCGTAGACGATACCCACTCCGAGAGCTGCCATGATCATCTTTTTTTGTCTACTATTATTAAGGCTAATGGATGTTGCCATTAGCCCTGCTGTGAGGATTAGTTGCCGGGTCATTCGTTGTGCTCCGTGCCTGGCAATAACATGGGCGATTTCATGACTCATCACGGTAGCTAGACCCGCCTCGTTCATCGCCACTGGCAGAAGACCCGTATAGACTGCAACCTTACCACCCGGAAGAGCGAACGCATTTTGTTGTTCTGATTTAATAAGACGAAATTCCCAGTTTAAGTTCGGCATAGCGCTTACTTGTGCGAGTCGGAGGCCGATTTGTTTGACTAGGGCGGTAGTTTCGTGGTCACCTGAATCTTCCTCCTCTTTGAGAATCTGGTTGTATGCTTGTTTTCCTAAGGCGATTTCCTGCCGAATGGGTATCATAATAAAAGCCGATTTATTAGAAATCGGTGTGGTCACGCAGGCCGCAATGATTACGACAAAAAAAACTGTTAGAAGTTTTCGATAGAAGTGCATGGGCCAATTATAAGTTGGATCGGGAATTATTTGCAACGATAGATAGGGGTGTGTGAAAATTTAAATTCTCCAGAATATAATTCAGTTGCCCCTATTACATGTGATGACATATCATTTGGGAAGAGGGACAATCTATGCTTGAATACGAAACTACCGCCAGAGCCAAGGGGTATCACGCTATTGCTGGCGTCGATGAAGCAGGGCGGGGTCCACTAGCTGGTCCTGTAGTGGCCGCAGCGGTTATGCTTGCCCCCGATTCACAGCTTACCGGTCTTGATGACTCTAAGAAACTATCTCCTAAAGCAAGAGAAAAGTTTTCCCTGATTATTAAGGAGCAGGCGTTAAGTTACGGTATTGGAGTTATTGGTGTTGAAGAAATTGACAAGATTAATATTCTTCAGGCCTCCTTGCTTGCTATGAAGAATGGTGTGGAAGATTTACTCGAGAAACCAAACCTTTTACTCATTGATGGGAATCAACGCATTGATACAGAGATTAAACAGTGGACTATTGTAAAAGGAGACTCTCTCAGCGAGTCTATTGCTGCGGCGTCAGTCTTGGCAAAAGTTACCCGCGACAAACTTATGGAACAATACCACGAACAATTTCCTTTGTACGAGTTTAACAAACACAAGGGCTATGGTACACGCCTTCACCGGGATCTAATCAGGAAATATGGTCCCTGTCCGATTCATCGTCGTACTTTCAAAGGAGTGAGTGAATTTATTTAAAAACTACATAGAAGCATTGATCTAGTTAAAACACTCTCTTGGTTTGATAGTGTCACCCAGGTCTTTTTATGTAAGGATTTATTTTAAAAATAAAAATACTTATTAAATTTAAATGCTATCTCTTTTAAATAAACAATGGATATTGCGTAACCCAGCCTTAGAGACTGCGGAGCAAATAGCTTCCTCTCTAGATCTTTTGCCAGTCGTTGCGCGTTTGTTAATCAACCGAAAAGTTGAAGGAGTGGATGAAGCAGAGATGTTTGTGAAAGCAGAGCTTGCATCTTTGCACGACCCTTTTCTTATGAATGGAATGGAGCTTGCGGTTGATCGAATATTAATGGCAATTAAAAATAAGGAATCGATTCGGTTGTTTTGTGATTATGACGTTGATGGTGTGACTTCGGCAGCATTTCTGACTCATTTTTTTCGTGAGATAGGAATTAACGTTGGATACTACCTACCAGAGCGTATGAAAGAAGGATATGGATTGAATGAAAATGCGGTCAGAGCAATAACAAAAGAAGGCGCCTCGCTTATGATTACGGCAGACTGTGGAATAACAGCAGTCCGCGAAGTTGAACTAGCTCGTTCCTTGGGATTGGATGTGATCATAACTGATCACCATCAGGTGGGAAGCGAGGGTTTGCCAAAGGCCGTAGCTGTACTTAATCCACACCGGTCAAACTGTGACTATCCATATAGGTTTCTTAGTGGAGTAGGTTTGGCTTTCAAGCTAGCTGTAGCTGTGCGAACATCGTTGTATAAAAAAATGAACTGGAACAAAGACCGATTGCCAAATATGAAGCGTCACCTCGATTTGGTTGCTTTGGGCACGATTGCGGATGTTGCTCCACTTACAGGAGAAAACCATACTTTGGTACGCCATGGACTTGAGGTTTTGGCGACGACGGATAAGGCAGGGTTAGTGGCACTAAAAGCGGTATCTGATGTAGATAACCGGGTTACTGCGCGTTCGGTCGGATTTGCTCTTGGTCCACGACTCAATGCGGCAGGGAGACTGGGCAAAGCGGATAATGGATTTCACTTACTGACATCCTTAGATTTAAAAGAGGCAAAGGAATTGGCGCAAGAACTTAACGTTATAAATCAAGAGCGAAAAGATATTCAGAAATTGGTTCAGGATGAAGCAGAGTACCTGATAGGTCGCGAAGTTAACTTGGAGGAAGATCGGGTAATTGTTTTGGCCTCAGAAAACTTTCACAGCGGTGTGGTTGGGGTTGTTGCGTCACGGGTTGTAGAAAAATATTTTCGCCCGGCTGTTTTAATTGCATTAGAAAAAGGTGTTGGCAAGGGATCCGGACGAAGTATCCCTCATTTTAATCTTCACCGCGCGTTCACCGAATGCGCTAGGTACTTGACTCAATTTGGGGGTCATGCTTATGCTGCGGGGCTCACCATAAATGAAAATAATTTAGATTTGTTTCGAAATGCAATAAACGAGGTTGGGTGTAGAATTTTGAGTGATGAAAACTTAGTGCCGGAATTATTTTTAGATGAGTCGATAAAGATTTCTGAAATCGATGCGACATTGCATGAACAGGTTACCTTCCTGGAACCTTTTGGTGCTGAAAACCCTTCACCTGTTTTTCTTGTTCAGAACATTAGTGTTTATGGGTTAAAAAGGATCGGGCGCGAAGAGTCTCATGTTCGTTTTCAGGCTGTTCAGGGTGACGCAAGAATTGATGCGGTTGGGTTCGATCTTGCGGAAGAATTTACTTCTATTGATGAGAAATTAGACAAGGTAGATCTTGCATGCGAATTTCAGCTTAACGACTGGGGTGGTAGAAACAAGTTAGAGCTAAAAGTTCTTGATTTGCGCCACTCGGCGAAGGGGTGACATGTTTTTAGTTTTAGATAGCTACTTTTTGTGAAGTTTATTTTGGCTAATCTTTTCCAAAGTGAAAATTCAAGGATGAAGCTGAGTTTTCTCAGACATTGAACCGAAAGTGGACGATATCACCATCTTGTACAATATAATCTTTCCCTTCGACTCTTAATTTCCCAGATTCCTTAATAGATGCTTCAGTTTTGTGCTGCATGAGGTCTTCAAGACTATATACTTCTGCGCGAATAAACCCCTTCTCAAAATCGGTATGAATGACCCCAGCAGCTTGTGGTGCAGTTGAATTATTTTTAATGGTCCATGCACGATTTTCTTTACCACCTGCAGTGAAAAAAGTGACGAGTTGTAGCAAGCCGTAACCAGCAATTATCATCCGATCGAGGCCGGTTTCCTTTAATCCCATTTCATCCATAAACATTTGTCTTTCTTCAGGATCTTCAATCTCCATAATTTCACCTTCCATTTTTCCGGCGAGCGCTACAGTTGACGAACCATCAGTTTCTGCGATTTTTTTTACTTTTTGAACTTGGTTACTATCTGTATCGCTTGGATCCATTACGTTGCATATGTAAAGGACAGGTTTCGAGCTAAGGAGAGTCAAGTTGTCGAGAAAATTTTGTTCCTCCTCGGAAAAAAATTCAATGGCACGTGCGGGGCAATTATTATTTATATTTTCTATGACTTTTTCAATCACGGTTAAGTGCATACGAGCTTCTTTATTTCCGGATTTCGCGAGTTTCTCAATTTTTATTTTACGACGAGCGAGAGTTTCCATGTCGGCGATCATTAATTCAGTGTTGATAGTATCAATATCATCAACTGGGTCGATAGTGTCACTGACATGAGGTACATTGCTATCTTCAAAGCATCTTACGACGTGCGCAATGGCATCGACTTCTCGGATGTGACCGAGAAATTTATTCCCTAAGCCTTCTCCTTTCGAAGCCCCTTTAATTAGGCCAGCGATATCTACAAACTCTAGAGTTGTGGGAACAACCTTATCTGCTTTTATATATTGAGAAATAGTTTCAAGTCTGGGGTCTAGAACGGGAACAATACCGCTATTTGGCTCGATGGTGGTGAAAGCGTAGTTTCCCGATTGGGCTTTTGTACGTGTTAATGCACTAAATAGAGTTGATTTCCCAGCGTTGGGTAGTCCGACGAGTCCACATGTAAATCCCATAGTTTTAGTTTTTTTGAAATGATTTATGAAGATTATTAAACGGGCTGATAAAAACAAGGGCGATTAAAACAATTGCAGCGTAAAAAGCCGCGATGATAAAAAACTTTTCGGGGCCAGTAAAGCTCAACACAGTCAGAAACATAACGGCACCCACGTTACCATATGCTCCTGCTAAACCAGCCAACTTTCCTGTCAAGTCTTTGCGAATGAGCGGAACAGCAGCAAAACAGGCGCCAGTTCCTGCCTGTAAAAATATGGAACAGCCGAATGCTGATAAGAGTACTCTCCAAAGAGGCCAAGAGGAATTTATTTGGCTCATTATTATGTAGCCAATCATTGAACTGATTACGAACAATATCAAGACACGTTTTTTCTCAATGAGGTCGGAAATCCAGCCGCCAGCTGGACGACTTATCAGGTTCATAAAAGCAAAACTCGACCCTACCATACCCGCTGCGGCGACGGAAAGTTCAAATGTGGATTCCAAAAACTGTGGAAACATTGAAATTACAGCAAGTTGAGACCCAAAGGCCAACGCATAAACCATGCTTAAGATGATTATTTGTTTGAATTCGTATTTTTTTTCTGGTGAAATTTGTTCATCGAGTTTTAGTAGATTTGAGCGGACGGTTTGTCTCACGTTAAAGATATAAAGAATGAGTATTCCTGTGATCAGTATTTTAAAAGTAGTAGAAGATAAGAGGTGCAAAGTATGCCCCGAAAGTTTCCAAACGAGAGTAGCCATAGCCCCATAAATAGGTATTAAGAATAGTATTTGGAGAAAAATATCTTTTTTTGTTGTTACCTCTATGTTGTGCTCAAATCCGGTCCGAAAAGTATTACTTTTTTCTGAGAGTTCTTTCGCGAAAATAAAATAAACAATACCCCAAATGGCACAAAGGATACCGCTGAAACCCACAGCATATCGCCATCCTATTTCTTCCGGAAAGAATGAAGCTATAATTGGAAGGGTAAATACTGCTGCTGCTGCGCCAAAGTTACCCCATCCAGCGTAAATTCCTTGGGCTAGTCCCATTTTTTCGGGAGGAAACCATTCGGAGATCATCTTAATTCCGACAACAAACCCCGCTCCAACGATTCCCATGAGCAGGCGAGCAATCAGGAAATCTTCAAAACTTTCTCCTGATGCAAAATAAAAACAAACTCCTGCGGAGAATATTAGTAAATAGCTGAAAACCTTTCTTGCCCCAAAGTGATCGACTAGTATTCCGATGAGAATTCGAGCTGGAATTGTCAGGGATACATTACATAGCATTAATACGTTTATCTGTTCCTGGCTAAGGCCGACTGTTCTAATGAGCGTTGTGTTAAATGGCGCCATATTAAACCAGGCGACAAAAGAGAAGAAGAATGCGAGCCAAGATAAATGCAGGATATGGTTCTGGCGAGCATCAAACTTAAGCATTAAATTTTAATTGTCTGGGTTAATTTATGAGGCCGGTTTGCTAGACATAAACTGATAGGATCGTACTATTCCATCCGGGCTGAAAATGATCATTAGATCCTTGGATGTCTCTTCAAGGATTATCGAGTAGTGGTTGTCTTCATAAACCCAGATAGGCTGGCCATTCTGAATACCTGTTTTAAAGGGTTCTCCGAACATTTTTTTTATATCTGATCGGGTGGTGGTCCCATTTACTATACTCTCAACTTTAGATGTATTAAAACTTTTTCCAACGGTACCGCATCCATTCGATATCAAAATTATTCCTACAACAATGACTAGCCCAATGTAGTTCATGATTAGCCTACCTTCGTTAGTGGCAAGGTTTAATCAATAGAAATATTATATTTTTCCTGATGAAACTCATGGTTTCCCTTGAGTTTAATATCAAGGCCATACTCTTGCTCGGCCTGCTCCAAGAAAGAGGTTTCTTCTTCAAAAAAGACATTATAAACAAAGGGGTGCATTTCTATTGTAACATTTTTTCGACTTAGATAGTTGTTGGTGGAGATTCGCTGAACTGATCTTATAATTTCGTTGCATATGGTTGTAGGTGATTTATTGTGCCCTTTACCATCACAATAAGAGCAGGTATTACATAAAGTTTGAACTAGACTTTCGCGGGAGCGTTTACGCGTCATTTCAACGAGGCCCAGCTCCGAAATTTTTAAAATCTTCGTACGGGAACGGTCGTTTTTGAGGGATTGAGTAAGGCTATTCCATATAGCTTCTTTACTCTCTTCCCTAATCATGTCGATAAAATCGACAATAATGATACCCCCTATATTACGCAAACGTAACTGGAAGACAACCTCTTTTACTGCTTCTAGGTTGGTTTTTAGAATTGTTTCTTCTGGATCGCAACTCCCGACATACTTCCCGGTGTTTACATCGATTGCTATAAGCGCTTCTGTTTGATCGATTAAAATATATCCGCCAGACTTGAGCCAGACTTTCCGATCCAATGCCCGATTGATCTCAATTTCTATTCCGAAATGATCGAAGATGGGCGCAGGTTCTTGGTACAACTCAATATCATTGCAGATATGAGGCAGATAATCTTTGCAGAACTTAAGACAGCTTTGATATTCTAATTTGGAATCTACTACTATACGAGCCACATCACTCGTAACTAAGTCGCGCATTGAACGAAAAGTTAAATTAAGATCTTCATATAAAATATTACAGGGAGACGTTTCTTTAGCTTTTTTTTCTAATCTTTCCCAAAGGCGGTGTAGAAAATCAAGGTCGGATTCAAAGTCGATTTTTTCACACTCTTGCCCAGCTGTGCGAACAATATAACCACCTCCTGGATTTTCAGTTTCTTGAAGAATGGTTTTTAATCGAGTTCTTTCTGTTTCATTTTCAATGCGTCGAGAGACAAAGGTCTCGCTTGAGGTCGGCAAGTAGACTAGGTAACGACCAGGAAGACCTATATGCATTGTGATACGAGCGCCTTTGGTTCCAAGAGGATTTTTAGTAACCTGAACAACAACTTCCTGACCTTCTTCCAAAAGCGCCTGAATCGGAACTTGGTGTTTGACTTGTCTTGCGCTTGAGTCTTCGTCAGATAAGGTACTTTTTTCTTCCTGATAAGGTGTAGTATTTTCATTTTGATCGTTTGCCCGATCTTTTTTTTTCGATTCAGGTATTCCTGTAATATCGATATCGTTTGCGCAAAGAAACCCAGCTTTATCCAAGCCCATATCAACAAAAGCGACTTGCATTCCCGGCAAAACCTTAGTGACTTTCCCCTTATAGATGTTGCCTACTATGCCCTTGTTAGCTTGATGTTCTATGAACAGTTCTGCGAGTTGATTGTTTTCTGTCAACGCAACTCGAATTTCCCGGGCGTTAGCATTGATCAATATCTCGGAAGGCATACTAAAAAAACCTCTTTCAGCGTTAACGGGCTCCAAATTTTTGCACGGCCTGATGCAGGTGCTAATTTGTTGGAATATTATACTGGAATTTAGTTTAAACCAAAAAATATATCCTTGCGAGATGCTTAAAGGATCGTGCGTCTCATTCCTATATTGAGCAACAGTCCAAGGGCGAAGAAATTGGTCACTAGTGATGATCCCCCATAACTAACTAGAGGGAGAGGAAGTCCAGTTACTGGGAACAAACCAACGGTCATTCCAATATTGAATAGAACGTAAAAAGAAATTGAACTAACTATTCCCAATGCCAGAAAGAGACTGAATCGATCCTGCGCGTGAAAAGCAATACTCAACCCCTTGAGAATGATAAAAAGATAAATAGACAATAGAATTATCACTCCAATGAAGCCCGTTTCCTCCGCCAATACTGAGAAGATGAAATCGGTGTGTTTTTCAGGAAGAAAATTGAGACGACTTTGAGTTCCCATGAAAAGGCCTTTACCCCAAAAACCTCCGGAACCGATAGCTATTTTTGATTGTATGGAATGATATCCAGCACCGAGAGGGTCTATTTCTGGGTTGAACAAGGTCATTACTCGCCGTTTTTGATAGTCTCTTAAAAAAAACCAAAGTAAAGGTATTAAAAAAATACCAGTACCGAATAATTTTGTAAGAAATGCTCCATGGATTTCTATGGCGGTGATAAAAACTAGGAAGACCAGGAAAACCATAATAGCGGTCCCTAAGTCAGGTTGAACGGCTATCAACATGGCAATGATACCTGTCAATAGGGCAGGTATACATAGATCTCTAAAGGAATATTGCCCTTGAAATTTTCCGGATTCGAAATATTTTGCGAGGGCAATGATTAAGGCTATTTTTGCAAACTCTGAAATCTGCAGACTAAATGATCCGATGTGTATCCAACGTTTTGCTCCAGAAGCTGAGTCGCCAGCGCCTACAACATAAATGAGAGCTAAGACGGTGATCCCGTAGATAGTATAAGCATGTCGACTGAGTTCTCGGCAATCGATTGCTAGGGCGATTAACATGGCTCCTAGCCCAAGGAGAATCCAGTAAACTTGTTTGATGTAAAGGTCACGGAAGAATGGCTCTATTCGACCGTGATTCGCGCTATTTATACATATCACGCCGATAAAAGAAACAGCCAGAATAGCTAGGAATAAAACCCAGTTAAATTTAGATGCCAGTTTCTGATCTATCATAATGTTTCTTCATATTAGCATGTTTATTTTGTTGATAATTAAGTTTTATTTAAAAAAAACAGAAGGTTATGAGCCGGTTAGTGATTTAAACTTCACTGAGTTTTTATTCTAGTTGCTAAGACGATTGGATCGTATATCCGGTATGTGGTGATCAACAAACCATTAATTAGGTAATTATAGAAGTCGGTAGTTTTCTTGCTAAGTTTTGCGTAGATACGAGAAACCAAAACTTTATATTCTCCTATCGAATTTTTCTGCAAATATTGGTGCGCCCTCTTAATAATTGGTCAATAAAACGTCATTAAGCATTTTTAAGGCAGCAAACATAAATACTTTTTTTGGCTACTAAAGCATTCAAATATAATATTTTAATACAGTTTTTAACAAACCTGTGGATTCTTAGGTTTGCTATAAATATAAGTTGATACTGGTTATTCCTTTAAAAGTAGACAGCTTTAAGCACTAGACCTTAAATTAGCCAATATGGATGTACATTTACGAGGCCTTGATACGAGGGACTTAAAATATCTGGGGGAAACTTAGTGCTTAAACTTAAAAAGCCGATTTATCTTTTCTCCGTGGGAAGAAGCCAATCGTCAAAAATTTGTCTCTTCTTAACTCCTATAGCCTCAGGCTTTTTAGGGTTTATATTTCATTCGCACGAGGAAGTATACTGAAATCAAGTTAATCACAACCACCATTTTTATACATTGCTCTGAGATCTTTTACATGGGCGTTTGGGAACTTTTGCTAACGACAAGGATCATTATGTGGAAAATTCATGATAATTTCAGCAGTTTTCACTTTGGCGATACTCAGGCCAATTTTTTTTCATTTAAATATTGAAATTAAAGGTGTTATCTTCATTTGACGGGAAAAGTCCAAAAGTGGGATTAAATATTTTTCACTATCTAATTTTTACTGAGTCAATCTTATAAACATTTTTTCCACAGATGTTACGACAAATTACACGAAGAACTTTTACTGACGTGTAATTGCTTGCAAACAAAAAAGAGAATCAATTATATGATGATAGCTATAGACTATAGGACTTTCCCCTGTATCCGTAGAATAGGGTGTTATGGGTTAAAGTTTTGACGATATGCCACCAGGTAGTTGTTTATATCTGGAGGTACAGGGGCTTCAAAAACTAAGGGTTGTTCATTGACAGGATGGTTTATTTCTATTCTATGGGCGTGCAGAGCCTGTCGAGGCATTATCAGGTAGGGTCCAGTGATTAAGCCGCCATATAATTTATCTCCAAGAACGGGGTGGTGAATTGATGCCAAGTGGACTCTGATTTGATGAGTTCGCCCTGTTTTTGGAAATAGTTGAAGATAAGAAAAGTGTCCAAGGGTCTCTAAAACTTTGTAGCGGGTTTCTGCTTGGCGACCCTGATTAATGGTGGCGGTCATTTTTTTTCGATTGGTTTTGTGCCTTCCTATTGAAGTTTCTATAATTCCAGAGGCAGACTTTACTACACCGCGCACCAGAGCGAGGTAGGTTTTTTTTACTTTTCGATTCTTAAATTGACTAGCAAGAGAGCGGTGGGCGATCTCATTTTTGGCAATGAGTACAACCCCGGAGGTGTCCTTATCTAGACGGTGTACAATGCCTGGTCGTTCGACACCACCAATTCCAGACAAGTCAGAACAATGGTTTAATAACGCGTTGACCAAGGTGCCTTTTGCATGTCCGGGTGCGGGGTGTACTACCATTCCTGCAGGTTTGTCTACTGCGAGCATTGCCTCGTCTTCGTATATGATTTTAAGAGGGATAGATTCAGCATCTATCCCTGACGTGGAGGGTGGGTAAATAATGAGAACTATTCTGTCACCAGTCTTAATTCTGTATTTTGCCTGTGCCAGAGAACCGTTAACAGAAGCGTGACCTAGTTCGATTAGCCTTTTAAGGTGAGACCGACTAAATTCGGTTTGGTTTTCAGAAAGAAAAACATCCAACCTGAGCGCCTGGTGATTGGAGTCGACTAGAAACTCTAACCTTCTCATAGGGGAAAATGTATTTGTAATTAGCGAGGACCCTACTTTTCCATCAAACGAGGCATCAGTTCTACTAAGTTACAAGGTTTGTGAGTACTGTCTAATTGGTGTACGATAATCATGTCCCATGCATCTTTACACGCGCCGGTGGAACCGGGTAAGGCAAATAGAAATGTTCCATTCGCAACACCTGCAGTCGCCCGAGATTGTATGGTTGAAGTCTTGATATTCTGGTAACTCAACCACCGAAACAACTCTCCAAAACCGGGAATAGGTTTCTCGTACAAGGATTCGAAAGCCTCAGGGGTTACATCTCTTCCCGTAACACCAGTGCCTCCGGTGGCTATAATGACATCCACTTCAGATGAGTTGATCCATTCTTTAAGGACATCCTTTAGTAAGGATAACTCGTCCTTGACAATTCGTTTTTCCACGAGGTGATGTCCGGCTTCTTTTAGTCGCTTTGCCAGGGTATCTCCTGACTTGTCATTTTCGTTCGTCCGCGTATCGCTTACAGTAAGGACTATAATATTTACGGATTTTCCTTTTGACGTATCGCTCATGGGTTAGTTTTGGTTAGAAATAGGTGAATTACGCTATGTACTCATTTACACAGGGGCTGAAACTGCACTTGGCGTAGAAACCTTAAACTGTTAATTTAAATTTGTTTTAAACAATAGTGCCCCGTTCAATACCTAAGGGCCAGAATTAATAACTCATCATAGCATAAAAAAAAAGCGAAATAGTTATGCCAACAGCTTTAGTGACAGGAGGTGCTGTTAGACTGGGGCGCTCTATAGCTCTTCACTTGGCAGGGCGCGGATACAATATTGCCCTTCATTACGGGAGTTCAAGGGAATCCGCCGAGCAAACAGCCGAAGAAACGAGAAAGTTTGGGGTTCAATGTAAAACATACTGTGTTGATTTCACCAACTTCGAGTCTATTCCCTTGTTGATGGATCAGGTCTTAGTAGATTTCAACTCAATCGACCTTCTTGTGAATTCAGCAGCAAACTTTATTCAAAAAAACCTTGAGGAAACATCTAATTCAGAGCTTCTTGATACGATTAATATTAACCTAATGGCTCCATTTATTTTGATGAGAGAATTTAAAAACAAGGTTAACAAAGGGCTCATTATAAATATCTTGGACGAGCGTATTCTAAGAAGGGTCTCCACTTTTGGTGCTTACTCGGTTAGTAAATCAGCACTGGCCCACCTCACTGAACTTTCGGCTGTGAGTTGGGGCGAAACTATTCGCGTTAATGGCATTGCTCCAGGCCTAATCCTACCTCCATCAGGGCGTTCTGATGAATATCTTATAAAGAACGCATCAAATATTCCCACGAAAACACATGGCAATACGTCTGACATTCTACGCGGATTCGATTATCTATTAGACAGTCCTTTCATCAATGGAGAAATCCTATTTATTGATGGTGGAGAGTCGAAAAAACGATAATTTGAGTCTAGAGCCAAATAGTTGACTTTGCAGTTTTTGAGATGGTAGGTTGTCCGCTATGAGCCTAATAATTTTCAATACCTTATCCGGTAAAAAGGAAGTATTTGAACCTGTGCGTGAAAACATAGTAGGAATGTATGTTTGCGGAGTCACGGTCTACGATTATTGCCATGTTGGTCATGCCCGATCAGGGGTTGTTTTTGATACCATTTTCCGTTACTTGAAGCATTGTGGATACGATGTCACATACGTAAGAAACTTCACCGATATAGATGACAAGATTATTAATCGTTCCAAAGAGCAAAATATTTCTTGGCAGGAGTTGACGGAAAAGTTTATCCAAGCGTTTTACGAGGATATGGGACGACTCTATATTCAATCCCCAACGGAAGAGCCGAAAGCCACTGACCACATTCAAGAAATGCTCGATATGATTTCCTCATTGATTGAACGCGGAAAAGCTTATGAGTCAGAAGGAGATGTTTTTTATTCGGTAAGCTCTTTTGATGAATATGGGCAGCTTTCTGGAAAAAATATAGCAGACCTTCAGGCAGGTGCAAGAGTAGACGTGAACGAAAAAAAACGAGATGCACTAGACTTTGTTTTGTGGAAAAAAAGTAAACCCGATGAACCTAACTGGGATAGCCCTTGGGGCGCAGGGCGACCTGGTTGGCATATTGAATGTTCGGCTATGGGGCGAAAATACTTTGGAGATACTTTTGATATCCACGGAGGTGGAAAGGACTTGGTTTTCCCCCATCATGAAAATGAAATTGCACAATCCTGTGGTGTGACAGGTTGCTTGCCTGTCAGGTTTTGGGTGCACAATGGATTTGTGAATATAGATAAGGAAAAAATGTCAAAGTCGCTAGGTAATTTTTTTACTCTGCGAGATATTTATAAAAAGTTTCACCCTGAGGCATTACGTTTATTTTTGGTTAGCAGTCATTACAGGAGTCCTATAGATTTCAGCATGAAGAACTTAGAGGATGCGGAAAAGGTGATATTACGTTTCTATGAGGCTTTGGACAATGCTGAATCTATTGTAGGCGACCACAATATTTCTCTAGATGAGATTAAAAACCACCCTTTTTTAGCTAAATGCGAGAAGGCAATGAATGATGACTTTAATACTGCTGTGGTAGTTGCTCATTTGAACGAAGAGTCACGCAGAATTAATTCTGAATGCATTCTTATTGGTAGTGGAGAGGGGGATAAGAAAAACCTAGCTCTTCGTCTTTCGACCTTTAGATTTGTTGGGGAGTTACTAGGTTTACTTACAGGATCACCAGAAAAAATTAGGCAAGAAATATTTAACATCAAGAAAACAGAGCTTGAGCTTGATGTTGGGAAAATCGAATGTCTTATTGATGACCGTAATGAAGCGCGCAAGAATAAGGATTGGGGTCGAGCAGATGAGTGCCGAGAGGAGTTAGCACACATGGGAGTGGTTTTGGAGGATACATCAAAGGGAACCGAGTGGAAAATTAAATGAACTAAAATAGAAAGTTAAGAGGTTTTTTTCATTTCCAACCATTCATCAATTCAACAATGTTCTAGTTGTTGATCTCAAATATTTCAACGATTATTAGATAAAGAGAAATAATGTTGGCGCTGATGAGGATTTATCTCATAATCCACCCATTTTTATTTTCAAGATAAACATTAGGTGTTTTTGGAGACTGGCTCTGATAAGCACTTGATTCCACTTGATGAACGGGATACAGTGTCCTTTATCCCTATTTTTGTTATACCTCGAGTCATATTTGTAATATGGATCATTTAGACGAACTAGAAAACCAAAGTATTTTTATAATGCGTGAGGCGTATAAGAATTTCAAAAACCTTGCGATGCTTTGGTCTATTGGTAAGGATTCGACAGTGCTTGTGTGGCTTGCACGAAAAGCATTTTTTGGTCATTGTCCTATCCCGCTGGTGCATATTGATACTACCTACAAAATTCCAGCAATGATTAAGTATCGGGATGAGTTTGCGAAGAAATGGGGTCTCAACTTAGTGGTAGGAAAAAACGAGAAGGCGCTAAGTGAGGGAATGAACCATGAAAAAGGTCGGCTTGTTTGTTGTGAAGCATTAAAGACTATGGGTTTGCACGCAGTAATGGAACAGGAAGGGTACACAGGCCTAATTCTTGGTATTCGTAGAGATGAGGAAGGTACCCGAGCAAAGGAGCGTTATTTTTCTCCTCGTGATAAAAATTTTGAATGGAACTTTAAAGATCAACCTCCGGAGCTCTGGGATCAGTTCAAAACATCTTTTACCCCTGATACACATATTCGTATCCACCCGATTCTTCACTGGACCGAGTTGAACGTTTGGGAGTATATCCATCGTGAAAAAATTCCAATCATCGACCTTTATTTTTCTAACTCGGAAGGTAAACGCTATAGATCACTGGGTTGCGCGCCATGCACGTTCCCCATTGATTCTAAGGCTAAAAATGTAGTCGAGGTTATTGAAGAGTTGAAAAATACTACATCCGCTGAACGTTCTGGCAGGGCTCAAGACCAGGAAAACACATACGCGATGCAAAAACTTCGCGCCCGAGGGTATATGTAATTTAAAATAGATGCTCGCCCCTCCTAGTCAAAATCAAAGTAAAGAGTAATAGAGTAATTATGAGTGATAACGGTAAGGCTAATATATTTAATAGTCGTTTGATGAAGTTGGTCATTGTGGGTCATGTGGATCATGGTAAGTCAACCTTGGTTGGTCGCCTCATGTCTGACACGGACAGTTTGCCTACCGGCAAACTAGATTTTGTGAAGGATATTTGCAAACGTCAGGGCAAGGAATTTGAATTCGCGTTCCTTCTTGATGCGTTGGAAGAAGAGCAGGAACAAGGAATCACAATTGACACGTCACAAATATTTTTCAATACACAAAAAAGACGATATGTGATCATTGATGCTCCTGGGCACAAGGAGTTTTTAAAGAATATGGTTACAGGCGCGGCTAATGCTGAGTCAGCTTTACTGCTGATTGATGCATACGAGGGGATTCAAGAACAGTCGCGTCGTCATGGGTATATTCTTAAATTACTTGGGTTGACTCAGGTGGCTGTGGTTGTTAACAAGATGGATTTAGTCGACTACGACCCCGAGGTTTATTACAAGATTAAAGCTGAATATACGAAGTTTCTTGGCTCAATGGGTATCGAGGCTAGAGAATTTATTCCTGTTTCTGCCAAATTGGGAATTAATATTGCCAAAACTAGTGGAGAAATACCTTGGTATAAAGGACCGAGTATTCTTAGTATGCTAGATCAATTCACAGAAAAACAACCACCGACGCACCTACCATTTCGTTTTCCAGTACAGGATGTTTACAAATTTGATGAGCGTAGAATAATTTCTGGCAGAGTTGAGTCGGGAACGGTTAACGTAGGCGACCAATTAGTTTTTTCACCTTCAAACAAGATAGGGGTGATTAAAACTATTGAGGCATGGAGTGTGGAGAACCAGCCTATAGAAGCCAAGGCTTCTGAGTCAATAGGTTTTACTCTTGAGGAACAGATTTTTGTGGAGCGTGGTGATGTTGCTACTCTCAAATCCGATCTGCCGATTGTTTCTACTACGTTTGACGTCAACGTTTTTTGGATGGGTAAGCGCCATCTTGAAAAAGGAAGAACCTATACATTGAAACTAACTACCCAAGAAGTACCCTGCGAGATCGTGGAGTTTAAAAAAGTGGTAGACGCCTCGACATTAGAAACACTTGAAGGCCAGGAATTTTTAGCCAAAAATGATGTTGCCGAAGTTACGCTGCGTACTGTTACCCCGGTGACTTTTGATCTGTTTGGCTCGATTCCAACTACTGGTCGATTTGTTTTAGTCGATGAATACGATGTGTGCGGCGGAGGGATCATTACTACATACACACCAAGTAAGAGTGATCGTTTGCGTGATGAAGTCCGCAACCGGGATTTTCATTGGCTTAAAAGTGATATTAAACTAGAAGAGAGAGCTTATAGAAACGGGCATCAATCGACTTTGATATTGATCGTAGGAGAGTCTGGTGTGGGTAAGGCTAAATTAGCTAAATATCTTGAGAGAAAACTTTTTGAACTTAATTTTCAGAGTTACCTTTTGGATGGTCGTAATGTTGCTTTGGGTGTTTCTGCAGATATTGGGTCCCAGCAGAAAAAGCAAGAAGGTGAAGTGTTACGCCGCTTTGGTGAAGTGGCAAAACTGTTTCTTGATGCAGGTCATGTAGTTATATCGACATCCAATGTTTTTAACCAAGAGGACCACACAGATCTTCGCTTATTGGTAGAACCCCGTCAAGTTGTTGAAATTTTTGTTACTGATGATAAAGAGATGACTGAAAATTGTGACATTAGACTATCGATAGCTGAGGCAGAAAAAGAAAGTGAAGCGGCTAATACGATTTATAACTATCTAAAAAATAAAAAAATTTTTGCAGGTCATAATTATTCCATTTGATAGACAACGGATTTTTTTACTCAGGCTTTTTGAAAACGATTGACTTTTATTAGATGAGGTGCAAAATGAACCTCTTTCTAATCCTAATTATGATTTTTTTGTAATCGAGATTTTAAATAAAATGCCCAAGGTTACGATAACTAATGAAGAGACAGGTGAGACTAAGGAGTATAAATTGGGTTACGGTGCCAATTTAAGAAAGTCTGCTTTGTTTCAGGATGTCGACTTATACAAAGGGCTTAACTCTCAATTAAATTGCCGGGGAATGGGTATTTGTGGTAAATGCGTTATAGAACCAACCCCACTTGAAAATGTAAGTGAGCAAACTCTCTTTGAAAAAATTCATAGATTGGAACCCCACCAAAGGCTAGGATGTCGTACTAAGGTTTTTGGACATGTTACCATCAAAGCAGGAATCCAGGATTAAACTTCTCGCCACATCTATCTAAACCTCCAAGATAACAACAAAAATTGTGGAGTATTTTTTCCCCTTTACTTCGGTTCTGTTTTTCACATTTGTAGAATAATGAGGACAGGTAGAAGCGTTAACCCGACCAAGGTAATGAACGCGTGTATAAGGGTGTCCCATCGTTTGCTGAAAGGTACGAGTGTGATAAAGTAGGCAAAAACTAAGTAGTCCCAGATTGTGTTTTCTCCGTGTATTTGATTCATTGCAAGGAAGCTAATCAGGCAGATAAGAACTCCAAAATATAAAAAGCCATGTACCCTAATAATGGCGGGAGTTTTTTTTTGGAATGCCATGAAGACGCCCAAAAATATATTTACAACATGAAACCCGATCGCTGGGACAAGCCAAATCAGAGATGGTGACGATGAAAGATTTGGAAATAATTCAGTTGCCATGAATCCAACATGGAAAAGTAGTTGATATTTTAAAAAGAGAAGAATTCTAGCATGGATATAAATTTAAAAAATCGCAAAGTAGTCATTACAGGTGTGAGTGAAGGTATAGGGAGGAGTTTAGCTTTGGCCTTTGGTGAGGCGGGAGCACTTGTTGCAGGGTCCGCACGCAATAGAGAACGACTTAGCGCCATCGAAAGTGAGATTTCTGGGGCAGGGCATTTTTTTTATTCGGCTGATTTTTCTAAATCAAATGACATTCAAACGTTTCATAATAAAGCGATCTCCGCAATGGGAGGGGTTGATATTCTTATTAATAATGTCGGGTCGATTCAGAAACTGGCGGGGTTTTTCGAACTTAGCGATGAAGACTGGCAAGAGGCGTTTGATGTTAATCTCATGTCAGCTGTGAGAACCTGTCGCCTTTTTAGTTCATCCTTAAGACAATCAGAATCAGCAAGGATTATAAATATTACGTCTGTTGCGGCAAGTCGTCCTGGAGATGTGTTCCCTCATTATAGTGCTGTGAAGGCAGGGCTATGCAACTTGACTATTTCTCTAGCACGCACCCTTGCTAAAGATAAAGTATTAGTCAATTCGATTTCTCCGGGACCTGTTTGGTCAAAGTCCTGGGATGATGTGGCTAAGAATATCGCTGAGAAGTCAGGAAATGACTTGCAGGGTATAGTTGATGAAATGCAGACTTCCTCAGCTGAAACATTATTACTTAAACGGATGGGAGTTCCTAACGATGTTACAGGTTTGGTTCTTTTTCTAGCTTCCGATTTGTCAGGTTGGATCACTGCTTCGAATTTTACAGTGGATGGAGGCTTTGCTCAGAACCCTTACTAAAAATTAATAAAGAAAAATAAGAAATGGATCTCAGTGCTAAACGTAATAAACATCAAAAAAATTTTAAGAAAAAATTATGACGGAAACTATCAATCCACAGATTTTTAGAGAATACGATATCCGCGGTTTAGTGGATAAAGATTTGACCCCAGATTCCACAGAACGAATTGGCAAAGGTATAGGTACCTATATTCGGAGAAACGGGGGGAAAACTCTTACGGTTGGGTATGACATGAGAGGCAGCTCCATCCCTTTCAGAGATAGCCTTATCCGTGGATTGAATTCTACCGGGTGCGATGTCATAGATATAGGCTTGGTTCCAACTCCAGTGGCGTATTTTTCTTTGTATCATTTAAAACCAGATGGTGGAGTGATGATCACGGGAAGCCATAACCCACCAGAGTTCAACGGATTTAAAATCAGTCACGGTCTGCACAGTTTGTACGGAGATCGTATTCAGGAGTTGCGAAGGCTTATCAATTTAAATGAATTTGAATTTGGAGTGGGTAAGTTGAGCCATGCAAATATCTTGGAAGATTATATCAAAGATGTCAGTAGTTCGGTTAATATTTCCCGCTCAGTTAAGGTTGTGGTCGACGGAGGAAATGGGTGCTTTGGGATCGTAGGTCCTAAACTTTTAAACCGAATAGGTGCAAATATTACTGAACTATATTGTGAGCCCGACGGAGACTTCCCCAACCATCACCCGGATCCAACTGTGGCAAAGAACATGGTGGATCTTATTGACAAAGTAAAAGGAGAGGGAGCGGAGCTTGGGATCGGATTCGATGGTGACGCGGACAGGATTGGTATTGTAGATGAAAAGGGAAACATGCTGTGGGGCGATCAGCTTTTGATGTTATTTGCACGGGATATACTCAAACGGAATCCTGGTGCAACTGTCGTAGGTGAGGTCAAGTGTTCGCAAAACCTTTTCAAAGACATTGAGGAACATGGTGGAACAGCAGTCATGTCTGCTGCTGGTCATTCCCTGATTAAAAAGAAAATGCAGGAAACCAACGCGTTACTAGCAGGTGAAATGAGCGGCCATGTCTGTTTTGCAGACTCCTATTACGGGTTCGATGACGCTATTTATGCGGCATGCAGGATTCTTCAGATAGTTGCATCTTCCAAGGTAAAAGTTTCAGAGATGCTTCTCGATGTTCCAAAAACTGCAGCAACTCCAGAAATACGAGTTGATTGTCCTGATGATCGAAAATTTGAAATAGTTCGTGAACTTACAGAAAGTTTTAGCAACAAATACGATGTGATTGATATTGATGGAGCTAGAGTTAATTTTGATAAAGGATGGGCTTTAATACGTGCTTCAAATACGCAGCCAGTTATTGTTTTCAGATTTGAAGCAAATAATACAGAGCGGCTTGATGAAATCATTTCTCTAGTTCGTAAAGCAATATCCAAATATGAACCCACCGTTACCCTTGGACAGGAATTGTGCTGAAAAGGTATCTGCATACTCGGTTTCGGGTTCATGATATGGATCGCTCTATTAATTTTTATAATGGTATTCTGGGCATGGAAATTGTTGAGCGTAAAATATCTCCTCGCGGTTCACAGCTTGTATTTTTGCGCTTTCCCGGGACAAACTGCGAACTTGAATTGTGTTCCTTCTCCGGCAGCGGAAATATTGAGGTCCCAGAAGACTTGGTACATTTGGCATTTCAAGTCGAAGACCTTGAATGGTGCATGACCAAATTAGAAGAGGAGGGGGTTTCCATTACGGAAGGTCCAATCGAAGCGGAGAATGGAACGCGGTTTATTTTTACTGAAGATCCAGATAAATATGAAATTGAGTTGATGCAATACTCAAAAAAATAAACTAGAAGTGACGGTCTCTAGTATGAATTTTAAAGATTTAGGACTGTTCTTACTTCACAATGATCCTTGCGTGTCCGACGACATGACCTGGGCAGCTATTTATTTCTCGTCCCACCTCTTGCGGGATTAATCGGGATTACGGGGGATCTCGTGGCGTGGGTGATAGTTTGCCAGCTCCGTAGGTTTGCATGCCCAGCGCCATTCGTGTCATAATGAAGTACTCAATATTTCTTCCGCGCCAGTTGGAAAAATGAAGGCCCCCACCCCCAAAGAAAATCATCTTCTCTCCATAAATAGTTCCTGCGCACGTATTAAACCAATTTTTAACTTGTAGTACATCTTCCTTTATTTAAACATTCAACTCTTCACGCAACTAACCCCACCCATGTTTAATGAAGTACAAGTAAGGTCTTTTATTTTGCAATAGGTGGCCTTTTGGCTATTAAAACCACCATCTCTGAAATATTCACAATGCATTTGCTTTCTACCAACCGCACTTACCTCCCTATGCATCAACACGAATATCAATCCCGCACCAACTAACATTATTCCTAAACTAAATAGATATTTTTTCATTGCCGGCCTCCTCATTTAATCGTTTAAGAGAATTATACTCTCATTCCCTCCTCACCTTGCCCATCCCCGCCAACTAGCATAAAATGGCCACATTGCCAACCATTGAAGGGAATGGTCATGCAAAAACATTCAACTTACAAAAGCTCACTTTTTGGTACAATCCACAGACACAGACTAGGAAAATAACCATGAAGGTTTTTTTGTTTAAAATTTTAAAATTTTTATTCGAATCTAGTTTTGGGTTAGGGATAATTTTCTTATCGTTGGCATATTTCAATAAAATTGAATATGCGGTTATTGATGGAGAGAAAAAAAAAATTGATAGACGTTATGATGTACTTGATTTTGGACCTCCCAGTCAAAAATATTTCACTCAACTTATCAAAGAAACTAAATCGAAACTTACTTCAGATTATACCAATGCTAAAAAGAAACTAACCTGGATTGATGTAAATAAAAAGCTGTGTGCTAATTCAACGTTCGATGCTACAGGACCCAAAAAAAATTGGTTTGGTTATGTTGATGATGTGACTATGCCAGATGCTGGAGAAATTGGTTTTGAGGTGAACATTGGACATGGAAATAAAATATGGGATTTGAATTTGACTAAGTATTTTGAAACAATTCTTCTGGAGTTAAAGAAAGATGATTTAGTTAGGGTTTCGGGTACCTTTTCTGAGGGGGATATAAGTGAGGGTGAGTGCCTGCATCCCGAACTAGATAGCAATTCTGAACTTTATGATGAGAATTTTATGTTTAAGTTTACAGAAATAGAGCATATCCCAATATTGGTTGAAGACGATTATTGGATAAATGTCCAAGGTCAATTTAATCAACTTAACCAACTGATACATAAACTTTTAAATCACACTAAACACCAAGGTTAACCGTCAAGGAGCAACGGACTTCTAATCCGTAGGTCGCAGGTTCGAATCCTGCCAGGCGCACCATATAATATAAAGGGTTAGGTCATATAACTGGCCTAGCTCGTTTTTCTTCCGTTTCCCAGCCCCTATATAGCCCCTGAATATCTTAATTACATATGTGTTGTTTATGCAAAACCTAATCTGTAACTGTGACTAATCAAAGGGTTTATTGTTTGGTTCAGTAGGTAAGGTTGTATACAGAGGAGGGTGGATAGGGGCCATATCTGCGTCTTGTGTCTCTGTGCCCTATGGTTTTTGGGGGTTTTAATAAGGTATTTTTTATATCTGATACCTAAGGTCCCTTTTTCAGTTTTCTGATGCTGCCACCCCCAAAAACTGGGAATCTGAAGCGTATTCTATATCTCATCTGTAGCCTGACAGAAATTTTCAAATCGCCAGAGTTAACCATTCTAGCCATGTTTGTAATAGAATGTGTTTTTATGGCTACCCAAAAATCTAACCTCAAGCTTAAAAAATAAACTTTATGTTTGATTTACGAGATCAGGAGGAACGTCAAAAAGAACATCAAAAGGGTTATATCAAAGCAGTCAATGAAACCAAAATAACCCACTATGATCTTAAGGAAATAAAATCTGAAAGTATTATTAGCTTAAAAAGCCTCCTTGAAAAAGAACATTACCTAAATGGAGTATCTATTGCTGGTGATCCCCCATTATTATTATTTCGACTTCCCTCAAAAAAACTAATTAAAAGTTTAATTCCGGACAATACAAGATCAGCTGTTAGTCAATTTACAGGAACATTCGGTTCCTGCCTAAGGTTCCAGATCTGGTTTAATGCGACAGACAGATCTATTGTCTGTGTTCATCAAGGTGATCCAGCGTTTAAATCTTTAGAAAAAGGCAAATTTATAGGAGTTTTTGAACACAAGGGGAAAACTATTTGTTCATTTTATGTAGATCACTTTAATACAGCACATTCGAAGTCATATTTTATAAGCAGATGGACCGATGCCAAACAACATACTCCTATCGTTTATGAGCGGAATGCTTTCTATTACGAGATATTTAACTTTAAGATTATTAAAGCCCATTACCAAGGAAAGCTACAATTGCTTGACTGGTTATCAATAGGTTGGGTGCAGGTCTTTTCAGTATTATTAAACCAGGTGAATGAAACCTTAATTAATGACTTTGAGGAATGGCCTGCAAAAATTCAAAAAACAGATTTTCCAGAATATATCGGTCGATACATTGATATTTTAAAATCTAGTCCCCCTGATTTCGCATCAATTTTTCAATTTCTATCTTCTGTTGGAACAGAAATACCAGTTAATGAGTTCTATTATTATTTAGTAAAATTATTAGAAGACAATACATTAGGCGAAAATTCGAGCTGCCCATCGGATGTTTTTTCTTTATTCTTAATGTCAGGTAGATCAACAGAATGCGGAAAATATTTAACTTGGATGGATAACTTAAATTCAACAATAGAAAAATTAAAAATAGAGCCTGATAAATTTACTAATCGAAAATACCCACATGGTTCAGATGCCTTAGATACATATTGGGAGAATATTCCAATGGAAGCACGTATGCAGTGGGGTTACGTAATTAATGGGTCGGATATACCAATATTTAGTATCGAGAATACCTTACTTCCCTATCGAGATGAAAAAGATAAATACAGCGGTTGGAAAAATTTTAAAGCAACTAGTTCCTTGGAGGATATAACTAGTTGTATTGAAGAGACCTTGGAAGAAGCCGTTAGAGAAAAAAAATGGACTATACCTTATGGCGCAGTTGTAGAATTAGCCGTTGGCCCATTTGTTAAAATAGAGTGCTATGAGTTTGGATATGAAATTTGTTTTGTGCTAAGAAATAAAAAAAATCATTTTTTAATTTACTTTGTTAATCCTAGAGAAAAATGTTGGTATCCGAGTTGGTTTGAACTGGAAGGACAAGATGAAACGGATAAAGAAATAGATCTAAGTCTTAAACTATTACTGGCAACTATAGTTCGAGATTTTTGGGTCGTTGAAGAAAGAGAAAGTGTTTTTTCCGAAAAGCTTGAACGAGTTGCAAAACAAAATAAAAGTAAATCTACTCGCTATGTTTATCTTCCTAGAATTAAATATATCCATTCTGCCAATATTGCCAAATTAACAAAAGACTTAAGTTATACTGGAATAAAATCTCATTCAGTTGTGGGGCATGTTCGTCGACTGCCAAAAGGTCATAACCCTTCAGGGTCTAGATTGCTAGCAGCCGTTCGCTACGGAATTAAAGTTCCAGAAAAATATACATTTATCGTTCCATATCAAACTGGGAAAATGGTTCGTGATGTAATTTATAGAAGTCGTTCTGCACTTAAAGCACTGTACACAGTCGAAGTGTATCCATCTGATATTAAAAAGCGTCCGGAATGGTTTAAATTTGAGAGAGATGTTTATGATCTAATGAGAAGCTTAAATTATGATGTTCAGCATATAGCGAGTTCTAAAAATGGAGATAAAGGGGTAGATGTCTATGCAACAAAAAAAAATAAGACGGAGTATGAACATTGGATTATACAATGCAAGTGCTGGA
>AQTY01000002.1 GCA_000372225.1 Candidatus Nitromaritima sp. SCGC AAA288-L16 | reverse complement strand
AGAATTTCCACTTCATGTCCGCGTTGTTTGGCAGTCGCAGCAATAGTGGCCAGTCCCAGAGTTGGAAAGAAGGGGTTAACGATGGATGCTTTGGTGCCCCCGTAGCTAGGCTGATATGAAGGGTTTATGAGTAAAACTTTTGACATGTTGTTTAAATTTAAATTATAGAAGGTCGTGTGAGTTTAGGATTCAAGGTCATTCTAGGACGGTTGTTGGGAAAACTATTATGCTATTGTGCACGAAGGTTTTGGTTGTTGAGCCACATATAAAGATACAAGCATCATTTGATAAGGGGCTATTTTTTTTCAGCGTAAATTTCTATTGACCCACCTCTTTTCCAAATCAAAGGTTCTAAAACAGACAATATCATAGCGAGGGGAAAATAAATGGGTAGTAGCAGAAAGGTAGCAATTATTCCCCAAGGGCTAATAGTCTCCATAGTTCCATCTTTTAACTCACGAGATTTCAATAGATCGTATAGAAGGTTAAATCGTATTCCAGAAATATTGAGCAAAGTTTGTAGCCAACCGAAGGGACCCATCTCTAAGCTAAATCTTTTAATATATTTAACTTTAAATTCATTTTTTTTGAGAAGTTCACTGAGTCCCTCTTCAGTGAAGTGGAATAGGTGGAAAGGTAGGTCCAAATAG
Organism: Candidatus Nitromaritima sp. SCGC AAA288-L16; assembly: GCA_000372225.1. Taxonomy (GTDB): domain Bacteria; phylum Nitrospinota; class Nitrospinia; order Nitrospinales; family VA-1; genus Nitromaritima. The sequence continues at coordinate 116,224 of AQTY01000002.1, read as the reverse complement.
GCCCAGTTTTTCTTGCCAATGGCGAACTGCGGACTCCGGAGATCGGGGACAGAGATAATTAAAATACCGCCCTTCCTCAATAATCTGTGGTTTTCCTCTAGGACTTTATCAGGGTTTTTGAGGTGTTCTAGTACTTGGTTAATGTTAATAGCATCAAGGCTTTCGGCTGGTAGCTTATGTTGGGCTATGTCTCCCGGTAAGATTTTTAGACCGTAGGTATTAATGGCATGGGAGGCTGTTTCTTCGTTAAATTCAGTTCCAATTGTGTCCCAACCACCGCGACGCATCACGTCAAGAAATAATCCACGCCCACACCCAATATCAAGAATTTTTCCTGGTTTTACAAATTTGTTTATTCGTTTTCGTTTTCTTATTCTCCCTAAGTGGATTAAGGTTTCAATTATATGGCCAAATCTCTTCCCGTTGGTTATTCGGTAATTTCCAGTGGAATATAGCTTGGCCAGTTCTGTATCAGAAGGAAAAGGGTTTAGCATAGCTATCTCGCACTGATCACACTCGTGGATGTTATAGGAATTTCCATTGCTTGAAATATTTTTTAAAATAACAACATCGAGTTTTTTTTTGCAGAAGATGCAATTAGGGGGAGATTTTTTTTTCTTCATTGATTCAATCCGCTGATCAGGCAGTTGAATCTTAGCGAAAGATTTTTTTTTCTCTATTGACCCAATCTGCTGGTCAAGCAGTTGATTATGAGTCCCAAGTGTAGTGATTTCTGATATTGGCATAATTTTAGAAACTACCGTTTTATTTATCTTTTCCGTCGCCTTTTTATCGACAATCAAAAAAAAAACCATTAGAGAAAAATCAACTAAAAACACAAAAAACCACCCCTAGCAGCGCATTCTACGTATCCAAGTAATAAAATCGGTAAACCATTTTATCAAATGTTAATCCTCTTTTTACTAAGAGTATGATTGTTTCGATAAAGAGATTAAGGACAGGTTGAGATTAGTTAAATGTTTTATCTCATCGATGAATCCAAGGACATGGCGATGGAATTAATGCTCCGTATTTGGTGGTTCCGTCCCGTGATCATACAAAGGGTGATTATTTAGAAACTCGGTCCGACCAACAGCTATTTGATGCAATAAAATTGGGCGGACTAGCTGTCTCGAGCGTCTTGTATGCCTACTTTGGAGCATACTTTTGAGAATAAAACGATTCGTTCATTGATCAATTATATTTGTAAACTATGAAATTACAAACCATAATGACCTGTTCAGTTATATCGAGCCCAAAAAGTTTGATATAATTCATATTGATTTTTATCGTTAAATTAGGTTTCTCCTTTTAATTTTTGATTACTTTTCAACTAAGGATATTATGGTAGATATTGCTCCTTTTAGAGGTTTGTTGTTCAACCAAAGGAAAGTGGGTCCTACAGACCAAGTAACCGCACCTCCTTATGATGTGATTTCTCCTGAACAACAAGAGGCACTTTATAAAAAAAATCCATATAACGTGGTTCGTTTGATTCTGGAAAAGCAATACCTAGCGGACGATAAAAAAAACAATCGATACACTCGTTCCTCCATCACATTTAATAAATGGATCGAAGATGAGGTTTTAGTTCAGGATAAAAACCACGGGTTTTATGTCTACAGTCAGGAATACAATTTTGAAAGTGAGTCAGTTTGTCGGGTTGGTTTTTTTGCTCGAGTACGTACAGAAGACTTCGATTCAGGAAATATCTGTCCTCACGAGTTTACCCTTGCAAAAGCGAAAAAGGATCGCATGAATTTACTGAAAGCATGTCGGGCAAACTTCAGTCCCATTTTTGGTTTGTTTTCTGATCCATCAGGAGAGATAGACGCCATCTTGGGGCAGGCTATGAAAGATGATCCGTTTGCGGTGATTGAAGAAAATGGAGTTATAAATAAGGCTTGGCGGCTTAATGATGCCGAAAAACTGGCATTTATCACAGAGTATTTTAACGACAAGAAAATCTTGATTGCTGATGGCCATCATCGCTATGAGACTGCGTTAAACTACTACAATGAAAATAGAAATGAGGTAGATGACTCGGCTCACGTAATGATGTTTTTAACCAACTTGGAGGCTCAATCTCTAGCAGTATATCCGATTCATAGACTTATTAAATGTCCTATTCCTTTGGATGAGATAGAATTTATGAATCAAGTCAAAAAGTATTTTAGCGTAGAGCCTATAAATGAATGTGTCGAGAAAAACAAAATTCAGAAGGCTCTTGACTCTGCTGATGCTGGCGGCATTGTTTTTTATGTATATTTTGGGCAAGGGCGTGGTTGTTGTATAGAAATTAAAGAAAAAACTAACATGCTTCCAATGCTTGCTGCAGATGAATCAGAGGAGTTAACAGTGCTTGATGTGGCTCAACTCCACACTGTAATTCTTAAAAATATTTTAAATATAGATACGAAAGAACCAGATAGCCAGAAATATGTGACTTATAAAGTGGATATGGTAGAAGCCTTGAATCGAGTGGACTCAGGAGAATTTGATCTTGCTTTTTTTATGAATGCTACTCGCGTCGGCGATGTAAGAAACCTTGCCGAAAAGGGTGTGCGTTTGCCTCAAAAAGCTACCTTCTTTTATCCAAAACTTCTTTCCGGATTGGTTATCAATAAATTTGATTCATAAAAAAGTAGGCTTGCCCGAATTTGATGTAAGAGTACTTCGTGTGATGTCCCGTTTATAACTTATAACATGATGGGAATGCCAAATGAGACGTTAGAAATGGCGTGGGAAACAATCAAAATAAACCAAGATATTAACCCTGATGTGGTTAGTATGGAATTATTTATGCTCTATCCGAATCTTAACCTTACAAACTTTGCCCTGAAGGAGGGAATCCTGACTGAGTCGGCTCTAGATGGTCTGGCAAAGGGTCAGAATAAAATGATGAGGTCAATATTGAAACAGAAGGAGATAAAAGAAGTTTCGAATTTGCTAAAATTTGGTTCAACTCTGGTGAGATTTCTGAAACTAGAATCAATTGTTAAAAAATTGATTAAATTGCCTGAAAATTTCATATTTGATGGAATTTGGGGTCTTACACTGGTTTGGGAGTATTCAAATTGGACGCATACATCCAAGACAAGAATGGTCGCGGATGTTTTAAAAAATTTTAGACAGTTAATTTTAAAAAATTAGTATAAAGTTACTTTTGTTAGACCAACTTTCCCTGGAATTCCCTCTTAATAGTTCACATTGATATCGAAGAAAATGAGTCATTCTAATTTGAAAAAGAAGAAGATCTCCGTTGTTTGCCCAGTTTTTAACGAGGAAAATACAATATCGTTATATTACGAACGGTTTCAGAAAGCGATGTCTTGCTTACAAGACCGTTATCAGATAGAGCTGATCTTTGTAAATAATTGTTCGGAAGATAATACCCTTCCTATCGCAAGGAACCTACACTCTCAAAATTCATCCGTTCAAATTATTTCTCTAACTAGAAACTTTGGCTATCAGTCATCTGTTTTATGTGGTTTAAATTTTGCTACTGGAGACGCGATTGTAGTCAATGATGTGGATGGCGAAGATCCACCAGAACTTATCCCAAAGTTTGTAGACCTATGGGAAAAAGGATATGACATTATTTATGGGAAAAGGGAAAAAAGACCTGAGTTTTTGGGCCTCACTTTGTGTAGAAAAATTTTTTATCGTTTCACACGAGCTATTGCAGACAATGACTTTATTTTGGATATGGCCGAGTTTTCTCTTTTTACCCGACGAGTTCGAGATGAAGTATTGAGGACCAAGACCTCCTTCCCCTTCATTCGAAACGAACTGGCTTATGTCGGTTTTCGACAAATCGGTATTTCGTACGACAGAGAGGAGCGAATTGGGGGGAAGGGAAACTATGTTGGAATTGCGGGTATGCTTCGCATGCTTAAGTTTGCAGTCGCTGGAATTCTTACGGCTTCTACTTTTCCCTTGCGATTGACTTTCTATTTGGCGATTCCTTTACTGCTAAGCAATTTTCTTGTGTTATTTGTATATTTTTTGACTCCAGAGAAAGCACCTCTTCCATTAATTTATATTTTAAACGCAATGTTTTTGATCGCAGGGGTAACTTTTCTCTCCGCATATATGGCACGGGTCTATAAAAATGGAATTGCAAGACCCATCTTTGTTGTCGACTGGCCAAACACCATTCTTAATGATCACCCTACAAATCATAAAGCATAGAAACCGGCCATCCAAATAATTCTTCTCCCCTCAATCCTCATCATACATGATTACTTGGACGGGGCAGGAGCTGGAGGCATCCTTAATTTTTTTTTCCAAGAGTGAATAGTCCACCCCGTCTATCACTCTCGAGCCTTCATCTTTCTTAATTTTAAATACCTCTGGGCATAAGACTTCTGACATGCCACATGAAACGCAGCCTTCCTTAATCCAGACACGCGTAATAGCCATTTCTATTTACTTTATTACTAATTAAGCGATTAAATGAATCATGCGATTTTTCCTTCTCTTTCTTAATTTTCCGTTAGCCTTGGAAGCTTAATAAAACCACCTAACCCTTTCGCTAAGGAAAACGGTAACCCGAAGAAAATATAAAACCAAAGAACGTTACACAAAGTATGTAAGTTTCAGTACTATGCCCTCTAAGGGCACATAAATTAAGAAAAAAATTGTTTCAACCATTTGTATTTCAACAATACGATAGTAATAGCTAAAATACCAAATTGAAAAGGGTTCGCGGAAAAACCAGCAAACCCTTCATTTTTAATAAGCCTGAAAAAGTTACGCCTCCTACGGCCTCACTGTCTGATGGCTACTATCGATAGAAGGGTTCCACCTGAAATGTCTGATCAACTGGATTGCTTTCTTGATCCAATTTCTCCTTAGCTAAAAATTCTTTCAATGACCCTCCTAATCTTTTTTCTATATTTGTACGATCCATTCCCATCACCTCAATAATTAGAGAAGAGGTTTCTTTGATAGTCCGACTGAATGGATACAACCTTTTTCCAGCATATCCTTTAAACACATGATTTACCAATGAGTAAAAAGAAAGGAATGGTAAGCGTATTAAGGTTTTCACTAAAAACAGAGGCAGCCTCAAGTGGGTAGATACCGCTATTATTTTGTTCAGTCTTATCCTCTCTTCCATATTTTCAATATTCAGTAACGCCTCTCTTCCAGCCTGATACCCATATTCACCGATAACCTCCCAACCAACTGCTGAGCTTGATTTTTTTTCTTGGTCGCTACTGTTGGAAGTAGCATTGTTTAGTTCATTTTCCTTCATAACAGTGTGATATATCTCAGTACCGAACATGGGCTGAAGCATTCCTGAGTTTACAAAATCAACCTTACAGTTTTTATTCAGGGTAAAAGTTTCAAGATCATCATCAAGAGTGCTACCGGGATTACCAAGAATAACCTCCGCTAGAATTTTTATACCGTTTGATTTTAAAATTTTAATACCTTCTATTATCACTTCATCTTTCATATGTCGTTTTAATATTTCGTTTCTCACACGTTCATTTCCAGCTTCCACGCCTATTTCTACAGTCACGCAACCAGCTTTTTTTAACGCTTTTGCAGTTTTTTCGGTCATCGCATTTAAATGTGAGGTACATGCAAAAGGTATTTTCACAAGCTTGCTATACTTTTCAGAAAATTCCTCAATCCAATCAGACATCAAATTAAAGCTGTCATCCCTAAAATATACAAGTTCCAAAGGATATCTCTTAGCCACATCAAGTACTTCCTTAATTACATTGTCAACGCTTCTTCTTCGTAAGATCTTTCCTTTTCCTTTATACAGCTCATTCAATTTATGGTTATGACAGTATGTGCAAGGATACGGGCAACCCCTCATACTCATAAAGTTTTTCACCTTATTGGCCGCCGCTTTTGGAAAATAGTCGTAGATGATATTCCGATCTGGGAAAGGAAGGTCATCTAGATCCGGTATAAGATCAACAACTTCATTTCTATATATCTCACCATTCCTACGAACATGGAAGTTTGGCGTAAGATGATAATTATTGTCCGACTCTAAACTATCTATAAAATCCACAAAACTGAGGTCTGCTTCACCGGAGGCCATGGCGTCAACATCAAGATTTTCTATAATAAAGTCTGGGTTAAAAGTACAGTGAGGACCCCCAAATACAGAATAGATAGTATTATGTCTCTTTTTAACAAGTCGATTAAATTCTATATAAAAAGCGTGATCTCCTGTGGCTATACTGTAAGCAATTACATCCGCTGGGAACTCTTCCAACATTTGTTCCATCTCACGTATCTCAGGGACGCAAATTCTAACTTCATGATTCGCCTTTTTTAAGGATGCCGATAAACACATTATCCCTAAAGGATCTCTGTCCTTTATATGTTGATTCGGAACGTGGCTTGTGAATAGTATCTTCATGGATTATGAATTCTAACCTTGAAAAATTTGATGTCTATAACTTTGATATTCTACACCACAAAATCTACTGATTGCAATACTCAGACAACATATCACAGCCATTTAACTCAGAGGGATTGGTCGGCCCAAATCCCTTGAGACAACTAGACATAATAAACAAAGCCTCAATCAGGCTAGCAAATCCCATTTCTTACTAGAGTTAAGATTGCAATTAAATTAATGTTTAAACTTCTATGAGAACAACATATCCAGCTCTATTGTTCTGATAATTGGCATCTTATTGACGGGTGATGCTTATGGGAATACTCAACTCAAGAGACCTTTGGAACAAAAGAGTCAAACTCCTAAAAATATAGGCGCTTATAGCCACAGTAAAAAAGTTGCCCAAGTTTTTCGTCCCTCCTCTAAGTCATATTACTGAATTATCAGTTATTAGAGATCTAAGTTTATTTATTTCTGCGGCATCGCCCGAAAAATTCCAAAAAACTTTATATATTCCAATTTTGTTAACCTTGGACATTATATTACTATCTTTTAAAAAATTAATGTAAGTTACAGTAGAGTCTCCTTCAGTTATGATTGCAAAGTTATCAGCACTCATCGACCTTTCTTTTCGTGAATTAACCCGTGGATTGACATTATATTCACTTATATTTATTTTCCCTGCACTTACAAAAGTTCCCATCGCGCAAACTCCATAATGAGAGTACGCAACCCTGATTGAATTTGATTCTAAAAATTCGACCACTTCGTGAATCTTGTGTTTCTCGAGCTTAAGGGGTGTAACTCCATCAATTAAGTTTGCACTCTTTTGGTACTGATAATTCTCTAAGGAATAAAAGGCCACCCAAACTATCAGCGCAAAAATTGGAAACCATTTAATTCTTTGTTGAATTTTTGACAAAAACCATCCTATCCAAAGCACAAAAGTACCAAACAGAGGAAACAAATAACGCGGCTGCGAACCATTTTCTACAATAATATTTGCCGCGCAGATTAAGACAGGTAGTAAAATAAATATATGGTGTGGTTGAAAGCTTATGGCTTTTAAACTCAAAATTTTTCTAACTGACATCCAGTTATTGGAAAAAAAATACACCCCTGATGAAACCAATAATGCCACCAGTAAAAAAAATAAAACCAATAGGATGATTGCATGGAAAAAATCGAAACCCGAAATTAAACTCCAAAAAAACCCATCAAAACCAAAAAGTTGCAGCCCGCTACGGGAAATCATGTCCCAGAAATGAGCAACCAACTTCGTTGGCAAAACATCTGTATCAAACCCCTGCCCACCTCGGGAAGTTTCACCAGTCAAAATACTTGCTATACGAGGCGACAGACCCAAACAAAACCCGATCGTTCCTAAACTGACTAAGCGCCTCGTGCTCATAGAAACGTTATCAAATATAGAAGTTTTAATGCCCTTGAAAATGAAAACCAAGTCATTTCTATAAATAGCAATGCGTAATAAAAGTATTCCAACTATTTGGAGTGCCGGTTTGTGGAAGTTTTTGACCTGAAATATCGAAACTCCTGCAACATCTATTGCGAACCCTCCAAAAATATATGAAAAAACAATAACACTGAAAAATATAAAAAGCAGAACATCTAAAAAACGGGAGATCCTTTGTCTTTTAGTTCCTTTCTCTCTAAAAAAATCAATCATAGTTGTTAGTGAAATCCGTTCACGAAACTCGCTCCATTTGGGATGGGATAACAAATAAAGGATAGCAATAACCGAAATATAAATTAGGGAAAATGTATAGGTATAAATGGACAACCCCATAGAAAAGAAAAGAAAGAAAACAACAGCCCCTCTATTTTTTTCAGTTATTTTTGCTTTGATAAAAAGAAGAAATATTATATTCCCAAAAAAAGCGGCCGGGATATGAGGCCAATTATGCGCGCTCATCGTAGTAATATGAGGTGGTGCAACTAACATGATCATCAATAAAAGTAGGGCCGTGCGAGGAACTAGAATTCTGGCTAAAAGATAGGTGGTCCATACATATAATGAATAAAATAAAGTTCCTGCCAACTGAAATGCCATAACATTGACCCCTAAAACCCACATAAAGGGGACAGAGGCTAGCCCAAAAGTAAGCCCAAAGTATCTGTGATAATCATAATAAAAAATAACCGGATCACCATTCAAAAGACCCAAAATAGTATTCGCGATTACCGCTTCATCCACTGTAAAAAAATGATCACTATTAATAAGCAAGGGGTAGCGAATTAATACCGAAACAAAAAATATGGCACCAATTAAGAAGAAGTGGCGAATGTAGTGGAAGAAAAAGTTCATCTAGCTACTTTCTATCAACTAATCATTAAAAAAAAGGCTGCAAATAAACTAAAAAGCAAAAATAGTTAGTTACTGTTTGAAATACACAAAACTCTTTATAAAGGAACAATCTCTTTTTATCTTACTTTCTTTAAACTTTTTTATTACTTAAAAAAAACTATTTATAATTTACAATTAGTTTCAATTCTAGGAGTTTTCTTTTATTCCAAATAGGATTTGTTGTTTTTTACCATGCTGGAGTTTTAAGACCGGTTATTAAGCAATCCCCGGCCAACGATTAAAATGCTCAATGCTGTAAAAAGTGCTTCTCAATATGTTATAATTTGTTTTTTTAGAATTTCAATTTCCAAAAAAAAGCCTCACAAAGTATTTACGTACATTTATTTATAAATAACCAAACCCTTTAATTAAAATTGTACTAATGGAAAACTCTATCTTATTAACTGAGTCAAAGCAAAGTGAGCGGACTGCTAGCTGGATTTCATATTAAAGAAACCCACTGTCTGGCTAAGGTGCATAAAAGTTTCTCCGATCAAAAAAAAGAAAACCAGAAAAACCAACTCCGTAACTTCAGTTCAGTCACGTTCAGAGCATCGTATAGCGGAGAGATTGCAAACTTTGGGCAATTCCTAGATGATTGCCAGAAAAAATCATACGCTGAGCACTTTTCCAAAAAATTGACTAGAATTTAACTAAGTTACGTTTTGATACCCTCCCTACAGTTAAGCAAAAATAATTCTCTTTGAATAAATAATTGTGCCATTCTACGAGGTTATTATGAGGTCACTTAAAAAAACTAAAAAAGAAAGATGGATGTAATCACAAACAAATATGTTAGCGCTGATTTTAAAGGGCTGATTAAAATTATAAAATCCGGGTATCCTTTAATGGAGATAATCTGGATGGTATTTGAGATGGGTTTTTTAGCAAAGATTAATTCTCTACGGTACTCATTTTTTAGTAAAGGGGAAAATGTAATAATCCATCCAAAAAGCAGAATTAATGCTTCAAATTATATTTCTCTCGGCGATGATGTTCTAATTCAACAAGACGTTTGGTTGAATGTTCCTTTGCATCAAGTTACGGCTATAAAAAAATATGACCGGCCTATAATAAGAATTGGCGATCGAACAAGAATTGGGCCAAGAACAACAATATCTGCTATTGGATTGATTGAAGTGGAAAGTGATGTACTCATAGGATTAAATGTAATAATAGAAGATCACTTGCATTCATTTATAGATACTCAAAAGCCTATTCTAAGTCAAGGTATTGTTGATAGAGGGAATATTATCATTAGAAGCGGATGCTGGATAGCTTCTAATTCCGTGATTGTTTCATCAGGTAAAAAATTAGAAATTGGCAGAGGCAGCATTATAAACGCAAATACAGTTGTTAAAGAAAATGTTGAAGATTATACGATTGTATCTGGAAACCCTTCAAGAGTGGTAAAAAGATATAATAATAAATTAAAGCGGTGGGTGAGCGTATAATATCAATCACACCAAGTAATCCAAAGTGTTGGTCCCCAAAAAAAGCATTATACTAGAGCGTGAAGACCTGTCGAAAAAGACTGCCATTTAACTAAAAAAAGCTTATTGCTTTTACGATCACACTAAAATAATTAGATTATAGTTCACCGTGAAAAATAAAATCTTGCTAACATTTAGCCCCTAAAACTAATAACAAATCATGTTAAAAACTATACATTCAATCTTATCCGAACTCACCCCCCCCACTCTTCAAAGTATGGAGCCCATTTGAATCCCTTAATCTGTCGTTTTTGCGATACAAAACTAGTTTCCTTTTGTGATTTAGGGAGATCCCCACTCGCAAATTCTTTTTTAGATAAAAATGAACTTGAAGTGGAAGAACCATTTTATCCCTTGCACGCCTATGTGTGTAAAGGCTGCTATCTTGTGCAACTAGAAGAAATTGAAAGTCCGGAAAATATATTTCAAGACTACGCATACTTATCGTCCTTTTCGAGCACATGGCTCGAACATTGCCAAAATTATGTAAATGAGATGATCGACCGATTCGACCTTGATGGCAACAAACAAGTAATAGAAATCGCGAGCAACGATGGGTGTCTTCTAAATTTTTTTAAGAAAAAAAGAATTCCTGTTTTAGGGATTGAACCGGCTAAAAATATTGCAAGGGACGCAGAGAATTCCGGAATACCAACGATAAATCAATTTTTCAATTCTCAACTTGCACAAGAACTTGCCAGCACAAAAAAACAAGCTGACCTTTTGATTGGCAATAATGTTTTGGCTCATGTCCCTAACCTTAACGAATTTGTTGCCAGCCTAAAAATCATACTAAAACCGAACGGAGTGATCACTTTGGAATTCCCATCACTCCTTCAATTGATTAAACAAAACCAGTTTGACACGATTTATCATGAACATTTTTCTTACTTCTCGTATTTGACAATAGAAAAAATATTTACTCACCATGGACTAAATTTGTTCGACGTCGAAGAATTAAAAATTCATGGTGGTTCCTTTCGAATATATATTCGGCATCAGGAAAATTCAGATAACTACATTAGCGACAATATTTCGCGCATTAAACTAAGAGAAAAAAATCATGGATTAGACAAGCTGGACTCCTACCACAACTTCTCTAGGCAAGTAGAAGAAACAAAATACCAGCTTCGTCAATTTTTGACTAAAACGAAGCAATCAGGTAAATCTATAGTAGCCTACGGTGCCCCCGCAAAAGGTAATACGCTTCTGAATTATTGTGGCATTGGAACTGATATCATTGATTATGCCGTTGACATTAGCCCACACAAGCAAGGGCGTTTTCTCCCTGGGACCCACATCCCCATTTTTCATCCAGAAAAAATTAAGACAACAAAACCGGACTATCTTCTCATTTTACCTTGGAATATTAAAAACGAGATCATGGAACAAATGAAATTCATTACTCAATGGGGAGGTAGATTTATCACGCCCATTCCAAAAATAAGAGTGGAACCATGATTTTTAAAGAAACTAAATTACAAGGCGCGGTTATCATAGAGCTTGAAATGGTAATAGATGAAAGAGGGGCGTTTGCACGCACTTTCTGCCGTAAAGATTTTGAAATCCATGGGCTCGATGGGGATATCTCACAGTGCAGTATCTCTCTAAACACAAAAAAGAACACTTTACGGGGCATGCACTATCAAAAAAAACCCTATGCCGAAGCAAAACTTGTTCGATGCTCCCGGGGCGTTATTTATGACGTAATTGTAGATTTACGTTACAATTCATCAACTTTCAAACAATGGACTTCAGTCGAAATATCAGCCGAAAACAGAAAAATGGTTTATATACCCGAAGGATTTGCGCACGGTTTTCAGACATTGACAGATGATGCAGAAGTTATCTACCAGATGTCTCAATTTTATTCACCAAACCACGCAGATGGCTTTCGATGGAATGATCCATCTTTTAGAATTGAATGGCCATCTAAAAATCTTGTTATTTCATTGAAGGATCAGAATTATCCTGACTTTAAAGCATGATCAAGACGCTCGTGACAGGAGCTTCTGGATTTATTGGAAGACACTCACTCCCTCTACTTTTGAAAGCAGGCCATGAAGTGCATGCGGTTTCATTAAAAAAAAAGAACCCGTGTATTAATGGTATTAATTGGCATCAAGCCGACCTTAAAAACCAGACCCAAACCAAAAGACTTATCGCTGATATTCGTCCAACCCATCTATTACACTTTGCATGGTGTACTGAGCCTGGGAGCTTCTGGGACAACCCAGAAAATAACCAATGGGTCCAAGCTAGCCTTGAATTACTAAAAACCTTTCAGGCGCATGGTGGCAAAAGAATCGTTATTGCTGGGACTTGTGCTGAGTATGATTGGAACGAAGAAATCTGTTCGGAAGAAAGAACACCCTCAAGACCGGCTACATTGTACGGAAACTGTAAATACGAACTTCAATTAAAAGCCAATTCTTTTTGTGAAAAATACCAGTTGAGCCTCTGCTGGGGCCGGATTTTTTTCGTTTATGGGCCTCATGAACACCCAGCGCGTTTGATTCCCTCTGTGATTAATTCTTTATTAAATAAAAAAACTGCAGAATGTACTCATGGCAAACAGTACCGGGATTTACTTTATGTTGAAGATGTTGCATCCGGTTTTGTAGCTCTACTGTGTAATAAGGTGACAGGTGTTGTAAATATAGGGTCAGGGGAAAGCAGAATGCTTAGAAATATTATAGAAACGATAGGGGGAAAAATTGATTGTCCTGAGCTAATAAGACTGGGCTCAATCCCATCAAGGCCAGGGGATCCAATCAGGTTAGTTGCTGATATAAGCAAACTAAGGCGAGAATCAGGGTGGAGTCCAAAATTTGACCTCGATAGCGGCCTCGATAAAACTATCCAGTGGTGGAAAGGATTAATCTGAATAATAAAAACATTTCGATCGGCAGATAATTGGTGACTCATAACATATTTAATATGACTTGATTCGCAAGATCAAAAAGTTACTATAAAATTTATTCATGAAATATATGTATTTGTTCTCAGCTTTGCCATTAAATTGTTCGCAAGTTTTTAGATCTAATATTTAAAAGAATTTCAGTAATGAAAATTATTTCTGCGGAATTTCTTACGGGAGCGGTGTCTTGTAAACAGTACCCTGATTCTGTATACCCGGAGTTGGCATTTGTTGGTCGTTCCAATGTTGGGAAATCTTCTTTGATCAACTCCCTTCTAAATAGAAAAAAGCTTGTTAAGACTAGTCAGACTCCTGGTAAGACTCAAGAGATCAATTTTTTTAAGATAAATAATGACTTTATTTTTGCAGATCTTCCAGGGTACGGATTTGCTAAAGTTCCTCAACTAGTGCAAAAAAGATGGAAAAAAATGATTGAAGATTATCTTCTCAGGCGAGAAACTCTTTTGGCGGTTATTTTTATTATTGATCTAAGGCGAAATCCATCTCCATTGGATCTCGATTTGCAGCGATGGCTTGAGGCCTGTGGAGTTGAATATCTACTTGTAGGAACGAAAGTGGATAAACTGTCTCAGTCGGAAGCCAAAAAACAAGTAAACAAACTGAACGTTGCTTATTTTAATAAGGGTGAAGACAAACTTCTTGCTTACTCAAGTAAAAGCAATAGAGGAAGAAAAGAGCTTTGGGGTAAAATAGCCACTCGAATCGACGCGCACAAGAAGAAAGATGTTCCATGAGAAATTAAAAAAATACGAGGTCAAAAGATTCAACTTTGGAAAAGTTTGTTTTTCTTTTGACCTCTAGAGGTTAGCTCAGGTTACCCCCAAAGCTCTTCGGGCATTTCTAGTCGGTCGACTTTTTTCCCCTGGCCGATGTGTTGGTCGAGGATTTCTTCGACATCCTCAGGCGTAACTTTGTTGTACCAGACACCATCTGGGTAAACAACCATGACCGGTCCCATTGAACAGGGACCAATACAGGAAGTATTAGTGAGTAATACTTGACCAAAAAGGCCTTTTTGTTCAATCGCCATCCCCATTTTTTCCATAAGGGCCATGGCGTTGTTTTCTCCACAGGATCCCCTTGGATGCCCAGCGGGTCTCTGATTAGTGCATATAAAAATGTGATGATTTGGTTTTGGCATTATGTTCTCCGGGTATAGAATTCATTAAGTATTTGAATTTTAGGTGAGATGCTCAAAAAATTAAATAGATTTTTATTGTTTACTGGCAAAATAAGTTTATGACCATTTCTGCTGCCTCAAAGAACAACTTTCCTAAAGCCCGTTTCGGTCCTTCTTATCTTTCCACAACAATGGAAAAAATATTTAAATGGTCTGCTTCTGGAATCCATTGCGAGAGGCTAGAAGGGGATGCTTCAGAGCGCTCCTATTTTAGAGTATCACAAAAAAATAGTGGGAGATTGCTTAGAAATAAATCTCAAACGAGTCTTCGATCGTTAATTATTATGCAACTTGAGAAGCCTATTTTAGATATGGAAATAGATTTCATCCGGGTTCTAAAATTTTTTCGAGGTCTTGATCTCCCTACACCGGAGCTTTTTTATTACGACGTCCCAAAGGGGTTATTATTTTTAGAAGATTGCGGGACAATGACATTGAAAGATCAGCTTCATGCGTTCCCTCAGAGTAAGGCGCAGTTGTACCGTCAAGCCGTTGAGTTATTGGTGCGTATGCAAAGCCAAGCTACTGGTTCGATCGACTCAACATGTCCTGCTTATCACCGTAAGTTTGATGTGAAAAAGTTAATGTGGGAATTTAATTTTATGTTGGATTACTACGTAGATGAATTCTGTGGTTCTCCGCTTGAGAGTTTGGCCAGAAAAGAATTGAGTGAAGCTTTTACCCCTGTTTGCGAATCCCTTGCGGCAGAAAAGCTTTATTTTACACACAGAGACTATCATTCGCGTAACCTGATGTTTTTTCAAGGGCATTTGATTCTTATCGATTTTCAGGATGCCCGTATGGGCCCCTGTCAGTATGACCTAGTGTCTTTACTTAAGGATTCATATGTGAAAATTGATGATACTTTGGCTGAGGAGTTGATTGATTTTTATATTCAGCTAAAGGAAAAAGAAGAAGGTCGGAAGGTTAACCGAGAGAAATTCGATCGAATATTTGACGGGATGTCTATTCAAAGAAATCTCAAGGCGGTGGGAACCTTTGCATACCAAAGTGTAAAGAAAAATAATAAGCGATATGAAGGTTTCATTGCCCCTACCCTTGGTTATGTTCGTAAGGCTTTAAGGCGACAGTTCAAAGATACTTTTCTACAGAAAGTGCTTTCAAAGCACATTCCTGGGTTGGACCGAAAAGAGGAAGTCGATCTATGATGTCTTTGCTACATCGTTACGTTCTTAAAAGGTTTATTTATTGCTATGTATTATCAGCGACAGGCCTTATAGGGATTTTTATTGTCGTCGATTTTTTTGAACGAGTTGACGAGTTCATTCGCCGGGATATGCCGTATTCGGACCTTATTTCTTATTTTATTTGTAAGATTCCTAGCGTCGTCTTTTTTATGGCACCACAAGCAGTGTTGCTGGCTACCGTTATTACTTTAGCGGTTTTGGCGCGTGACAACGAGATCATCGCTATGAAAGCAGGTGGGATAGGTGTTGTCGGAATTACCCTTCCAATTGTAGGTGCGTCGTTTGTGATTGCATTATTAGTTTTTGCAAGTAATGAGTATCTTGCTCCCATTGCAACCAAGAAGATGAATTATATTTTTAAGGTTAAGGTTCAAGGGAACCCAGTTTATGGAGATACTTATATCGACGCAGCAAACGACTGGGTGGATGGAGGGGAAGTATGGTTTGTCGCCAAAGACAAGGCTATTTGGAATATTCGTTATTTTGATCCTGAAAAAATAAGAATTAGCGAGGCTAGAATTTTTTATAGATTCGATAATGGATCGATCCGCAAACGCATTGACGTCAAAGAAGTAGTTTGGAACAGCACGCACTGGGAATTTATAGATGGTTTTCTGCGGACTTTTGATCAGAAAGGGCATGGCACAACAGAATACTTCGAAAAAAAAATTATCCCAGTTTTAGAAACTCCGGATGACTTTATAAAAAATATAATTATTCATAGCGATGAGATGAGTTTGAGGGAACTGTACAAAGAAATTCAAGAGATGACGTTGGAGGGAAAAGATACTTTAAAATACAGGGTAGAATTTCATCAAAAAATTTCATACCCATTTATTAGTATTGTATTGGCACTTCTGGCAATACCCCTTTCTTTGCGTTCGAGTCGCCACGGGGGAGTTCTGTTCTGCGTCGGGATTAATTTGGCCATGGGGTTTGTATTTTCATTTTTATATGCGATGGGTGTTTCTCTTGGTTTTGGGGGATTTTTCAGTCCTCTTTTCGCCGCGTGGGGTCCTTCTATACTTTTTTCATCACTCGGGTTTTATCTCCTATTTACCCTGGACAGTGAATATATTATTCCCAGGTTGGGGTTATGACCTGTGTGGCATCGATCGATATAGGCACCAATACAGTGCGACTTCTTATTGTGGAAACAAAACCAGATAGAAACTTACGCGAAGTAGCTCAGGTAAGGGCGATTACCCGGTTAGGTAAGGGTATGGATACAGAGAAAAAATTATTGGGCGATAGAATGGATGAAACTATTTCTGTGCTCACAAAGTTTCGGAATGAATGTCGCAAGTTTGAGCCTTTAACTATTCGAGCAGTGGCTACCAGTGCTGTTAGGGAAGCCAGCAACCAGAAAGATTTTGTTTCGCGAGCAAAAAAAGAAGCAGGCTTGGAAATTGAAGTGATTTCCTGGGAAGAAGAAGCAGACTTGATGGTAAAAGGAGTGCTGTGGAAATTACCAAATATTGAAAAAGATATTTTGGTGTTTGATATTGGAGGTGGTAGCACGGAATTTCTTTTAGCTAGAGACAGGAAAATTATTTCCTCAGTTGGAACACAACTGGGTACGGTACGGTTAACGGAAAAATTTATTTCGCATCACCCAGTAGGTGTAAACGAGTACAAGGCATTAGAAACGCATTTTCGTAGAGAGCTTAAAGTAGTAAAGGAAAAGCTTTCAGATTTTCCACCTAAGGTGCTTGTAGGTACAGCGGGAACCATAACTACGTTTGCTGCAATTGATGGGGATGTTTACCCTTACGACCCTGAGAAAATTCATGGGAGAAGTCTTACTTTTAAGCGAGTCGAGGAACTTTTGGAAGATTTGAAAAATAAATCTCTTACCGAACGGTCGGCAATGAGAGCCATAGAAAAAGGACGTGAAGATTTAATCATCGCCGGAGGTGCGCTGGTTCTTGAAACCATGAGAGTTTTTGAATGCAATTTATTGACAGTTAGTGAGCATGGATTACGAGAGGGACTAGTGTTGGACACATGGAGCTAGGGGAAGTCTGAATGGATAAAATAGTGGGTACGCCCATGATAGAATTTGACAAGATAATTCAATTAAGTTATGGTTTTTATTGACCTATGGCGACAAAAAAAGCAAAAATTAAAGGAAAAAACTTGGTTGCGTTGAAAAACGTCAAAACGCCCTCAGGGCGACCCATGAAGGGTAGGGATATTCTCGTCCAGGCATTGGAAAATGAGGGTGTGAAGGTGATCTTTGGGTATCCAGGTGGCGCCTCAATGGAAATTCATCAAGGACTTACTCAAAGTAAAAAGATTCGCATGGTGTTGCCTCGACACGAACAGGGGGGATCTTTTGCGGCGGGGGGTTATGCGCGAAGTACCGGCGAAATAGGGGTGTGTCTTGCGACCTCAGGTCCGGGCGCGACCAATCTCCTTACCGGTATCATGGACGCAAAGATGGATTCTATTCCACTGATTGCGATCACCGGCCAGGTCCCCTCCACAGTTTTAGGAAGTGATGCTTTTCAGGAAACAGATATAGTCGGTGCTACATTTCCCATGGTTAAGCATAGTTACTTGGTACAGAATCTTGATGATATCCCAAATATCATACATGAGGCCTTTGAGATTGCTAAGTCAGGTCGACCAGGCCCGGTACTTATAGATATTCCCAAAAATATTCAGCAACAAGAGGTGGTACCAGATTTTAAGGTCAAGTTTGATTGTCCAGGGTATAAACCGAATTTGCAGCCTTCAATAATGCAAGTTAAAAAAGCTATCCACGCCATCAATGAAGCGAAGTGTCCCATTATATATGCTGGTGGTGGTATTATTTCTTCCCGTGCGTCAAGTGAGTTGAGGACATTTGTAAAAAAAACGGGTATACCGGTTACGACCACTGTTATGGGCTTGGGGGCATACCCTTCTGTAGATAAATTATCACTTAGAATGCTTGGAATGCATGGTGCTATTTACGCAAATATAGCAATGAATCATGCCGATCTTGTTATAGCACTTGGCGTTCGATTTGATGATCGAGTGACGGGTAAGTTGTCTGAGTTCTGTAAAGGAGCTAAATTTATCCAGGTAGATATCGACGCATCTGAAATAAACAAGAACATTGAGATCGATATTCCAATTCAGGGAGATGTGAAACAGGCTCTTAAGATTATGAATGATAAAATAGAGCCAAAAAAGAATATTGGCCCGTGGATCAAGCAGATTGATAAATGGAAAAAAGAATTTCCTCTTACATATGAATTAGATGAAAAGGCTATTGTTCCTCAACATTTGATTTCCGAATTGACAAAACTTGCGGATGAAGATGCTATTGTATCAGTCGGTGTTGGGCAGCATCAGATGTGGGCAGCGCAGTTTTGGGATTTTAATGAACCATTCAGGTGGCTTTGTTCTTCGGGTTTAGGAGCAATGGGTTTTGGTTTGCCTGGGGCTATGGGTGCTCAAGTGGCTCACCCAAAAAAACAGGTTATCAACATAGAAGGTGATGGGAGTTTTCTGATGAATATTCAGGAGCTACAGACTCTCAAGATGGAAAATATACCTGTGATGAATGTTGTTCTGAATAACGCACATCTTGGAATGGTTGCGCAATGGGAAGATAGATTTTATAAGTCGCTTCGAGGACACACGTATCTAGGAGATGCAAATTTTGCAGAAATTGCCCATGCTTTTGGGGTTAAGTCAGAGAGCATAAGTAAGCCGAGTGAGGTTTTACCTGCTCTAAAACGTATGCTGAAGCATGAGGGCCCCTATGTTCTGGATGTTAAGTATCCATACAATGATAAGTCTCACGGCCATGTAATGCCTATGATTCCAGCGAACCACACATACCTAGATACACTCATTGATGCAAAACATAGCTTACGGGAATACTGGGAGAAGAAGGGAATTATTAAAAAACAATAAGAGGCAAGTTCAAGCCTTTTCTTTCGAGCTGTATTCTGACCACGCACGTTCAATGTTTCCCTTGATCCAATCTAGCTGTTTCCAGTCCTTATACTTTTTTCGTAAAATTGGTTCAACTGCATTTTGGGTTTCTTCAAGAGACTTTTTGCCCTTTAACTGCTGGAGGACATGTTCCTTTAAGTCTATTAGATAATGCTTCATAGCGATGATAGTGGGGCGTCCGCCGATCGGGCCATGTCCGGGAATAACGGTTTCGTTTTTTAGTAACTCTATATAGTTTAAAGATTCGATCCACTCTTCAATATAAGCGTCGGCCATGTAAGGAATTTTTTTATTAAATACCAAGTCGCCGGTGATTACCGTGCGCAACTGATCGATGAAGATAATGGTATCGCCATTGGTATGTCCTTTGCCATGATATAGCAATTGTAATCGGTACCCACCCAGCCAAATTTCCATTCCTTTTTCGTATACAATATTAGGTGGGGTGACTTCTACTTCATCCATTCCTGGTAAGCCGAAAGTTTTGAAGAGTGATAGATGACTTTGTCCTGATTTGATCAGTGTGTCGCGAACGTTTTTATGCGCGATGATGGTCTTGCTGTTTTTAAATACTTGATTGCCAAAAGTATGATCTCCGTGGTAGTGGGTATTGATTGTGTAAACGATAGGGAGGTCAGTGAGCTTTCGGATTTCTTTCAGTACTTTTCTGGCTTCCGTTGGAGTGGGTCGAGTGTCAATAACTATGACCCCTTCCGTTGTTGTAATAATGGTGGTGTTAGAATCTACTCCTTCGCCATCGACGATGGTATAAACATTTTTCAAAACCTCGACGGTTTTCACTTCACCAGCGAGGCTCGAGGTCGCGAGACCAATAAGGAGAGTTAATATTGTGATTATTGTCAGGGCTCCCGTTTTCAGCATGGCACGACCTTTCGATGGATAATTATTTGTTGGTTATAATTTAGAAAGTAAATAGTATCACTCCCGGTCTATTCTCGGCAACTGAAGAACTTATAAGAATATTTTTGGGCGTAGTACAGGTTGTGGTAGTTTAAGATATGGAAAGTGATAATAAAAATAAGTACGATATGTTGGTTCAGCTTCTAAGTGAAGGTGACGCGATGGTTTGCCTGGATGCACGGCATCCTGAGGTCGATGTCCCTAATACACATAAAGATAATCCGGCACTTAGTCTTGTTTTCAACCTGAATTTCAGGCGCCCATTTGATGTCCAAGAGACTGGAATTTTTGCCACTCTCGCGTTTGGTGGTAAGCCTCATAAATGTGTTATTCCTTTCGAGGCCGTTTGGGCAATTCATGAACCGGAAAGTAAAAAAGGGCAAGTGTGGGAGGGAAGTTTTCCAAAAGATTTAAAACTGCAAGTTGGTGCAAATGTGAAAGAAGCTAGTCTTGAGCCAGAACCGCCATTAATGAATGTGAAGATTTCCTCGAAGATATCAAAAAAAGGGCAATCGACTCGCTCGAAAAAAGATCGGAGTCACCTCAGGGTAATCAAATAGTTACCTAGACTTGGATGTCTGAAGCTTTGTCACGCTAGCTAATTTGAGTGATTTAAAACATTTAAAAATTAAGGTAAAATTTTATTTTACAACGTGGTAGCAATCGATTAAAATTTGTCACCCTACTTGAAAGTTTGATATTGTTGTAAACAAAATGGCGGGCGTAGCTCAGTTGGTAGAGCACTGGATTGTGGCTCCAGTGGTCGCGGGTTCAAGTCCCGTCGCTCGCCCCAAATTTTTGAATAATGCGCCTGTAGTTCAGCTGGATAGAATACCGGACTTCGAATCCGTAGGTCGCAGGTTCGAATCCTGCCAGGCGCGCCATATCTGTTTTAAAACAATAGAAGTTATATTTAATAAAGTCAGGAGAAATTCATGTTAAGGCTTATATCGAGATTAGTGACGATAACTATTTTTTCTTTTCTTTGTGCTTTGATTTATACAAATTTAGCTATAGCGGACCTAGGTTCGACAGCAACGGAAATCATGAAGGGGACTGGCAGTACGGGAAGTTTTAGCTATGAAGAGGATCAAGGGAAAAAAGGAGCCATTGGATACGGAGTTAATAATCAAAAACATGAAGGCAGTAAGAGTAAATCGTACACACATGGTTCGAAGAGCTATTCTGGCCATATTTCTGGTAGTGATAGCCACAAGAAATCTGAGGGCAGCAAATCAAAATCATATTCACACGGAAAACCGGGTCATGGGAAAAGTTCCCATACCTACAAGGGTGGGCATGGAAAATCATACGGTCACAAGAAATCCGAAGGCAGCAAATCAAAATCATATTCCCACGGAAAATCTGGTCATGGGAAAAGTTCCCATACCTACAAGGGTGGGCATGGAAAATCTTATGGCCACAAAAAAGGTTCGCACGGAGGACATGGCCAGAGTCCTTTTAAACACGTTATGCATTATAAAAACAAATTGGGTTTGACTGATGCGCAGATACAGACGATGAAAGAGCTCGATGCAGATTTCAAGAAAAAAATAATTCAAGCCATGGCTGATCATCAAATCGCGCACGTGGAACTGGATCTCCAGGTCCATTCCGGAAAAGTTGATGAAGCAAAAATTCGTGCTGCAGGAGCAAAAATTGTAGCTTCGAAAACTAATAAAATCATGGCAATGATTGATGCAAAAATACAGTTGCTTAACTTATTAACAGCAGAACAAAGACAGAAAATGGCCAAGATGATGCATTAGGTCAGAAAAATATCGGGGCGTGGCGCAGCCTGGCTAGCGCACCTGCTTTGGGAGCAGGGGGTCGGAGGTTCAAATCCTCTCGCCCCGACCATTTAAAACAATGGGTTATGGTTTAGGCCGTAGCTCATTTTTTGTTGTGGCTAGCACTGGGGCTAGCGTTTGGTATGGCGTGGTTTGGTTTTCATGCCATGATTATAACTTATCTTTACTTTTCATTCTCAAAACTGAAGATAGGGTGCTTCGATTCTTAGCAACAAAATAATAAATTCCTTCGGCTACTTTAGCGAAGAGTGGAAAATTTTGGTAAGTTTTCAAAAGCCATGTCAAACTTGGGTTGTATGCTAGTATTTCGAAAACAGCTTTTGCACCTTCTGTAATTTCTCCATCGGGCTTAACCAATTGAACTGATCGTTTAAATTGATCTAAAGACACTTGAGGAAATTGATCGCTGACAGACTGATACGGGGCATATTCGACGCGGTCTTTGGTTTTTTTCCCCCAGATATCGATCCAATAGAGGCAGAACCCGCAGTTTCCATCATATATAAGTATAGGTTTCATACTTCGAGGATATACTATTTTAGGCGTTAAGTTGGACTAAAAAGAAATTTTTATAAAGACCCTCAACGAATTTATACACAGTGTCTCTGATGGAAAATACGATGCTAGAAAGATTAAGCTTCTTGGGTTTCGGTTCGACTGCTCCGTCCAAATACTGGCTCACCCGTTTCGTCTTTTTAAGATTTTTAGGGGGGATGTATTTCGTTGGGTTTCTAATCCTCGTGAATCAAGGTTTACCTCTAATTGGTGAAAACGGATTGCTTCCGGCAAAAAATTTTCTGGATATCTTGGGGCTAAGATATGAAACAACTTTCAGCGCTTTCCTCAAAATACCAACGCTGTTCTGGTTTCATCTGTCAGAAAGTATGCTGGTTATATGTTCTTGGATCGGAGTCATGCTGTCTTTTTTGGTTTTAATCGGGTTTGCAAATGCTCCAATACTTCTTGTCCTCTGGTTTCTGTACATGTCCTTCGTTAATATCGGCCAGACTTGGTATGGATTTGGCTGGGAGAGTCAGCTTCTCGAAACGGGTTTTCTAGGGGTTTTTATTTGTCCGCTTATAGATCCGCGGCCTTTTCCGCGGTCACCTCCTCCTGCTCCGGTTTTCTGGCTATTGCGGTGGCTGGTCTTCCGTATTTATATTGGAGCTGGAATGATTAAAATCCGAAGCGATGATTGTTGGTTGGACTTAACCTGCATGGTGTATCACTACGAAACCCAGCCCCTACCTAATCCCTTAAGCCCATGGTTTCATTTCATGCCGGTCTGGTTTCATAAATTCGAGGTTATGTGGAACCATTTTACAGAGTTGATCGCTCCATTTTTTGTTTTTGGCCCTCGGCCTGCACGTCACGTGGCGGGATTGTTGCTGGTATTTTTTCAAATTTTTCTCATCTTTAGCGGCAACTTGTCTTTCATCAACTGTCTGACTCTTGCAGCCACGGTTGCTTGTTTCGATGACAGCTTTCTTCGTCACGTTCTACCGCGATTCATTACACGGAAAGCTGAGCAAGCCGAGCAAAACTCAAAGCCTAGGCTTTGGCCCACTCGAATGTCCTACGCAGTAGCGATCTTGGTGTTGCTGTTAAGCATCCCCGTAGTTCAGAACATGTTGTCTCCGCGCCAGATAATGAATACTTCATTCGATAGGTTGCGCTTGGTCAATACTTATGGCCTATTTGGGACAGTTGGTAAGAAAAGACACGAACTAATTATAGAAGGAACTACCGATGAATCGGTTGATACCAATACTGACTGGAGGCCTTACGAGTTTAAAGCCAAGCCAGGGGGCACAGACAGAGGGCTTCCGATAATTTCGCCTTACCACTACCGGCTTGACTGGCAAATCTGGTTCGCTGCCATGAGTGTTCCACAACAACAGCCTTGGATTTTCCATTTAATATGGAAACTTCTTCATAATGATGCGGGTGCTTTGAGCCTTCTAGCGAACAACCCGTTTCCGAATCAGCCACCCGGGAGCATAAAAATCGAATTGTACCGATATAAATTTCTTCCTCCCGGAGATGAGAGTGGGAATGTATGGGAAAGAAAACATGTTGGTGCCTGGCTGAATCCCGTTTCAAAGTCCACCCCCGGATTTAAAGGACTGATCGAAAAAAATCGATGGAAACCGTAAACTATAAGCTCGTCAAGGGGGAGTAGATTATGACATGCTTCTTTTTTCTCAGCTCTGAATGAAGTAATTTGTTCTTACCCTTTTAATATAAATATAAAGGAGAACGCAATGAAAAACGTTCTATTTACATTGGTTATTTTTTATTCTTTATGTTTAACGGCCTTAGCTCAAGCTGATATTCGTGCTCATGAGATCGAGTACGAACATAACGGAACAAAATTAAAAGGCTATCTCGCATATGACGATACGATGCAAGGAAAACGTCCGGGGATTTTGGTTGTTCATGAATGGTGGGGACACAATCTGCATGCACGGGAACGAGCACGTATGCTAGCTGAAGATGGGTACACGGCTTTGGCGGTTGATATGTATGGTAACGGGAAAACAGCCGATCATCCAAAAAAAGCAGGGGAATTAATGAATGCTGCCTTCCAAGATTGGGAGACATCTCAGTCTCGGTTCAACAAAGCAAAAGAAATTTTACAGGCTCATGAGACAGTCGACTCAACTAGGATTGGAGCCATTGGGTTCTGTTTTGGCGGTGCAGTGTCCATTCGTGTAGCAAGAAGTGGGGCTGACTTGGATGGAGTAGTCGCTTTCCACAGTTCTTTGCCATTGGAACCCCCGATCATCAAAGGCAATATTAAGGCTTCCATTTTGGTTATCAACGGTTCCGAGGACTCTTTTTTGAAACCAGAATCTGTGGGTTCATTCTCCAAAGAAATGGTGGCAGGAAATGTAGATTTTTCTTACTTGAGCTTAACAGGAATCAAACACAGCTTCACGAACAAACAAGCAGATGAGTTTAGCAAAAAATTTAATATCCCTAACCTCGAATACAATAAACAGGCAGACGAAAGATCGTGGTCCGAAATGCGGCGATTTTTTAACCGTGTTTTTAATTAAGTTTGAGGAGAACCAATTGTAAATAAGGATTCTTGGATTGCATTGATAATAGCTAGCATTATAACTATGGTGGTCGCAGCACCACTTTACTATTCCAGTGGGTCGAAAGCTAAAATTTCAGAAGGTTCAGATACAAAAGCGATAGAGCAGATGAGATGATGAGAACAGATCAAATTTCTGGAAGCACTACTGAATCAACTAATCCATTATAGTTTCTGGGTCAAATTTGTGCCAATCTGATAGACTCTTCTTGGCACTTATTGACACAATACGCAACGAGCGTCTCCGCAAGTCTAATTAAAATAAAGGTTAATAAGTAAAGCAACTGACTCTTAATCAGTAGGTCCTCGGTTCGATCCCGAGACGGCCCACCATTTAAAACAAGGAGTTACCAGAAATGGTAGCTCCTTTCTTTTTGTAAAAGGGCCACTAATGGGCCACTGCCTTCAATTAATCCATACATCTCGTATCTGGGAGCCCAAGGCCCAAGTCTTCGCAAGTAAGACACATGTGACCCGAGGGCGACTCAACATATCTACATCCTTCAAGCTCCGGGAGGTTCACCTCAATTTTATAGCTCAGGGTTACGCAACACGGATGTGCACCTGTCGTCGCGGCACCACCGTGTGGGAATAGATTGCGCCTATCTCCGCACCCTGCGTATGGTTCTATTGTAGTGTTATCCAGACGGTTCCTCTCGATTTGATTGTTGCTTATAGCTATGTCCCTTATCACTTGTCCCAAGTTCAATCTGTATTCCCTGATCGCCAAAGAGCAGTTTCTTGCTCGCAGCGATCGCTCGCGTCGCCATTCGTCCAAACGCCTCGTTTTTTGTTGTTCGGTTATTTCACTCTCCTTCGCCGGCTCAACCGCCATCTTCCGGTCTCCTTCTTTCTTGGGCATCGTTTTCGGATCAATATGCGGCTTTGGGGGAACGTGGCCGGGTCTGTGAATACCGGAAGCGGGTATTGTAAATACTTGTACTGTCATAAACACAACGATGAATGCGTAGGATGTAATCTTGAATTTTTGTAACATCGACCCCTCCTTTAGCAAAGATGACTGTTCGTTTTCAAAACCATCTCGAATGGTGAGTGTATGTTGGGCATACTACATTATTAATGGGGAGATATTTGTAGGATTTTTTGGAGCCAAAAATGGGCCACTTGACGGCAAATAATGGCAGTTTTCCACAACACATGACAACTAGGGTAGGGGTGGTTAGTAGCAAGATCGCAAAAATATATGGAGTACACGCGGGCGTTCCATCTTCTGGAGCGCTCTTTTTTTTTGCGAGGGGGGTACAAAAAAAAAAGCATTTTAAATCTCATGTCTTAGCTTCGCCGATACCCTGCACTGCTACGGCGATGGCGATGAACCATTGCCATCACCTTCGCCACCCACGGCTCGCATCGCTACGCTCATGGCTCGCACGTTATATTATACGCAAGCTCATGCCATAGCTATGCTATGTCATTGCGCTTGCATCAAGGCAAAGGAAAGCAAGCTCATGCCATCGCTCTGCTCTGGCACTGCGCTTGCTATCTCAAAGCATTTAAAGTCATTCCGCTCGGCTATAGCCTCACTCAAGTTAAAGCGCAAAGCAACTGCATCCGAGCAGGATCATTTGCACCCCTTCCCCCCGACCGCCCCCCAGAATCGCTATCGCTCCCCCTGGCTTCTACCCACAACCCATATAAGGAAGTAATATTGAGCCGGAGGCCATTCAACGAAGGGGTTAAGGGCTGTACGCGGGGCCCCCAACCCCGCTACGGACTTGCAGTCCTTCCCATGATTCTGCTCTCAAGAACAATCGCCTACCCAGCGGAACGCGATTTGAACAATCGCTTTTCCTATAATCTGGTAGAGAGGTTTGGATATTGTTAAGATGCCGAAGCACAAAACATAAAACCAATAGGTAAAGAAATTATGGAAAACAGCAAAGAACACGAGGAACAATACGAAGAACCCGACCTTGATTACTTCAAAGCTTGGGATAATCCTTCTCTTAAATCCGAGCGTTTATATGTTCGTATTACTCCTGAAAATAAGAAGCGAGTGCTTCTTGCTTGCAATCGAGTTGAACTTTCATTGTCGGACTTTGTCACTGGGGCAACTTTGGAAGCGACCGACTTTGTCATTGATAAATATCTCTGATTCCTTGCCCTCTTATTAAAATAATTTAACCCAGCCTTAACTTAATTTTCATTTGTATTACATATAATTTCTTCAGCAAGAGACCACCACATCTATCTATTCCTAATCACATCTATCTATTCCTATGAACGACGAATCACAAAATATTGATGAGGACAAAGAAGCAGTCAAGTTCCAGCGACTTTACGCAGAAAAGGGAGTTGTCAATGCACAATTCAGGTTGGCACAGATGTATCACGAAGGACTAGAAGTTGCGCAAGATTACAAGGAAGCAGTTAAGTGGTATCGACTTGCCGCAGTACAGGGAGATGCTGAAGCACAACGCAGTTTAGGAGAGATGTATCACGAAGGACTAGGAGTTGAACAGGATTATAAGCAAGCAGTTAAGTGGTATCGACTTGCCGGTTATAAGGGAGATGTTAATGCGCAATGTATTTTGGGAACTATCTATGATGAGGGGGAAGGAGTTGAACAAGATTACAAGGAAGCAGAGAAATGGTTTCGACTTGCGGCAGAACAGGGTGATGCTGACGCACAACGCAGTTTGGGAGGGATGTATCACGAAGGACTAGGAGTTGAACAAGATTACGAGGAAGCAGTTAAGTGGTATCGACTTGCCGCAGAACCAGTAGTTTTTGAGGGAGATGCTGGAGCACAATGCGATTTGGGAATGATGTATGTCAAAGGACTAGGAGTTGAACAAGATTACAAGGAAGCAGAGAAGTGGTTTCGACTTGCGGCAGAACAGGGTAATGCTACAGCACAATCTAATTTAGGAATTATATATGACGAAGGACAGGGAGTTGAAAAAAATTACAAGGAAACAGTCAAGTGGTGGAGACTTTCAGCAGATCAGGAAAATGCTGAAGCACAATGCAATTTGGGAGTTATGTACGCCCTAGGAGAAAAAATTGAACAAGATTACAATGAAGCAGAGAAGTTGTTTCGACTTGCAGCTGAACAGGGAGATGCTGGAGCACAATGCATTTTGGGAATGATGTATCACGAGGGAGAAGGAGTTGAGCAAGATTATACGGAAGCAGTTCAGTGGTATCGACTTGCAGCAGAACAGGGAGATGCTGGAGCACAATGCAATTTGGGATTGATGTATTACGAAGGACTAGGAGTTGCACAAGATTACAAAGAAGCCGTCAAGTGGTGGAGACTTGCAGCAGAACAGAGAGAGGAACAAGCACAAGTCAACTTGGCAGCGATGCAGGACGATAGTTTAGATTGTTTAAATAGTTCAAATTAAAATTATGAAAACCAAATCATGTACACAATTAATTACAACTATTTCTCGTTACAGGGGAAGTTTGCTTGGTTTGGCTGTCGGAGATGCTTTAGGCACAACCTTAGAATTTAAATCTCCAGGTACATTTACGCCTATCACGGACATAGTAGGCGGAGGACCCTTTAACTTAGAGCCAGGAGAGTGGACAGATGATACGTCGATGGCTCTTTGCCTTGCAGAAAGTTTAATCGAAAAAGAAAAATTTGATCCGATCGATCAAATGCAGCGATATTTGAAATGGTATCGCGATGGACATCTAAGTAGTAATGGCAAATGTTTTGATATTGGGATCACGATCGGTAATGCTTTAAGAAAATTTGAGAAAACTAAGGATCCGTATTCCGGTTCAGAAGATCCAAATTATGCTGGCAATGGATCTTTGATGAGACTAGCTCCTATTCCTTTGGTCTATGCTAATGATGAAATAGTTGCCATGGAAAAATCTGTCGAAAGTTCACGTACAACTCATGGAACTAAAAATTGTACTGATGCCTGTAGGTATATGGCAGTTCTTATATTAGGAGCTGTTAAAGGTAAATCAAAAGAAACTATCCTAAATGAAATAGCTTTGCCCACTTTAGAGATATGGAATCAAAGACCGCTCGCACCAGCTATTGCAAACATTGCCTCAGGATCCTATCAGCGAAAGGAACCACCAGAGATTAAAGGTGCCGGTTATGTTGTTAAATCACTTGAAGCTGCTCTTTGGGCTTTTTATAAAAGTGAAAACTTTGAGGAAGGCGCACTTATGGCTGTAAACTTAGGCAATGATGCAGATACCACAGGTGCAATTTATGGCCAGCTGGCAGGTGCATATTATGGCGAGGAAGGAATCCCAGAGGCATGGAAAAATAAAATAGCTCATCGAAGTTTGATAGTTGATTATGCGGAACGATTATTTAAACTTGCAGACCGAATAACGGTATAGAACGAAAACACTCTTGATAATCCCTTATAAAATAAGCCTCGTAATATTTCTCGAACACGATTAACCAAAATTAATAGAAATTTAATGTGTTTATTATTGACCCTTTTATAATGTGGGCGTAGGATTTCATCAGTATCTATATAAGGAAACTATTAAACCAGATGAAAGCAAACAAAACATTTATTCCCCTAGCAATTTTGTTGGTGACCTTCATGGTTACCGGCGAGGCGAATAACTTTGTCTATGCTTCTTCTGATTACGATCGTGCTCTTGAAGAATTTTATGCTGAACAATCTGAATCTTCCAAAGTTACAAAAGTTCACTCGGTGGAAAAAGGTGAGACCCTGCTGGGTATCGCTGCAAAAAAGGGAACGAAAGTTTCTGTTTTTACCGCACTAAATAATATTCAAAACCCGAACCACATCTGGGTTGGTCAGGAATTAAGATACATAGATTATTCTGGAGACAGTGTGAAGATGGGGCCAGTTGTCACGACATCGAAAGTATTTCCCCAGGGTAGAAAAATAATCTCGCATGTTATTGTCCCGGACAAAGATGATGTGTTTGCTCCTGCAAACCCGGGAGTTGTTTATGAAGTAGTAGAAATGATCACAGCGCCTAAGGAGTCCGTGGGACAAATAAAAGTTTTTCAATCCTTGATGGCATTTTTTAAATGGTTGGATGGTACCGATTATTCCAAGCAGACCAAGGGTTCCGGAACTCAACAACGAGTAGACCCTTCATCCTCATCACCATACATGGTATCTTCCAAGTTTAATCTCGATACCGTATTTAACGATTCCTTATCGATTAACTCAGGTCACACCTTTTTTGATTCCCATATTCCGGATACGTCAAGCCCCCCTCCAAAGCAAGCGTAATTTCTTAAAAGTTTAAACAAGAAGAATAGTATCGCAAGACTCGTGTCTTCGATTGCGTTCTTTTTGTAAAAATTCTTTATAAGGACTTACGCTATGAATACAACGGTAGAGTGCCAAGTACTATTTCACCAGTTCGTTGATTTTATATCGCAGAACAAGAATGTCAGTATTCGTGAAATTAAAGAAACAACGCCGACGAATGATATAGATAGCAAGGTGAGACAACTTGAGATCAGCTATGAAAGTGATTCAAGCATTTCCATAAAAGCTCCCGGCAAAAAATCTATCCCGTACGACTGTCGGCATCTTGGATTTCGTGACAGTGAAACGAAAGCCTGGAAATATTTCATGGATATCGTTTCCGGGAATACGCATAGTTTTAATTGGGGTCCCGCTTATGAACATAAGGAGAACTCTCGAGTCAGGTTGAAGATTAAAAACTATGATGCCCAGTGGAAATTGTGCGATGAAATCTGCAAGAGGTTCAAAAGTTTTTTTGAAAAGGAATTTGGATGGAACTTCCCAAAAGGATACAAGCTTTATGAATATATTGTCTTGGGTCCTGACGGGGAACGAAGATTCAAGTTCCGGATCAACAATTCAAAATCTGTCAGCATCGATTTTTCTTCAGAGGATAGTTTATCCGCGTTGGAAGAAGTAGACCTGTTGTCTAAAGTAAAAAAACTCAACAGCGAATACAAATCCGACCCGGAGTTGTCCGATGGTATTCTGGATGAACTGGTAGTTGCATTAAATGTAGGACGAAAAAAATATGGATGGTCTGAGAAGAAGTTAGAAGAGATGGTTGTTATTTAAAGACAAAGACTCATTCGTTGCCCCTGTCGGCTTGATGCTGGCGGGGGTTTTCTTGTTTGTCCTTGCTAGTGTTCGAGCACGAGTTACTCCCCTCATATTAGTTCCAAAGTTTAAAGACCAATAACTGCTGGATAATTCAAGTCTTTCAGGTCAAAACATTCTTTCTCGAACAGATCATTCGAGTTCTCGAACTATTCCTATGAGGGGAGCAATTATGGATATCACCACGATAGTTTTAAATGGAGTCTTAGGTGGGTTGGCAGCAATGTTTTTAATTTTCACCTGCGATCTGCTCGCAACCTGGATGAAAGCAAGGAGCAAGTATGTGCAACTTCAGAGAAAAGAAAAAAATGAAACCAGATATTTCTGCGGTAGTTATCAACCGAAACGGTCACGTAGTGTTTACCGTGTACGGTAGCTTTGATCGTGAAAACACACCGCACGTTTTTGAAGGAATCACGCCTTTATTTAAGGAAGCAAGTAAAGGAGTGACAATGGACCTCGAGGGAGTGACCCAGATTGATAATTCTGGGATTGCGGCAATTGTTGAGTGCGTCCGCATGGCTTCCGACGCCGGAATAGAATTTCATGTGGTTGGAATCAATAACAACATAAAAGAGGTCCTGGAGCTCAGCAAACTTTCGGCACTTTTTAAAAACATGGAGTTCAGTACGTTTTGTTCAAGTAGCAGACCCGGAACACTTGGTTGCCACGTTAGGAAAAAGATGTATGCCGCTGATCGCTTACCAGAAACAAATTAATCAATAAGGAGGACTAATGAAAAAACTTTTACCAAAACGAGACGCCATATCAGTAAGCATTCTTCAGGCAATCATCTGCAAGCGGGAGGACATCCGCCCCAGCCCAAAAGAGGCAGCTGAACTTGCCGTGGAACATACGGATTGTCTGTTGGAAGAGTTAGATAAAAAAAGCAGAGAAAAAGTAAGTTACCTCGAAGACTGGAACAGAAGAGGGTTGCAACAATGAAAAACAAACTATTATTTTTTCCCTTACTTGTCTTTTTTTTACTGTTTTTTTCTATTGTGGAGCATTCATTCGCAGAGGACGAAACATTCAGCATCGTTAATATTGAAAAAGATTCCGGTGGAAAAAAAGTAGAAATATATCTAAACCATGAGGTGCATTATTTTAATCTGGTTAGTTGGCCAGGATCAAAAGGAGCAAAAATTGTTCCTCGTGTTGTTGATCTCTCCTGGGATTTCAGCTATCTCAAAAGAAACAAATTTGTATTAAAGGGAAAGTTCAAACATGGACAGAAGTATTCCATTGTTTTTCCAAAAGATTACAAGCTGGACAAGAAGTCCTATAAGAAGGTGGTTAATTCCTTCACATTCGAATCTCCTCCATCCATTAATTATTGGAACCATAAAACAGTTATCGAAAAATTTGGCCCCCAGTACCTTCATTTAAAAATAGCCAATACAAAGAATATTCATTACCAGGAAATAAGTGTGCCCCCAGTTCTTTTATCTAGCGCTATTAACGCATCAATTGGAAACCGGAATATCGACTGGAATAGTTTAAGCCAGTCGTTTGCAAACAATAAATACCCTGCCAGAAAGAATGATGTTGAAAACTTTAAAAGTCTTTTTAGAAAACAGGAACATAAAAACAAATTCTTCAATGTAGAGAAAAAAAATAAATCGAGATTATTCTCCTTTCCGTTGGGTCTTGATGAAAGAAAAGAGGGAGACATTAAACTAATTCGTCTTACAACCGATGGAAAAGATGAAAATGCTCGAACACCTATACGCCTTATTCGTATCACGGACCTCGGAATAACTTACAAACAGGCAAGCGATGATCTGCTTATTTGGATCACTTCTCTTAAGGAGGCAATGCCTATAGAAAATGTCGAAATATTTGGACTTACGGGACTGAATAGAATTTTCAAACTCGGCAATACGGATAATGATGGGATTGTAAAGTTTAGTTCAAGGGTTACAGAAGGAATAAATCTTTTATCGAGCGATTATGTACCGATCAACTATCACCTGGTTACTGGCGACATAAAATATATTTTAGCGGTTACAAAAGACGATGTTTCGTATATCCCCGTTGCATATCCGATCTACCCAAAAAATGTACCTCTAGATAAAGACACCGAAAAGCATATTTCCAGAAAAGCAAAGCTATTTACGGATCGAGGTATCTATAGGCCTGGTGACACGCTTAATTTTAAAGGCGTAGTTAGAGAATACTCCGAAGGAGAAATCAGCTCCCCCAGTCAACTCACAAGACCCACCATTAGAATAAAAGATTCCAAAGGCGAGCTTGTTTCATCTGAACAATACACTCTCTCAGAATTTGGGTCTTTGTGGGGCTCACTCAAATTAGAAAACCACCTTCCTCTTGGAACCTACCAAATTGAATTGGTTGACATGACTGGGAGAGATGAAGTTCTTGCAGAACACACATTCCAGTTACAGGAGTTTAAGGCCCCTCGTCATTTTACAGGGATCTCCTTTAAAAAAGAACCTGAGACAAAGTCCCATACTAACCAGTGGACTAAAACTAATGACACATTAAAAGTTACGATTAATGGGAGTTACTATTCAGGAGGTCATGTCAAAAACGGCCAGGTACGATGGAAAATATTTCATGGTCCGACTAATTACAATGTGAAGGAATTAGGAGAGTTTGTTTTTGGAAACATTGCGGAAGAGAAGTTTCTGCTTGAAAGCAGTGAGTCGATTCTCGATGACAACGGTTCGCTGAGTTTGAACTTTCCTATTGATCCTAAGGTGAGGCAGGGAAAAAGAAGTCTAGTAGTCGTGGCCACAACCATTGATTTTGATGGAAGGGTCGCCACGGCAAAAAGTATCTACCAGGAAAAAATACCCTACGTGGTCGGGATCAAAGGTTCCAAGAAAAAAATTAAATCAGGAGATGACCTGTCTCTTAAATTGCTGGTTGCCGACCCAAACCGCAATCCAGTTCAAGAAGGAGAAATAAAAGTAGATATTCTTAGAAAGGACTGGAGTTATATTCGACAACGTAATAATGATGGCGAGGTATTTTGGACTTATAAAAAGTTCTGGAAAAAGTTTCTGGTTACAAAAACATCTTTAAATAAAGGCTTCGCCGATTTTAATTTTGACGGTGGTCTAAGTGGCGACTACATTCTTAAATTCACCTATTCCAATGGTAAAAACACATATATTTCAGGAATTAGCTGCGAGGTGAAAGGGGGTTATTATTCCTATGAGTATATGAATCGTGATACTCCCTACGATAAACTTCCTATTTGGTCAGAAAAAGACAGTTATCAACCCAACGATCAAGCTTTAATCAAAATTCAGTCTCAAAAAAAATCGTCTTCCTACTTATTAACTGTTGAAAGGGAAGGAATACTTGATCACCAGGTATTTACATCGGACGAAGCAGGCAACATCAGTTTTCCCATCCAAGAAAGTTACTCTCCAAACGTTTATGTTTCTATTCTAGGTGCGGTTCCAAGAAAGCACTTTCCATTTTATAGAAGAAGCATTGATGACGGCGCCCCTACATTTGAGTTTGGAACAGTTAAGGTTCCCGTTGTAAAGGGAGCCGTTTTACTTAACGTTGGAATCAATGAAACAGAAGTATCACTTAAAAAAAATCCGCAGTCACCGGTAACTCTTAATCTTTCCGTCAAAGATATCCATGGGCAGGGAAAACAAGCAGAACTTGCTGTGGGGGTCGTTGATGAAAGTGTGCTTGCACTGACAGGATTTAAAACGCCTAAGTTGAGTGAATTGAACAGTTTCACAGTCCCACTTAGTGTTGGGACTCAGGACATCAGACGAATGCTAGCGCATCAAACACCATTCTCAAAAATAAGGAACAATCCGCTGACAGGTGGAGGCGGGTTAGAAAATTCAACTCTTGAAAGCGTAACAGCAAGGGAAAACTTCATTCCCGTTGCGTATTTTAATCCGGCTGTTGTAACAGATACTGAAGGCAAGGCGCAGGTAAGCTTTGTACTCCCCGATAATATTACTTCCTATAGGGTTTACGTGATTGCTAATGATAAAGGAAGTGGGTTCGGCAGCGCTGAAAGAAATCTGATTGCAACAAAGGAATTTTATATTGAACCCGGACTTCCCCGGTTTCTCACCGTCGGAGATAAATTACGATTTCCCGTAGCCGCATTTAACAAGTCAGACCAAACACTGGATGCGAATTTAATGTTGAACTCCAGTGAACACCTGAATTTGGGTTCTTTAAATATAACAAGCCCGATTCAATCCAAAAACAGTCACACGTTTACAGTAGATGGAGAAGCCTTGAGTAGCGGTTTAGCAGAGGTTTTATTTTCTAGTATGGCCAACGATAAATCTGATTCAGTAAAACTAAAAATCCCTGTTAATCCCAGTCACACATTAGGAACGGAAATCTTACTGGGTTCTTTTTCAAATTCATCAAAAGTCATGCTTCCACTTCCAACAGAGTTGTTAAATAAACACAATCCCGAGTTAACAAAAAGTTCTATGATTAACCTGACTGTATCTTCAAACCCCTTCATTAAACTGACGGGTGGCCTCTTGTACCTTCTGCAGTATCCCTATGGGTGCGTGGAGCAAACAAGCTCCAAAGTCTTACCATTGGCGGCTTTAAGAGGACTCATTGAAAAAGGGTTGATTCCTGATATCCGGACTGCGCAGACAGATAAGTACTTAAGAGCGGGTGTTACCAGACTTCTTAAAATGCAGACAGAGTCAGGTGGCTTTGGCTATTGGCCCGGCAACAAGTCTCCTCACCGAGCAGGAACGCTATATGCGATGGCCGCTCTGAGTATCGCAAAGGAAAACGGTATGAATGTTCCTGACCAGCCCTTTGCAAAAGGATTAAATTATATTTCAAAAAGCATTAATAATGACGATCTCAATCCAAACGAGACAGCATTTGCCGCTTATATACTTGCTATGAATGATTCGCTCGATGAGGAATTATTTTTTAAATCACAATATAAAAAAATAAACAGCAGCAACTTTGAAACAAGAATGTTCTGGACCTTAGCCGGGATTAAATCCGGTTATTTGTCTGGCGCCAACTTGAAAGATGCTATTCGAACCAATCAACATTTTAGACTGGCCTCGTTAAGCTCAAAGAATACCAATGAGGTATTCAATGCTAGATACAGGAGTCATGCGATTGGGCTTTTGGCATTCAATGCGGCTGACCCAGAAGACAAGTTTACTCACCGTATCGCCGAATCTTTATTCCAGGGTTTTGGTTCATCAGGAAGGTGGACATCAACAAGTGATACGGGGTGGGCTTTATACGCACTTGGAAATTATTATTCGGCGCAAGAATCTAATAACGAACCTTACAGTGTGAAGATAACGGCAGGTTCGCATACGGTTGATACTGGTGTCATTAATAAAATTCATAAGAAAATTCAACTGAACCCCGAAGAATATTTCAAAAATCCGTTCTTAGAATTAAACGCAAGTTCAAACCTCCCCATTTACTATAAAGCAGTACTCCAGTTTCCAAGGGTGGATTACGCCGAATCGGGGACTTCAAATGGTTTCCATGTAAATAAGTCGATTAGAAATATTGATGGTTCACAGGATATTAGAGTCGGTGACCTGGTTAAAGTTACAATCGATATAGAAAAAGATAAGACAGGCCACAGTCGACGCTATCGTTACATCGTTATAGATGACCCCCTTCCAGCAGGACTCGTTGCGATCAATAGCAGTATCAAGACAGAAGAGGTTGTCCCTGAGAATGACGAAGATTCTTACACGGAAGACGGTGCTCGTGTATTGGTTCCGAGTTTTCAGGAAATCAGGGATGACCGCGTCCTGATCTTCAGGGACTCAGACCTCTGGGGTGGAAAATATCAGTACTCCTACTATGCAAGAGCTACCACAGAAGGCCAGTTTGTCCTCCCGTCAACCAAGGCGCAGCTTATGTATTCGCCTCAGGTCATGGGTCTTACTCCAAAAAGCATCGTTAACATCAAAGCCTCTCAGATTCGATGAAGCTCCGACTCAAGATAAAAATAGTTACTGCTCTTTTATTTGCAGTCGCAATAATCGCAGGATTATATCTTGAAAAAATAAGCCGGGTCGATATCAATAGGTTCTACCCTCCTGACAACCGAATCGTATCTGATCGATCTGAAAAGCCCTTACGCTGGTTTCCTGATATCAACGGTGAAAGGCATATCTGGATTTCCTTAGACAAAATATCAGACACAACAATAAAGGCTTTTATTGCTGCGGAGGACCAGAGATTCTTTTCTCACATAGGAATTGATCCTTTTGCAATGGTACGAGCTCTTAAAGAAAACATGGTTCAGGGAAAAATCGTATCTGGTGCATCGACCTTAACTCAACAGATGATCAGGATTACCTATCCCAGAAATCGCACGTACTCAAAGAAATTTATTGAAGTGCTAAGAAGTTTCAGAGCCGAAGGGCATCTATCTAAAGAAGAGATTCTTGAGGTTTATCTCAACAGGGTGCCTATGGGTAACAACCTGACGGGGGTTGAAGCAGCAGCCAGAATCTACTTTACAAAACCATCCAGCCGCTTGAGCTTAAATGAAACCGCTTTACTAGCAGCACTTCCAAAAGCACCAGGAACATTGAATCCATATGGAAATAATAAAGAGAAACTTAAAGTCAGAAGGAATTGGGTTCTAAAGAGGATGCATGCACTTGGGTTTATCAGTCTCGACGAGAAACTAAGAGCAGAGAAAAAACCTATTCTTGTTAGTGAAAAAGTATTTCCATTTGATGCGCCTCACTTCGTTGAGATGTTGGATCAAAATAAAGTATCAGGGAATACGCCGACAACGATCAATTTGATTTTGCAGAAAAGAGTTGAGCAGATTCTGGATTCTCATCGTAAACGATTAAAGAAACAAAAAGCCATGCAGGGGTCTGTTGTTGTAATTGAAAACAAGACGTCAAACGTTCTAGCTCTGGTTGGGTCAATGGAACATTCCAAGACAGATCTTGGCTTTAACAATGGAGCAATCTCCAAACGGTCTGCAGGATCGACCTTGAAACCTTTTCTTTATGCAAAGGCTCTCGATGAAGGCCATAGTCCGTCGGATACCTTGGAAGACCTTAAGCGCAGTTATATTTCTCCGCAGGGAGTTTACCGACCTGTAAATTTCAATCGTGCTTCGTATGGTCCCGTATCCATGAGGGAAGCTCTGGGAAACTCGTTAAACCAGTCTGCTATATTTTTAATCAACCAGATTGGATACGAAAATTTTTATAAAACCGTATCATTACTCGGTCTTAATAATTATAAAAACCATGACGCCGATCATTATGGTTTAGGTCTTGTTATAGGAAATCTTGAAGTAAAGCTCATCCAGCTTGCGGCAGCCTATGCAACATTGGCACGGGGTGGTGAGTTCATGTCTCCCCGTTTTATAAAAAACGAACCCAAACATTTCCCAAGAAGGATATTTTCCCCGGAGGCAAGCTATATCATCACCGATATTCTCTCCGACCCTTCTGCCCGTGTTCTTACTTTCGGTGATTTTTTTAACCAGAAATTACCTTTTAAAGTAGCTCTCAAGACGGGGACGAGTACTCATTATAGGGACAGTTGGATTGTAGGTTATACCCACAAATATACCATCGCAATCTGGATAGGTAATTTCGATGGCAGTTCCACGAATGGTTTGACAGGTGCTAAAGGAGGAGGACCTATTTTTATAGATATCCTTAATGAGTTATATCCCGATAGCTTTGCTGCCAGGTTTAAAAAGCCTGAGAGCGTGATAAGTAAAACGGTTTGTTCGTACTCGGGATCGGTGCCAAATCCAAGTTGTCCACAGACAAAGAAAGAATTGTTTATTAGTGGGTTCGAGCCACAAGAAAAATGTCAGTATCACTCCAATGATAAAAAATTTCACAACTTGCCTTCGCAATATACAGATTGGGTTTACAAAAGATTTAAAAATGGTGTAGAGGGGAAATATCGCTTAGCTGGATTTTCAAATAATTTAGAAAATATTTTCAATGGCAGCAACCCGTTAGATGATCCTTCTAAATCTGGCAAAGCAGGAATAAAAATAACAAGCCCCCTGACGGAAGAAGTGTATTTGCTTGACCCTGGTAAAACTTCCTATGAAATTCGGTTGTCAGCAATAGGCAATGCCCCAACACAGATAGTGTCCTGGTATGTTAATGGTTTAGAAACCGCAAGCACTAGTCTCCCACATCATACGACTGTAGCTCTCATGAAAGGAACTCACGAAATCACAGCCATCGGACCGAACAATCAGGGACACTCAATTTTAATCTCCATAGAATAGATCATATTGTTCGAGCAGAAAATTTCTCGAACAGGTATTCAGTAAATCCTACCCGCCCAAATCTCTTTATTAATAAAGCCTTTTCACCCCCTCACAAAAAAAATATAACCGTTAGCTTATTAACTTCGATTTCTCGAACTATCCATGTAGAGAGCCAAATTTAAGGCCAACTTATTAATTCTAAAAAAGGAGAAAGCATGAAAAACAAACTATACATGGCAGCTTTGATTTTTAACTTAAGTTGCCTGACTACAAGTGCAGGCGCACAAGAAATTCAGGAAACGTATGACAGTTTTCGACAACAGGAAGCAAACATAATCAAGTACCAAAAACTGATCAAGGAAGATTGGCATAACACGAAGGCCCACAACGATCTTGGCGAAGTGTATTTGAAGGTAAAACGCTTAGAAGAAGCGGAAAAGGAGTTCAGGGCAGCCCTTGAAACAGATCGTGTGTATTCAATGGGACCTTTCCTATTTGGAGATATCTATACCGATGCGGAACGATACAAGAACAAAATTTCAGACTTTCAAAAAGTAATTGAACAAAATAATGAATTTGCCCGTTCTCACAACAACCTCGGTGCGGTCCGATTGGTCGAGAAAAAACTAGAGTTGGCCCAAGAGGCATACAACGAGGCACTAAGAATCAATCCGAAATATGCTCAAGCTCACAATGGTCTCGGAATGGTTCACGAACAACTCGGTCAACTAGACAAGGCGATTGAGGAATATGAAATTGCCTTGTCCATCGATGAAAATAATGCAGTAGCAAACTATAACCTTGGCCTTGCCTATAACGAGAAGAATGACATTGATCAATCCATTCCCTACCTAACCAAGGCAAGAGAGCTTTATAAAGAAGATAACAATGAAGGCCAGGAAAAATATCTTGCCGGTTTGATTGAAAATTTAACCAGGATACAGGTTAAATCATCCGGACAGATTCAATCTGCCTCAAATACATCGGAAGATATGAAAAAACAGCTTGAGCTGCGTCTCAACCCCGCACCAGAAAATTCGGATACGTCTGTAGCGGATCAAGGAGAAAGTATTCAAGTAGCGAGCAAAGAACATTTTGACACCAAACCCGTTGATTCAATCATGGAAGAAACTATTACGGAAGATGAACAGAGGGTAAAGATACTTAAGGTTAGCACTTCTAACGGTGAATTCCTGGCAAATAACAGAAACCTATCGTTAGATAATTTGGAACTAACAAAAAAGGTCGCAGTCAAGAAAGGGCCTCAAAATAAAAATGATGACCCTTTAGTTGGTGACTGGATTTTTGAGTACCCGAAATAACTAATAATATTTTTATGTGGAGGTTGGCTTCGTGAATTATTGGACAAAAATAACTTTGGTAGTTTTTGCACTAGGTATTTCAATAATTACCTGGGTTCAATTCAATGACTTAACGAGGCCAAGCTCTGCGCCAGTACCCGTAGTTCAAAAACTCTACTTTGAAGGAACTATTGGCGGTAAACACTCAATGAGCCTCTCGATTAATCAAGTAGGGGGAAATATTACGGGAACCATAGTAAATACGCACAGGGAAATAAGGAAACTAAAAGGTTCCATTAGCGACGACGAAAGGTTTCTTTTTAGTGAATACAGAAAGGATCAGGTGACTGGAACATTTGAAGGGAAGATTCTTAGTAATGGGAACATGAGGGGAGTGTGGTCCGCTCCTCCCGGCATTAAACATTATCCATTTTATTTAAACAGAATACAAAGAATCTAGTCTTCTGAAAAAGAAAATCAAAATGGGCTGATAGGTCAGCTTACCTGAGTATGATTGGAATATGGCCTGTCCACTGGCGTGCCAGGTGGTCTCCTCTGATTTTATCCGGGTTCCCTTCCTTCCAGGATGAAATTTGGTTGGCCTGTCAGTTCATAAAATTTTTATCGAGGTTAATCATGAACAAAATAATTCTATCGGTTATAGGAACAGCAATTATGTTTGGTTGTTCGACAACAAGTAAAGAAATATTAAGTCGATCGGAAACGTTGGAATCGAAACCTGTCCTAGAAGCAAAAATAGAAAAAAAAGAAACACCTTCTTGGGTATCAACGGGTAGTGGTGTCTCCTTGTCAGAGAACCATGAGTCAAAAGATTCGTTTTTCGGTGTGGGTAAGAAAAAATATATAGATTCTCCTGGCAAAGTTCAAAGGGATGCTAATGATGCAGCACGAAATAGCTTGATCCTTGTTCTCGGTAATTTCAATAGCGGCTTGATTCGATATCACCAGGCAGTAAAAGACCCACGGGAACCAGGGTGGATCGATAAAGAAAAACTTCAAACCGTAATCAATGATACGGCCGCCATTTTACTTCTTGATGCAAAGATAGTGGATCACTGGGATCAATCGGATTCAAACACAAGCTTTTCACTGGCACGCATTGAATTTAAAAAAGTTCAAACAGCACTTGCATCAAGTAATCATCTCAACGGGGATGAAAAAACTTCCATGAAATTCATAAGCAAGTGGGTTTTTAAAAATATGCAACTAGTGAGAGAACGAAAATTTCTATTCAGCAAGATGAGTCAAGCAATAGCTATGGAATAGATGGTCTTACCTATTATCGATTAGACGGTGAAATTATTTCTAATCAAGTAAAGGAGATAAAGCCAAGTGAAGTTAGTCCTAAAGAGCCTAGTCTTGATACAACTATTTTTCTTAGGGTTTCCGATGTTGATATTACTCCCTTTGTTCTCCCTTTAGAAAATATTAAGGATTTTACATGTACGTAATAAAATTTTTACAAAAATACATGGTTGGTTTTGTTTTTATATCCGTGTTTATCGTTATGTCCGGTGTCGGGGTTACTTATTACCAGGTAAAAGGCGAGTTGCCAAGAATCCCCCAAAATCTCCGTTATATAAACCAGCAACCACCAACAGAAATCTATTCACGGGATGGGAAGGTATTAAAAATACTGGGCGATCGAAGTTACATGACACTTGACCTGATCTCTCCCTATTTTCAGAAAGCTATCATTGCTGTTGAAGATTCAACGTTTTACGAACATCACGGATTAGATCCAGTTGGAATTCTTCGAGCATTTTATAAAAACACGGTAAAAGGTAAAACCGCCCAGGGAGGCAGCACGATTACCCAGCAATTGGCAAAGAACCTTTTTTTTAGTTTTGAAAAAAGTTACGAAAGAAAACTAAAAGAATTGTTGATGGCATTCCAGATTGAATCGACTTTCAGTAAAGCAGAAATACTCGAAGCTTACGCCAACCAGGTTTATTTTGGCAAAGGGGCATACGGAATAAATAGGGCAAGCGAAGTTTACTTTGGGAAAACCCCAAGCGAACTCAATCTTTTGCAAAGTGCGGTTCTTGCAGCGATACCAAAATCACCAAACAAAGTAAATCCTATTAATAATAAGGAAGCTTCTATCCATCGTGCAAGCTACGTTCTGCAAAGAATGGTGGATGAAGGATACATCGACGAAACCCAAAGAGCCGAGGCATTAAGGTCAGAACTTAATATTCGGAAAACAAATAGAAAGCAAAATCCTGATAGTTACTTCTTGGATTATGTATTGAATGAAATGGAGGAAATCTATGAAAAAGACTTTATTCATTTTGGTGGATTAAAAATATTCACCACGCTTGATTCCAACATGCAGCAAGCGGCACACGATGCAGCCAAACATCATATTAAATTTCTTGAAAGTCGCATGATTAAGGAAGAAGGTCAGGAAAATCTCGAAGTTGCGGTAGCCACAATTGACAATAAGTCAGGAGCCATTCGGGTTTTACTCGGCGGGTTGGATTATTCAAAGAGCCAGTTTAATCGAGCAGTATCCAATAATCGCATGCCGGGTTCCTCTTTCAAACCTTTTGTATACATGAGTGCTTTTGAAAACCTGGGGTATCACCCTGGAACTGTACTCGTGGACGAACCGATTTCTTTGGATATACCAGGAACAACTCCATGGGAACCGAATAACTTCAACGACAAGTTTAAAGGACCTATAATTTTAAAGGAAGCATTGGCTAAATCCGTAAACGTAATCTCTGCAAAGTTGATGTACGAACTTAGTCCAAAGCGAGTGATCAAGACAGCTCGTAAATTTGGAATCAAGTCTCCGTTAAAAAATAACTACTCCCTCGCGTTGGGGTCATCGGGTGTTTCCGCCTTAGAGCTCGCTTCAGCTTACAGCGTAATTGCGAATCTTGGAACCTACAAGGAACCGTTTTTTGTTTTCAGGGTGGAGGATTACGGAGGAAACATTTTGTATGACCACTTTATTGAAAAATCCAAGCGCTTTCCT
The DNA here is from genome assembly GCA_000372225.1 of Candidatus Nitromaritima sp. SCGC AAA288-L16. Lineage (GTDB taxonomy): Bacteria > Nitrospinota > Nitrospinia > Nitrospinales > VA-1 > Nitromaritima. Next base: position 72,251 of record AQTY01000002.1, on the reverse strand, counting down.
GAAAAAGAGATTTACCCTTTGCTGGATATGATGAAAGGGGTTGTTGAAAATGGATCGGGGCGCGTGGTTCGCCGAGTCGGGTTTGATCATCCCGCCGGTGGTAAAACCGGAACGACAAACGATTTTAGAGATAGTTGGTTTACAGGATTTACAAAGAATTACGCAACGTCGGTATGGGTAGGGTTTGATGATAATAGCCCGCTCATCGGCCCTAACGGGAAAGGATTAACCGGAGCTCATGCTGCAGCTCCCATATGGGGAACTTATATGAAAAAAATTCACAAAGACATAAAGAAGAAGGAATTTAAATTACCGGCAGATGTGCGTTACGAGCAGGTCAATTACCACAATGGGTTCTTTGCTCCTAAAAAATCTAAGGACACCATGCGGGTTGCTCTCCACTCGGGGGTTGTTTTGCCTTTAAAACCTACTGAGATCATTCAAAGAAATATACAAAGCGTAAAGATTGCTCAGACGGTTCTACCTAAAAAGTTAAAAGTCGGAACAAAAAGCAAGAAGAACATAAATAGACCCGAAAGAAAAATTCCTGTACTTGCATCAATTCCAAAATTCAAACCAAGCCAAGAAAACATGGATACCCAGGTCTGGTACATGCTCAACCTTAAAAAAGCGTCCTTGGGTCAAAGCCAACGAGTTCCGACAGGGTTGCTGGTAAATTTTTTACACAATACGAAGGAATTAGCAGGGAAAGGAGAAAACCGAATTAAAAGAGCCAGGGAAAACGCAATAGACCACTTATTTCAGGCCGTGGGTTCTTTGAAAAGGCAGACGGCAAATGGGTATTCACTGGGGAAAGTGATGACACAACCTGAGATAAATAACTTTAAGAACAACACCAACCATTAAATTAAAGGAGAAAACAGTGAGAAATCCTAATCTTGTTAATACCGTTATTAAAAAAAGCGGGGAATTGAACGCAGACAAAAAGTTTGTTGGAAATATTGTTAATTCAACATTTGAGGTGATTGCAAGAGAGCTTAAAAAACAAGGCAAGATCACTTGTTCAAGTTTTGGGACTTTCAGAGTTTCTAAAAGAAAGGCAAGGGATGGTCGAAACCCAAGAACAGGAGAACCTATAAAAATCGAAGAAAGAAAATCAGTTAAATTTAAACCCTCTAAAAATCTAACCAAAACTCTCTGATGAACAGTCATAGAAAATCAAAGGCGCAAAGCATTCTGGAAAAACATATTGATGAATTAGGATCAATTTATGAAAAGAAAGAAGCTGAGCAGAAAATACTTGGACGAAAAATAAAAACTATTAACGCAGAGTTGGAGCATTTAAAAAACAAAGAAAAAGAATTGGCGACTGCTAATTCGACAAGTAACTACAAATATATAAAGAGTATGGGGGGTTAATTATGTTCGTAGTTCGTATTTACGATGGGAAAGGCAAACTTAAGAACACGATCTCGCGAGCAATTCTTGAGAAACGGTCAAACTTAATATGCAATACAGGTCCCAAGGATAAAAAGTTTTTAAGATCACAACTGCTTCGATTGCAAAGGCCGAATAAACGCCGGTAAGAATAATTTTAAATGGCTCTTAAATCCTGCTACGAATGCAATAAAGAGATCAGTACTAAGGCGATCACCTGTCCCCAGTGCGGTGCTCCACAGAGAAAGGGGTCGTTCGATAAACAGGTTTTATATTCGATAGCGTTGATGTACTCGGTTTTATTCTGGTATTTATTTCATCCCTATTGGACTGAGGGGTGGGTTGAAATTACTAAAGGAACCTGGATCACAACTTCCAATTTTATTTGTGGGGTGATTTATATTTTTGGATTTGCTCTATGGAATAAGTTTTATTTTCCAAACTAGTTCAGGCAACCAATTTAAAAACTTAACAAAGTGAGGCAACTAAAATGAACAGCAACTTGATTAATACCATATTTGATTGGTGTGTGAATTTTCTAATGAATGTCGCCGCAGCTATAGGAACAACTTATGAAGCTTTAAATGTCTGGATTTTTGTAATTATCATCCCGGCAGCAATGGGTATTTCAATACTTATGAATTTGTATTTTATTTGGAAATCAGTCAGGCATGAATGTGTGCTAAGAGAAACTACCTTAGATTAGGTAGATTCCGCATTGATTCCGATCTGAAATTGATAAAAATTTTAAAAATAATAAAATGGCTAACTTTTTCCCTTGTGGCACCTCTTTTGGTGTTTCTGGTATGGTGTTCGGTTCTCCATGATTTTTTAATCTGCGCTTTATTATCTGCTGGCACAGTTTTTTTCATGCTTATTGATCTTTTGGATATTCCTTTTCCCGATTGATAATTAAAGGAGATGGCTTTGTATCGAGCAGTTATTATTGGGTTTTTACTAATTGGAATTGTGAAGATAACTTGGAATGTTGTAGAAGAAAACCTAATGGCTGGTATTTATGCCGGGGGTGGTGATTCTATCAATATACCAATTTTCGGAACAATATTTTTCATATTATTTGTATCACCGCTTTTGTGTTCAATTGTATATTTCCCCAAAATAGCAAAAAAAATTTATTCATTTAAAAATAAACTGTGCGCAAGAATCCTAAAAATCATTGCAGTACATATCAGTTATTCTCCATGCTTATGTTTATCTTTTTATGGCTCTCTATATTGGACGCGTCCACACCATATGGTGATTGCATACTGGTTTTACATAACGTCGATTTATTTAACTTTTTTATTTAATAAAGATCTTTTTGGAAAAGGATATGACTCCAGAGCAAATACGGATAATCATAAAAACACTGTGCCAAATTTGTGCCAATCTGATAGGCACTTCCTGGCATTTAGTGACACAACACGCAACGAGCGTCACCGCAAGTGTAATTAAAATAAGGGTTAATAAACTGCACCCATGCTTTGGGAGCAGGGGGGTAGGAGGTTCAAATCCTCTCGCCCCGACCATTTAAAACAATGGGTTACGGTTTAGACCGTAGCCCATTTTTTATTGTGGGTAACACCATGGGTAACAAATGAAGTGTAAATCGGATTAAATTTTCGCCTATCTGTAATAGAATAGTCCCGTTGCTTGCCATTTTTTGAAGTTTTACCGCTACTCTTTAATTTAAATTTATAAGGAGGATTGGTTATGAACAAGGACTCTTGGATTGCACTGATTATTGCCAGTATTATTACCATCATAGTGTCGATACCACTTTACTATTCCCGAGACTATTCCCGTGGGTCGAAAAGTAAATTCTCGGAAGGTTCAGAAACAAAAGTGTCAGAGCCAATGAAGAGAACAGATCAAATTTCTGGGAGCACTACCGCGTCAGAGCCAATAAATAGCACAGGTCAAATTTCTGGAAGCACTACCGAGTCAGAGCCAATAAATAGCACAGGTCAAATTTCTGGAAGCACTACCGAGTCCACCATCCCATGACTAAAAAACACCTAACTGTAGCGTTCTTGATTACCGGCTTAGATTAACCGGTGGATATTTTTTTTCGTTAACTAGTTGTTAATATTTTTTAACCTACATATATGAGGGGGAAAATATGTATAAAAGAACAAAATACTTTTTTCTTTCCAATGTGATTGCAACTAGTCTGGTGATGGTAATCTTTCTACTCTTCTCTAACACGACGTATGCAGAATCCATTTTCGAATACCTAACACCGACTTCCGATAGCAGTCCTGCAGGATTAGATTTTGATTCAAAAGGCAATCTTTGGTTTGTAGAAATCAATGGAAATAAAATTGGGCAATTGACTCCAGGAGAGGTGGAACCGGGGACGTCAAAAGGAATAGTTGAATACGAACTTCCTCATCCAAATTCCAAGCCTCAATATCTCATGGTTTCTCGTGACGATACTGTTTGGTTTAGCGAAATGGGTAGTAACCGCATTGGACAGTTAAACCCAATTTCAAAAAAAATAAGAGAATACGATATTCCTACTCCTAATAGTGAACCGCATAATTTATTTGAATCGGAAGACGGTATGATTTGGTTTACAGAGTTCGAAGCTAATAAAATTGGAAGGCTTGATCCGAAAACGGGTGAAATCCGAGAGTTTCCGGTTAATGAAGGGAACCCACATGATTTAGTAGTTGACGATGAATACGTCTGGTACACGCAGGGGGGTAAATTCTGGGCCAGAGTTTTTTCAAATAAGGTAGGGTTTCTGGAATTGAAATCTGGCCAAGTTGGGGGAATTTTGATTCCTCCAAAAAAATCGGTTCCGCATGGAATGTTTCTTGCTTCAGACAGCACCATCTGGTTTACGCAATTTTTTGCGAACAAAATTTCTTGGCTCGATTTTTCGGAAGGGTTTCCGCCAAAGGTTGTTAATTATTTGGTTCCAGGTAAAAGAACAGGAGTTCATGATCTGGTTGTGGATTATAACAAACGGTGGGTTTGGTTTGTGGCAAACCACAAAGATAGTATCGGCAGATTAGATTTGACTAAGGCTGAGCCGGGAACTTCTAAGGGAATCCAACTGTTCTCATTGCCAACCAAAGGTGCGCATCCAAGCAACCTTGTGCTAGACAAGGAAGGTAACGTCTGGTTCACTGAAATGGGAATGTATTTTAGAAAAAAGTACCAAAATAAAATAGGTGTATTAGTGCCTTAAGCCTTTTTATTTAAATGCGAAAAACGATTGTTTGTACTTTTCATGTATTTTAAAACACTTAAGATCAAACTTTTTGGTATTTTTACCTTATTTATTTTGATTACAGGATGTCCTCAAGTGCAAATTCTTCCTCAAATAAAAATGTTCGGAGAATCGTATTCTCAAGAATTCAAAGAATTAAATAAAGATGAGCGCGTGATCCGCCAAAATCTTAAAAACCATATAGGATTTTTGGCAGGTACCCTTGGCGAGCGTAATATGTTTGTTCCAAAAAACCTGAAGAATGCCGCAGCTTATATTGATAAAAGTTTCCGTGCCCAGGGTCACAAAGTAGGTTCCCATGAATACGTCCTTCAAAAGGGATTCTCGCGAAACACAATCGTAATGGACACTTTCCGAGGTATCTTCCCGTCAAATTTTCCGTCAGGTTCCAAGGAACCTGTAGCTACAAATATCGAGATAGAAGTTCTGGGGAATGTTTACAGGGATGAAATCATTCTGGTAGGTGCACATTACGATTCTGTCATTGGGTCGCCTGGCGCAAACGACAACGCGTCAGGTACGGCGGGTTTGTTGGAAATCGGGAATTTGCTATCTGGGAAAAAACTAAAAAGGACGATCCGACTGGTCGCTTTTGTCAACGAAGAGCCACCTTTTTTCGCCACAAAAAATATGGGCAGTTATGTTTACGCGCAACGAAGTCGAGAAAGAGGGGAAAATATTCAAGGAATGATTTCGTTAGAAATGCTAGGTTACTATTCTACACAAAAGAGAACTCAAAAGTATCCCTTTCCTCTTGGACTGTTCAAATCCGACACTGGTAATTTTATTGCTTTTGTCTCCAATCTTCGTTCCAAAAAGTTGTTGAACTGCTTTATAAAACGATTCAGAAACATTGTGGAGTTTCCTTCGGACGGGGTGGCGTTTCCTCAAATCATTCCTGGAATCAGCTGGTCTGATCATCAGTCATTTTGGAAATTTAATTATCCCGCCATCATGGTGACCGATACGGCTTTTTTCCGCTACCCTTATTACCATTCCCAGGAAGATACTCCTGATAAAATCTGTTACGATCATATGGCGAGGGTGGTTTCAGGTTTATCAAAAGTCATTGAGGATTTGGCTAATGGACCCTCCTTACCGACACTTTAATACGTTTTGATTATAAAATTTTTATCAGACACGATTTTTCAGGTGCTACCTGGGAGACACTGCGCCAGATTTGTGCCAACCTGATAGGCACTTCTTGGCATTTAGTGACACAACACGCAACGAGCGCCACCGCTTAAAATATAATTAATATTTGTGAATACTTTTGTTTATTTGTCAGCGGCCACTTGTTTTTGAATGGAGTTAAATACTGATAAAGCTTGAGCCACCATTGCTCCTGTGTCGCCAGTGTTTTCTGGTAATAATATAGTATTTGTTTCTTTAGCCAAGTTAGAAAAAGCCTGGATATATTGTTCGGCTAACCTCAACGCGACCGCCTTTTCTCCTCCTGTTTTCTCAATAGAGGTGGCAACAAGTTCGATACCTTTTGCCGTTGCTTCTGCTACCGCCAATATTGCTTCGGCTTCGCCCTTAGCACGATTAACTTGATCGGTCATCGCTGCTTCAGATTTTAATATAACTTCTTTCTTTTCACCTTCGGCAATATTAATTTGTGCTTGTCGCTTGCCTTCTGAATCAAGGATTTCAGCGCGTTTTTGCCTCTCCGCCGCCACTTGAAGTTCCATTGCTTGCCTGACATTATCTGGAGGAGTAATGTCCTTGATTTCATATCTCAAGCATTGAATACCCCATACGCTGGACGCTTCATTTATACTTTGAACAATATTTGCATTGAGGGTATCTCTTTCTTCAAAAGTTTTGTCTAGTGTTATTTTTCCAAGTTCAGATCTCATGGTAGTTTGAGCCAGTTGACTTATTGCATATCTTGGATCACGTACACCATAGGAAGCTTGTTTAGGATCAGTTATTTTTATATATAAAATTCCGTCAATAACAAGAGTGACGTTGTCCATTGTAATGGCTGTCTGACTGGGGATGTCAAACGCATCTTCTTTTAACGAGTGTTTATAGGCAATGGTGTCAATAAAGGGGACTATAAAGTTTAACCCAGCCTTTAAAGTAAGTTGAAATCGCCCCAGTCTTTGTACTACCCAGGCCTGTTGCTGGGGAACTAATTTAACGCCTCTGGTAACAGTTAAAAATATGATAAATGCTACGGTAAGATATGTGAAGTTAACAGTTTCCATTCAATCCTCCTGACGTTAACAAATTTATCTAGGGACCATTTTAAGAGTTAGGACGAACTATAAGAATGCCATTAGAAACTTCCACAATGGTGACTTCTGTTCCGGGGGCTAAGTGAACGTTCTCTTCAGTTTCTAAAGCAAATTTACACTTCATAATTGTTCCTGACCATTTCACTTTACCCATCTGTCCGGATTTAATTGGGTCACCACAAACAACAGCTATGCTTCCGACCATATCGTCAAATCCTGATTGAGGAGATTTCATAAAATTTTTCAAAGGCCTCCAAAGAGCGGCAGCCCAAAATCCAGTTATTAAAAAGAATGTAATAAACTGGACAGTTGGGCTTTCGATCCAACCTGTAATTAAAGCTACCCCAACACAAATAGCACTAAGTCCTGCAAAAAGAAGTCCCACACCTGATAAAATAGTGACTTCAAAAGCAATCAGAATACTGCCTGCTAAAAGCCATATAATGCTTGGAGAGAGTTCCATTATGTACCTAACTTTATTTTTTTCTCTACACTGAACTTATTGCGGTGGGGAGTCAAGAGTGGTAAAAAAACTGTGCCAAATTTGTGTCAATCTGATAGGCACTTCTTGGCATTTAGTGACACAACACGCAACGAGCGTCACCGTAAGTATAATTAAAATAAGGGTTAATAAACTGCACCCATGCTTTGGGAGCAGGGGGTCGGAGATTCAAATCCTCTCGCCCCGACCATTACATTCCAAAAGTCCTAGGAGTTTTCCACTATGCGAACCACTTGGAAACCATTGAACAACGAAACCAAACGAGATGACTCTGTCGAGTTATCGCGTTTTTTATTTTTGGTGGTAGCAAAGAGATGAGAAAGAAAATTAAAAAAGTGTTCTTTTTATTTATGACTTTTGGACTTGTTGTGCTGATGTTTGGAAGTGCGAGTGGGCAACAAGCAAGAAACATAATAAAGTTAAAAAAGACTGGCAACTGTAAAAAATGCTTCTTATTGAAGGCAGACCTGAAACAGGCAAAACTTCAAGGGGCAAACCTCGAAGGGGCAGATCTTAAATTTGGAGACTTGAAAAGGGCAAACCTTAGTGAAGCAGACTTGAGGAATGCAAACCTGAGGAATGCAAACTTGAGGAATGCAAACTTGATGGGTGCAGACATGACTGGGGCAGACCTGGAAAATGCAAAACTTGGTGGTGCTATTTTGTGCCATACCACCATGCCTGACGGGAAGAAGGTCTACTCAAATTGTAAAAATGTAAACCTGACTAAGGTAGATCTCAAATTTGCAAACCTTGAAGAAGCAAACCTTGAAGGAGCAAACTTGGGCGGGATAAACTTTGAAGGGGCAGTCCTAAAATTTGCAAACCTAAAATTTGCAAACCTTGAGGGGGCAGATTTGAGGAATAGAAACCTGAGTCAGGCAAACCTGAGAGGGGCAAACCTGACTGGGGCAAACCTGACTGGTGCAAACTTAGTATTTTCAATCCTTATTCTAACAGAACTAAATAGAGTAGATTTGAAAGGTGCAGACCTTAGTCAGGCAAATCTAAGTGGGGCATATCTAGACCAAGCAAACTTAGATCAAGCAAATCTGAAAGGGGCAAACCTGCGTGGAGCAAATCTGAAAGGGGCAAGTTTGAAAGGGGCAAACCTGAATCAGGTAAACATGAGAGGGGTAAACCTGACTGGGGCAGATCTGACTGGAGTAGACTTGAGTGGAGTAGACTTGAATGGATCAAACCTGAAAGAGGCAAACCTAGATCGAGCAAAACTGAATCGAGCAAACCTGACTAGGGTAGACCTAACTGGAGCATACCTTAAGAATGCAGACTTAAATGAGGCAGACCTGAGTGGGGCATACCTGAATCGAGCAAACCTAACTGAGGCAAATATGAAAAATATAAGGAATCTGGATTCTGCAATTAAATGCAAAACCATTTTCTCCTGGGGAGAAGATAACTCAGGTTGTGAATAGAAGATGACCAAACACCCCAAAACCACTTGGAAACCATTGAACAACTAAACCCAACCATTCACAATCTTACTCCCACTCTCTTTTCTTTAATTCTGATCCAAGAACAACCCTTTTTGATCGGACAAATTTTGCACCTTCCACATATTTTTTCATCAATAGGTATTTAGATTATCGCTCAATTGTCGATAAAATTTATAGATAGGTAATAGACCGTGGTTGCCTTAGGGGCGCTAGAGGGAGATATTCTTATGAGGATTCCTGATTATCGAAATGCCCACGGAGTCAAAGATTTAAATCACTGGACAACAAAAACAAAGAGGGTTGACAAAGTTCATGAAGATGCGTTTGAAAAAGAATTGGACGACTCCATTCATAAAAGAAAATCTAAAGAAAAAACGAAAACAAAAAAAGAGACTCAAGAAAAACATCAGGCTTTCATTGACGAAAGTCAAGAACTAGATGAGATGGAATTAGAAATCGACCATCTATTTTCTGAATACGACAAAAAAATTAAATCGGAAACAGATATAGATTTAGACGAGGAAACTCCGAACAATAGCGACCAATTTTCCAGTTGGGCTTAATTCGCAGCGTCAAGATAGATTTCAGATCAACTATGGGGCTATTCTATTTCAGGTAGGGGGAGATTAATGCAATTTCTCCTTCATTTGTATTATATGGAGCCAGCGGACAGAATTGAACTGTCGACCTACTGATTACGAATCAGTTGCTCTACCCCTTAGCTACGTTGGGAGAACTGTATGACCTGATTTTACAATCAGTTAAGTTTTTGTTGCTTCCCTATTTTACTCCAAATTCCTCGCTTACTGTACCTCAAGTGTACCTCGGGCTGATTGATAAAACTTCCTAGAACAATTCTTGTTTAACTACTTCCTTTTTTAATCATGTTAATTCGACTCAAGCTTTTTTATTTTGAAAGGCAAAGCTTTGCCGGGTATTGTTGGGTAATGGTACATTCCGTGTTCTTTGTAACTCACGCTTTTAATTACATTAGGGAAGTGTTGATGAAATTGGGCCTTGGTGAAACGAAAAGTACCGTGGCTATAGGTTTCAACCTGAAAAAGATCTTCATCATGCAAAGGTTCAATAACGCTAGAATAAAAACATAGCCTTTGATGTTTGTAACCAGTTATTAATCTTGAGATCCTTTGTATTTCTTCGATCTGGTAAGTTTCGACTGGTTTTTTATCTTCAGTTATTTCCGATTTTTGTTCGTAATCATCAAGATGCTTTTCTGTAGCTTTTGGTATTACTTCATCCATCATTTCCGAGACTAATTCATAATCGGCTTCCGTATCTTCTGATATTTCTTCAATGGGAAAACTAATTTCTCTCCCTTCCAAATCTGTTTTGCATGGAACACAAAGAGTGGCATCAGGTGCGACCGCAAGCCTTCTTTTTGATATAGGTTGACCACAAAATTCACAATTCCTATATATTGACTCAAGGTGTTTTGGCTCTTTATTTATTGTTGTGGTGGATTTTTTGGTTTTAGGCCGTCTCTTAGCCAGCAGTAACCATAAAAAAATTATTAGAAGGAGCCAGAATATTTTAAATCCTAAAGCTTCCATTTTCCTCAGAGCCATCTTTATGTGTAGTAATTCCTATATTGTACTACCAATTTTGACCTAAATTAATCTGGAATAAGAAATAGATATTTTTTCATTGTGCTCCCTATGTGGTTACTGATTAATTGATACCCCGACATGGTCTATGATTAAAGAAAAAGATGCCAATGCTATGCCGATAAACATCAATATCCAGAAAAGAAGGTTAGCTTTTTTTTTCATAGGATTCATAAAGTATCTTGATAAAAATACCACATCGCAATAGCACCCAAAATTGGAATAAGAAGAAATAGTATCCGTCCGATCATTAGCCACCCCCTTTATTTAAACCCACTAACAAATCCTTCATACCTTCTTTGTTTAAAGGTGTTAAGACATTTCCCCTTTAGTTATAAACCATTATATCGATAAGAACGTATGAATAACCAAACAAATAAACCTCTTTACAAAAACCGCAGATCAGTCTTTGACTATTATTTTGTTTTTATATTTGCTCTGGCTCTCTTCATTACTTTATTTGCTATGTGGAGATTTGAATAGGTCCAAATTATGTTTTTTATAATTTTAATTATCTTTGTATTGAGTATTTGTTATTTGACTTTTTTTTACAACGAGCATGCTGAATGTGAAGCGGAAAGATAGGCATTAATAGCAAGTATCGAAATACTGAGAACAAAGCCGCGTAGTACTTTTACCAAAGATAACAATCCTCAAAATCCACCAAAAAAGCGTGGGCGACCTAAAAAAAGTTAGCTGCCAGAGGTATAATGCAAATAAAAATTTTATGTGAATACCGAAGATGCAAAAGCCCGAGCTTTTACGAATCAAAAGTTACCTTGACGCGATAGTGGGAGAAAGAAATCCTTTTAGCTCTCCCGATCAACTTAAGCGTTGCGGCGATTATATTGCCGATCAGTTTCGTCGCTTTCAACTGACAGTTAGTAGCGAACCAGTTCCTTTCGAGGCCGGTTCATCGGACAATATCCTGGGATATCAAATGGGAACCGAAAGTGACCTCGACCCATTTGTCCTCGCTGCGCATTACGATACCGTCGAAGGTTCACCTGGGGCTGACGATAACGCCAGCGCCGTGGCTACGTTGTTGGAAATAGCTTATTGCCTGCAACCTGTTTCCCTAAAAACACCCCTGGTATTCGCCGCGTTCACTTTAGAAGAATACGGTTTTGTTGGAAGCCATCATCACATACTCGAGGCAAAAAAAAATAATAAAGGATTCAACGGAATGATCTCTTTAGAAATGGTAGGCTACCGGGACAGTAAACCCGGTTCGCAAAGTTATCCTGTCTATGTAAACGCAACTGAGTATCCGGATACTGGAGATTTTATAGCGGTGGTCGGTAACGAACCCTCCACGGAACTGACCCACCAGGTAACCGAGGGAATGCGTAACTCTGAACCCACCTTACCTGTTGAACAACTAATCGTGCCAGGGTCTGGCATTGACTTTACGGAGGTTCGCTTGAGCGATCACTCTCCTTTTTGGGAGCACGATATCCCCGCTGTGATGATTACCGACACTGCATTTTTTAGAAATCCAAATTACCACCAAGCGACTGACACAGTGGAAACACTGGACCTGAAATTCATCCGGGATACGACTGAGGCGGTCGCAGGTTTTCTGGAACGCCATCTCACAAATTGATGAAATAGAGATGCACTCCATCCTATTTTTTCTCCGAATGAACCACAAGGCAATAAGCCTAGCTGCTCCTACAACGAACATACCCATTACCATGGCTGGTTCCGGAGTTGAATTTCCGGCCATGTCTTCTCCCAGGATAGAGAGATTGTATATAAGACTTACAAAAAATGAAAAAGAACGCCTCCGTCAATTTACTGGGAAAGTGGGCATGCCACTACAAATCCCAATAGAAGTAAAACCAGAAACTTCTTTAGGGCGTAACAAATTTTAATACTGGTCTTGATTGGCATATTTTTATTCAATCACACTATTATTATATTCACTGAAAACACATCACCATCAATGCTTGGTTCTGCGCTATCTCTGCAAGTTGTTCGGTGGATTTCTCTTCTGTTCGTTCAGACTTCTTTAGTGGATGAATGCAATAATTAGTTTTCACGTAGTTAAAAGCATTTTACTACCTATCTCGTTAAAATATTTTTCATACTGCGAACGCGCTTTTTTATATCTGGATCATTAGTTGAATGTTGGATTATTAAAAGTAATTTGAGGTAATCTTTAGGGTCTAATCCAACGTTCTTGACAAATTCTAAGGCTAGTTTATCTGCTTCCTCTTCTTTATTGAGATCAAATCCTTTGGCCATAATTGTTTTTCCCATTTTTAGAGTAGAATTGTAATGACCAAAAGATTGATTTTGATGGGAATTATTCATAGTTGGAAGTTGTGTCGGTATAATAATTCCCACCTTGGAATAATAATGCCCTAACTTAAGATGTGCTAATTCATGGGCAGCAACAAATATTCTTTGAGAATGATTAAGTTTTTGAATAAATTGCCGAGTAATATTTATTTCATTTCCTTTATTCACCCAAGCGTTATCAAAATCATCTTCCCAGACGACCGAACGGTAATAACCAATCTCTGACGGGAAATTAGCTGAAACAATGGAGTCAATTGTATTTTGCCACAGGTCTATAAAACTAGAACATTCGGAAGAAAGAGGTGCCTGACATTTTTTTTGGAATCCGATACAGCTGGTCAACAGCATAACAACCAAAAATATTATTTTTGTAACAATAGCCACCTTAGTAAATAAAATTTTCACAATATAAGTTTGATAGAGTATGATTTTGCCTCAAAATTAACACAAAACAAAAAGGGCTTACAGCAAATCGCCATAAACCCTCGTTTTAAATGGTCGGGGCGAGAGGATTTGAACCTCCCACCCCCTGGTCCCAAAGCAGGTGCTCTACTTATTAACCCTTATTTTAATTAGACTTGCGGAGACGCTCGTTGCGTGTTGTGTCACTAAATACCAAGAAGTGCCTATCAGATTGGCACAAAAAACTTTACTGCAATCCTACTTTCCTAAACCTCTTAATTAAAACCACGGCACTACCACTATTGCTTTAAAAATTTTTCATATCCATTTAATGCAAAACTTTTCCCATTTTTAATGCAATTTCTCTTAGCTTTTTTGGCTTATCAGTCACAATTCCATCAACTCCTAAATTAATCAGGCATTTTATTTTTTTCTCATCATTGAATGTCCAACTAATAATATTTATATAATTGGATGTAGCGTTTTTATAGTTATCGCGAAGTTTCAAATCCAAAGTTAAAACAAATTTATATACTGCCCATATATCTAAGTTTGATTCAGTGGCACTAGAGTATTTTGGAAAACCAATGCTCGAAAATTTATTTTTAAAGTTCATAGCTACAGGAACTGTTGTAAATCGATGGTAGTTTACAATCCCAGATGGGGGTAATTCGCGGTCAAAAGAAAATAAAAAATTATCATCTGGACTTCTTAAAAGTTCTAAACCCTCTTTATTGAGTACTGATATAACAAATTGGAAATGGGGTGGGGGGCTAATCTTACGAACTGTTCTCCTGATTTCTTCAAGCATGACTGGAATCAAATACTTTTCATCAATAGGAACCCTTAGTTTCAATATCAATAATTTGAGTTTATTTTGTTTTACTGCCCATTCAATTAAATCTTGAAAGGTTGGAATTTTAAAATTTGTTTTGACGTTAGTTATTTTATCTTTGTAACCATGCTTGTCGATAAATTCATCAAAATTAAATTCACTAACTTTTGTTTGCACTCGCAATTCCACTATAGGAGGGCCATAAGGCTTGAATTTCGCAACTTCTTCTCCTTTTTTCTTTCTAACTATTGCTATTGGACTATTTAGATCCCAATCGCGCCATAACACAATCTTTCTGTCTTTGGTTAGAGAAAGATCTACTTCTAGAGAGTTGGCCCCATCTATGCTAAAGGACTCCTTAAATGCAGGAATAGTGTTTTCTGGAAATTTAATGGTTGACCCTCTATGAGCTATTACAAAAAAGAAATCCTGAGGAAAAACCGAACCCATCCTTGTAGGACATTTAGCATTGCTGTAGTGGGGGAAAAATAATGCTGTAAGGATTGAGATTAAAAGAAAAAACCTGAACTTTATGTTCCCAGACATAAGTTCCTCTATTAATGGAAGGATCAGGCTATTTTATGTTAGTTGGCAGGTATAAGCAAAGTGGGGGGAGATGGGGTTAAAACAGGGACAAACGCTAGCCCCAGTGCTAGACCAAACCAAAAATGGGCCACGGCCTAAACCGTAACCCATTGTTTTAAATGGTCGGGATGAGAAGATTTGAACCTCCGACCCCCTGCTCCCAAAGCACGGGTTCAGTTTATTAACCCTTACTTTAATTAGACTTGGGGAGACGCTTGTTGCGTGTTGTGTCACTAAATGCCAGAAAGTGCCTATCAGATTGACGCAAATCTGACACAATGGTTTCGTACGTTGATCTTTTCTACACTACCACCTAGCAGGAGTCACATAATCATGCTTTCCTACATTGCCAAGGAAGAAATATCTCGCGCAGACCTATCAATTCAATGAGTATGGACCGTGTGTAGGACAGGGGAATAAAGGCGGTCCTACTTTACAGCGTGGGGGGGTATCTGTGGCATGTTGACCGCCATCTTTTGTGCTGTTTGCCGAGAAGTTAGAGTGTTGTTCATCTAGTCGCTTGCTGTGGCATTTTGGACATGTCCCTTGAGATGCACTGGGTATCAACATTTCGAATGTGTGACCACAGCTTTTACATTTAAACTCATAAACTGGCATAAATCCCTCCATTTTACTAATCGTTCTTAAGAAAACGGACACCTGTTGAAACCACTATAACTCAAACCTAAAAAAATACCTTTTAAATTACCCAATTCAAGTTTCAAGATGCGGTAAATTTTTCTTAATTTCCTTTTTTCTGATCGCCCAAAATAGTTTTTAAAGGACAGGGTTTGAACAGGGGGCATTTTTCACAGCCAATAGCCAGCGCGACAGGACAAAGAGTCAATGGCTTTTTCTCCTTTGGTGCAAATGGAGTCGATGGATTCATACTCTGAGTACTCCTTGTAACGAGTAGAGCAATAACCTTTTTTAAGCCCCCATTTCAACTACTAAAATTATACCATTTTTTGGTTAGTGAATTAAAGACGGCAAAAAATAGTACGAGGGTCAATTCAGCTCCTTGTCAAAGGCCAACACCCACCCTCAATCAAAAAGCCCCATCAACCATGTTGCAGGGTTGTGGGGCTTTTATCTCTTTTGTTGACCCGCCTTTTAGTCATTCAAACAAGCCCTTTTGCTTTCACCACGGGTGTTTTCAAGCTGATGACTTGCCTTTATCAATGGAAAGGCATATATTAAGAAGCATTTAGCAATCTATCAACGTTCATCTGCCTTGAGCATCAATGAATATAAGGAGGTGAGTTGTAGTGATCAAATGGGAACCAAAATTCTATAAAAGACCATTTGTCTTCTTAAACTTGGAAACGTTCATCTTGCTGGTAGTCATTTTATTGTTAGTTGTTCCTTTTGCCGTCCATCCATCTCAAGTACAATACATTTTTTAGGCGCATGGCCTTAAATCGTTTTTCTTCTATAACTGCCTGTTAAGGACCATTTTGAGTTACTTTAAACGCATTGCCCTCGTAAAGTCCCATCAGAAGTTTGAACCAGTTGACCCCGCCTATACGACTGATATCACCGAGTTATGTCACTTGGGTGCGTTTATTGAAAAAGACGTCGAACACATCAGCATTCCTATCAGCCCGTACAACCGCGATCCAATTAAAGCATTTAGGAAAAGCCTAAAGTCAGGGGAATACGATTTAGTCGGTATTTCCGCTATGACCCCTGGGTATAACAACGCGCGTGAATATGCCCGAATTGCGAAAGAAGCCGGCACTTACGTTATTATGGGTGGCTATCATCCGACAGCGTTACCGGATCAGGTTCTAGCGGACCCCAATGTGGATGCCGTGGTGCGGGGCGAGGGCGAGCTTCCTTTGCGGGACCTTGTGTTGCACGGCCCCAGTGGGAATATTTCGGGGTTATCATTCAAAGAGAATGGGGGTTCAGTTCAGCACAATCCGCCTGCCGCTCTGATTGAGGAGCTCGACCAGCTCCCCATGGCTTTGCGAGATATCCGACCGGATCGGTTTGGAGAAAGAGGAAACGCATATTCCGTCGACACGATTTACAGCTCAAGGGGCTGCATCGCTAAATGCACCTTTTGCGCAAACGATACGATGAATCAAAAATTTCGTCCCCGAAGTCCGGAAAATTTTGTCGATGAGTTAGAACAGCTTCACGATAAGCGTGTAAAAAAACTCATCAAGTTTTTCGACTCTATCTTCATGTTCGATCCGGACCGCGTGGAAAAAATATTAGAATTGATGTTCCGACGTAATCTGACCAATTTTCGCATCTTCACTGAAACAAGAACGGATGATGTTATCCGGTGCCGGCATCTAATGAAGGATTTAAAACGCATCGGATTTGAAAAAATCCTGATCGGAATAGAAAGCCCCAATATTGAGACATACAAAAAACTTAGGAAGGGTGGATCGCTGAAAAAGCATGAGCAGGCCATCCAAATTTTACAGGAAGCGAATATCAGGATGGACGCTTTCCTAATTATCGGCCATCCCCATGAAACCGAACAGGACATCCGCCAATATCCTGAATTTGCCAAGCGGGTCAAGTTGGACCACCAAGCTGTGTATTTTGTGATGACCCCTTATCCGGGCACGCAAATTTTCCAGGATTATGAAAAAAGGAAACTGATTGAGTCGTTTGACTGGGATAACTACAATAACTTCGGTGCCGTGGTCCGGTTGGAAAAACTTGAACGCTCAACCCTGAGAAACTTGTTATCGCATTGTCATGGATCCACGGGGGGATTTTCGTATTGGTTCCAAAAGCAACCGGGAATTGTTGGGGTGATCGTTCAACTTTTTTACATGACCGTCTTTTGGCTATATTTTTATGATTGCCAAGGTGAAGACACCCGGGAAGAGAAAAATGAGTTTATATGGTCATTTTTCCGTGCTAGTTACGGTCACTACCACAAAAAAAGAAAACCAAACAGGCTGGGAAAGGTCTTTCAACGGTTTTTCAAAACTTTTCAGCTTCGTTTTGAAATCGGCGGCATAACAGACTCTTTCGTGATTGCCTTTCGTGCCCAAGGCGACGATTTTTGGATGGATGTCCAGCCTTATGTGCAAACGGCCGACCGGATGCTGACCGTGACGCTCGATGACATGAGCGAAATTCAACGAACCCTCAGCATGTCCGATGCCAACGGTCTTATGTTTCTTTGCGAGGATGGCGGCGGACCCTTCAAGCGTTTTCGAAGGTGCCTTACATGCTATCCTATTTTCTGGGTTTTGGCGAAAGCGTTTTTTAAATGTATTGGGAATATAGGAGTGCGATACCTAAACGCGGTTTCCGACCCGTCTCCTGTTCATACAGGAAACCCCACCAACTGTAATCTAGCTCCTCCTGGTACTAGGGGACAACGCATCTAAACCGTCAAAACGCTACCCCAGATGCCGCCCCAAATAAAAAATGGGCTACGGCCTAAACCGTAACCCATTGTTTTAAATGGTCAGGGCGAGAGGATTTGAACCTCCGACCCCCTGCTCCCAAAGCATGGATGGAAATTTACAAGCCTTTATCCAAATTAGGATGCTAACTTTAGCTTATTTATTCGATTTTCATAGTCACCAAAAATTCTTCTAAAGTTATATTCAGGTTTTATAGACTTTAATTTTCGGGAGATTTCTAATGCCGTCTGAAATTTTTTTACCGAGATTAGCTCTTGTACCAAATTTTCAAAAATAGACCGAACCATTAAGGGAGTATGATAGTAGGCATCAAAGTATCTAAGCATATTTTTAGATGGGTTCAATTTTAAAGTTAAAGATTCTTTAAGTTGGTTAAAATTTTTATAAATCCCCATTGGAGGTTTGTTTTTAAGAGACTTTAAAAAATCGGGCAAACTAATCAATAGTTTGTTATTCCTAATCTTTTTTTTATACCCATTAAATAGTTCAAGAAATTTTGACTCACCAAGCAAAGGATTAATAAGATGAGCTTTTTGATACCATAAGTTACCAACCTCCATTTTCCCTGTCGAATAATAAAATTGAGAAAGAACCCAGTATGGTGGTGAAAAATCGGGTGACATTTTAATTATTTTTTTTAATGATTTTTCAATTAATTCATTAATTTCTGGATGCCTAACGTCTTCTGAAAAGTTCAGTAAAACACCTAACGAAAACTCCGTAACACTTGTGACATACTGCCCCCCCTGCTCGTCCCCCGTAACACTTTTAACAAAGGAACATCCACCGTAATAAACAACACATGAGGTAAAAGCAAGATCTTCAATGCTAAAAGAGGATACGATACTTTTTAAGTATTCTATTTCAAGTTCTTTTTTATTTAAGGCTTTATTCTTTTTATTTTTAATTAGTTTTTTTTCTTAGAATTTATATGGCTTATTTTTTCCATGATGTTAAACGCTAACAGCCGATTTCCCGCCCCACTAGAATGAATCTCATCCCAAAAATACAGGCTTTTATATTCTGAGCCAAAAGATATTGAATGATGAACATGAAAAGCATTTTTAAACTCTACAGGTATCTGCCTTATTAACTCATTCATTTTCAATCCGGCCTTTAGCCGATAGTCCATATGTTCTATACTTGTGTTCATAAACTGATATAGTTTTTTTATTATTTCATTAGGTCTTTTTTTTTCATAAAGAGCTGGCAAATCAACCATACCCACCAAGATATTTCTTTTTTTGGCATTAAAGATAATTTCCCGCATATTTTGCAGGTAAAAAATTGAATTCCCTCGAAAATTTTCTATTGACCATTGTGATCTTTGTTTTACTTGCCAGGGCGTTTTTACCCAAAAACCTAACAACCTGTATAAGTTGGAGTTTGATAAAACTGAGTAATTATTTTTGCAGTAGTCTTCAATCGACTTAATTCCGTTCTGCCCTAGTTTTCCTATGTCGTTCCAACCTGACATAATTAGAATCATGTCCGGGTTAAATCCCAAGACTTCTTTTTTGTATACCGTTTTCAAATCACATGAGTTATAGCCCCATACCCCAAAGTTCAATACTTGATAATATTTCCTACCATCACTTTGACTGTTTAACATTCTTTCCAATAACCTTGGGTAGGTGACTTCATTTTCATATTTTCCAGCAGTTGTAGAACCTCCAAGTGTTATAATTCTATAAATGTGACTTGGTTTTTCTTTTTCAACATATGGGCCGCGAAACCCCCATTTATTGATCAAAATATCTCCCCTATTACTTCTAACAATTCCCTCTTTTGAATCATAAGAAATTATCCCGGGTACCTCGTTTCCTGATTCCAGAGTAACCGGATACGCTTTAGTTTTTTTTGTGAAGGGATCGCGTCGGATGTGGTACCCAATATCTTTATCAAATTCCATAAATGGATTTATGTCCAACCTTAAATCGTATTCTCCCTCTTCTCCGGCTAATATATCTGGTGTGTAAAATATTCTTAGAATAAAATAAGAGGATAACTCGAGTATGAAGAAAACGATCAAGTTAGAAAAAACAACAAAGGATAGAAATTTCTTTTTATTTAATAGAGGCAAAATATTTTAAGGGAGGGTCTTTAATCGGAAAATCAAGATTAACTTGCCAAATCGCACAGTAACATTTCCACCAATAGTCTTCAACGGAAACACTCGAGGACAGATGGGGGGCCTTCATTTTTCAAATCCGTAGCGTAAAAATAATGGTGCCTTTGTATTTAACTAATGTTGCTGGCAAGCTATCCCCCACTCCATACCAAACGCTAGCCCCAGATGCCACCCCAAATAAAAAATGGGCTACGGCCTAAACCGTAACCCATTTTTTGTTCAGGGTGGCAAATGAAGGTCAAATCGGATTAAATCTTCCTCGTATGCCTGCAAGGTGAAATAACCATTAACTTAGAATTAATTTAGGTTCATGAACGAATCGAGGTGGTCAAACTATTATTTTTTAATAACTTAAAGAGGGAAGATGGATACCTTGTATAGAAAATATGGAGAGAAATATGTCTGCAGATTTTAGGCCTTAATATCTATGGCGTTTTTCTGGGGCGTTTGCGGGGGAGGGGTTGTTTCTTGGGTTGCAACTTTTTCTGCTCCCAATGAAGGATTGACGTTTTTACCCTGCAATACCAACCCTCTTTTGGTCAACGAAGGTTGGGAGGTTTGAACCTTTTCTGAAAAAGTTCCAACTGAGCTAACGGAATCCATTTAAATCACCTATTTTTATTATCGACCTCTCTAACATGTTCTTCGACAAAAAATGGGGCAAGTTTAGCCCTGCCTCAAAAAAGGATGACCTACCCCGTTAAGTTGTACCACTGTTTAAGTTAGTATTTCCACTTTTGGCTTAATCGTTACAGGAGCTGGAGGTTGCTAATTCAGCGAACTACTCACGAGTTATAATTACTCAGGATCTCTTCCATTTTGTCCTTGAGATTTAATTTTTCTTTCTGACACTTTTTGTTTTCTATTTCCTGTTCAGGAGTGATGAGTTTCGTTTTGTTGAACTTATCAACTCTGGACTTCAGCACGGTGTGTTCCTCGTAAAGTTTGCAAAACTCTGCATTGTCTTTTTTAACTTTTTCGAGTAAATCAGGATCGATATTCATTTTTCAACCCCTCATTTTAAATGGTATACCATTCCATGATCATACCTTCCTATAGAAAGACATGAAAGATATTTCACTTATATATTCTGGTTCTTGCCCAAACTATAAAGCAACCAGACAAATGCTTGAAGAAATTGGTTTGGCATTTATAGAAATAAACCAAGATGACTTGCATGAAGGGTGTTTTGGTAAGAACTTTTCATCGCCAACACTACTGGTAGATAATGACATTGTTATCTTTGGTGGAGAGACTGACTCGTCGGGAGGTGCTTGTACCACAAACCTACCCGACAACGAAGAGCTAAGAAACCTACTTAGCGGACTAACTTAACTTTTGCAAAGCGTCAGTAAAACCCCATTCTTTAAAAGAATTTAGTTAATTTGCTTTCATTTTGAAAAAATTCCCACCTTAATCACCCTTAAGTGGTAG
The DNA here is from genome assembly GCA_000372225.1 of Candidatus Nitromaritima sp. SCGC AAA288-L16. GTDB lineage: Bacteria > Nitrospinota > Nitrospinia > Nitrospinales > VA-1 > Nitromaritima. The sequence continues at coordinate 50,684 of AQTY01000002.1, read as the reverse complement.
AATTCCCGATGCATTTTTTACACGTTGACGTCAACACCGCCTTAAAACCTCAAGATTCGCCCTGCCAAACCTATGGCTGTCGGCATCGTAGTCCAGATACCTGTGGAAATAACTCGCTGGAAAATGTCTGTGCCTTTGTTACAACCGATCATATTTGCCAAAAACCCTCATTTGTTTGGGCGAAACAATATGAAAAATTATCAAATATTGCCTGAACCAAAAACCCCGCCAGCCCCGAAGACTCTAGCAAACTGGGATTGAGTCATTAAATCTGCTTCTATAGATTTGTCCACTTATATAATAAGGAAAGTCTAGCTGTTTTTCGCCGCCACGTACCCTCAGTGGAGTCAACCGACCAAGCACCTTAAACCCTTTTGTTTAAAGGTGTTAATATATTTCCCCTTTAGATATAGAACCATTATATCGATAAGGAAGTATGGCTAACACACCAAACAAGTTTCAAGACCCAAGACAATTTCTAACACCAGTGGATGAAGAACATTTCCACAAAAACCGCAGATCAGCCATTGACTATTATGGGGAAGAGTATATGGACAAACTTCTCAAGGTCACTAAGGGTAGAGTTCTTCATGATTATGTTAGGCCTCGTTTCTCCCTTCCTAGAAAGTATAGAAGATAAGGAAGTATGACTACCGAAAACTACAAGCTACCAACGGGAATATTGATATTGGTTCTAATAGGCGGGACTGCGTGTGCACAAATTATTCCACAAAATTTTTATGAAAAGAAAACTGCAAAAGTTAATGTAAAAAACGAACCAACATATTCTACTAGTGGAACGTTCTTATCGAGAGAATCCGTAAAAAATATTTTTGAATTAGATGTAAAGTTCTAAAGTGCAATTATTGATTTCGCATTTAATTTCATTATAATCATCCGCCCTCACTTCCCCATGCATCAACACAAACATCAATCCCGCACTAACTAACATTGCTCCTAAACCGAATAGATATTTTTTCATTTTGATCTCCTTTTAAGTTCTTTACGCCTACTAATTTCTGCAAGGAAACGGTTCTTTATTAATGAGAGATATTTGTAGAGAATTTGGGAGCCTAAAATGGGCCACTTGACGGCAAATAATGGCAGTTTTCCACATTTCTATGTAGGCACGAGAGATCAAACAAATGGGGGTTTTTATTTAATTAGAAAGCAATACAAAGCCTATTGGTCTGATAATGGCAGTGACCAAATCTGCACAATGACTGCTACCTCACAGGCTGCCTACGGTTTTAAGTCGTCCCCGGGTGTCAGTATAGGCATTCCCCCCGACAGTGCTACGGAAGCTAGCTTCGCGGCCACGGTTAAGCACAATAGTAGCACCACAACATTTACTATGAACTTGAGCGGAAATATCACTCCTTAACCAGTTTTAGTTGAGGGGGTGGGAAATGTTACCTAAGTTGAGCTGTACTAAAGACAAGGAAAGGGGTTTTACCTTAATTGAGTTGCTGATTGTCATTTCATTGCAATCATCGGTATTCTATTTGCTATCGCTATTCCACAGTTCAACCAGTACAAGATCAGGGGCTACGATGCTCACTCCAAACGAGCTCTAAAAGACATGCATCTGCTATGCAATGCGTATTGGCTTGATACCGATGCGCTTCAAGGCTGTGACCTTCCAAAAATTAAAGAAGTGACTTACGGATTTAACCAGAACACGGATGTTGTAGCTACGCTTCCTCCTTCGCCACTATTTATTATTTTCTTTTTTCTCAGAGTCATCTTTTGAATCCGGTTTTCGCGTGGGTAGCGGGGTCAACTCTGTCACTGAGAATGATGGATGATCTATAAATTCGGACATATTGCTCTTACCATGCATCACAGCGCCAAGTTCTATCATTAGGGAGGGGGTATCCACATCGCCTAGGATTTTGCCTGTGGAGTATATTTCGACCTTTTGTGAGGCTATGATGTTTCCTGTGATTTTCCCTCTGCAAATAACTGTCCCAGCTTTGATATTTGCTAGGACAACCCCTTGCTCGGCAACGATGAGCTTATCACTTGTCGTCAACTTACCCTCGAACTCCCCATCGATACACAGAGTATCTTTAAAAGTCAATTCGCCTTTGAACACAGCATTTGTGCCAAAAATAGTTTTAGCTTCATCAATGGTTACCTTTCGACGTTCTCCTTTTTTTGACAACATATTTACTCTCCGATTTAAGGGTCGCTAGCACATTAGAGTTGGCCGAACTCAGTAATAGAGGAGACAGTAAAATGGTTTTGCACAGAGTACCTTTCTAATCTGCATTATCCTCTGTAACCTTTTACGGTAAACCCAAAACGTGCCTGATGTTTGATAGGTTCTAATTTTGGGCGGCAATGCATTATTACCGTTTCATTTGGTATGACGCTTTCGATCCACAACAGGGTTCCGGTTCCATCTTCAGCAATTTTTCTTCCTCCTTTATAGTTGGGATCATATGTCAAATCATCATTCGTATCTCTTTTCATGCCGCAGACCCCTGTTTTGGTATATTCTTGCGATGGTGTACGTGGTTAATATGCTAAACGGGGGAATTCGTTTTCTCCTGCCGCATTATAAACCTCTGCCTTGATAGTTCTTTTACAAACATTTAAATCAAAATCATTTGTTTCACAAACAGTCTGGAATGTAAGAAAGCATAGAACATCATAACCAAATAAAAGTTCTATAGAGAAAATTAAACCCAAAACAATAAGCACTGATTGAATTCCCCCCCCATATCGAATAGTTTTATAAACTTAAGTTTTATTAAAATATCTTACTTTTCATGAGGCTATTTTATGCCAGTCGACAGGGAGAGGCAAGGTGAGGAAGGGATCAGGTTAAGGTCTCCAATAATAATTCCTGTAGTACCCCTTTTTAGGTATCGCTAGCACCTCAGAATTGATCCTGCTTCATAACCATACCTAGTTGTTGTACTATCATATTATAAAAACCAAACCACGTTTGCAATTAATGACAACTATTTCTCGTTACAGGGAAAGTTTACTTGGTTTGGCTGTCGGTGATGTGTCTGCAATGAATATAATAATTGTGTGATGGGGTTATGAGAAAACTTGCTTACATATTTGGTATCGCATTATTTTTATTTGTGTGTGCGACGGGTAATTATATTTCAAATGTGTCATATGATCCCATAGATTACCCACCGCAATTTTTCTCACCAAAAGATAAACGACCAAGATAAAAGTTTCGATACTTCCACAGAAGACGATGGATATTGAAGAAGGAGTAATATGAGGAATATTCACTCCGTAGTTTTAATAGTCGCTCTTTGGGCTATTTATTTGGTTTTTATTTCCCTATTCAAGAAGAGGATTAAAGGAAAAAACAAACCTCGCCATACTTAGAAAAGGAAAGACTAATGAGCAATATGATAGATATTAACTTTACTTGTGGTGGTTTCCTCTGCTCCTATTACATAATTTTTGTGGTCGTTGGTTTTTTTACTTTATGGATACTTTTTTCATTAATTGATAAATCAAAAACAAGGTAGTTTTGTCAGTGGCTTTAAATAAAAGGGGGTGAGAGCAATGGCTATTACGCGTGTATGGATTGAAGAAGGCTGCATTTTTTGTGGTTTTTCAGAGCTTAACTGTCCACAGGTTTTTAAGGTTAAACATGGGGAAAGTTCGCAAGTTATAAAAGGGGTTGACTATTCAGGTTTAGAAGAAAAAATTAAGTACGCGGCTAAGAGTTGTCCAGTGGAAGTGATCAAATATGATGAAGATGATGATCTAAAAAATGGAAACGGACAACAAAAATGAAAAATTGAAAGAAGAAGTAAAACTTCTAAAACAAGAAAACCAGAGATTGCAGAAAATAGTTGAGCAGATAAGAACTTGGGTACCCTCAGCTTTCATATGCAACTAGGTATTGCCGATAAAAAGGAGAATTAAAGGTAGTTTTGTTAGTGGCCTTAAATAATGAGAGATTATGGATTACCTAATTGATGGAATAATCATTGTTTTTGTACTTTCCTGTATAGTTTTCTTTTATAACGCATTAAAAATCCAGCACGGTTCTAAGAATTTTCCAACCCCAAAAGATGACTCTGAGAAAAAAGAAAATGATAAATGAACAATAATTGATAAGTCAAAAACAAGTAAGGCAGTTTTGTTAGTGGCTTTAAATAAAAAGGTGGGGTTAACTATGGCGTTAATCAAGTGCAAGGAATGCGGAATTGACCTATTGGTCGATGGAGTCGAGAAATTTGAATCTAAAGAAGTAAATGCTAGAGTAGATAATTGTCCTAATTGCGGTGCTGGGTTAATGACTAAAAAAGAAAAGATAGGTTTTAAATCAAGAAACCTCGAACAAGTACGCAAAATGTCAACTGACAAGCCACCCAAACGACCCAAGAAGAACCCAAGTAAAGAGTCCCGCTTGGAGGATATGTTAAAAAAACGAAGAGGATAAAAATGATTGGACGGATACTATTCCTACTCATTCCAAATCTGAATGTAAGGGAAAGGATAAAGTGATGGAAGAAAAATCGATTTTAATTACTGGATGTTCTTCAGGCATTGGCCTTTGCGTTGCTGAAGGTTTATTCAAGCGGGGTTATAGAGTATTTGCTACCGCTCGGAAGCAAGAGGATGTCAAAATCCTTTTAAATAAAGGAATGGAAAGCTTCCAACTGGATCTAGATGACTCGATATCCATTAAAAGAGCTGTCGATACGGTTTTGAATAAAACGGAGGGAAAGCTTTTCGCATTATTCAACAACGGCGGGTTTGGCCAACCGGGAGCCGTGGAGGATTTGAGACGTGACGTTTTACGGGAGCAGTTTGAAACGAACGTATTCGGTTATTTGGAGTTAACAAACCTAATCTTACCAACAATGCGTAGACAGGGTTATGGGAGGATTATCCAAAACAGTTCTATTCTTGGATTCATTTCTCTTCCCTTTCGAGGGGCTTATAATGCAAGCAAGCACGCTTTAGAGGGTCTTTCGGATACCCTGCGAATGGAATTGAGGGGCACTAATATATATGTTTCAATCATTGAACCCGGACCTATAGAAGCAAAATTTCGTCAAAACGCCTATGCAAAATACAAGGAAAACATTGACGCCAAATCCAGCCATTTTCATAAAAAATATGAGGCCATGGAAGAAAGGTTGACCAAGGAAACAGCACCTCTGCCATTTACCTTACCTGCCACCGCAGTTTTGGAAAAAGTTTTGCAAGCGCTGGAAAACTCTAAACCGAAAGCTCGCTACTATGTCACTTTTCCCACTTATCTTTTTGTCGGCCTCAAACGGTTATTGCCTGGGTTTCTGCTCGAAAAACTTCTGATCAGAGCGGGAACCCTGGGTTAGAAGCATAGAAATAGATTGACAGATACGAAAAATATGACATAAAAAAGTACCCCAAAACTTATCCCAAAAGGTCCTAAGTGAGACCAACTTGGAATACAATTAGAAACGAAATTAAAAGAGGTGACTCTGTCGAGTTATCTCGTTTTTTTGTTTTTGGTGAAGTATGAAAACCAAACCACTCACATGCTTACTTTCTCTTCCTTTTCTATTTTTGTTCTCATGTGCGGCAAGTTTGAATTCGACTACTGTAAGTTCAATTGCAATAGCACCAGTTGAATTGGGAAGTAGTGTTCACATCCTACTACCTGACGCAATGATAGAAAGCAAAAAGGTTCAAGAGTATTTGAGAAATGAACTAAATAAGTTGGGTTTTTCTAAAGGTGAGTATGATAATTCAAAAGTTATTTTGACCTTCTTGGTAAAATTTCTTGGATCAAAAAAACACGATTACTCATTGAGCACACCTGTATATGGTTTGGTCATTGATCCTGCGACTGGAGTGCAATCTCAAATAGTAACTGGATATAATCAACATTTTGGTTCTTATACTACTAATGCCAATGAAATTCGGATTCAATTTCATAATGGAGAACTCTTTAGAAAGAAAGATAAAAACTCGATTTTGTGGGAAGCAGTCGGCAAAAAAGATGGTTTCAGTCCATACATTTTAAAGAAAGCACCTTACATGGTCACGAATATTTTGACTCAATTGAATAAAAATTCTGATGCTAAGAATGTCCTATGGAAACCTGATACGGTAATTAAATAACAATGAAAAAAACCAAACCACTTACATTCTTACTCGCACTTACTTTTGTAATTAGCGGTTCCACTACCGTCAGTGCTAAACCAAAGTTTGGAGACTATGAAGGAGCCATCTACGTTAGAAATTACGACGGGGACACGATAACGTTTAACCTTCCCAATCTTCACCCCATTATTGGAAACAAAATAGCTATCCGAGTTAATGGGATTGACACACCTGAGATTAGAGGCAAGTTTGATAAGGAAAAATATGATGCCGAGCAGGCCAAAGGCATGGTTGAGGAATTTCTCAAAGATGCAGAGCGTATAGACCTAAAGAATATGGCGCGTGGTAAGTATTTTAGAATCGTTGCGGATGTCTATGCCGATGGAGAAAATCTTGCTGAAGCTTTGGTCGATGCAGGTATGGCTGTTAGATACGACGGTGGAAAGAAAAATGCCCGCTGGTGTGAATAATGGGCCACTTGACGGCAAATAATGGCAGTTTTCCACAACTAAGGACAACAAGGGTAGGGGGGTAACTACCTGATTCTCTTATTGTTGTTTGTTGTGGTAAGTTATTGATTATTAATGGCTACAGACTCTTAATCAGTAGGTCCTCGGTTCGATCCCGAGACGGCCCACCATTTAAATCAAGGAGTTACGTCAAGGTGGCGTGAGTCCTTTTTATTTATGTACTCGCCATGTACTCACTAGCGGTAAAAGAATTTCAACTCTATCCCTTCATAATAATTAAGATGGTTCCGTTGCTTACCATTGGAAGGGATGGTCATGCAAAAATATTTAACCCGAAAAAACTCATCAGGCTTCACACTCATAGAACTACTGATTGTCATTGCCATCATCGGTATTCTTGCTGCTATCGCTATTCCCCAGTTCAACCAGTACAAGATAACGGGCTATGACGCGCATTCCAAGCAAGCTCTAAAAGATATGCATTTGCTCTGCAATGCTTACTGGTTAGATACCGATGCTCTTCAAGATTGCGAAGCGTTTAATTTTTAATTCATTTCATTTCGTCGCCTTTCCCTTTTCTCCCTCATTTTTCCCCTCATTTCTTTTCTTTCGGCATGAAGCGCCTCCATTCTTTCTTTATTTCTATTTTTGCAAGATTTTATGTCCTCGTAGGAATTAGCGGATTTAATACAGCTTTCAAAATTATTAAGGAGAGCACGTCTTTTTCTAATATTTCCTAGCACCTTCATTTTCCTTCTTTCAAACCTTTTCTTTTTTTCTCCTGTTCTCAAGAGGTTCTGGTCACGCAGTTCCAAAGCAGCATCCGACTTTGAATCAGTATTGTTAGCTTCTTGACCCAAAACCAATTCCCCGTGTATCAACAAAAACATCAACCCAGCAACAACTGCCATTGTTCTTAAATCAAAAAAATACTTTTTCATCTTGTCCTCCCTTTGATTATAGTTTTTTAAAATCGTTAGCGTCTCCGCTTGTTGCCGGAAATTCGCGGACCTAGGTTCTGACTGGGAGCACGGGATCGAGGGAAGGAATTCTGCTCAAAGGATCGTGACCGATTTGGTCGCCTTTGGCCGATTTGATCCCTGTTTATTCGATTCCGCTGCGGATTAATTTTATCTACCCTATTGCGCCTTTTTTCTTTAGGAGAAACCTGTCTAAACTTTTCCTTCGACTCATTCAGTTTCGAGCGAATTTCCTTGCGTTTTTTAGGCGAATTGTCTTTCAGCCGCTTATTTCTTTTTTGAATCCGATCGCGAAAATTTTTGCGATCCTCGGGAAACATGTTTTTAAATTGTTTGCGTAGTTTTTGCTTTCGTTCCGGACCCATATTTTTAAATCTTTTACGGGAGGCCCGAAGCCGTTTCTTTTCTTCCGGCGGAAGCTTGCGGAACTTTTCAAACCGGGTGCGAATACGTTGGCGTTCTTCCGGAGATTTTTCCTTCCAAGATTGGAATTTCTGCTTAAAGTCATTTCGCTGATCCGGATTCATTTTCTGGTAACGCTGTGCTCCGCTTTTCAACTGCTGACGCTTTTTCTCATTTAATTGCTTCCAATGTTCTTTAAAGGGGACTAGAAGTTTTTTTTCTTCCGGGGCAAGTTGGTCCCATGAAAGTGCTTGTGCCCATCCTTGAGAAGGGATAATCAGGAGGATCGTCGACACGACCCAACAGCTTAAAAAACTCTTTAAGTTATTTTTCTTCATTTTTATTTTGCTCCGGATCTTCCATCTCCATTTCATTCATGTCTTCAGGATCCGTCCATTCTCCGTCTTCTGTTTCAAATTCCCCTAGGAACTCAAGAAATTGCAAAGAAGGGGTTTCCTCATCGGGGGATGCCGATTGAGGTTCGTCCTTTTCGCTTGCATCTTGGGTCATGAAGGGGGCAGTTCCCAGCGACCACAAGCAGAGAGTCCCGATCAAGATCGGCCTAACCCGCACCCACATTTTCCTTGGCCAACCATGCATAGAATTCGAGCTCTTCATAAAGTTCCAAAACGTCCGTAGAGGTCAGCAGATCGATGTCTTCTAAACCCGGTCCCACATGAGTTTTATTAGGTTCACCAAAATAAAAAACCACAAGCAACAGGACGCAGGCGACTGATGCCCATTTTGTTGTGGGTTGATACATCCATTCTGGAAACCACCCCTTCGATTTGGACTCCATCGACTTGAACCGGATTTGGGTTAGCCGCGATTGAATTCCTGGATCGAGACGAGATGATCCCTTATCCAGGGTTTTTTTGATCTGCTTTAAAAAACGTTTATCCTGTTCGGTTTCATTCATCCCTTTGATCCTTCAACAACTTTCTCAAAGTCTGCGTGGCCCGTGAGAAGTGGGTTTTGACGGACCCCTCGGAAATCCCCATGGAGCGTGCTGTTTCAGAGACGCTCATTTCTTCCCAAGTCCGCAAAAGAAATGTTTGTTTTTGACGCCAGGGAAGGGTGCGCAGAGCAGCATGGACGCTTTCTACTGATTCTGAAAGCGCCAACTCCTCTCCTGGATCCCGTCCTGCCGGGTCAGCATGCTGGGTGATAGGGTCTGGCGAATCCTCTTGCTCCGTGTTCCGGAACGACCGCCAAATATTCCGAACCTTTGCCTTTCGATGCCAATCCCGGATCCGATTTTTTAGAATCTGGAAGAATAATGGCTTCCATTCCTCAGGAGGTTTATCCGAGTATTTTTGGACTAAAGCAATCATAGCATCTTGTAGAATATCCAGAGCATCATCAGAACTTCGCGTGGCTAATTCAGCCATTCTAAAAGCGCGACGTTCTACCGATGCTAGAAATTCTTCCATAACCATTTGCCCGTATTAATATCCGGGCCTAGCGGCCCCGGAATGGGGCCTGCCAGCTTGATAATTTTATCGACGCGCCAATCTTCTGGTACTCTGGGCGTGCCCTTGACTTCGATGAAACCTCTGGGTGTTTCTAAAACTTGAGAAGCGCTGTTCGCTTTGGTTGTTTCGACTACGGATCCAGTCTCGTCGCTGGTTGTTCCGCCTAGCATTAATACGGTCATTGGTCTGGCCTCCCTTTCGGTATAGTCGCTTGGCCAGAGCATAGCGTTTATTACCTCGGACCCGATGGGTTTTGGTATGGAGTCGGTCATTGATCCGATCTCCCTTTCGGTCCAGTTTGTGGTCGATCCGATTTCCCTTTCGGTATAGTCGCTTGGCCAGAGCATAGCGCCCATTATCTCGGGCCTGGTGGGCCCTGGCATCGAGTCGATCATTGATCCGATCTCCCTTCCGGTCCAGTTTGTGGTCGATCCGATCTCCCTTCCGGTCCAGCCGGTTCGCCGGAGCATAGCGCCCATTATCTCGGGCCCGGTGGGTTCTGGCATGGAGTTGATCATTGATCTGGTCTCCACTGTTATCAAGTCGTTGTACAATACGGTTACCGACGTCCTGCTCAACAGTCTCCTGAGCTAGAGTTGTGACGGGTGCAAACGCAATAATGGAGGTAAAACTTATCGTAAGCATAGTCTTTTTCATATCCATTTCCTTGTCAAGTTTAACAAAACTACCTTTCACTTAACTTTAAAACGCACAACACAGTGGTTTGGTTGACAAGAAAACGTCATAATATAGCTAGCCCCAACAAATATCATAACAAAGGAATTAGGCACAGCTCATGCCCAAATCGTTTCACATCTTTTTCAACGGTCTGCTGACCCTTTTGGTATTAACGTTTACCGTGAATATCAGCGATGCCACAATATTTTCTTGGAAAGATGAAAATGGGATCACCCATTTCACCGATAGTCCTGAAAAAATTCCACCCAATTATCGCGATGGGAAAGTCGAAGGGCTGCGCATCATTGAGGAGGTTCCCTCTGAAGAGTCGTCTAGTTCCAATTCAAAAATGAATCTTCCTGTAATCCGTTTGAACCACTTGCAAGAATACAAGGTTCCTCTAATTTCTACTAACAGTGGTAACTTTATAGTCGATGCGACGATTAACGGAAAGGTCAAAGTCAAATTGATGCTGGATACAGGCGCGTCTTTAATATCCCTTTCTCCAGAGGTGTGCAGAAAATTGGGGATAAAAGAAACTTCGAACTTACCTGCAATTCAGATGCAAACAGCAAATGGAGTTTCGCAGAACAAGTTGATAGTGCTTGATAAGGTTAAAATTGGTGGCGCGGAAGTCGATCTAGTAGAAGCCAGTATTGGTAAAAAAATGCTAGGTATAGGAGGATTACTTGGGATGAGTTTTTTGAGTAACTTCCGAATGGAAATTAACCATACCGAATCCGAACTTATTTTGAAGCCCCTTGCAAAGCCTGGCGAGCAGGTATGGGGAGGAAAGCCAGCATTTTGGTGGAAGTCAAAATTTAAATACTACAACTCACAAATTAACGGCTACAAGCTCAAGGCGATGCATACTAAAACTCTAAGTAGTCAAGAAAGTGAGACCGTAACCAAAGTTGTCCGATTTTATGAAGATCTTCATAAAAAACTTACCCGCCGTGCCTCATTTTTTGGACTCCCAAAGATTTAAAAATTACCTGGTTAAATAAAGGTGTCTTCCAGTTAATGCTAGCCGATAAACTAAGCTGAATTATTGATCACGAAGTAGGGAAATTCCTGCAATTGCTTTACCATTAATGTCCGACATGATAATGCCAGAAAGGCCCGTGGCTTCACCCTCTAGTATTAAAGATATCATGGTGCCACATCCAGAAATGGTAGCCCCATCGAGTGAAAACCCAAGTACTGTGTTGCCACCAACTGGTAAGGTAAAGTTTGCGGCTTCTGCATGACCGCCAGTTGCATTAAGTACGGTCGCACCCTCCACGTTAAATTGGAAACCAGCAATCGGGATAGATGAATTGTAATTTACAGATCCGTCATCACCCAGGTGTAGGCTATGGTCTGGCATGGTGCAAGGATCTATGATCTGTTTTAAATCGAGACCATGCTCCTGAGCATTGACTGTTGAGAGGGTACACACAAAGGCCAGTGAGAATAGCAGAACAATACCAGCGGTCACATATTTTGTCAGGATAGATATGAATCCGTTTCTTTCATAATCAGTTGAATTTTCTTGCATGATCACCAGGAAAATAAATTCTAAATAAAAACGCGCTATCTATTGCTATACAAATGCCTTAAAAGGCCAGGGTATTGTATTAAATACTATTATGAGAACCAATACCTCACTAGGAGTATGTTCGCGAAAAGTGTCTTGTGATAAGATAATCTATTCCATGGAACTGGTAAAAGATTGTTTTATTTGAATAAATCATGAAGTCAAGAAATTTGTTTCGGAATTATTTGAATGGAGTTTTTGGGTCTCTGAATTTAAGTAGAGAATAGGACTAAAAGAGAAAATGTACAGCAATTTGTTTTTAAACAAAGAAACACCACTTCTAGCGGTTGATATTGGGTCGCAATCAATAACTATTGCCCAGTTAAACTTTATAGAAAATGTGTGCGAGTTAGTGGGGGTCGGAGTGATGCCACTGCCGAAAGGGTCTGTTGTCGATGGGTTGGTGGAGAATCCGGATGAGGTGTCGGACATTATAAAAAAAATTATCAAAAGTGAAAAATTTAAATCAAGATATGTGGTGTCCTCGATTCCAGGAGATCATGGTGTTATCAGGAAATTAATATTGTCAGCGAGGAACAAAGAGGAGCTTTTAGAAGAATTATTGCATGAAGTGGAGCACGAAATCCCCTTTGATATAGAAGATGTTCGGTACGATTATCAGGTGGTTGAACAAGTAGAAAATCTTCCGGAGAGTCAATGGGGTGGTGGGACCAGCAAAGAAAAAAATTTTGAAATTATTGTTGCCGCTGTCCAACACGAGATAATAGATAACCGTTTCGACACTCTGGTCGAAGCTGGATTAACCCCTGTCGTTTTTGATCTAGAGACTTTTGCTTCAATCAGATCATTGGAGTTCACCAAAGGTCTACCCTCAATAGAACCGTGTGCCTTGTTTAATTTAAACGAACCGTACTCCCATGTAAGTATTGTGAGCAATGGTCATCTGGTCTTCGATAAACAAAATCCTGTTTCAGGTCATTGTTCTACAAACTGGAAACAAAATATTTCAAGGGGGTTCTTCAAAAAAGCTAATAAAGTTGAAGAGTACTTTAATAGTAAGTTTAGCAGTGGATTCCAAGCTGAAGAAAAAATGGACACGGAGATGAGTTTAATTGGTGTGGAGCCAGAAATGGATTCTGTTGAAAAAATAATAGATGAAGGCTCTGAAGCAATCGAGAATTTTTCTTCAAGCACGAATGGAAAGGTGAGGCGTATTTTTATCCATGGTGTTGGTGCATTGGTTTACGGGATGCGAACACTTTTAAGAGAACGCTTTAAAATTCCAGTAGAAATAATAAATCCTTTTAGTTCGATTAAGGTGGATCCGAGACGCTTTCATCTAGAAAAATTAAATGATCTAGGGCCTCAATTTGCAATGGTTATGGGATTAGCTGCAAGGAGGTTTGACTGCAAATGACTTCTATAAACCTGCTTGACTATAAACAAGAACTAAAGAAGATCGCTATGCAAAAAATAATAATAAATGCAATAGGATCGGTTCTTTTTTTTATCTTTTTGATAGTCACATATTGGTGTTTCCAAAAAATAGAAATTAAGTACCGTACAAATGAATTAAAGCAGCTCGAAGGTCAGGTGCGGGAGCTAACTGCTCAAACCACAAAAATTCAATCAATGAAACTCCAAGCTAAGCGTACCGAAAAAATTATAAAAAAAATTAATGGACTCCGGGCGAATCAATTCCAGGTTACGCAAATTTTGGAAGACCTGATTCTTCCTGTTCCTGATGAAATCTGGCTTACCAGTGTCAGGCAATTGGGGGTCAAGGAAATCAAGGGAAAGAAGATTCCTGTGATTTTTATTGGGGATCCAAAAAAAATGAAAACAAAAAAAAAATCAAACAAGTCTAAAAACAAGGCTCAGTCGAAGCAAGAGTTTCTAGAGGTTCGTGGGCGTTTATTTGGAAAACATAGCGATGAAACTATCGTCCGTTATATCGGTCGACTTCGTGATTCATCAAGCTTCGTTAAAGTATTTTTACATCAAACCAGTCAGCAACAGACTGGAACAGAAGCGGTGCGTGATTTTACTTTTTATGTCTATATGCCAATGAAGGCATGACCAGGGAAAAGGTGCAATACTAACATGGACCTATTTTTCAATAAACTTCCCTACGATTCCATAGAGGAGATAGGGCCTGCCAAGATTTATTTTGGGGCAGTCGGGGTTTGTTTAATTTTGTTTTTGATTTCTTTTTTTACCACTCTTAGTGCTGTGAATTTAGAACGTGAAACTTTGACGGAAAAAATAGTTGATACAGAATATACCCTGGAAAAATATTTTAAAGTTGTTGCGAGCAAGCATGAAGTTCTTAAAAACTTAAGCTTGAAAACGGGTGAGTTGAATATGAAAAAAAAACAACTCCCTAGTGAGGAAGCATTAAGTAAACTTCTAGTTAAGATTACCCGGCTTGGAAAAAAAAGGAATGTTGACATTGTGTATTTTAAAGTTGCCGATGGAATGGTGGATGATTTTTATAAAGAGATTCCCATGCATTTTAGGTTCCGTGGTGGATTGTGGGAGACGATGGATATGTTTGCCACCTTGCAAAATATGCTGCAAATAGTTCACGTCAAGAACATGTCGTTTAAAGTCGTGAAAGATGAAAATAAATCTCAAGTATTGTCTTCATTTATAGGAAGTAGTTATGTTTACATCGATGGACTTTAAGGTATAGGTAAAACATGAAACGAAAACTAAATATAAGATCTATTATGTTTCTTTTTGTTTTGCCTCTTTTTGGTTTGCTTTCTTTCCAAGTTCCTGCCCAATCTGAAAACCTTGACCTTGACTCACTCAAAGCGAACTTTCCGCCAGGCGAACGATATTTTTCGTTAGGGAAAAGAGATCCGTTTGTACCGTTGGTTGGTCCTGATAAAAAAGGTTTCAAAAAGGTCTCCAGTCAACCCTCACCTTCAAAGAAAAAAAGATCAGGTGGATTAGAAGCTCCATCGGAAATGCCTCTTATTCCTATAAAAGTTTATGAGAAAGTTAAAGCGGAGTATCCGAGAACGGCAGATCAACTAAACGATTTTGCTTCGATTTTTAACGACGAGTCAGCGCTTAGAAAACTGAGTAATAAAGAATACAGAAAAAAAGTGTCTCGTTATCGAAGTTTGCTATCTGAAGTTCTGGGCATGCAGGAAAAAATGTTTATACGAACGGAACTCCAGACAGATTTTGATAAAATGAAATTTGTCGGGACATTAAGAAAAGAAGGAACAACGGTTGCTTTGGTTCAAACGGAAGGACAAAGGGGTCACACTGTAAAAGTGGGCACACTCATAGGACCAAATCTCGGTATAGTCAAAACTGTTGATGAAAAGAAGGTTGTCATTTTGGAAAGGTATCGTAATTACCTCGGCGAAATTTTATCTCGACCAAGAAACATTGAATTCAAGAAGAACCCATTACAAGGTTAGGCGCATGATAATAAAAAATAAAACAATAGTGCATAAAACCATATTGATTTTTTACGGTATTTTTTTCATTGCATTGATCAATGGGTTGTCTTCTTGTGTTCCTGTGAATAAAAACACGAAACCTGGTGAGCAAAAAGAAGGAAAATTGATTAATCAGAAACCAACGCAAATTGTAAGTCTTAACACTAAAGTTGGCGATGACGACGAAATAGTTGTTCGTATTAAAGCTTCAGATAATATTCATTACACAGCATTCAAAGGCACTGATCCATTGCGTCTCGTATTGGACATTCCAAATACAAAAAAGGGACGATTGTCTGATGTGATCAATGTAAGACAGGGAGTGGTGGATAATATTCGGACTTTTTATTCTGAAGACGGACGTACTTTGCGCTTAGAAATCATTTTGAGGCGGGGCGCCCGCTACCATATTAAAAAGATCACGGGCGATGAACTTACAGTTCAATTGTACGATGATATAACTGAACAGGAAAAAACTGGAAAAACCAAGACGCAGGTTAGCTCAAAAGAAACCGATCCGGAGACTTCCTCTGAAAAGGTTGCCGTGGGTCAGAAAGCTGTCCTTCCTGTTGATCCTTGCGAGTCTTTGTTAGGTGGTAAGAAAGATCGGATTGATCTTGATTTTCAAGATGCTTCTCTGCCAAACACCTTGCGGGTCTTTTCCGAAATGAGTGGGTTTAATATTGTCATCGCCGATGAGGTTAAGGGAAATATAAATCTACGACTTCATAATGTTCCCTGGAATCAAGCTTTCGAAATTATTCTTGCTAATAACCGGTTACAGATACAGTGTATTGGTGACAATATTGTTAATGTCACTGCACGTAGTATTATCTCTGGTGAATCGGTTGCTCGTAATGTAGTCAGTGAACAGGAAACTCCTGTCAGACGATCTGTGGTCAGCGATGAGAATATGGTCACAGAAGTTAAACAGATTAATTATGGCCAGATTGAAGATGTTGCCAAGAATTTAGATTCTCTAAGAGGCGAGTCTGGATTTATTACCGTTGACACACGAACCAATACGCTGATCCTTACAGATCTGCGTCTAAATATTGAGAAGATGCTGGAGTTTATAACGATTCTGGATAAAAAATCACCGCAGGTTATGATCGAGGCGCGTATCGTGACAGTCAGCACAAGCTATTCAAAGGAGCTTGGTATTGAATGGGGTTTGACAGGTGCCATTGCGAAGAAGAGGAACTCAATAAGAGAAGACTTTAATAGTCAAGGAGGCGATATTCTTATAACCTCTGGTACCGGAACCGTGGGAGTGGCAGCCGAACTGGTTAACCTTGGGACCACTTCAACAGCGACATCTGGTATTGGTATACTCGCGGGAAATATTATGAGCGGCTTGGATTTAGATATGCGGCTAACCGCAATGGAGTCGGCTGGGCGAGGGCGCGTTCTCTCAGCTCCAAAGGTAACAACCATGGATCACCGCGAAGCTCACATCTCAAGTGGAAGAAGAATCCCGTATGAGACGACCTCGGAGCAGGGGACCGCGACACAGTTTATAGATGCAGAACTCAGCCTCACGGTAACACCGCATGTTACCTCTGACGATAATGTGCTTCTCCAAATCAAGGCCACGAAAAATGCGGCCGATTTCGCCAATACGGACGGTAATGGTAATCCAACGATTACAACAAATGAGGCCACGTCCGAGGTGGTTGTGGCGAATGGCGCCACCACTGTGCTTGGCGGAATTTTTGAAAATACCACGACCGAGACAGAAAAAAAAGTACCCTTCTTGTCGGCCATACCTATTCTGGGCGCGTTGTTCCAGAACGTGGACGACGAAGACACGGTTTCCGAAATACTCATATTCATTACCCCTACTATTGTCATGGATAATAAAGACACACTCAAGAAGGAATGAGTATGTTTGTAGATAAAGTAATAATGTAAACCAAAGACTTTGCTACGCGGCATTTTTTATCTAACAACTCTAAAAACATATGGCTAAAATTGACGCCCTTTTTAAATTAATGAATGAACAAGGGGCATCTGATCTCCACCTGATTTCAGGTTCTCAACCTATTTTTAGGATTCATGGTGATATGGAACGAGTTGACCATAAGTCACTTGAAAATGATGAGCTTAAAGATATGTTGTACGAAATTGCTCCAGAAAATAAAAAAAAATATTTGAAGAAACAGGTGATATTGATTTTGCTTATGAGATAACAGGTTTAGCCAGATACCGAGCAAACTTTTTTCAACAGAGGTGGGGAGTTGGGGCTGTCTTTAGAGAAATCCCCAGCGAAATTTTAACGGCTGAGCAGTTAGATCTACCCGGAGGTATCACTAAACTTGCCATGTTGCACGAGGGAATGGTTCTAGTTACAGGTCCAACAGGAAGTGGTAAGTCAACCACGTTGGCCGCGATGGTAGATCATATAAATAAAAATAAAAAATGCCACATTATAACAGTGGAGGACCCGGTTGAATTTATCCACAGGGGGCAAAGTTCTGTTGTTAATCATCGTGAAGTAGGAGTACATACCAAAAGTTTTAAGTCGGCTCTTCGAGGGGCTTTGCGTGAAGACCCCGATATTATCCTGGTAGGTGAAATGCGGGACCTTGAGACAATCCAATTAGCACTTGAAGCTGCATCCACCGGTCACCTCGTATTCGGTACCTTGCACACACAAAATGCTACTAAAACTATTGATCGTGTAATAGATGTTTTCCCGGCACACCAACAGGCGCAGATACGGACTACGCTTTCTGAATCTCTCAAGGGAGTGGTGGCGCAAAAACTATTAAAGAGAATCGATCAGAAGGGACGAGTGGCGGTTTTTGAGATCCTTATGGTGACCTCGGCGGTATCCAACCTGATCCGTGAGAGTAAAACTTTCCAGATCCCTTCGGCCATTCAAACAGGTAAGAAATATGGGATGCAATCTTTAGATGACGCGATCCTCGCCGAGTTAAAAGCAAAAAAAATAAGCCCGGAAGATGCCTACGATAAAGGAATCGTAAAAGATCGTTTCATTTCATTTTTAAAAAAACCACCAGAATTTATTTAGGTAATTGCAGTGAATGAGAAAAGCAGTGTCGTTAAAAATAGAGACCAATTTAAAATCCATATTTTTAAAGTAAAAAAGGATTGAACCGGTATGCTCTCATTTCAATACAAGGCAAGAATTAAGGGCAAGATTATACATGATGAGATTCTGGCGGAAGACAGGAAGTCCGCCATTGCCAGCCTAAAGCAAGATAAAATTAGGCCTATTAATATTGCGGAGAAGAGAAAGAAAAAAGAATTTAGTTTTAATAACGGAAAGCCACTTTTTAGTAGTGGTAAACAGAAAATTACTGAGAAGGATATTGTTGTTTTCACCCGGACATTTTCTACCATGATTGATGCGGGGCTTCCATTGGTTCAATGTTTGAAGATTCTGGGTGAGCAGACAGAAAATAGAACTTTTGGTGAGATTATCCTTTCCGTTAAACAAGATATCGAAACCGGAGAAAATATTTCTGATTCCCTTAGAAAGCACCCAAAGGTATTTAACTCACTTTACTGTAATCTTTTCGAAGCCGGTGAAGCAGCTGGAATATTGGATACCATTGCAAGACGATTGGCTGAGCATATCGAGAAAGCGGCGTCTCTTAAAAAAAAAGTCAAGTCTGCCATGGTTTATCCAGCTTGTATTCTTAGCGTGGCGGTAGGGGTGATTTCTTTTTTAATGATCTTTGTTATCCCCGCGTTTACAACAATGTTCAGTAGTGGAGGGGCTGAGTTGCCGGGTCCTACTGCAATAGTAATGGCTGTTAGCGATATGTTTCGAACCAAATGGTATTATATAGTAGGTACTGCGTATGCGATTTATTTGGTTTTTAGCAGGCTGTATGCTACTGAGCGGGGCAGGGCCGTAATTGACGGTTACGCATTAAAACTTCCTGTGGCTGGGCCGCTAATTCGAAAAGTTTCTATTGCGAAGTTCTCAAGGACTTTGGGCACACTTCTTGCGAGTGGGGTGGTTTTACTAGAGGGACTTGAAATCTGTGCTCGCACATCAGGAAATAAAACCGTGGAGTCCACTGTTTTGGATACGATGGAAGCGATTAAGGGTGGTGAAACCATAGCTGCTCCGCTCGCACGAGGAAAGGTCTTTCCACCCATGGTTATTCAGATGATTGATGTGGGTGAAAATTCCGGATCACTTGACTCCATGTTGGCTAAAATTGCTGATTTTTATGATGAGGAGGTTGATACCGCAGTTACCGGTTTGACCGCTCTTTTAGAGCCGGCGCTAATGGTTTTTCTTGGGCTTGTTGTCGGATTTATTGTGGTGGCTATGTACCTTCCTATATTTCAGATGGGCAGTGCTGTTTAAATTTTTATCGGGTAGAATTTTTTAGTATAATTTTAGTATAACGGGGATTATTATGAATAAACTCCTAAGCTTGATATTTAAGAGGGAAATCTAGTTAATGTCTTACACTAGAAATTCAAATAGCAAAGAGGCGGGTTTCACGCTTATAGAAATTTTAAATGTAATCGTGATCATTGGAATTTTGGGTGCGGTAGGAATACCCAAATTCTCGCAGTATAAAAATAAAGCCTATGATATTCATGCCAAACGGGCTTTGAAGGATATGTATTTGCTTTGCAATGCTTTTTGGATTGATACTTATCCTTCTCAGGCATGTGATCTGCCAACTATAAAAGGCACCTATTATGGTTTTAACCAAAATCCGGATGTTTTAGTTCCACAATTTTCTGAGCCAAGTACTACTTTCTGTGCGACGGCTAAACACGTTAGTAGTCCCAATGCGTTCAGTATAAATAATGCGTCGTTAATTAGCTCGGGTGAGAAGTGCGGTGTGTCAATAGTAAACGCTTCGTTTCCCCCACGTCCCGCATATGTTTGTGCCGGCACTTTTCAGGATCCTTGCCCTACGATCGCATGCGATGAGGAGTGCACCAAACAGAAAGCGCAAGATCGATTACTGGCAGTTATAAATGAGTTGCCGGGTTTAATGAGACCTTCTTCTGATGATATTGACGGCTCAATTCAAGAGATTCAGAGCCGAACCTATTCCGAGAATTCTGATGGCACTCCAACTATGAACCAGAATAGTTCTGTAAACGAGTTACTCGCAGCGACCATGGAACCACCAGCATCTCCGGCACCAACTTTCGAAAGCTATGAACCGCCGGAAGATGCTTGCACTTGCTCCTCGAAGTCATACTTACGAAATGGCGTTCGATATAATCCGGTGTGCAATGGTTCGAAACAAGAGCAGTACAAAACATGGTTTTTAGTTGATCCAGAAGGTAACCGTACAGGATCCGGCCCTCAATCCAAAGAGTTATTACCTATTGACTGCAACCATGGCGTGTTTAAGCAAGGACACTTGTACAGGACACAGAAAGGGAGTTGGGGTAGAAAGGAAGAAGATGGGGAACTAAAAATAGTGTGGGCTGGAAAATCCCTTCCTGCGGTGGTGGTTGGGGGCCGCACGGTGTCAGGTGGTATCTATGATCCTAGAACCGCAGATGGAGGATCTATGCAGGCGTTCACGAAATATAACTTCGCAACCGGCATATGGAGGAATGACCAGGGTCATAAATACAAAAACGGGGTACGCGTTGAGTGAGGCCTCCGCTTTATTGGTTCTTTTTCAGGAGAATTCCCATGTTTAGATCCGCTGGTTACGTCTATTTATTTTTCTCTCTTTTAATCATGGGGTTTATCCAGGTTCCTTCAATGTCATGGGCGCAGGAGACCGTTGCCCCGCCAGCATCACGCCAAGGTTTCCTCCCACCATTTCAAAAACTCCAAAAAAATAATCCTGGGCAACTTAAGAAACGCCCGAGAGCATTACAACAGCGACGAGACAATCGTCAGGACAGAAGACAGGATTTCAGGGAAAATCGACGAGACAATCGTCAGGACAGAAGACAGGACTTCAGAGAAAATCGACGAGACAATCGTCAGGACAGAAGACAGGATTTCAGGGAAAATCGACGAGACAATCGTCAGGACAGAAGACAGGATTTCAGAGAAAATCGACGAGACAATCGTCAGGATAGAAGACAGGATTTTAGAGAAAATCGACGAGACAATCGTCAGGACAGAAGACAGGATTTTAGAAGCAATCGACGGGACCATACTAAAGTACGCCCCAAAGCGTTAAAACAACGCCGTGAAAACCGTCAGGATAGAAGACAGGATTTCAGAAGCAATCGACAGGGTGGTGATCAGCGCAGTCGTGGGAACCGGGGTGGCGGAGGTCGTGGCAGAAGGTAACCGTAGTTATATCCTGGTTACGCAAAAATCTTCAATCACTCAATTGATTAGAAGTTTGTGGTCTAAAAGTTTGCTGTTTTTAGCGAACAATTTGACAGATATCATGGTGTCGTTTTTTAAAAAAATATACATTCCTCTATGAGGGTACTTGGCAATAGAAGAATCTTTTGACTCGGGGATTCCAAAACTTTTTATAAGTTCTGGAAACTTTGAACCTATTTTTGCTCCTTCAACAAACTTTCCCTTGAACTCGGGAAGGACTTCCAGTTCTTCGATTGTACTATTTTGGGTAAGAGCATGAATTCTTAAACCGTGGTTTAGGTATTCAACGGAGATGCTGTCCCTTTCTGGTTCAGTACCTCGATTAATTCTTATGGATCGTGGTATTCCCAATGTTGATAGGGCTGATTCCAAAGACATCCCTGTTTTTAAGGTTTTGCCTATTACGAGGCCTTCTTTTTTCTTTTTATTATTTTTCTTTGAAGGTCTTGAACCAGTTACTTCGTTCGCAGTATTTACGGGGAATGCACCTTCAATTGGGATTGATGCCTGGCGGACTTTGGCACCGCTAGTTAAAGTGGGGTTATTAAATACCAGGTCCAATGGCCCTGCGGTTAAACCTATTGGCGCAGGAGGAAGGGTTGCTAAAACATCTTCGGCTCCCACTTCATCGTTTTTGTCGCAGGCTGGGACAAAAATAACAGTTGCACACAACATTAAGAATGATAATGAGTATAACAGTATGGTTGATAGCTTCAATGATCTCAAAAGATTATTCCTCATACAATACAACCACGCACTTTAAGGAACAAATTACCCACGGGTCCGATTTTCGCTACTAGTAGAACTACCTCTAAGTCTGAGCATTAAACAATTGGATGATTAATCATACTCCAAAACCCATTGTTTTTAAATACTTTTTACGGTGTTTGCTTGTTCGTGTGCGAAAAGAATGATTCCAATTTACAAAAATATACAAAAACCGAGGACTAATATTGCATTCCGAGTTATTTGTAGATACCTCGCCAGAGGTATATTCACAAAATAATCCTTATGTTAGCATCAGGCAGTCCTCAGGAAAAATGGTGTGGTTTATTTGATTACCGTTAATCTTCTGATTAATGTTGTTTGATCTTGTTCTTTGCCTTGTATTGAAGGGGCCTTAAAAATAATGTCAAAAAAAAGTAAATATGCAGGCTTAGTGGAAAATGGAATTATTTCCGAGAAGGATTTGAATTCTGCGATATCGAAGGCAAGTTCAGAAAACAACGACCTCGAAAATATATTTTTAGATGAAATGAAACTAAGTCGTGAAGATATCGGAAAGTCTCTCGAGCATTTCTACAATGTCCCCTACCAAATGTATGATGGTTCGAATTTACCTGACAGTATTTTTTCTGGTTTGAATAAAAACTTTCTAAGAAGAAACAATTGGGTTCCTTTGGCGGATGGAAAGGATTCAACCATTATTCTTATAGATGATCCATCCGATGAGGATAAAATAGACAATATTCCGCAAAAATTTTCCAAAAAAAAGATTGAATTTCGCGTCGGATTAAAATCTGATATTCACGATTTTCTGAATAATACTTTGGGAGGTGCCGGTCAAACTGGCGGTAATGGGGATGAAAGCAGTATTGCGGCATTAATTTCAGAATTAAAGCAAGAACAATTCTATTCAACTGCGGACGCAGATGAATATGATGAAGTCACCAAACTCCATGAAGCGAGTAGTGCCATCGTTAGGTTGGTCAATAAGATTTTGAGCGATGCATACCAACAGGGTGCCTCCGATATTCATTTCGAACCAGGTGTCGGGAAAAAGAAGATGAACATTCGTTTTCGTAAAGACGGTGTTTGCAAGATTTATCAAACAATTCCGTATCTATATAAGTTTGCCATTATTTCCAGAATAAAAATTATGGCCAAACTGAATATTGCAGAGAAGAGACTGCCCCAGGATGGGAAAATTTTAATGAGGCACAAACAAGGGCAAATAGAATGCCGAGTGGCAACGTTACCCACTGTCGGCGGAAACGAAGATGCAGTCGTTCGGATTCTGGCAGATAGTAAACCTATCGCAATAGCGAAGATGAACTTTTCAAAGCGTGATCTGGATCTAATTCAAGAGAAGGTTAAAAAACCTTATGGATTAATATTGGCAGTAGGCCCGACCGGGTCAGGGAAAACCACAACTCTTCATTCATGCCTGGGTTCAATTAATACACCGGACAAGAAAATATGGACTGCTGAAGACCCCGTAGAAATAACTCAGGAAGGTTTGCGACAAGTTCAAATGCTTGACAAAATTGGCCTGAATTTTTCTAAGGCGTTGAGATCGTTTTTGCGAGGTGATCCTGATGTTATCATGGTTGGTGAAATGAGAGATTCTGAGACGTGTTCAATTGCTCTTGAAGCATCTTTGACCGGTCACCTTGTTTTTAGCACACTCCATACAAACTCAGCGCCGGAAACGATAGTCCGCCTCGTTGATATGGGGATGAACCCACTCCACTTTTCTGACGCGTTGTTGTTGGTGATTGCCCAAAGGTTAGTTCATACCCTGTGTAAGAAATGTAAGGAAGACTATCATCCAACGCAGGAGGAATTTGATTTGCTGGTAGATGAATATGGAGCAGAAAAGTTTTCTTCCCTTGATATTAAATATAAAGATAGTTTGATGTTAAAACGACCCGTAGGTTGTAAAAAGTGTGAGGAGACTGGTCTTGCTGGTCGCACCGGGCTTTACGAAATCTTAGAGGGGACACCTGAACTTAAAACCCTCGTAATGAAAGGTGCCACGGTTGAGGAATTAAGGGCACAGGGGATCTCGGATGGTATGACTACCCTGAAACAAGACGGTATTCAAAAAGTCTTTAAAGGAGAGTGCGACCTTAAGCATGTTAATGCTGTTTGTCTCCTTTGAGAATTTAACTTTCACTTATTAAATAGCAAACAAAAAAACTTTTATTATTTTTTGAAAACGTGGGCACCAACCAAAGAACTTTTCTTGAGAGTAAAGTGTATTCCTTTTTCAGGATACCGAGCAATTGAAGGATCTATCGATTGGGGCACCCCAAGCTTATCTATTAAGACGCTGACTTTTTCGCCTATTTTGATTCCTCTTGCGAACTCGCCTTTAAATTGTTGCGATACTTCCATGGTTTCTATTCTTTTTTTTCCATTCAGGACATGAATTGTAATGCCATGGTCCAGATATTCTATAGACATGCTGTCTAATTTTGGCTCGATTCCACGTTTTACTTTTAAAGATTTTGGGGTTCCCAGAATTTTAATGACTTTCTGCAAGGGCATACCTACCTTGAGATTTTTCCCAATAACAATGCCTTCAAAATCATCCTTTGATTGAGGATTTGAATCCTTGTTTATTTTTTTTTGATTTGCCTTGTCTTTTTCAGGATTTTTTGGAGAAGCCTTTTCTGATGTTAGAACCTCGTTTTTTATCTCTAGATCTAATTTTAAAGTATTTGGATCAAAAGATTTTTCATCGATCACAACAACATCTGTGCCGATTCTTCCAGTTTTTTGTTGTGAGAAGTCTGGACAGTATTGTGACAATAATCCAAAAAAAACTAAGACTGCCAAGAGAAGAACTTTACGATTAGCCACGATCCGCTTCCTTTTTTTTAAGGGGTACGCCATAATCAAGATTCTACGATAGAGGTTTAACTACTAAATTATCAAAAGTATTTTTGCTGGTATTGCTTGCTAAACCAATTTTTCCTTGAGAGTAAGACGAATTACTAATTTCAATGGTGCGACCATTCCTTGCTGGCTCTGGTGGGTCAGCAGGTTTTGGTGTGTCCGCTGGGTCATCAGAAGGCTCAAGTTCACTGGACTTCCAAAATTTTCCGATTAAAACATCATCAGTTACAATTGCTTTGAGTGTGTAATCCTCTCCCGCTAAAAAAGAAAATTCGCTTGGTTCTAGATCGACACTCGTCAGCACACTGTCATAAGGGCCTTGTTTGTCCACTAATTCAAGTCGATATCTATGGTTTGAAGAATTTGTCCCTTCGCAAGAGAAACATACAACTCTAACCATATAGTATCCAGACGTTGCATTGTTTAAATCAGATGGTGATCTAACAATTAATCCAAAATAGTCACCCTCGGCATGGTTCGTTGACTTCTGAATATTAACCAATACTTCGTAATTTTTTAGATACTCACATCCGTTTATAGACTCACTGTCACCGGTTTCACGAGTTTTATATTTTCCCCCTTCAACTATCCACCTTGAGGAACCAGGGGATGATTTTGGATGCTCAATCCAACCAGGTTTAAGTCCGGCATCAAAATCATCCAAAAATTGACCGTCGAAAGTAACGGGGATTGCATTATATATGGCAATTTTCTTGCCTTCGAATTCGATCTGTGTACTAGCGGAGACGGTTGTAGTCAAGATAGAGGATGTCCAGTCATAGCTTAATGCGGTTGTTGTCTCCCCTCTAGATAACCAAGCCATTTTCGGACTTATCTCCCCGCCACTGGCATTAAACTTAACCTCAAGTTCATCGGAAACTTGGTCACCTTCCAAGCTCACTAAATTTGCGGTGACAACTGTTTCATTTTTGGGGCAATTTATAGGATTCGGGTTTGCTGATAATATGATTTTACCAAATGGTGCGGTAACCAAATTTCTAGGAGAAGAAACCGCTTTAAAAATTCTTCGATGGTAGCGGTCGCTATACGAGGCAGATCCACTTTGAGCCGCAATGCTCCCCAATAAATAAGTCCCGCTATCAACGAACTTTTCATTTGGATCTTCATCACTTGATCGCGCGATGATCTCAAACTCAATTTTTCTAATTTGACTAAGCTCTGCTTTTGAAAGAGTGTAAGGAGGGATCGCTAACCCATTTGCATCCAAACCCGCTTCTTCGGGAAGGGGTGAGTTATTTTTATCGAAATACCGTATGACCAGGTTGTCGATATTTCGTACCACTGCATTTTTTACAATATTAGAATTAGTTTTGCTTGGGATGAATTGATAAATATCGAATGGTGGCCCAAGTAAGGCTAAACCAACTTCATAGTCTTGGGTTTCAATGCTGTCTACTTGGCCATCATCATCAAAGTCAAAATGAGGTGAAATTGTGAAAGTTTCTGTGTATTGTTTTGCAACATTTGACACAGACAAGGTAATTATCTCATCATTCTGAATGACACCATCATCATTCTCATCGAAAACTGTGCTGATATAATGATCTGATGCTGCAAGAAACCTGGAGCCTCTGCTTATGTTGTACCCGGCATTTTGAATACTACGACTTAAAAAATCAACGGCAGCTCTTCCGTTGGTTTCCATCTGATTTAAACTCAACTGTCTTGAAAAAGTATTTCCTTGAGACTTGATAATTCCAGAAACTAACGCAAGAAGCAAAATTGCTATAGCCGAACCTGTCATTATTTCAATCAAGGTGAATCCCTTTTCACCCAAATTAAAAATTCTTTCCCCGGTTTTGTTTTTCATCTTCATGACATATTCAGGTTCACTTTTCTAGAAAACCTACTCTTTCAACGCTAAATACTGAAGGAATAAAGGGCGGCCAAAAATCAGGGTCTTGAAATCGTACATCCCAACCCCAGTTTCGGCTCGGGGCAGAGTAGCAATCACCCCCTGCCGGACACCACTCCGATTTTGCCTGAACACTGGTCCAAAGGTTTACAAATGAACCCAAAATATGAAGAGGGGGTGGGTTCTTCCGTCCAGTGTAAGCCCCCCACCCCCCCCAAAATTCATGGAAACGCGGATAAACGTGCACCCCATCACCATCTTTCACATTTGTTCGTTCATGCACGTTGCCGGTAAAAATTGCAGCATTGACAGTAGTTTCTGTTCCTTCGAAGTAGTATGCGAGATAATTGGTTCTTATACCGCAAGCTTTTCCTCCCATGGGTGGGAGTAGGCTCCATCCAGGTCGACGAAAGTACCGCGCCACAGCGCGTGCAATGTGGTTGGCAAAGTCATTGGATAAAATATTAAAAGCATCACTTACTAAGGCAACACCCTTGGTGTTTACGGAGTTAAAATCTCCCTGGACATATAATGGGTTGTCCGTGACTAAAGTTGTTTCATCTAGCAATTGAGGGACTGAACGGACTTTGTCGTTGCCAACTAATCTTATGGATTGTAGATTTCCACTTTGATTGGAAAAGTTCGAGTCGGGGGAACGCGAAGCGTATATCATAATTCCATCGCCCCCTAGATTTAAACCGAGATCAGATAAATACGCCACGTACCAGCGCTGCAATGCGTTTAAATCTATATCGGTTGTGTCTACACGTCGATCCTGTTCTCGACAATCAGCAAACGCATGTTTGGTTTCACGAATTACCGGGGAAGGCAGACCGGAAATAAATTTCCCGGAAGCTGTTTGTCCTGTTTTTATAAGGTTGGTCACATTCCTTTGGACCACCCGGCATTCCCGGCATTCCACCGAAACTCCTCGCGAAACAGTTATCTCTATCTTCCCGGGTCCTACACCACCAGTACCAGTAATAGTGATTCCGTCGATCGTGCTTTTCACTGGATTCGTTGCACGCTTTTCATAAAAACCTCCTCTTTTTATAAGATCTCTCGAAGGTGTTACAAACTGGGGTTCATTAACCAAAACGTAACCATTAAATTTAGTTTCTTCCTCAACTTCATTTGTTTTATCCATTACTGGAGAAAGGGGTTGCACAGGCGAAAAATCTGTTCCCGTACTTGATGTTTTTATAAAAACCGTGTTGTCGAAAGTTCGTCCCGAGTATTTAAACCTGGTGGTAATTTTTCCTGAGGCTGACATTAAATGTGGTGATTGATTTCCCTGGTCATCATAGTTTCTCAAATTAATAGTAGAAAAACCGCCCCTTCCATCGCCTGATGAACCTACGTAAATATTTCCATTGGAATGGATGCGACCCCACATGTTCATTAGTGGTCCTGGAAACAACTCTAGATCGGCTCCTCCCCCGGTTTGACCAAAAAAAACAAAATATTGAACAAGCGGGGTTTCTAAAATTCGAATCCGTTCTTTGATGGTTTCTTTTGCGGTGTCCTTAAGAGACTTTGCCGTTGCCTCGATATCATATGTGTGTGCATAGTGATAAATAAAACTGTTCCCAACCGAACTTTGGTAGAGAAATTTTTCCAAGGGATTTGTTACTTTGTATCTGATGCTATGATCACGGTAGTTTGCCACTGTAATGAAACCGTTTGCATCGGCGTCGGGGTAATCTGCCGATTGAGTATAAGGAATCAAATTCTCAAACTCTTTTACAATTGAAGCAACGGCAAGGTCCAGGCCGACCTCAGCTGAATAAAATGCTTTCTTTCCTTTTTGGTGAGATTCGGATGTCTGTAAATCCAGATTTGTCATTTGTAATGCGGCCATGGCCATAGCTGCCATAGCCATCATGACAAATATATAGACCACTAGGGCAATACCATCTTGATTTTGCAAAAGGTTTTGCTTCGAGAATTCTTGTTTTGGAAGCTTGCTCATTCGATAAAATGCCTCTTGTGAATCAAGGAACCCAGCTCCACGCTTTTCTTGTTCCCTCGTTTGTCTGTCCATTCTGTTTTAATGACCGCCTCTAACAAATTAATTTTACCTGGATCGGAAAAAGAACTTTCATCATCAGGAGGATAGGTCTGTAGTGTTACAGTCCGAGTCATTTTTGGAAGTTTTGATCCTTCGTTTATGACTTCAGAAAAGGAATATGTCTTTTCGTTAACTTGAGTCATTTTTTTATCGACCAGGTAATCAGTGACAAGATAATTAAAACCGTATATTCCTCCTGAGGGCTCATTTGTTGAAAGGCGTTTTATTTCTTCTATCTTGTTTGTAGTGAGAAGAGTAGCTTGAGTAACTTCTGTGGACTTGCTTTGATAGTACATTATAGAGTCAACGACCCCTATCAGGCCCAATACCCCAATTGTCAGAATCGATATACTTACCAAAATTTCTATTAAGGTAAACCCATGTTGCTTATCCTTTAAGCTTAAATACAAAGATTTAATTTTTGAAGTATTCATTAGTATGCCCAGGGAGTTGGAGTCGATTTAATGTCGTACTTTAGGTAATCCACGGCACCTGTAGCTTTTAAAATATTTATAGATCGTAGTCGGTGATTAGAAACTCCAATGTCGTTCTTATGGATTAAAAAAATAGAACCACCTTTGCTAGCCTGACCTCTCCGGTTAAATGTGACAGTATTACCGCTTTCCAGAAAAACAGGCGATGTAACCATGTTCCCATCGATGTCACGTAGTCCTGGTACGTAGCCAAACTCCACATTGTTTTCCAGGTTTACAGATTTTATTGATTCTCCGTGGTCTTCAACACTATCGCTATTAGTGTCATCGTGTACCTTGTATAAATTTTTACTAACGTCAAAAGTGACTGACACATTGTTGCTATTTTTAAGAGATGTGGAACGAGCAAGCATCATGTCGAAATAAACTTTTTGTGCCTGCCCATTGATCTCATACTTTTCTTTCCATTTTGAAAAATTAGGTATTCCAATTGCCATTATTATGGCTACAAATGAAATGACTATTAGTAGTTCTAGCAAAGTAAATCCTTTGACTTGTGTGAAGTTGAATAATTTTTTCAATTAATAGCCTGTAGACGTTATAAATATTATTCAGAAGTTCATGTGTAAGTATCATGAAAATTTTATCAAAATTCTGTTAAATCCATATACCTCTGGTGAGGTAATTATTGATATAAAATTATAAGTTTTGGATAATTTTTATTTTCAAGTAATAAAAAGCTATGATAAGTTTTAGTTTAAAGGTTGTTTGACCGGAGATCTCTATGTTTTCTCACGAGAAATTTAAGGCGCCCGGCTTTACTCTCATAGAATTGTTAATTGTAATTGCGATCATCGGTATTCTTGCTGCTATCGCTATTCCCCAGTTCAACCAATACAAGATCAGAGGTTATGATACCAGTGCCAAGCAGGCTCTGCGTGATGTGACTTTGCTCTGCAATGCTTACTGGATTGACAGTGGCTGCTCGGAGCCATGCAGCCTTCCTAAAATCAAAGATCCCGCGTACGGTTTTAATCAGGACTCCGGTCATGATATAAATTTACCTTCAACTTCTTCACAATGTTCGAACTTCTGTGCGTCTGCAAAAAGTGGCAGCAGTCCCAATGCTTACAGCATTGACGGTAAGGCATTAATAAGTTCAGGGACTACCTGCGGTGGGGCAGGTGGATCCGTCCAAACCGCATCTGTTTCGCCGGCACAAACTTTCAGTGGAGGACCCAGTTATCAATATCAACCACCGGAGATAGCATGTAGGCCAGAACATGGATTAGTAAATGAAGCGCGTTGCTATGCGATGAGAGCGCTAAGCAGTGCGCAAACCGCGTGTTTTCGTGCGGAAGCAGAACAGGTAGGTTACTGGATGACGGTAGATAAACAGGGCAATCAAATACCGGGTACAAGGGCCGCGGCGTTCGGAAACCCGTGTGCACGGGAAGTGTGGAACGAATGCGGGCCGGTGCATGGATCCCGCAAGTGCAACAGCGAGCAGTCGAGGGAAGCAGACCAAAATGAGATTACGGTATTTGTGTCACCACCACCGTCTGACGGGTGGTCGTCAGCACCGGCGTCGATCGGCGGTTATTCTGTTGCAGCAAAGGCGCTCGGCCACGAGCAAAAATGTAGGTGTGGCAGTACGGCCGTCTCGGGACCTGGGCAGTGGTCGTCGGGCGGATGTTGTACTTTTGACTTCGAAACTGAGACATTTACAGATGGTGACGGAAATAGGTGGGACCCAACCGAGTTTAATAAGCTCGTTGAGTGAGGCTCCTCCATTAGCGTACTTTGTTCACAACACATATCTCACCCCAGTGCGGGATGGCGCAGTTTAGTAATTGTGAAGTAAACGTATTTTAAAGGCGAACGTCATTTGCTGATTTTCGCAAAATATGAATGTGTGTGCTTAAGTTTTAACAACAACAATGAAAAAAACAATTTTTCGTTTCCTTAAAACCTGTACAAATATTTTTTTGTTTTTGTGGATAGTTTCTTCCGCAAGTCATGCGGGAGTTGTAAGCCAAATCAAGCTTTTGGACGGAAGCGTAATTCAGGCCGAGATAATTTCTTTTTCAAACGGCGTTTATAAATTACGTTCAGAATCATTGGGAACCATATCTGTTGCAGAAGATCGTGTGCAGTCGATCCGTCCAAACAAATCACAGATCCCAGGAACGCCGGCGCAACTAGAGACTGCAGATCCACCAGTCGGACAAAAAGTACAAGGATTACAGCAAAAACTGACTTCTGATCCTAAAACTATGGAAATGCTTTTAGACTTACGAAAAGATCCATCTATGATTGGCGTTCTTAATGATAAAGATCTTATGCGCGCTATTCAACAGGGGAATTTGAGCACGGTGATTAAAAATCCGAAAATTCAAAAGTTGATGAAGAGCAAAGCCGTAGGAGATGTTATCCAACGTAGCAAATAGAATTGATGCCCTTAAATTTCTGTGAGATTCCAGTCAACGCAATAAAAATGTAGCATATAGCTAGGAGATGGGAGGCCCAACTTACTGGAGGTTTTAAACAAATAGTATCGGCTCTAACGAAGGCACAAATATTTTCCATTGAGTTACTCATACAATTATCGGGTTTCTGAACCCGACATCCATAGGTTTGGCAGGGTGAATCTTGTGAGTTTAGAGGGGCACTAGGAGCAATTACTAAAGAAGATTTCCACTTGGATAAATTCATAACACATAATTTAGCACTCATGGGTGATTTAAGCAAAAACTTTTCAAAACTTGAAGTTCAGTGCCCCTGTGGTTGTGGTGCAAACAAGATCAGTTCTGTTTTGATCGAGAAATTGCAGAAGGTCAGGAACATCATTGGCACATCCATAATTATTACAAGCGGAGTTCGTTGCGAATTTTACAACACAAGTATCAAAGCAAGCATGAACTCTAGTCATATTCCAGATGAGCATGGAATTGGAAGTGCTGTGGACATAGCTTGCACAAATAGCAAGTACAGATACGAGCTAATTCAAGTGGCGCAAAAGTTTTTTAATCGAAATTGTGTTTAAAAGGGCATTGGAATTTCATTTGATGAAAGCAAGAGGGCGGGTTTAATTAGTACTCTTTAACCTTCTCTTCTGCGTTTTTCTACGTTTTTTTCTTTGTGATATTTTCCTCAGTTGTTGGATACTTGCTATTAATGCCTGTCTTTCCGACTCACATTCAACATGCTCGTTATAAAAAAATGTCAAATAACAAATACTCAATACAATGAAAAATGTAATAAACATGGTTGACTCCTTTAGATTTTAAAGCAACCAAAAGAAAACAAACATTGGAACGGAAGCAGCAAAAAGAATTAACATGGCTGATTTTGCAAAAAGATGAGGTGGGTAGTTCATGGATTTTACGCCTTATTTTTATTTGAAATTGTCTTAATTGGATATTGACGCAAGTGCCATGCCTCCTTCTTTGAAAGTTGTGTGGGTGATTGGTTGTACAGTAATACTTTTAAACATAATAGTTTAAGGTACTTGGTCGGTCAGCTCACCTGAGAGTCGCAGCGGGCGAAAAACAGTTAGGTTTTTGACACTGGAGTAGTCCACTCTTCGGGCGTCAAACATGAACCATTAAATGGCAAGAGGGTCGAAAATTGGTCCTCTTGCTGTTTTTTTTGCCGTCTTTAATTCACTAACCGAAAAATGGTATAATTTTAGTAGTTGAAATGGGGGCTTAAAAAAGGTTATTGCTCTACTCGTTACAAGGAGTACTCAGAGTATGAATCCATCGACTCCATTTGCACCAAAGGAGAAAAAGCCATTGACTCTTTGTCCTGTCGCGCTGGCTATTGGCTGTGAAAAATGCCCCCTGTTCAAACCCTGTCCCTTAAAAACTATTTTGGGCGATCAGAAAAAAGGAAATTAAGAAAAATTTACCGCATCTTGAAACTTGAATTGGGTAATTTAAAAGGTATTTTTTTAGGTTTGAGTTATAGTGGTTTCAACAGGTGTCCGTTTTCTTAAGAACGATTAGTAAAATGGAGGGATTTATGCCAGTTTATGAATTTAAATGTAAAAGCTGTGGTCACACATTCGAAATGTTGATACCTAGTGCATCTCAAGGGACGTGTCCAAAATGTCACAGCAAGCGACTAGATGAACAACACTCTAACTTCTCGTCAACAGCCGAAGATGGCGGTCAACCTGCTACAGATACCCCCCCACGATGTAAAGTAGGACCGCCTTTATTTCCCTGTCCTGTACATGGTCCATATTCACTGAATTGATAGACTGCGATCTTTCTCCTTGATTCTATAAAACTATAAAACTTTCCTCCCAGACACCCATACATATACTAAGCAAGCCATACCCATGGGACTCCTACTCGGGGGTGGGTATACCCTTGCCCATGGCTTTGCCGAACCTATTTCCGGATGACTGCCCTACTTTGTGCCTCATCTCATAACACCTAACCCGGACAAATTGCTAACTTATATGCTAACTTCAAGTAATAATGGGCTACACCCTAACCAGCATAAACCCTCATTTGTTTGATCTCTCGTGCCTACACTGTGCCTACATAAACAAAATGGGCTACGGCCTAAACCGTAACCCATTGTTTTAAATGGTCGGGGCGAGAGGATTTGAACCTCCGACCCCCTGTTCCCAAAGCATGGGTGCAGTTTATCAACCCTTATTTTAATTAGACTTACGGTGACGCTCGTTGCGTGTTGTGTCACTAAACGCCAAGAAGTGCCTATCAGATTGGCACAAATTTGACACAGTGTTTTTATACTGTTCTTGACTCCCCACTGCAACAAACTCAGCGTAAAGAAAAAAATTAAACATGGGAGATTTAGTTAAAATATTTTGATTCCTGAGTTACGCAGCAACTTTTTCAAAAATAAAAATATCTTTGCTTCCATTTAAATTTACTTTCACTTGATCTCCATCTGAAAATTCTCCCTGGAGAATCTTCATAGAAAACGGGTCATGAATATATTTTTGCATCGCTCGCTTTAAAGGCCTTGCGCCAAACGCAGGGTCATAACCTTTTTGCGCAAGCACATCTCTTACCTTATCATCTAATTCAATAGACATATTTTTTTCAGCTAGGCGCTTTTGCAAGTTTTCTAATTGAACATCAACGATATTTTTTATTTGTTCTCGAGTAAGGTTACGAAACAACACAATATCATCCACTCGATTTAAAAATTCTGGACGAAAATGATTCCTCAATTCCTGTCGAACGCTATCTTGAACCTTTTCGTATTGGCGTTCCCAAACTTCTCGAGCCTGTCCCTTGGACTCATCCATCGCGGCTTCCAGTCCAGCTTCTTCAATAAATTTACTGCCGATATTAGATGTCATCAGCACAAGAGTATTTCGAAAATCCACTGTTTTACCTTGCCCATCTGTCAACCGCCCTTCATCCAGGATTTGCAAGAAAATATTAAAGACATCGCTATGTGCTTTTTCAATCTCATCAAACAACACCACGCTGTATGGTTTACGACGAACATGCTCGGTTAAATATCCGCCTTCATCATAACCAACGTAACCAGGCGGTGCACCGATAAGACGAGCGACAGAATGTTTCTCCATATACTCTGACATGTCTATCCGAATCATAGACTGCTCATCATCAAACAAAAACTCAGCGAGAGACCTTGCCAATTGGGTTTTCCCAACACCAGTCGGCCCTAGAAACATAAAACTACCTATGGGACGCGATGGATCCTGTAATCCGGCGCGTGCTCTTCTGATCGAGTTTGAAACGAGACGCACAGAATCATCCTGTCCTATGACCTTTTTATGAAGTATCTCTTCCATCTTAAGTAAACGTTCTTTTTCTGACTCCATCATGCGTTCAACAGGGATTCCTGTCCAGCGAGCAACAACGCGACTAATATCTTCCTCGCCAACCTCCTCATTGAGCATTTTGTGTTCATCCTGAACTTTGTCAAAAGTTCCTTCCAAGTCTTCCAATTCACGAGTCAAACGGGGAATCGTGCCGAACTTCAATTCTGCGGCCCTCTCGAGAAACCCTTCTCGTTCTACTGCTTCGCACTCCTGAATCGCAGATTCCACCTGTTTCTTGAGAGACCGTTTTTCTGCAATGACTTTTTTCTCGCTTTGCCACTGTTCACTCATGCGGGAACATTTTTCTATCAATTTGGAATGACCCTCTCCAATTTTAACCAATCGTTTCTTAGATTCAGAATCAATCTCTTTTTTCAACGCTTCACGCTCGATTTCTAATTGGGTAATTTTTCGTTGATACTCGTCAATCTCGGCTGGCACGGAATCGATCTGCATTTTCAGACTAGATGCGGCTTCATCGATCAGGTCAATGGCCTTGTCTGGTAAAAACCGGTCGGAGATATAACGATGCGACAAACGTGCTGCGGCAAGAATAGCGGAGTCTTGAATACGCACACCATGGTGGACTTCATATTTACCCTTCAAGCCACGCAAAATGGAAACTGTATCTTCCACAGTGGGTTCTCCCACTGGAACAGGTTGAAACCGCCGTTCAAGCGCTGAATCTTTTTCAATATATTTACGATATTCACTCAGCGTAGTTGCTCCTACGCAATGCAGTTCACCACGGGCTAGAGCGGGTTTGAGCATATTTGATGCGTCCATGGAACCCTCAGCAGCTCCAGCTCCCACCAGAGTATGGAGTTCGTCAATGAACAAAATAATCTCACCATTTGAGTTGCTGACTTCTTTAAGAACAGATTTTAATCGATCCTCAAACTCACCACGATATTTACTACCGGCAACCAGTTGAGCTAAATCGAGTATAAGAATCCGTTTCTCCTTGAGTCCTTCAGGAACATCTTTATTCACCACGCGCTGCGCAAGTCCCTCAATAATAGCAGTCTTACCAACACCCGGTTCACCAATAAGCACTGGATTGTTTTTGGTACGCCTAGAAAGAACTTGAATGACTCGTCGGATTTCTCCATCCCGTCCGATTACTGGATCGAGTTTTCCCGAGTGGGCTGATTTTGTGAGGTCTACACAGAATTTTTCTAACACTTGGTATTTGCTTTCGGGATTAGGATCAGTTACTCGCTGGCTACCACGAATGGATTGCAAGGCTTTCAATAAATCATTGTGTTTGATCTCCAAAGATCTAAAAACAGAATTGGCTTTTTTATAATTAGATACCGCAAGAAGAATGTGCTCCGCACTTAAAAACTCATCCTTCATTTTGCGAGCTTCTTCCTCGGCTTTACTGACCATATCCTTGAGCGTTTGAGAAAGATATATCTGCCCATCCCCTTCGACTTTTGGGTATTTTGCAATTTGTTCTTCTAATTCTCGTAATAACTGTTCGCAATCAACTCCCACCCTTTTAACCAATGTTGAAGCTATGCTGTCGGAATCATGGAATAAAGAAAGCAACAAGTGTTCACATTCCAATGATTGCTGTTGAGCAGAAACACACAAAGCTTGAGCGGACGAAAACGCCTCCTGTAATTTTATAGTCATCTGATCAAAACGCATATTCAATCCTCCATCTAGTTAATTTCTGCCTCCTAAACCAGATAAGATTAGTTTTTGTAATTGTCAAGCAGGGGAATATTTTTTATTACTATGAAACTATTTTAAATCCATATTATTAAAATATCGTGGATAAAAATTAATTCAAAAAATTTAACTTCTGAGTTAAGAGATAGGACCCTTGCTAAGTTTAAATAAAAAAATACCTGCCAAAGAAATGTATAATCCTGTAAAAGAAATTCGTGAGATGTGTATCGAATGTATGAGAGGGCGGGGATCAGGTCAGAACTATTCCAAGCTTATCGAAGAATGCGGATCACCCTGCTGTCCTGCGTTCGCGTTCAGGTTCGGTACGAATCCCCACAAGAAAACCAAAACTCTTACTCGGGAACATAAACAGGCTTTACTTAAAGGTAGTTTTTTGTTAGTGGGTTTATATAAAGGGGGCATTATGAAAGGTTATCTGTTTGGTTTCGGACCAATGTTAGTTGGTGAGGTTAAAAGTGGATAGGTCCTTACACAACCTTTTTCGTTTTTTTATCTTTTTAGGGTTAATCATCCTTCCCATTTTATCCTGTATCTCCTCGACGAATTCTGATTCTTATAAGGAATCCCGTGCGAGGATGGTAAAAAACGACATAGAGAATCGTGGAATTCATGACCATGCTGTAAAAGAGGCAATGCTCAAAGTTCCAAGGCACCTGTTTGTCGGACCTGAAAATATAGAAGCCGCGTATTCCGACTCTGCCTTACCCATCAAAGAAAACCAAACCATATCGCAGCCCTATGTCGTTGCCTTGATGACTACCGTTGCGGAATTGAGCTCGACCGACAAGGTGTTAGAAGTAGGAACAGGGTCAGGTTATCAGGCAGCGGTGCTCGGTGAAATCGTGCGAGAAGTATACAGCATAGAGATCATCGAATCCTTGGCGCGAGAGTCGAGTGAATTGCTAAACAAACTCGGATACAAAAATATACATGTGAAACATGGCGATGGGTATCAAGGTTGGAAGGAAGCAGCCCCTTTCGACGCCATTTTAATCACCGCGGCGGCCCCAAAAATTCCAGAACCTCTTCTCAACCAACTCAAGATGGAGGGGCGTCTTGTTATGCCACTTGGGAAAAACCATGCGCCTCAGGAACTCATAGCATTGACTAAAACTGAAAACGGCCTGAAAAAACGTGTGGTGGAAATTGTTGCATTTGTCCCAATGACTGGAGAAGTAAGAAATAGTGGGTTTAAATAAGGTGAGGATTCATGAACTTAAAAGCGATGAACATGAAGAAGGGGTTTACGAGAATCTGGATTATAGGTTCAGTGTTTTGGTTTGTATTTCCTTTTATCAATTTTGATGATGGTGAAGCCCCTTGGAGCTTGAATGCAATGATTGGGGTCGTGAGCGTAGGACTATGGTGGGTACTTCTTTATTTAGGTTTTTGGGTAGCTTTGTGCCAATCTGGTAGGCACTTCTTGGCATTTAGTGATACAACACGCAACGAGCGTCACCGAAAGTATAATTAAAATAATGGTTAATAAGCTTCACCCATGCTTTGGGAGCAGGGGGTCGGAGGTTCAAATCCTCTCGCCCCGACCATTTAAAACAAGGGGTTACGGTTTAGGCCGCAGCCCATTTTTTGTTGTGGGTAACACTATGGGTAGTAAATGAAAGGGAAATTGTATTAATCTCCCCCTAACTGTAATAGAGTAGCCCTGTTGCTTACCATTGTTTTGAGTTTTATTGCTGGTCTTTAATTTAAATTAAAGGAGGGTTGGTCATGAACAAGGACTCTTGGATTGCACTGATAATTGCCAGTATTATTACCATCATAGCATCAACACCACTTTACTATTCTCGTGACTATTCCCACAGAGCGAAAGGTAAAATTTCGGAAGGTTCTGATACAAAAGCGACAGAGCCAATGAAGAGAACAGATCAAATTTCTGGTAGCACTACTGAGTCCACCACGCCATGATAACGACTAAAACATACCTATAAATATTTTCATCATAGGTATAGGGTTTTATAGTTATAAATAGAAGGGAGATATAAATATAAAAACGAAAACTCTCCAAACCAACTCCCCGAGGAATGCCGTCACTCAAGGAATTAGACAAGTTGATGACAGGCGTAGATCTTTGAGAAATGGACAAGTCCCCCGCAGCGGTATCATGGTGCCAAAATGTACGCCGGCCTTGGCTTACTCTCCAAGAAAGCTTAACCGCCCATCACTTTATAAAGGAGATAAAGAACCAGTGCAACTATGAGAAGAATTTTTTTATTACTTCCTATGTTCATTAGAAACCTGCTTCTGCATTTTTATGTTTTTTAATAGCCATCTTTAAGATAATAAAATTATACAACCATCCAAAGGCTAAACCACCAATAGCTCCATCTGCACAGCCCCAAAGAAAACCTATGATGCTTCCAGATGGGCTAATATTATAACCGAGGTAGAACCTTCCAATTAAGGTGGGATCGCCCGATGAACCCTCAAGCAAAATAAGCCACCACGTCAGAAAAAAAAGACTCACACCCCATAAAAATCCACAAGTTAATGCAAACGCTTTAATATTTAATTGCATTGTTACCCCCTTTATCTAAAGACACTAACGAAGCTTCCTCTTTGTTTTATTTGTAGTCGAAGATCATAAGAACAATGAACCCGACTGTTGTTAAAACTGTCATCCAAATCATGAATTTGGACACACTTTTACCCCCCCTCCATTTTAAGTTTATTCCTACATTATAGCTTTATTAATTTTAGCTTCATTCATCACCTTGCCTAATCCCTGCCGATTAGCATAAAATAGCCTCATACTTCGCGGACATATGAATACCAAGCAACTAATGCATAATTCGACCTCATTTTTTTTATATAGGATTTTATTTCTTCCACCACTTGTCAGCTTCTTAACATTCATATGCTTAAAGTATGACTTTACTTTGACCCTGAAAGGTATTGATTTGATATTTTTTGGAGGCCTGTTTTTCGTTTTTGCAATTAGTATAAGTACAGCCAATACCAGGCGTTTTCAAGCAATTGAAGAAATGGCGAATTTATGGGCATTAGCAATGAGTTTTTGGCAAACAGGAAAAAGGCATTTATCTGAAGGGGAAAAAGAAAAATTGCAATATGAATTGAGGGAATTTTTTGAAAAATTAAGATTTCTTTTTCATGTTGATGTGATAGGTGAAGAGGCTAAAAAGAGACTTGCTGACATTGATGATTTCTTTAATGAAATTAGTTTGACTGTTGAAAAATTTAGAAAAACAGAGAAGGTAAGCGCGCCAGAACTTGCTTGTCTTTTAGGTTGGCTTGAAAAAATGTACTCGAGTTTTGAAAAGTTGCTTGCAATTAAAGAAAATAGAACTCCAAGAACATTAAGAATTTTTCTTGACTGGGCGTTGGTAGCGGGTGTGCTAATCTTAAGCCCCCAATTTGCAACATTGGGTCTTTATGGCATTTTTGCTTCCTTTTTAATTATGTGTTTCCTCATTATATTGATAAAAGTTCAAAAAATGCTTGAGTATCCGTTCGGGAAAAATATGGACCACATAGATTTGCGAATGAGAAACAAGGCATACAAAAGAATAACATGAGCTTATGGAGTGGAGCTCTTGCTTTGGGTTGGGGGTGAAGATTAACAAGAAACACTGTGCCAAATTTGTGCCAATCTGATAGGCACTTCTTGGCATTTAGTGACACAACACGCAACGAGCGTCACCGTAAGTATAATTAAAATAAGGGTTAATAAACTACTCCCGCGCTTTGGGAGCAGGGGGTCGGAGGTTCAAATCCTCTCGCCCCGACCATTTAAAACAAGGGTTACGGTTTAGGTCGTAGCCCATTTTTTGTTCGGCTAACTTCTCCCATTTTGCTATCAATGATGGGGTGGCATCTTTCAGTTTATTGCGATACCACGCTTCCAGCACCGTTCTTCTTTTAT
The DNA here is from genome assembly GCA_000372225.1 of Candidatus Nitromaritima sp. SCGC AAA288-L16. GTDB lineage: Bacteria > Nitrospinota > Nitrospinia > Nitrospinales > VA-1 > Nitromaritima. Next base: position 9,835 of record AQTY01000002.1, on the reverse strand, counting down.
CGGTGTTTGTCCCGGGAAAGAGGGCGAAAGTTAACATCAAAAAAGTACGCAAAAATTAACCTTTAATTTAGACTAATAATTGGTCATGCCGCTCAAATACACCATTCCCCATGTGTAATCTGGTGAAGCGTTGGGGCTTCGGCTTCTTGGGGTACCAAACATCGGGACAGCATAGGCCACGGCAAAACTGAACCCAGGATGCTTGTTCTCTTTTTTTGGAATATTAAGTGTGAAACCAAATCCAGTACCAGAGATATCTTCATCCGTTGTCTCAGAAGGAAGTTTATCTAGCGTAAACATTCTTCCGTAATCAGCAAACATGTTGAGTGATAAAGTTTGACTCAATGGTGGCGGTTGTTAAAAGTCCCGGACTATTTTATTCACACCCAGAGTTGTCTACGCCCCAAGGGGTTTTCGTACGACATAGAATTGTCTCTCTTATTTCATTTTTTTTAATATTTAATCCAACTAAATTTGCCTTTGATATATCTGCTCTTATTAGACTTGCTCCTTGTAAGTCAACCTCATTTGTAAGTAAGTCGTAGCCCACTGTTAAGTTTGTTTTTTCTCGCCGTAGAAATTTTTTAATGAGAGGGGTTGGTTCATAAGAAGCCCTAGGTCGCTAAGAACTTTTGTCCAAAAAAGGATTGCAACAAGTGCTGTTAGATATAAAAGTAGATTTATTATTAAATTTTCAGCATGTATCAAGGTTAATATCAAGGGAGGTATGGAAGCAATAAGGCAATATAAAAAACACTTGCCTATCACCGGGAAGACGGGGGCGATCTCTATTTCATTTGAAATTATTTTTAATTGTCGCAATACCATATAAACCATCGTTATACCTGTTGCCGTTATTGCTCCCAGCATTCCGAAAACTGGAATCAGGAGAAAGTTCAAGCCAATGTTTAAAACACTTCCTTCAATAGTGGTGCGAATGGCCTCGTTTCGTTTATGAATGACATATAGTGTGGATACGGTAAAATTATTTCCTAAAGCGGTTTGGATTCCAGCGAATGCTGAAAAAATGACTAGCGCTAAAGACGCCTCTTTAAAAACAGAACCATAAATAAAATTGATTAAAACACCCGAGTTGAAAATACAAAACATATAGATAGGCACAGTTAAATAAGACGAAAATCCAACAATTTTACAATAAAGCTTTCCAAGTTCCTCTAGCCCATCCTTCGAAAACGTTTCTGAAAAAAGCGATAGCGCCATAGGTGCCACACCGGACAGAAGGAAGACCATCGTTCCAGTTAGTCCTGTGGCAAGATGGTATAAACCTATTTCTCCGCCATCCACTTTAAAAAAATTCATCAACAGGACATCGCTCTGTGTCATAAGACCAAAACCCAAAAAGGTTATCCCGTAAGATACCCAAGCTAAATGCTTCATGTCTCCACACGCAGACATTTTTTTTGGCCCAAGGTATTGATCCCGTGCAAGAATTAGGTAGCTCAAATTTGTCACAACTAGTGAAGCAACATAGGCATACAGGACGCCATAAATTCCATAATCCATACGAATGAAGATTATTAAGAATATTAAGTTTAGAAAGGCACCCAGAGACTCTATCTTTACCAGCACCTTAAAGCGAAGAAGTGTCATGAATAAAGTGCTTAATATAGAGTCAATTGTTATGACTGCGAAATAAAATATCAAAACCCAGCGAAACTCAATGAATTCGGGTCGGTGGATGAGGCTAAGGTAGTATGGTAAGCAATAATAAATTAGGGCGCAGAACATCACGGTTGTCGTAAACCTTAAAGCTAGTAACCGGCTAACCAAATACCGCCCTTCACCTCTCGAGGAATCACGAATGTTGAGTGCAGGAAGTTTTGCGTTGATAAGGGTCTCAAACCCGAATGAATTCAAAAGGCGTATGAATACGGGAATGACTAAAAGTGTTGCATAGTCCCCCAAGTTTTTTTTGCCTAAGTATCGAGTAAGTAAAATCGAGATAGCAAATAAAAGGATCTGAACCATGATCTTTCCCAGTACGGTCCAGCTGATATTTGAAATGAATTTTTGAAATGGGGTCAAGGTGAGAGTCCCTTCCGACTACCCGTTGTTAGCTTTTGGTTGTAGTTTGCAATTGTTGTAAGGAGATACTGGGACCCATGAGTTTTTTTGAATAGTTTTTGTCAAGTTTCGTAAAATAAGCGTCATTTCATTATACACTAGGTCGATTTAAAAATGCCTGCGGGTTTGCTAAGATTGCATTAGTTTACCTAGACGAGGTTTGTGAAATTAAATGAGTTTAAGATTAGGTAGTTGTTGTAAATAGCAATAGAACGGAGGGGAGTTTGTTTTGACTGCTAACCACTATATAATTTTGACCGTTGCCGTGCTTTCTATTTGTTGGGTGGTTATTTTTTTGATAGATATGTTAGAGAGTAAGAAGAGACTGAGAGCAAAAAAAGAAACTTGGGGGAAACTCAATGAAGTTTCAGAAAGGCTTAAAGTAGAAAAAAGTTTAAAGGTGTGGGAGAGTCTGGGTGACTCAAATGAGAAAAAATAAAATATCAAATAAATCAGACACATTGTTAAATAAGTTGTGGGGCGGCTATCTGTTGGCAGCAGTCGAGAATCTAGCTATTGTTTCCATTTTAGAATCGGAACTGTTGAAATTGAGTTTTTAGGGGATCCTTCAATTAGTCTATCGCTATAGACTAAATAGATCAAAACATTTCTTTTTTTGTCGTAAAAACGAACCACCTGAATACTTTTAAACACAAGAGACGTTTTTTTGCTAAAGACCGATTCCCTATTTTGAAGGTTAGGAGGGAGTTTAATGGGACCGATTTGTCTGCATGCAATAGAGGCCTCTGCTTTGTCTTCGGCAACCCCCTAGACTCTCGCTAATTCCACCTGTTTTCGCTCGACTCAAGAGCACGTCACTCCTGGTACATTTGGGTCGTCAAATGCTTCTACAATAATTTTATGATTTGAACCAAGAAATTTAAAAACGGTATCAACTGATCCTATTTCATCAGCATATAGACTTGAAGGAAGAGTGAATAATAGTAAGAGTAAAATTATATGGTTTATGTGGAAAAATTAATTAAAACGCAAGGAGGAAACAGGCCCATAGATTATGAGTAAGTTACAGATTTTCTCTGCAGAGTTTGTTCTTCTAAAAGCTTTCGGCTTCTTTCAGTAGAAACTCCTCGTACCTATCCTCGGTTGGGTTGAATCTCATCATCCAAGGTTCGCGAGTATATGGTTTCGCTTTGCGGCTTTTTTTTTCTAATTCTTTTAAGATATTTTTGTTTTCTCTCAAGAATTTTTTCAGAACCAATTTCGTCTTTCTTTTTCTCAGGGTCATCTAATTTTAAATCTCCTTTGATTTTGATGTGCCGTGGTTTGGTTCATCTTCTCTTTGTACTAGGCAGTATATATCAATTATAGGGAATTATTATATTCAAAATTAGAAAAATAAATATAAATTAAGGTATTATTAATTACGATTGCTGAAATTTTCTAGTATCTTGTGTTGTTACTAAAGTCCCGACTATTTTGGTTGGTTCTGAGCGTATGATTGCGAAAGATATTAATTTAGACAAGATGATTAATCCTCATAACTCAAAAGCAAAAGTTTACTGGAAGAAAAATATCCGCATTGTTTTATCACTTTTAGCAGTGTGGTTTTTCGTTTCTTTCGGGATGGGGATTTTATTGGTCGACGTCTTAGATAATTTTCGCCTTTTTGGTTTTAAGCTTGGCTTTTGGATGGCGCAACAAGGTTCTATTTTTTGTTTTGTTATTCTTATTTTTGTCTATGTTTATAGGATGAATAAACTCGACCATCAATATGATATGGATGAAGATCAAGATAACTTTATGCCGGACGATATTTATCGTCCTGAAAAAGAATCTCAAGAGTAAACAGGAATGGATATTCAGACCTTAACTTTTATTTTTGTTGGTGCGACATTTGCTCTTTATATAGGAATTGCTATATGGTCCCGTGCTGGAAATACTGATGATTTTTATGTGGCTGGAGGAGGAGTTTCTCCTCTTGCAAACGGGATGGCAACAGCCGCAGATTGGATGTCTGCGGCTTCATTTATTTCTATGGCAGGTATCATATCTTTTGTCGGGCGTGATGGTTCGGTTTACCTGATGGGGTGGACGGGAGGTTATGTGCTTTTAGCATTGCTCTTGGCTCCTTACTTGCGCAAGTTTGGAAAATATACCGTTCCTGATTTTGTTGGAGATCGTTACTACTCAAACGTTGCTCGAATAGTTGCTGTCGTATGTGTTTTGTTTGTTTCATTTACATACGTGGCAGGTCAAATGCGAGGGGTAGGGATTGTATTTTCTCGATTTTTAGAAGTTGAGATTACCACGGGTGTTTTGATTGGCATGACGATAGTATTTTTTTATGCTGTTCTTGGTGGAATGAAAGGAATCACATATACTCAGGTGGCGCAGTATTGTGTCTTGATTTTTGCATTTCTGGTTCCGGCTATTTTTATTTCCATGTTGATGACGGGAAACCCCATTCCACAAATCGGGTTTGGTAGTACCTTGGCGGACGGTTCAAATGTATACCTTCTTGATAAACTTGATCAACTATCTGTAGACCTCGGTTTTGGCGCTTACACTAAAGGAAATAAATCTACCATAGATATTTTTTTTATTACCGCGGCTCTTATGGTAGGAACTGCAGGGCTACCCCATGTTATTGTAAGGTTCTTTACGGTTCCCAAGGTACGCGATGCTCGTATTTCGGCAGGGTATGCTTTGCTGTTCATTGCTTTGCTATATACAGCAGCCCCTGCTGTTGCTTCTTTTGCTCGAGTAAACCTTATTAAGACTGTCAAAAATGCAGAATATAAAAAAACTCCTTCGTGGTTTAAGAATTGGGAAAACACGAATCTAATTGCTTGGGTCGATAAAAACCAAGACGGTAAGATTCAGTATTTTGCGGGAAAAGCTTTTAGCGGAAAACCTAAATTTCTCGAGATGCGAGGTTCTGAAGGGGAAAGGAAAGTTGAAAACACGCCGACCGGCAACTCAAATGAACTTTATATTGATCGGGATATCATGGTTCTCGCCAACCCTGAAATAGCTGGTTTGCCAAATTGGGTCATTGCTTTGGTTGCAGCAGGGGGGCTTGCAGCAGCACTTTCTACAGCCGCAGGATTGTTACTTGTTATTTCAACATCGGTCTCACACGACTTGCTCAAAAAAATATTTTTAAAGGACATTACTGATAAGCAAGAATTGTTTTTTGCTAGAGTGTCAGCAGCATTTGCCATTGCAATTGCTGGGTACTTTGGAATTTACCCACCTGGGTTTGTTGCCCAGGTTGTTGCTTTTGCCTTTGGTCTTGCCGCGGCGTCGTTTTTTCCGATTATTGTAATGGGAATTTTTTCAAAACGTATGAACAAAGAGGGTGCTATTTCTGGGATGATTACGGGATTGTTTTTTACAGCAAGCTACATTATTTATTTTAAATTCATTAACCCCTCTGCTAATTCTTCTGCGAATTGGTGGCTAGGAATCTCACCAGAAGGAATTGGGACATTAGGAATGCTATTTAACTTTATTGTTTCAAACTTGGTTAGCCGAATTACTGTCCCACCATCGAAGGAAATCCAGGAGTTGGTTGATGAAATAAGGGTTCCTAGAGGAGCTGGGGCTTCCTATCACCACATAAAAAGTTAAATGAAGATAAGATAACTCAGATTGCGAAAAACATATTGGTCTTGACGGAATCAATAAAGCGGATAAAGTAACTTGAATTTGTCGCCCGTTACGAGATTAAATGGTTTAAACAACCCTATTTATAAAAAAAAAGCGCCTGTAGCTCAGCTGGATAGAGCAACGGACTTCTAATCCGTAGGTCGCAGGTTCGAATCCTGCCAGGCGCGCCATTTTTTACAATGGATTATGGATTTCCATAGGCCCTTTTATTTTGCCAGAAGGCCACTCATGGGCCACTAAGAGACAACAAAACCCAACAAAAGGCCAATCCACTCCCATAAAAACTGAGCCTATTTAAACCCACCTGACGGCCTACTACAGCAGAAACTGGCCTATAATTGGCCTATAAATTATTAACATTATATAAATAAATGATTATAAACGGATTTAATATCCGTTGTTGATAATTATGGTGGCTTGATGTAGGTTATTATTGTAGTTTGCTATTGTGGGTTGAAGATAGTTTTTGAGGTCTTTATGGCAAATTTTGAGAAGAGAATAACGAAAGAAGGGAAGACCGTCGTTCGGGTTCGAGTTCGCCTCAAAGGTTTTCCAGTTGAGACAGCAACTTTTGACCGGTTGACCGATGCCAAGAGGTGGGCATCAAAGATTGAAACAGACATTCGTGAGGGAAGACACTTTAAAACCACCGAAGCAAAACGACACACCCTTGGGGAATTGATTGACCGTTATCTCCGAGACACCCTTCCTAAGAAATCAGAGGCTATGCAGAGAGACCAGTGGCGACACTTAACCTGGTGGAAAAACCAGGTAGGAGACCGTCTTCTCGCCGATGTCACACCCTCACTACTTGCAGAATATAGAGACCGACTTTCAAAGGGCGAAGGAAGGCCAAGAAGTCCTGCGACAGTTGTCAGATATATGGCGGCTCTATCCCATGCCTTCACTATCGCTGTTAAAGAGTGGGAATGGATTGACGATAGTCCCCTGAGAAGAGTTTTAAAGCCGAAAGAACCACGCGGAAGGGTGCGTTTTCTTTCCGATGATGAGCGGAAAATATTGTTAGTTTCCTGCAAACAGAACAAGGCTCAATACCTCTACCCTCTTGTCGTCCTCGCTCTTTCCACAGGGGCAAGGCGTGGGGAGCTATTGGGTTTGACCTGGGGGGATATAGACCTTAAACGCAAGGTCGCAATCTTGCACAAAACTAAAAACGAAGAACGTCGGGCTTTGCCTTTAGCTGGCCACGCTTTGGATTGTGTGGAAAAATTGGCTGAGATACGGCGTATTGATACAAACCTTTTGTTCCCTGATGAAACAGGAAAGAAACCTGTTGAAATAAGACCCGCCTGGGAGCGAGTGTTAAAAGAATCGAAGATTGAAGATTTTAAGTTTCATGATTTGCGTCACAGTGCCGCCAGCTACCTGGCCATGTCCGGGGCTAGCCTTGCCGAGATTGCCGAGGTTCTTGGACATAAGACCCTGCAAATGGTCAAACGATATTCCCACCTTTCGGAACAGCACACAGCGGGTGTGGTGGAAAAGATGAATAAGAAATTTTTAGGGAGTTAACAATGAGTTCCGGCTTTGTTCCAAAAGGAAATTATTCTCTAAAAAATTTAATTGAACGTGTTGTTGAACGAAGGCATGAAAGTAATGCGATTGTAGACGTAACAATTCATGGCGGGGAACACCGCTTGGAAGCAGAACGTGCCGGAAAACGTATTTCAAAAAAAGAAGATGACGAAAGATGGGATTCAGCCCGTGAAATTATTAGGCAGGCCCTTGAAGCGGGAACCTTGACTTCTTGGTTCGAGGATTCAAACACTGAGGATTCAAACACTCAAGAAAAATATATTCAAAAATCTGATTGGGCAATTCCTAAAGGCGACTCTTTCGCAGACTCATACGCAACCCTTTCCTATGGCACTCTCCAGCATGGGAATAGGGGTTTAAGGGGAACAGTAGTATATGTGCGGATAAAAGAGGCAGATGTGTTTCTTAGAGCGCTGACTAAGGTTAGCCTTCGGGATCAATTCATTTCCGAAGCCGCTAAAATAATAAAAAAACGACCTGGACTACAGGCTCCCGAATTACTTCAGTATCAAAGCCTTCAGACTTTAATCAGGGATAGTGGTGTATCCCTCAAGCATATAAAGAAAAATTGGATTCCAAAAGCCAGAACCCTCGCTAGAACTAAAGGCAAGACGAGAAAAGGCGCACCCAAAAAACCCCGGTAATATTCTCGCAACACACCATCTCCCCCCAATAAACACTTTTTTTCCAAAAAAGTTGAAGGGTATTTACCCTATTTTAGCCCCATTTTAAGCCTCCATTAAATACCTCCCTCCTTGCAAGTACCCCTCGTGAGATGAGGGTTATTTTATTCCCGCAAAGATATCTATATTTTGTTTTCAGTAGAAAGCAATAGTACTTAACAATTTATAAAACCTGGAGAGACAACATGACTACAGAAGCCGTCGAAACCGAAACGTCCTCCCCGTCCTTTAGTACTCCCAAGCAGTTTTGCGAGAAAAACCCGTGGGAAACAATCGGAGGGTTGCGGCACAAAATTTTTTATTCAAAGGACAATGGACTGGAAGAGTCCGGCGCAATTATAAGAGTTGGCCGGAAAATTCTAATAAACGATCCAAAATATTTTAGCTGGATTGAAAGCGGACAGAAAGGCGGGGCCAGATGAGAGCAGAAACAACTAACCCCCGGCGGCAACCGGAGGCAGACTCAGTCCAAACAGAGTGGGGTGGCCTGAACATGAAATCCAAGCATGGGAGGATTCACGCCCTGTTATTCAATGTGATATTTCTGATAATTTAGAGCAGGAGATCATATAAATGGCAAAAGCAATGTTTGTTGACAGAAGAATGCACCGTTCTTCTGCTTTTCGTAAGCTGACCGCGAGTTCCATATTTATCCTCCTCGAATTTTATTCTCGGCGTCAGGTGGCGAAGATTCCTAGACGGGGTTACCAGATAAGAAATAATGGGGAAATATTATTTACTTACGCTGAGGCTCAGAATAAATTCGGAATTTCACGCTCAACTTTCCGTCGTGCTATCGATCAATTAGTTAATTTAGGTTTCATTGACATTGCTCATCACGGCGGTGGAATGATGAAGGACTCTTCAAAGTATGGGATCAGTGAACGGTGGAGAGATTACGGCAGGGAAGAGTACATTAAAAGGTCCCGCAAAAAAGATACCCGAAAATTAGGTTTCACAACTAAGAACTGGGAAGACAGAACGGGTCGCAAACGCAGACCTAAATCAAAAATAGGTATCAACAATGATACTAACTCAAGTATCACGAACGATACTCGTGACCATCAAACAGCCGTTACCCCAAGTATCACCAACGCTACCCATAAAACAGATCCTAACTACTATATCCATAAAGGACTTGAGGTACTTAAGGCCATGCACTCTACTCAGTATCACTGACGATACTATTCTATAGATTTCCATACCATCCATAATTAAACAGATGGAGCATAAGAATGCATAGCCCTGATCCAACCAAAAATGAGGGCAGGAACACTGACAGAACACCGAGGAATGGAAACCTCAAGGCTCCTTGGAAAGATGGGCAATCTGGCAACCCCGCAGGCCGTCCTAAAGGCTCAAAGGATGGGATCGACGCGCACTGCCGACGGCTATTGACAAAAGACCTTTCGTTTTCGCAGATCAAGGACAAGCTCAAGGCAAAGGGTATAGATCTCGAAGATGGGACAAATGCGGAAGCGATCAGCGTTGTTTTAGTACTGAAGGCTCTGACTGGAGATCTGAAAGCGATTGAGATGCTCGGCAAGTTTGAACTCGACCTAACAGATCCCGCAGACGATCCTACTCTCCCGTCCCAAATCAATGTTACGCTTGTTCAGGCTGTTGGTAGCACTGCGCCCGTGAAGAAAAGCATCACGATCAACGGGAAGCAGTATCCTGTTAAACTTTCAAATACAATCCAAACTGGATTAGCGGATTAGTGATTTGGAGGGAAAGGCGAAGGAAAATGGAGAGGTACAGCAGATAAATAGTAGAATGTGATAGCGCGAAGAAAAAATACAGAAGAGCTGAGGTGTTCTTGGTTAACCGCTAACAGTGCTGAGTTGATTGAATCGGCTCAGTGTATTGAGGAGCGC
>AQTY01000001.1 GCA_000372225.1 Candidatus Nitromaritima sp. SCGC AAA288-L16 | reverse complement strand
TTTTTCTTGTGCTTTAGCAATCCCTTGGTCTGAGGCAAGTTGATACCACTTCTTTGCTTTTCTATTATTTTGTTTGACCCCATTCCGCTTCTCGTACATTACCCCTAAATTATATTGAGTTTGAGCAAACCCTTTTTCAGTCAATGGAAGCACTAACTGGTACGAAGTTTTATAATCTTCTCTATTGTAGGCGTCCACAGCTTCTTGGTAGTCATTAATCATGGCAATTGAAGGGTTACCCAAAAATAACAAAAAAGTGATCGTAAGAATGAATGTTAGAATTTCTTTATTCATTTTTTTGTAATTTACACGCTTAGTCAAACATATAAAATCTAGGTTTTCTTTATTACACATAAGAATAGTTTAGAGTATCTAAGAGTAATTTAATTTTTTGTCTCACTCATTTTGATTGAATGAAGCATCTTTATCTGTTTTGACACTCGCTTTATTTTTTAGCGATATATGTCTATGAAATATAAAGTAAAGACCAATGGAATTATCATCCGGACAAAATAAAGCCCACGTTAGCTCCAGGGATTATTTTTTATAAATTTGTGTCTTATCGTAATATTCTGATTAGAAACAATTATATTCATTTTATTATAAAATTAATTTGGAAGTATAAATGTTTTTATTGGACATTCATATATAGTCCTTTATTTGTCAAATAGTTCTTTGGTATGATGTTTTTGTCTTACTGCGTACTCAATTTTCAAAAACACATCCTTCTATTGAACTTTCCATATAAAGCGATATTGTTTGATTGGGCCTACACTCTGGTTGATTTGGTTCGTGAGGATGACCGGGTGGCGTTTTTAGAGTTGATGAATTTTTTAAAAAAAAAAGATGTTAAATTGCCTGAATTTGAATTAATTTTTAGTGAGTACCAAGACCTTTTTTATGGATTGATTAAAGAATCACGTCAATCTCACCGGGAAGCAAATTTTGAAGCAGTTTTGCGGTATCTATTTATCAAATATGGTATTGAGATTGGGAAAAGAACCTCTTGGAAGGATATATTAACGGTTTATTATAAAGTTATTCATGGCGTTAGGCGGGTTTATCCTGATGTGGTGAGCACCTTGAAATCCTTCAGAGAATCAAGAATACGCATGGGTATCATATCCAATACTACTAATCCTGAATTTATTAAAGAGGAGGAGTTGTGTCGGACAGGATTAAGTGCATATTTTGAGTTTGCAATTTTTTCTTCAAGTACACCTTATCGTAAACCTCATCCATCTATCTTCAATGCGGCGATTTCAAGGTTGAATTTAGAGGCAGAAAATATTCTTTTTGTTGGCGATGACTTAAAAATTGATGTGATGGGGGCTCAGTCGGTAGGAATGCCCACGGCTTGGTTGAATCGAGACCTCTCTGAATTAGTCGAAAATATTACCCCACACTACCAAATCACTAGTTTGTCAGAACTACTTGTGATAGAACCCCTTGAAATTGCAAATTAAATATGCACCGGTTTTTCACCGCTCCTGAAAATATTACAGACGATAAAGTAATTTTACGAGGTACCGACGTACCACATATACGTACGGTGCTTCGCCTTAAGAGGGGGGATCGCATTCAGGTTTTAGATGGTCGAGGTAATTGTTATACAGTTAACCTTACGACTGTGGGACGTAATCGAATTGAAAGTACCATTTTTTTAAAAGAAGATGCGAGTAATTGTGAGTCCCCCTTAAAGATCTGCCTAGGGCAGGGGATAGTCAAGGGAACCGGTTTTGATGGTATTGTACGTAAGTCGGTTGAATTGGGAATTGATAAAGTTGTGCCGGTTAGTGCAAGTCGATGTATATCAAAATTATCTCAACAGGATGCCGCAAAAAAAATAGATCGGTGGAGTAGGATCGCTAGAGAGGCATCCAAACAATGTGGACGGAGCAGAGTTCCTGATATTGGACCTAAATCAACCACAGTTAAAGATTTTTGCTTTGTTAATCGAGAATCCGACCTAAAGCTTATTTTTTGGGAAGAAGAACTGTCACTACGAATTAAGGATTTGCTACATAACAATCAACTTAATTCTGTAGCAATTCTTATTGGACCTGAAGGAGGTTTTTCTTCTAAGGAAGTTGAGGTTTCAAGAAAATATGGGTTTCAGTCAGTTTCATTAGGGCCTCGTTTGTTAAGAACAGATACGGCTCCTCTTGCTGCGATTTCTATTCTTCAAAATCGTTGGGGTGACTTGTAATTTTTTGGTTCGATTCCATGAAAAATTAAGATTTCAATTAGACGCTTTAAATGATAATTTTTTCTCACTTCTAAGTGCTGTGGTTTTATGAACTATCAATGCAACCTAGATATATTTGAAGGCCCCTTGGATCTGCTGCTCCATCTTATTAAAGAGCAGAAAATGGATGTCTATGATATTCCTATTGCAGAAATTACCAGACAATACTTGACTTACCTTGATCTTTTAAGTGAGATAAACTTGGAAATGGTAGGGGAATATTTGGTCATGGCTGCTGAGCTTGCAAAAATAAAATCTAGAACACTTCTTCCAATTCCGGAAACCGAAGAGGACGCATTAGCGGCTGCAGGAGAGGATCCGCGTGCAGAACTGGTGCGTCGCCTGCTTGAATATCAACGTTATAAGGAAGCGGCATTTGAGTTGAGGCAAAAAGAATATAACCAGCAACAACTATTTACCCGAACTGGTGAAGTCGTGCTGGATAACTCTGAACAAGAATTGTTGATTGAGGCTAACGTATTCGATCTGTTAACAGCATTTCAAAAAGTTCTCAAAGAAAAATCTTTTAAAAAAAATTATGAGATTAAAGTTACTACTCTTTCGGTTTCTGATTGTATTGGTGATATTTTAGAAATATTAAATGCGTCTGAGACCGTTACCTTCGATTCTCTTTTTACGACTCTTAATACGAAGCAGGAGATTATAGTTACCTTTTTAGCTATTCTGGAGCTTATGCGTATGCAACTGATTTGCAGTCAACAGTCCCGACAATTTGATGCAATTCGTATATATGTAGCCGTGGATCGTGAGGCTCAGAAGATAATATTAAAAGAATTCTATAAAGCGGAAGAAGAGTAAACTCTTGCCATAGAGTGACTATTCATTCCTGACAAGATAGTTTGTTGTGATTTTTTATGGTATTTATTTTTTATGTCTAATGTCGCAGGAGATCATGCAAATGCTTAAGATCAACTCAATGAAACAAGTAGTGCGATTTGTTTTAATTATATTTTTCGTAGTTTTATTTTCAAGAATGGCAGGTGCGGCCAAAGGCCCTGTTACAGGGGCTTCTCAAGAATGGGCTGTTATTGATGGATTTCGGTCCGCCAAGTTTGGGTATAAAGAAGATGATGTTCTTAGAGCAATCAAAAAAGACTTTAAGATTAATAAGAGTGGTGTTTCTCGTGTAATAAATCAACAAGAAAAAACGGTTACCCTTGGAATTGATATTAGAGATCTCTTAGCTGGAAGTGGGCCCTCTAAGGTTTTTTATATCCTTGGGTACAAAACAAAAAGACTAATTCATGTCAATGTTACATGGGGAAGGCCCATTCAGAAAAAACCTAACGCTGAAGCAGTTGTGTCGACCGCTAACCAATTGCGTAATTATTTTGCGCAGAAAAAATATCAAAAAAATGGATTTGCCTTGAATGCTCAACTCGGAGAAGGAGTCATTTTGGTTTTTCAAGGAAAGGATAAGAAGGGCCGGGCCGCTCGGTTATTATTGAGCAATCCAAAAAATAAGGATGGTGAAGCCGGTGAAAATATAACCCTTACTCTTGCTTATATAGAAAAACCTGAAGATCCTGATGTGTTTAAGATCAAAGATGGAGATTTTTAGATTTATTTATCTTCATTTTAAGTAGATATGTCCTGTTATTGGAGTTCACCTGCGAGAATTACTTGGTCTCCAGACCAAACGCACCCGTTTATTCTCCTGATGGAGAGAGATCTGAAGCTCCCTTCCTTTTACTCTAGCTGTCAGGTCTAACTCACTTGTTTGCGCATTAAAACTTCCAATATTCATATTTGTAAAAAAACTTATTTTTGGTACAACTCTATGGATTTTAATGAATTCCAGTTGCAACTCTACTTTGAGATAGACTACAATTTAGATGATATATATATGATATTGAACGGAGAGTCTTATGCTTAAATTGATTAGGGAGGACATTGAAGTAGCTATTGAAAAAGATCCCGCCGCTCGTAATTTTTGGGAAGTTGTTCTACTTTATCCGGGTGTTCATGCCTTGATTGGCTATCGGCTAGCCCATGTATTGTGGGGGCTAAAGTTTAACTTTTTGGCTCGATTTATATCATATTTTATGCGTTGGTTGACGGGCATAGAAATACACCCAGCTGCCGTTATAGGTAAGAGGTTTTTTATAGATCATGGGATGGGAGTAGTAATTGGTGAAACTTCTGAGGTTGGCGATAACGTTTTCATTTATCATGGTGTGACGTTGGGAGGATTAAGTACCAAAAGCGGTAAGCGCCACCCGACTATTGGTGACAACGTTGTGATAGGTGCAGGAGCTCAGGTATTGGGCCCAACGCGCGTTGGTAGTTATACAAAGATTGGTTCGGGTTCTGTAGTCTTACAACATGTTCCAGAGTACTCTACTGTGATTGGCGTACCAGGGCGTATCGTGTTTTCAGGTGCAGCTCCCACGCATGATGGTGCTGATGGTGAGGATCCTTTTCCTGATCCCGTTGCTAAAGCTATCGAATGTATGCTGGAACGCCTACCGCAGATGGAAAAAGAAATTCGAGAGCTTAGAAAAAACTACGAAGATGGAAAACAGCCTGAGATAGATTCCGTTTCTGTAGATGAAAGGCCCATGACCAGCAAACCCTGACTGAATTTCAGCTCTATAATGTTTCAGATCCCCTAAGTTTTTTGTCCTGAGAGTTTTACTTTGCATAAAATTTACCTTGATCACAATGCGACAACTCCTGTTTTGCCAGAAGTGTTGGATGTGATGCTACCATTTTATAAAGATAAGTTTGGAAATCCTTCTAGCGTTCATTCGGAGGGAAGGGCAGCACGCGTTTCTCTTGACGAGTCTAGGGAACAGGTTGCGGAACTTATTGGTGCGAGACCGGATGAGATAGTATTTACCAGCGGCGGATCAGAATCGAATAATTTTGCAATTCTCGGCGTTGCTCTCGCGTCAAACAGTAAGCGGCGAGATATTGTGACATGTGAGGTGGAGCATGCTGCAATACTTAACCCTTTGAAACAGCTTGAATCTTTAGATTTTCATGTGGATTATTTACCAGTGGATGATGCTGGCCGGGTTGATCCGAAGAAAATTGAAAGTGTTCTTACAGAATCAACTACCTTGGCAACGATTCAGCACGCTAATAGTGAAGTTGGAACTTTGCAGAATATTAATGAGATAGGAAACCTTGTTCAAAAAACAGGGGGCTTGTTTCATACCGATGCAGTGCAAAGCGTTGGCAAGGTGGCAGTTAATGTGAGTGCTTTGCCTGTAGATCTTCTTTCAATATCATCTCATAAAATATATGGACCCAAGGGAGTAGGGGCATTATTTGTTAAGCGAGGTACACCCGCACTTTTTTCTCCTGTTTGTGGGGGTGGGCAGGAAAAAAAACGCCGTGGAGGGACAGAAAATGTTCCTGGTATTGTCGGTTTTGGTAAAGCATGCCAAATAGCTCGAGATCGTATAAATAATGGGAAGCTAGAAGAGTTGACAAAATTGCGGGACCTATTGCGAAAAAGAATTGACGAAGTTATCCCAAATGTTGAATATTTTGGATGTGGTAAAAATTACCTTCCGAATACTTTGAGTTGCGGGTTTGAGGGGGCTGATGGAGAAGCATTGATGATAGCATTAGATATGGAAGGGATATCGGTTTCAACTGGGTCGGCGTGTAGTTCTGGAACTGGTATGCCTTCAAAGGTTCTTTCGGCAATGCGTTTGCCTCTTTCTATGATTAATTCTTCATTACGCTTTAGTTTGGGGTGGGTAAACACTCTTGAGGATATTGACTTTGTGGTGAAAGCCCTCGCTAAGGCAGTTCTACTTAGCCGAAGAAAATCCTCATAGTTTTTTAAAGATTTTTGTAATATTTGAAATATTGCTAGAACTCATGACCCTCATTTTGAAAAAATATTTTTAAGGCCACGATTTCTTCTTTGGGAAATAGTTCTAATGTTAAAGCTTTGATTTATCGATAGAAAATGAAGGAATATTACGATTTGAAAACACTTTGTAGTCTTTGTATAAGCTTGACATGGGCTCTTTAAATAAATATAGTGTGTTGAAATTAAAGGGATAAGTTATTAATATTAGTTGTTAATGCCGTTTTTTTACTATTGGCATGAACTTTGCTCTAACAACCTGTTAAAAGTAACGAATGCCAATTTCTTGACAAGGTCTATGTAATGAGTGAACTTAATAGAGAAACTAAGTTAATGCCCCATTTCAATCGAATGTTGCAAGTATTTTTAACTTTAATAATTGCAGGTTCAATGCTTTTGGGTGGATGCAGTTATATCCCATGGGTAGAAAATGAGGATGACCTTGCTTTTGAAGAAGATTTTCCGTTTGAAGATAATGAGCAGGCATCCGGTGGGGGCGAAGACGATTTTTTTGAAGAAGGTGGGGAAAACGTTGATGATGACTTTGCGTTAGATGAAGATGATGATTTTGCCAGTGTAGATCAGCGCACAGATAAAAATGAATTAAAAGGTGACGTCGGTACTCTGCAAACTCAACAAGAAGCGCTCATAAGTAAAGTACGTGAATTAGAAGAAGTTCTTAGTTCTCTGGGCCCCAAAATCAACGCAACGCAGGAACAATTAGAGGGAAGTCTTTCAGCCGTGTCTGTGCAATCGGAATATTTAGAGCCTGAAGTTGAAGAGCTTAAACTTCAAGTAGCTCGCTTAAACGATGAGATAAACCATTTGAAGTCTATAAAAGTAAGTAATGCCAGAGCGCGGGGAATATCGCGTCGCAGAAGCACTACCCCACCACAATATAATCAGGCACTATCATCTTATCGTGCAGGAAACTATGATGAATCTATTCTTCAGTTTCAAAGCTTTGGATTGACGAGCCCACCTGAACGATTAAAAGATAACGTAGCATATTGGATTGGAAGTAATTATGTAAAACTGGAAATGTATGACGACGCTATAACGCAATTTGAAACAGTCATTAATTCATATCCAAGAGGAAATAAAATTCATGATGCACGCTTTATGCTAGGTCGTGTTTATTCTCTTAAGGGTGAAACTAGTCGTGCGGTAGAGATTCTTCAGTCGGCTCTGAAGAATAAACCACCGACCGAGGTTCGAGGAAAAATTTTAAAGAAGTTGAATGATATTCAGTGACACTAACAAGGTCCTGTGAAAAAAAGGCAAAAAGAAAATATTCCAGCAGCTAATCTTCTGGTATTTTTCTTTTTGCCTTTTTGCTTTACAAATGAAAATTGCAATTGTTCATGACTGGCTTACAGGGATGCGTGGTGGTGAGAAGTGCCTTGAAGTATTGTGCAAACTCTACCCCTCTGCTGATTTGTTCACTCTCCTACATATACCTGGTAGCGTTTCTCAAAGCATAGAGTCTCACTCTATTCATACGTCGTTTATCCAAAACCTTCCCTTTGTTAAATCAAAATATCGTTATTATCTCCCACTTATGCCATTTGCTATTGAAACCTTTGATCTTCGTAAATATGATCTTATTTTAAGTAGCAGTCATTGCGTAGCTAAAAGTGTTAAGCCGAGACTTGGAAGTCTTCATATCTGCTATTGCCATACTCCGATGCGTTATATATGGGACCAATTTGATCAGTATTTTGGGAGAGTTAAATCTGGTTTCATTCCCTGGGCAATTATGAATATCTTAAGACCGTGGCTTCAGCAGTGGGATGCTAAAACTAGCTGTCGAGTAGATGATTATATTGCCAATTCCCGTCACGTGCAGAAGCGAATCAAAAAATACTATTTGAAGGGAGCGACCATTATTCACCCCCCCGTCGAAACAAAACGGTTCAAACCAAGCGCTGAAAAGAAGAAAGATTATTTTTTAATTGTCTCGGCATTTGCGCCTTATAAACGTGTGGATTTGGCGGTTGAAGCCTTTAACAAATTAGGTTATCCTTTCGTCGTTGTAGGAGAAGGTCAGGAAGCTGATTTGTTACGAAGAATGGCGGGTTCAAATATCCGCTTTGAGGGGTGGTTAGATGATAAGTCAATTGGCGATCACTATGCTGGCTGCCGAGCTTTTGTTTTTTGCGGGGAGGAAGATTTTGGTATCTCACTTTTAGAAGCGCAAGCTATGGGGCGTCCGGTCATCACGTTGGGTCGAGGTGGGGCTTTAGAAACAGTTATTCCCGACAGAAAGACTTGGAGACCAGATACTGAAATTCCCGAAAACAAGACAATTAACCCAACAGGAGTCTTCTTTTACGAGCAAACCTCCGAAGACTTAATTAGAGCAATCCAACATTTCGAATCGGTTGAGTCTCAATTTGACGCAGAGAAAATACAAGAACACGCAGCGCAGTTTGATGTTGCTATTTATGCGGACCGAATTAAAAAGTTTATTGAAGAAAGACTTGAAAAACATAGATGCTGAAGAAACATGGTCAATTATTTCTTACCATAGCAATTTTTTTTGACAGTATTGTTATCTCCTTTTCTTGGTTAGCTGCATTTTACATCCACTTTAAGACCTCATTTGGACCACCTCCCCGCCATACAATTCCGGATATAGATATTTATTTGCTAGCTTTGATTCCCGTGTGGATAGTTTTTATGTCCAGTATTCGAGTATGTGGATTATATCAACCACAACGTGGAAAACCCTTAAGTGGTAAATTTTTTAAAATTATTAAAGTAACAACCATTTCAGTTCTTACTCTAGCAGCTGTAACATTTTTTTACCGAGAAGGTGATTTTTCTCGGTTTGTGGCGGTTTATTTCTTTTGTTTAGTGACTATCTTGATGGTTGTTTCACATTTATTGATTCATATGGTTTTGAAAAAAATACGATCGCTTGGATTTAATGTTCGCCATACTCTGATTGCCGGTACAGGTGATCTAGCACAGTTTGTTGCTAAGAAAATATCCTTACATTCAGAGTACGGTTTCAATATTGTCGGTTTTTTGACCAGCCATCTAGAAAGAGTAAATAGCGAGTTAGGAGGGGTACGGGTTATTGGAACATTAAATGAAATATCTGCAGTCATTCATAAATATGGGATTGATCAGTTGTTTATAGCTCTCCCACTAAACGCGCATGACGAGATGGAAGCAGTGCTTGATTCTCTTGGTGAAGAAACAGTGGATATTAAAGTTGTTCCCGATTTAGTTAAGTTTATGAATCTTCTGTCTGGGGTGGAGGATTTAGACGGTTTGCCTATTGTAAACCTTGCTGAATCACCCCTTCATGGTTGGAATAATGTGGTAAAGCGATTCTCTGATATTATTTTTTCATCTATTTTTATTATTGTAAGTAGTCCATTACTAATACTTCTTGCAATTATAATAAAATTTGAGTCGGCAGGATCAATTCTCTACAGACAGAAACGTGTAGGATTGGATGGAAATATTTTTGAAATGCTTAAATTTCGTTCTATGCAAGTGGACGCAGAAGATGAAACGGGGCCTATATGGGCAAGCAAGGGAGATGATCGTAGAACTCGTTTAGGGACATTCCTTAGAAAAACTAGTATAGATGAGCTGCCGCAATTATTTAACGTACTTATGGGAGATATGAGTTTAGTTGGTCCGCGCCCTGAAAGGCAAGTGTTTGTAGAGGAATTTAAAAAATCAATCCCAAAATATATGCTTCGATTAAAAATGAAGGCTGGACTTACGGGTTGGGCTCAGGTCAATGGTTGGAGAGGAAATACCTCTCTAGATAAGCGAATTGAGTTTGACTTGTATTATATTAAGCACTGGTCGCTACTGCTGGATTTAAAAATTATTTTTATGACCTTTTGGAAGGGATTTGTGAATCCGCATGCCTACTAATGAAAAAATATTGGCTGTTATCCCAGTTAGGTGGGCATCGGTTCGGTTTCCAGGAAAACCGATTGCAGATATTCTAGGCAAACCAATGGTTCAATGGGTTTCAGAGCAAGTTCAAAAATCCAGTCTAGTCACCGAGGTTGTCATTGCTACTGACGATAAACGTATTTATGATGTGGTTATTGGTTTTGGAGGCAAGGTAGTTATGACTTCGCCGAACCATCAATCTGGAACCGATCGAGTAGCAGAGGTAGCAAAAAAAATAGAGTGTGATATTGTCGTAAATATTCAAGGTGACGAGCCCTTAATTCCTCCAGAAAATATTGACCTTGTTATAAAACCTTTACTCGATTCAGGTGAATTGGCTGTGTCTACTCTTATGACTGCTATTACCAGTTCCTCTGAAATACTTGATCCGGATATTTGTAAAGTAGTTGTTGATGACTCAGGATTTGCTTTATATTTTACACGAGCTCCAATTCCATATAACCGGGATTTTGAATCTATGGATAGCTCAACTACAGATAGCCAAATGGGTGTTAATCAGATGGTTTTAGGACATAAGCATATCGGAATATATGCTTATAAGAAGTCATTTTTACTACAATTTTCAAATATGAAAACATCGCGGTTGGAAAATATAGAAAAATTAGAGCAGTTGCGCATTCTTGAAAATAGATATTCAATTCAGGTAGTTGAAACTAAACAAAATTCTATTGGGGTAGATCGACCTAGTGATATAGAAAAAATTGTAAAAAATATAGTTAAAAAAAAGTAACGGGAAAACCTTGTTGATATTTACTGAAATAACGAAGGAGATGTTTTGAAGAGAAAAACAAATAATAAGGTTAAATATATTTTTGTTACCGGAGGAGTTCTGTCTTCTTTAGGTAAGGGGATTGCCGCAGCATCTATAGGTACTTTGCTAGAGTGTTCTGGGTTGAAAATTACTCTCTTGAAACTTGATCCATACATAAATGTCGACCCCGGTACGATGAATCCACTTCAACACGGTGAGGTTTTTGTGACAGATGATGGAGCAGAAACCGATCTTGACCTCGGCCATTACGAGCGATTTACTAAGGCCACCATGCGCCGGGTGAATAATGTTACTGCGGGAAAAATTTATCATAATGTTATTCAAAAAGAACGACGCGGGGAATATTTAGGCTCTACAGTTCAAGTTATTCCACACATAACGGATGAAATTAAAAATCATATTCGTGAAGTGGGTAAGGATGTTGATGTTGTTATATGCGAGGTTGGTGGTACTGTAGGTGATATTGAGAGTCTGCCTTTTCTTGAAGCGATCCGCCAATTTAGGTTCGATATTAAGTTTAAAAATGTTCTATATATTCATCTCACCTTAGTCCCATACATTAAAACCTCTGGCGAACTCAAAACTAAGCCCACTCAGCATAGTGTGCAAAAAATGCGGGAAATTGGTATCCAGCCGGATATTTTGCTATGTAGAACAGAAAAAAAACTTGATAGTAAACTAAAAAATAAAATAGCTCTTTTCTGCAACGTAGAGGTTGATTCAGTTATTACAGCCATGGATGTTAAAAATATTTACGAAGTTCCTCTTTCTCTTGAAGGTGAAGGGTTGTCAGATATTATCATGTCTAAATTAGGAGTTTTAGTTGAAAAGCCCAACTTGGATTCATGGAAACGCGTTGTTCAGGGATTATCAAAACCTAAATTAGGGGAGGTGGATATTGCTGTAGTTGGGAAGTATGTCGACTTGCAAGATTCGTATAAGAGCTTAACAGAGGCTCTTATTCACGGAGGAATAAGTAATGATGTTGGTGTCAATATTCATTGGTTAGATGCTGAAACACTTGATGGGGATACTGATCTATCTGACCTGAATCGTTATAATGGAATTCTGGTTCCTGGAGGATTTGGTGAGCGCGGTATCGAAGGTAAGATTAGATCCATTCAATTTGCAAGGGAGAACAAAGTTACTTTCTTTGGTATTTGTCTTGGGATGCATTGTGCTGTTATTGAGTTTGCGCGTAATGTAGCGCGATTAAAGAAGGCAAATAGTGCGGAATTTGCATCCAATACTCCGGATCCTGTTATTGACCTATTGCCAAACCAAAGTGGAAAAAGTGATAAAGGTGGCACAATGCGGCTTGGAGAATATCTCTGTCAATTAAGAAAAAATTCCAATGCATTTGAGGCTTACGGTAAGCGGGAAGTTTATGAAAGGCATAGACACCGCTACGAATTTAATAACCGGTATCGAATTCAATTAGAGGAAGCTGGGCTCAAGTTTAGTGGACTCTCGCCCAATGGAAATTTAGTAGAAATTATTGAACTGGAGGATCATCCGTGGTTTTTGGCGGGACAGTTTCACCCTGAGTTTAAATCATCTCCGATGGAACCCCACCCATTGTTCACAGCTTTCATCTCTAGTGCGTGTTTATCAAGAAATGATGTACAGACAAAATAGTATAAACTAATCTTTTTTTAAATATTTATTATTCTTCCTTTGACTTTGACTTAAGGTGAACTTATTTTTTAGTGTTTTTTTCGTTGGCCTGTCTGCCTGCCTCATACTTCAATAATTTCATTCGATTATTGTCTGTATGAGGGAGAAGTTTTAAGTAAAAAGGAGATAAAAGATTGTGGATTGTACATAGGTTGTCAACTATTCTATTTGTAAAATTAAATGGAAGGTCTTTTTGCATTTTATGTGATGTGTAGACAATGATGCTAAATATAATTATATTTGGAATCCAGATAGAGGAGTAAGGTTCTATTTGTCCCGATTTCCCCATATTTTGTGCGAATATTAACCCCATATAATAAAGAAGAATTACCATAATCGAAGTGGCAAAACTTCCTGACTTTCCACCTCTGCTTGAATGTATACCAAGTGGAGCTCCCAGTAGACCAAATAGTAAACAAGTGAAGGGAATTGCAAACTTTTTACTGAGTTCGACCTTTGCGGAAAATGTCGGCAGGCCTTTTTTTTCAAAATCCTTAATTTGCTTAAGAAGTAAATTAATTGATAATTCACGGTGGCCTATCAGAGCCTCTTTTTCCAGTTTGGCTGTGCTAGGAAGACTTAGGTTTAGCTCATATGTATCAAAGTTTATCGTTTGATATTCGCTTAACTTGTCCCCTAATTCGTGTATCGTACCACTTGTTAACTCTAGTCGAATTTTTAATGATTCTATATTAGGGCGAATTATTGCTTGATTTGCCGTTATTATTTTAGGTGAATTCGATTTAGTTGTGTGAGCTATCAATATATCTCTAAACTGAAATTTTTTTTCACGTTTTTTTGCAAGAATAACCAAATCCTTAAAATCATAATTTAATACATTGGGTTTGATATTTATGTCGGCGCGATTTTTAATGATTTCATAAGTTTTTTGTTTGTATGCGAAATTACCCCAAGGCAATGCATATAACATAATAACAACGGCTACGATATATGTGAAAATTGAGAATATAAGGACAGGCCGCATGGTTTGCATAAAACTTAAGTGACAAGATTTCATGGCAACCCATTCGTTAGATGCCGAAAACTGATTAAAGGTTGCCACAGATGCGACCAGAACGCTAATGGGAACAGTAAGAGCCAAGTATGAAGGAGATATATAAATCATTATGAGAAATACCTCCATGATTGAAACCCCACGATTAACAATATTTTCGGCGATGAATAAAAACTTATCTAAATATAGGACCGTTGTTAACGCGCCGACTGTAATTAGGAATATTTTGATCAACTCTCTAAGAATGTATCTATCGATAATATTGATTGACATAATTCAATAAAGAAATTAGATGATATAGCTAAATTATTTAGACTTTGTTAAAGTGTTCTGGTTGTGGAGAGTATTGCTATGATAAAAGTATACGCGGAACCCAAAAACACAATAAAAAGATCACTATTCTACGATCGAAGTTATAATTGTTAATGAATTTATTATATCTGGATTAAACAGTTGTGATGAATAAAAAATCTGGGGATACTTTTTGTTTTAATTAATATGGCTAAAGCTAAGCCTTCTTATACTTCTATTCGGAAACTTCCAGATTGGCTTAAGACTTCGCTTCCAAAAGGAGATAATTATTCCCGTTTGAAAACCTTGGTTGATAAACATGGGTTAAACACTGTTTGTGAATCGGCTTCGTGTCCTAATGTGGGAAGTTGTTGGTCCGCAGGAACTTTAACCCTAATGATACTCGGAGAGAGTTGCACTAGATCTTGCCAATTTTGCGATGTTCCAACGGGATCTATGAAACCACCAAGGGTAGAGGAGCCTGTCGAAATTGCCAAAATCCTATCAAAGCTAAACCTTGAGTATGTCGTTATAACATCCGTCGATCGGGATGATTTGCCTGATGGAGGAGCCAGTATTTGGGCGAAAACTATTCACCATATTAAAGAAAGAAATCCTCGTGTAAAAGTAGAAGCCTTGATTCCTGATTTTAAGGGGGATGATTTTCATGTAAACAAAATATGTCAGGCAAAACCCGATGTCATCGCTCATAATATAGAAACCGTTGAATCTTTGCAATCTATTGTGAGACCTCAATGTCGATATTCATGGACCCTTAAAGTTTTAAAAAATATTTCGAAAAATAATATAATTTCGAAAAGTAATCTTATGCTGGGACTTGGAGAGAAGAAAAGAGAGGTTATTGAGACAATGCATCATTTGGCAGAAATAAACTGCAAAATTTTATCTATAGGGCAATATTTGAGACCTTCTAGAAAACACTTGGAGGTAGTCGAGTATATACATCCGGAAACTTTTGCTGAATATAAAACAATTGGCTTATC
Source organism: Candidatus Nitromaritima sp. SCGC AAA288-L16 (assembly GCA_000372225.1). Lineage (GTDB taxonomy): Bacteria > Nitrospinota > Nitrospinia > Nitrospinales > VA-1 > Nitromaritima. The sequence continues at coordinate 208,482 of AQTY01000001.1, read as the reverse complement.
CCTTGGAATTAAACATATTGAGTCTGGCCCATTAGTAAGAAGTTCTTATCGCGCTGACCAGCAAGCGCAGAATCTATTGAATAATGTTCATTAGTAATCTGATCGTGCCGTTTTGCTCTTGTACTTAATTTAACTTTTTAGATATTTGACCACCTTATGATAATATTTAGATGTTTAAAGTTAAATAATTATAGTACAATTTTTTTTATTTGCGAATTTTGGATTTCATGAAATTTACAGGGGAAAAAAGTGTTGTGGGGGTTTTAAAAATATTCAGTATTTTTATGCTTGCTGCTGTGGCACTTGGTTTTTTTGCAAGTATCGGTATTTGGGCTGCCGTATTATTTCTTAGACTATTTGGGATTGAGACTCTCTAGAGTATCTGTGCTAATTCACGACGTTAATTATAAATGATGTGCAATTAAATTTTCCGGGGATAAAGCTATGTCGATTTATGGAATAGTATGTCTTGGCGTGTCAGGGTGTTGTACGCTAGTTATTATTTATTATTTCTTCAATAAAATGAGATTGTCCGAATAGCTTATAGATTTAAATTTTAATTTTTGGCATGGCATCGAACATAGGATGTTCCTGAATATACAGGTTCAGGATATTCCTTTTTGCATCCGTTACTTAGTGTAGAGCCTTCGGTCTCATTATGAAAAATTGGGCACCGAGGATGAAAATGACAACCGGTAGGTGGGTTTAAAGGGGAGGGTACATCACCTTTAATTAACTGGAATGCTTTGCGGCTTTCAATGTCTGGAATAGACTCTAGTAATGATTTGGTGTATGGGTGCTTTGGATTTTGAAAGATTTCATTTGTCGATCCAATTTCGATAATTTTACCAAGATACATGATCGCCACTTGGTCAGCGATGTATCTCACCACACCTAAGTTATGAGTGATGAATAAGTAGGTCAATTTTCGTTTTGCTTGTAATTCTTTAAAAAGGTTGAGAACTTGGGCTTGTACGGAAACATCCAAAGCACTTGTTGGTTCATCTAGCACTAGAAAACTTGGTTCGAGAATCAATGCCCGGGCAATCGCAATTCGTTGCCTTTGTCCGCCAGAAAATTCATGTGGATATTTATCTATGAAGGATTTAGCTAATCCCACCTCGTTTAAAACATGTTCAATTTTTTTTCTTCGTTCAACCCATCCCATATTTTTAGAATGCTCCTGTAGTCCTTCTCCTACAATATCTTCAACGGTCATACGAGGTGATAACGAACCCATAGGATCTTGAAATACAATTTGCATTTGATTGCGTATTTTCTTTAACTCAGTGTTATTTAATTTCATTATGTCCAGCCCATCAAACGTCACTTCCCCTTGAGTCTCTTTTGTAAGCCTCAAAATAGATTCGCCAAGGGTTGTCTTGCCACATCCTGATTCACCAACAAGTGCCAGGGTAGATCCTTTTTGTATTTCAAGATCAACATTGTCAACTGCTTTAATATAGTTGGCTATTCGTAAAAACACTCCTTTTCGAACGGGAAACCATGTTCGTAGAGATTTAATGGACAAAATTGATTTGTTTTCTATCAAGCGCTCTAATGATTTAATGCGATCTGTCCTGGCGATTTCATTTGGCAGGTTCCCATGCTCATATAGATGACAAAATGAGTAGTGATTTGGTTCAATAGTGTATTGAGGGCTATCAATCTTTTGACAAATATCCATAGCCTCTGAGCAACGTTCTGCAAAAAGACACCCAGCACCATAATCGGTCGCGGCGGAGACAATTCCAGGTATAGTGTTAAGGAGAAAACCTGTATCTTTGATTTTTGGAATTGAATTCATTAAGTGGTGTGTGTAAGGATGCGCCATGTTTTTAAAAATACTATCGCGAGAGCCTTTTTCGGCAATCCTACCTGCGTACATAATACAAATGTCGTCGGCTATTTGATTTACAATTCCCATATCATGGGTGATGAGCAGAATAGCCATTCCTGTTTCTTTTTGAAGATCTGACATTAGCTTTAGAACTTGAGCTTGGATGGTAACATCTAGCGCCGTAGTTGGTTCATCAGCGATGAGTAGTTTTGGTTTGCAGGCCAACGCCATAGCAATCATCACACGTTGTTTCATTCCTCCAGAAAGTTCATGAGGAAAACAGTCTACTCGTTTGTGTGGGTCTGGTATTCCTACTTGGTTTAATAATTCTATCGCAAGTTTGCGCGCAGGACCTTTCGCTATTTTTCTATGTTGATATAGAGGTTCTTCTAACTGATTGCCTATTCGATAAAGTGGGTTTAATGATGTCATTGGTTCCTGAAAAATCATGGAAATATCATTTCCACGTATTGATTGCATTTCTAGTTCGGTAAGGTTTGATAGGTTTTTTTTATTGAAGTAGACTTGGCCAGAGGGGTGAAATCCGTTATTAGCAATGAGCCGAATTATTGAAAACGCAGTTTGAGTTTTTCCACATCCAGATTCCCCAACGATAGCTAGGGTTTTCCCTTGCTCGATGTTAAACGATATACCGTCGACGGCACGCGCCACCTTGTCAATTCCGACATTAAAATAAGTTTTGAGGTTTTTGACTTCAAGTAATGAAGACACTTAATTATTCCTTTTTGGGTCAAATGCATTACGTATCCCCTCTCCGACAAATGTCAGCATTGTCAGAGTTGCAGTGAGAGTTACAAATGTGGGAAGTAATATCCATATGGCTTGAAGATTGGTCTTTCCTTGCGCTAACAATTCTCCCATGCTAGGAGCAGGACTCGGAACCCCTAAATTAAGAAAATCTAAACTTACAAGCGCTAAAATCCCAGCTGTAACTTCAAACGGGAAAAATGTTATGACTGGGGTTAAAGCATTTGGCAGAATGTGTTTACGCATAATTCTAAAATTAGATACACCCATAGCTTTTGCGGATTTTACATATTCAAAGTTTCGAATTTTTAAAAATTCGGCTCGTATAAAAGCGGCTATGCCCATCCATGCAGTTAAATTTAAAATCAAAAAAAGTAATAATGCTGAAGGAACTAAAAATGAGCTTAAAATAATTAGTATATATAGTCTTGGGATTGAACCCCATATTTCGGTTAATCTTTGCCCTATTAGATCTATCCACCCTCCAAAGTACCCTTGGGTTCCTCCCAGCAAGCATCCGATTATTGTTCCTGTAATGGCAATGGAAATTCCAAAAATCATTGAGATACGCAGTCCATAAACTAACCTTGCTAAAACATCTCGTCCCCGATCATCTGTTCCAAGGTAATGTCCATCGATCCATGAAGATGCTATAACTCGACTAGTTGCTGTATCAATAGTTTTATAAGGGGCTGCAAGAACTACATTACCTGTAGTACTTTGTGTCGGAATATATTTGTAGTCATAACGTACAGGAGGCCATAATACCCAGTAATCAAGAGGTTTTTTAGAAGGTTTTAGAATAACGCCATTTGTGTTTGGTGAAATATGATTCTCGTTAACCCCATCCTCAAAGTCATCTATTTCAATTAAAAAAACCGGTTCCTGTTCTTCAAAATCATCCAAGTTAATATCAAAGGATGATGATTTGTTATTATCATTAGAGTCAAAATAATTGTCTTCTGGTATTCCATCAAGAAGATTTCTGAATTTTTTTGAGAGGTAATCAGGTTCGCTTAAGAGGGTCCCTCCAAAATCTTTTTCACTGTAACTGAATAATACTGGGATAAAAGTTTTGCCTTCAACTACAAGTATAATAGGACGAGTATTACATATAAATTCTGCAGGAGTTGTGATGATGAAAAGAATTAGCAAAAGAATAAAACTAATGAAAGCTCTTTTATCATGCTTAAACTTATTCCATTTGAGGTTAAAATCATTGGTTATTTTCATACCTTAATTTCATTAACCCTGTGACTCATCGAACGAGATACGCCGATCAATAAGAACATATGTCATGTCTGTCAGTAACTGACCGATAAGCCCCATCAATGAAAATATAAATAATGTTCCCAGAACTATTGGGTAGTCTCTTTGTATGACAGCTTGATAAGAAAGTAGACCCAGGCCATCGAGAGTGAATATTTGCTCAATTAAAAGCGAGCCAGCAAAAAACATTGCTAGAAATGCAGATGGAAAACCAGTGACAAGAGGAATGAGTGCATTTTTCAGAATATGTTTAAATAAAACTATTTTCTCTGGCAATCCTTTTGCCCGTGCAGTAAGAACATACTGTTTTTGTGTTTCTTCCAGAATGGCATTTTTGGTTAGCATTGTGAGGGTAGCAAATCCACCTAGTATGAAGCAGAATAAAGGTGCAGCCAAATGACTAAGGTAATCGCCGATTTTTTTTAATATTGACCAGTCTTCATACCCAGGGGCCCCGGCAGAAGTTAATCCAGATAAAGGAATAAGGTGAATAATTGCTCCATCACCCGGACCTAGAAATACGATCATAAATATTCCCATTACAAATCCAGGAATACTGTATCCCACAAGCACAATAAGACTTGTCACTGTGTCGTATTGCGTTTCATGTCTGACTGCTTTAGAGATACCAAGAAAAATACAAATAATATAAGTAATGAAAAAACTTGTTACGCCTAGGGAAGCTGAGACAGGTAATTTTTCTTTAATAAGTTCTAATACAGATTTATTTCTGTAAAAGGAATTACCAAATTTAAAGACTAGAAATCCTTCCCAATTATCTCTATTGATAAATCGGTCGGAGAATGATCCTTCTAAATTTATGGGTGTATACCATAAAAATGTTCTGATATAGCGTTCCCATAATGGTCGATCAAGGTTATATATTTTTTTAAGTTGTTCTATGTTTGTATCGTCCATCACTGATTGTTTTATAGAAAGCATTTTCTGGGCTCCTCCCCCAGCCTCAGTCATAGATGCAGAGTGACCTCTTAACAGGGATTTCATTTGATCGATAGGTCCTCCAGGAACAAACTGAATGATCAAGAATGTGATGGTCACGATTCCAATAAGAGTTGGAAACATTAAAAGAAATCGACGTATTATGTAGGATGTCATTGAGGAGAAATTACTGGAGAGGGGAACCTGAGGCTCGTGCTTTTTTTAATGCCGTTGCTTTACTTTCATCAAACCACCACCATTCGACTATATTATTTATTATTATTGATTGAGACGGGTTGATTTTTGGGCGTGAAAATTTATTCCAATAAACAATTCGATCATAAGGTATATACCAATTAGGAACGATATAAAATTGGTGGGTAAGAATCCGATCCATTGCCTGAATAGAGTTTATCAACTCTTTACGTGACTTTGCTTCAACGATGATATTGATTAACTCGTCTATGGCGGGGTTCTTGATCCCCATATAATTTCGTGAACCCGGAGTACTTTCCGCTTCACTACTCCACATGGAGCGCTGTTCATTGCCAGGTGATCGGCTTTGCGGATAATTTGCAACAATCATATCGAAATTAAAATTTCTTAAAATTTCTTCGTATTTTGCGATTTGTACCACTTTAATATCTAATTCTACACCGATCTTTTTTAGATTATTTTTATAGGGTTCTACAATTCGCTGGAATAGGGGGGAACTAAGAATCAATTTGATAATCATTTGTTTTCCATTTTTACTGCGTATTCCATCAACTCCCATCTGCCATCCAGCGGAATCCAATAAAGCATTAGCTATTTTGATATTATTGTCTAGTGACTGCCCTTGGCCAGGAGTACCAACGGGTTTCGTTAATGTTGTTTTGGGTACAAAGGAGGACCCGTATTTTTCCCGTAATTTTTCTAATATAGACCTAACTTTGTCATTCGGTATTCCCTTTGCTTTCATTTCTGGGTTATTATCGAAATAGCATTCATTACGAGTATATTGTCCGTAGAAAAGATTTTTATTGCTCCATTGAAAATCAAAAACCATGGAGACTGCTGCTCGTACTTTTCTGGACAAGAAAATTCCGTTGCGCTGATTCATGGCGAATCCTTGCATGCCAGCTACTCTAGTGTGAGGAAACGTGCCTCTGATGTAATATTTCTTTTTAACAAAGTCGCCCTTAAAGTCCAAGGCCCAATCCCGCGAACTGTTTACCATGTGAGCATCAAAATCTCCCCCCTTAAAACCTTCCCGCATTGCAACTGGATCCATGTATATTTTCCACGTGATCTCATCAAAATTATACCTCCCCTTGTTAATTCCAAGATTTTTAGCCCACCATTTTTTATTTTTTTCGAAGGTTATGTGTTTTCCAAACTCAAAACTTTTTATTTTATAAGGACCGCTTCCCACGGCAATTTCATCAAAATCTGAGCCAAATGATTTATTATTAACCCCATATATGTGTTTTGGAAATATTGTCATTTGCCCAGTGATTAATGGAAGCTCTTGGTTGTAGATAGAGAAAGTGTACTTCACTTTATGAGTATTAATTTTTGTTACAGATTTAATATCCTTAAAATACTGTTTTGAGATAGGGTGGTATTCAGGATCTTTTAAAAGGTTAAAAGAAAAAATAAAATCATCGACTGTGACTGGGTGACCGTCAGAAAACTTTGCATGCTTGTTGATATGGTAGACCATGGACATACGATCATCCGCCAAGTCGACTTTTTCTACTAAACTTCCATATTGGGAAAATGGCTCGAAATCATCTGCGGAGCTATCCATGGGGGTTTGAAAGATTAAATTAGCTATGCTGGGTGCTGGGACCCCCTTTAAAGAAGATGGGTTTAACTTGGTGAAAGCTCCAAAATCTGCTAATACTAAATGTCCTCCTTTCGGGGCTTTTGGGTTACTATATTCATAGGGTTGCCCTTTTTTATACTTTAGGTACTCGGGTCCGTACAATGATAACCCGTTTAGGGGCTTAGCAAAAACGCTACTAAAAAACAAACAAACATATAAAATTGATGAAATAGGGTATATCAATTTCTTCAGATAACCCGTTTTAATTTTAAATCTTCTCATATTCTATTATTTTATCATTCTCTTGAATGAATTAGAATTTATTTAAGGTTCGAGCGCATATTAAATTTTTCTATTTTTAAGTAACCTTATTTGTTAACAATTGTAAACTCTGATAACCTCATTCCCCTATTTTGTTTTTTAAATATGGCTGATATAAAAAGATCATCACGAAAAATAAGAATTGGTTCACTGGTTATTGGTGGAGATTCTCCAGTAGCGGTTCAGAGTATGGCTGCAACACAAACACAGGATTTAGAGGAGACTGCTCGTCAAATTGAAATTCTTGAGCAGGCTGGAGCAGATGTTATAAGAATAGCTGTAGATAATGAAGCTGATGTTCTCGCTCTTGAAATTCTTCGTAAAAAATTCCCAAATCCAATCTTTTCTGTTGACCTTCAAGAAAATTATAGGTTAGCACCCAAAGTTGCCCCTTTAGTTAATAAAATTCGATATAACCCAGGACATTTATACCATTTAGATAAAGACAAATCGATCTTGCAAAAAGTGGAATTTATTGTTGACGCAGCCAGGTCTTATAATTGTGCGATTCGGATAGGCGTTAATTGTGGTTCTATTGACCCTGAATATAAAGAAAAATTTAAAGAGGATCAAATCGAAGGAATGGTTCGCTGTGCGGTCGATCATTGCAAAATATTGGATGATCTGAACTTTACAAATTATTGTGTATCACTTAAAGATTCTAATTTTGATAAAGTTATAGATGCTAATCGCCGATTTGCCAATGAACGTCCCGAGGTACCACTACACTTGGGAGTGACAGAGGCAGGGCTGCCCCCGGACGGTATTATCAAGACAAGAATTGCATTTGAACAACTTATATCAGCTGGAATTGGTGATACCATTCGCGTCTCTCTTACCTTGCCCAATGACCAAAAAGGAGAAGAAATTTCCGTTGGTCGCGAAATACTTAGAGATATTGAACAAGGGAGATTTCGTTCGGTACCTAAAAATTTTCTTGATGGTATTAATATAATTGCATGTCCAAGTTGTTCTCGTGTTGAAAATGATAAGTTTGTAGACTTGGCTCAGGAAGTACGTCAGATTACAAAATATGCTGAATCACATAAAATTACTATCGCCGTTATGGGTTGCAGAGTTAATGGTCCAGGGGAAACGGATGATGCCGATCTTGGGCTTTGGTGTGGACCTTCTAGGGTAAACTTAAAAAAAGGTACTGAAGCATTAGGTTCATATTCATATGAAGAAATTTTAGGCGAACTAAAGCGTGAACTCGACCTGATTATTTCTACAAGAATTGGTCATGAACCAATAGCTAAATAGCAGGCTTATTTATACATGTTGATATTTGTATCCCTAGTATTGTCCATAGATCTATTGTTATAGGAAATTATTATGGAACTTGATGTTAAGGAATTGGAATCGCTAAAACGAAAATTGGATATAATAATTCCAGAAGAGGTTGTTACCGAGAGAATCAATAACGCATATAAGGATTTGAATCGCCAGATGAAAATGCCTGGGTTTAGGCCTGGAAAGATTCCTCGGAAGATTCTTGAAAAGCAAGTTCCAGTACAATCTTTTACAAATATGTTTCAAGAGTTATTGCAGGAGTATTATGAAAAGGCTCTCCGTAAAAGTGGGATTATTCCTGTTGGATCACCAGAAATTGATAACTCTGATTTTGCGGATATCAAAATAAACAACCCTTTAAAATTCTCCGTTACCCTGGACATTAAACCAGAAGTTAAGGTCAAAAATTATAAAGGCCTTAAGATGGATAAGGTAGAGATTAATCTTCCTAAAGCAGAAGTTGACGCTGCTATTAATAGTATCCTAGAGCAGTACGGTAATTCTGAACACCATGATGATGATCATAAGGCTGAGAAGGGTGATTATCTAACTGTAGATTTCGAGGGTTTTTTTGATGGGGAGCCATTAGATAATGGAAATGCTAAAGATATGATAATCAGGATTGGTGATAATAAGATGATTAAGGGGTTTGAGGATGAACTTTTAGGACATAAGTTAGGAGAAGAGTTTGAAGCCAAAGCTATTTTGCCTCCAAACTGGAACAATAAGCTTAGTCGTGTGCGTATCCCTATCCCTGGGTCTAAGGATAAAACACCAGAAGATATAGCCATTTTTAATGTCAAGATTAAAGAAATGAAAAAAATGGAGTTGCCTGAACTTTCTGATGATATTGCAGAGAAAGAAGGGTTTGATTCGGTTGATAGTTTTAGAAGAGGAGTTAAAACCAAGTTGCAAGCAATGTATGAACAAAAGGAAGAAATGCGTATTAAGGAAGAAATATTTGATCGGTTGGTTGAGGATAACCCCATTGAAGCACCTGACTCTATGGTGAATAGCGAATTAAAATTTATGCTTGAGGGAATGAAATTCCAGATTGAGCAGTCAGGTATGAAAACTGATGATTCCGGATTCGATGAGGAGAAAGCAAAAGAAGAATGGAGAGGGAAAGCCGAAAAAAATTGTAAAGGGTATATATTATTGGAAAATATTGGGTCATTGGAAAATATTCATGTAAGTCAGTTTGATCTGGAGGAGGAGTTTAAGACTCTCGCTGAGCAAAGTAAACAAAAGCCAGATGATGTAAAAAATCGTATGATGGCAAACCCAGCAGTGATCAAGCACACAAGTTCCAAAATTCTTGGTCGCAAAGTGATGGATTTTCTTTATTCAAATAGTGAGTTTAATTTTGTTAAATCACTTAATGAAAAAGAGGAAAGTTCCAAATAGTTCCTAGAGTCACGAATTCTTTTATAATCATTATCCCTGATATGCAGTGGCGAAAGTAAAATATACAAAAGTTATGAAATGCGCTGACTTAGAGATTGGGAAGTCTGCAATTATTGAGGTTGGTGATAAGGAGATAGCGCTATTTAATTACAAAGGTAATTTTTATGCTATCGATAATACTTGTCCACATAGGGGTGCACCGTTGGGTGAGGGTAGAATTGAGGAGGGTATTTTAATTTGTCCAAACCACGAATGGCGTTTTGAATTAAAAAGTGGATGGTGCCCTCAGAACCCAGAGCTTAGTACCGAGGTATACCCGATCAAAGTTCATGATGAAAAAATTTATGTAAGGCTGGAAAAGCCAAAAGTAGAGGGAGCTGCTGGGAGTGCGGCAAATAGTTTGCCTTCAAATATAAAATTTAAAATTCCCACTATTTTAAAACCTCGTAATCCGGACGAGGAACTTTAATCAATGTAATACCTTCTCTTGATTTTGATTCTATGTTTTTGTTGAACTATCTTGTGTGGAGTTGTCATCTTCAATCTCAACCCATTTTGGATCACCATGAGCTTTGTAGTTATTTGTTCCGGCAAAGGTACCCTTGTGATAAATGTTACATTTAAACTTCCCGCCGCCAAAAGTCTCTGTTACGAATGCAACAGGTTCTTCTAGGTGAATCAGTTCAGGTGTTTTATATTTCCCTATCAATTTGAACTCCATACCCATTCCGCTCGGGAGTAAAACAAAAAATTTAAGGTTTGTCTCCGCGAGAAACTGCATCATATCTTCATCCATGTTGTCGCGGGTGTATGTAGGGCCATATTTTTGCCTTGCACGACGTTTTAGGTAATCTTCAAGGAGATTGAAAAACCACCAGTTTGATTCTTTTCTCGCATCATGTAGGAATGGATATTCTACAAACCCGTGCTTATTTATGAAGGGTACTTTTGCCATAATAGATAGTTGTTATTAAAATAATTCAAATAAGAATACTAGCTAAATTAATTCTGTTTTCTAATTATAGATTTTTCATGTGATTCATGAAATCAATTTATTCTACAAATTTACCTTAATTTAAATAATAAATAATCATAAATTCCTATGGATATTTTTTAAAGTTTAAAGGTTCTTAAGCTTGCCAAAGATAAAAGGATAATAATAGTCTGAATACATTTTTTGAGTCAAATGAGAGAAAGGATCATTTTTTATATATGCTGCCACCAAATTATTAATTAAAAATTTATTATTTTCTGATTTAAAAAAATCTATGTGAATTATTTTTTCTTGGTATATAGACTTTATGATGACCTGATTTACTAAAGCACCGACTTCCCCTTTAAACCTTTTATCAGTTTTATTAGCAACATAATGTTTTCTGTGAGGATGAGTTACCAAAATTAAATACTTTGTAGTTTGATCTGCAAATACAGTTTTAATATATCGATTCATTTTATAAAAGAAATGTTCGGCCGAAGGAATATCTACTCCATTTACAAGAGGTGATAATATTTGACGGCCTAGTATTACAGTAGGTATTTTTCTATTTAAAAATTTCGATTTAAAATGGAGGATTGCGTGTGTTAGAAGTTTTACTAGTGCAAACTTTGATGAAATTAAATTATTTTCACTTTCTAAAAGTTGAGCTTCTACTGATTGATTCGTGCCTTCAGGTAATAATGACATTAACTCCCCTGATTTATCGACTTCTTGATGATTGTATCGAAAGAGTTCATCTCCAATGTCTGTTTGATCAATAATCCCAATGATAATAGATGGGTGGATAGAAAAGTCATCTCTTAAAATTTTTAGTTGGATTGTCATAGGACTAGGTGAATAGCTTCTGACACCACCAAGGACTATGCCGAAATGATTCCTTTCACTAAAATCTTTTAAAAAATTTTGACTAAACTTTGCTGCGTCAGCCCATGAATCACCTTGTATTAAAATATTTTGGTTATTGATTTTAGAGAAGGGTTTTAGAACTGAAAATAGCAATTCGGATGGAGGTTTCTCCTTGATTCTTACTGAACTAGGACCTCGTAAATGATTTAAACGATCTATGTATTTATTTTTAAATTCAATGATTTGTTCGTCATTTCGATATCGAAATTCGTTTTTTTGTGTTTCTATAATATTTTGGATTCGCTGTTTAAGATATTCCCTAGCAGTTATTTCCATTGCTGCTATAGCAATAAGTGAAGTGATAAATAGTAATAATATAGTTCGTTTTGATTTAATCCTATCCCATATTTTTATCATTATCTCTGTTAAGGTTTTATATTCGATAGACCATTAATATGATTGGTTAAATAAACATAGAGAGTTTGTGTTCTCTTTTCTTATGTTTTGACCTACTCCTATAATTCTAACTCGTTTCTCTCTAGGTAATTTTATTGATTTATTGGATGTGTATTTAGATTTTTGCTGATGTCTTAATAGTCTTTACCTTGTCTGTTTTTTCCCATGTAAAGCTGGCTTCTTTTCTGCCAAAGTGTCCATAGGTTGCAGTTGGTGAATATCTGGGTTTTAAGAGGTCGAGCGTCTTTATAATTCCAGCTGGCTTTAAATTAAAATTTCCACGAATTAGATCTTCAAAAGTATCTGGATTAATTTTGTGCGTGCCAAAAGTTTCTACAAATACTGAAACAGGGTCTGCCACTCCTATAGCATAGGCAAGTTGAACTTCTAAACGATCGGCGGTGCCAGCTGCTACCAAGTTTTTGGCAATATAACGCGCCATATACGCTGCTGATCGATCAACCTTAGATGGGTCCTTGCCGGAGAATGCACCTCCTCCATGTCTAGAAAAACCACCGTAGGTATCGACTATAATTTTTCTTCCTGTCAGACCACAGTCACCATGAGGACCTCCCACTACAAAATTTCCTGTTGGATTAATATGAATTTTCATTTTCTTGGCGCGAAATCTTTCAGGAATAACTTTGTTTATTACGTGCTCTGTTATATCGGCACGCATTTTTTTGTTAGAAACTCCTGGATTATGTTGTGTTGAAATAACCACAGTCTCTATGCATACAGGCCTATCATTTTCATAACGGACTGATACTTGAGATTTGCTGTCAGGTCGTAGATATGATAATTGACCTTTTTTTCGTATATCAGCTAGTTTTTTAACAAGTTTATGAGAGTACATTATTGGCATAGGCATCAGTTCAGGTGTTTCATTGGTTGCATAACCAAACATCATCCCCTGGTCTCCTGCTCCTTGTTCTTTTTTTGATCCCTCGTCCACTCCTTGCGCAATATCTTTAGATTGTGCATCTAGTGAAACTAATACGCCACATGTTTCAAAATCAAAGCCCATTTCGGAGTGACTATACCCAATATTTTTAATTGTTTTTCTAACAATTTGTGGAATTTCTATATAGCATTTGGTTGAAATTTCTCCTGCAACAACAGCATATCCGGTTGTGATCATAGTTTCGCAGGCGACTCGTGCTTTAGGGTCATTTTTTAAAATAGCATCAAGTACTGCATCGGAAATTTGATCGGCTACTTTATCTGGATGGCCTTCGGAAACAGATTCTGATGTGAATAGAAATGATTTTTTCTTCATGTAATTCCTCGTTTTTTAATAGTGATCTATTGGTTTTATATATTTAAAAAGGGCATTGTTTTTTAAATTGGATTTTGCTGAAAATCTAAAGGATACCTTTTTCTCATTTCATCGTTAAGAAAGCAATTAATTTCGGTAGTTCTATTTAAATTTAAAAGTTGTTTTGCAAACTTTCTGGCATCATTCATGTCGGACTGACAGATAATTTTTTTTACATGTGGTATTGAGTGTGGATCCATACTGAGACTATCTAAGTTACTTAACCCCAACAGAAAGAGGGTGGCTAGTGGGTCACCACCTAGTTCTCCACAGATAGAAACTTTTTTTCCAGCTACCACGGCATTATCGAATACATGTTTAAGAGCTATTAAAATAGCCGGGTTATATGGTTGGTACAAGTGCGCTACTTGTTCGTTCATTCTATCAACAGCGAGTATATATTGAATTAAATCATTGGTTCCTATGCTAATAAAATCTACTTCTTTTAATATTTGGTCTGAACAAATTACTGCTGATGGTGTTTCTATCACTGCTCCAATTTCAATATCATCGCTAAATGGGATCTGTTTTTCTCTCATCTCGTCCTTGACTTTCTCTAAAATGGAATTGGCCTGAATGACTTCTTGCGCATCTGAAATCATTGGATACATGATTTTAACATTCCCATAAAAACTAGCCCTAAGTATGGCTCTTAGTTGGGTGGAAAATAGTTCCGGATTAGCTAGGGACATGCGAATTCCTCTCAACCCCAAGGCCGGGTTATCTTCGTCGTTACTTTTGAGGAAGGCAGGTTGTTTATCCATTCCAATATCTAATGTTCTTATGATAATAGGTTGTGGTGTTATTTCTTGGGCAGCTTTTTTAAAATTTTTAAAAAGGTCTATCTCGGAAGGAAAACTTGGTGAGCTTAAATATAAAAATTCGGTCCGGTATAATCCAACACCCTCTGCACCAAATTTTTTCAATCCTTTGATTTCATGAATAGATTCAATGTTGGCCATAAGTCTTACGCGAAAATTGTCAAGGGTGATAGCTGGTTTTTCAATGTTTATCAGTAATTTTCTTTCATACTGTTTATGTTCTAATTGCTTTGCTTTGTAATGTTCAAGAGTTTTTTTTGTTGGGTTAGTAATGACGTGCCCATTTATACCATCGATGATGATTTGATCTCCGGTATTGATTTTTGTGGTAAGAGATTTGATTCCCACTACACTGGGGATGCCAAGAGCTGAGGCAAAAATTCCAACGTGAGATGTTTTCCCTCCCACCTCAGTAGCAAGCCCTAATACGTGTTGGCGGGGTATTGATATCGTGTCAGCTGGACTTAAAGTATGAGTGATTAAGATAACCGGCTTTTGAATATCTGCGAGTGCATTTTGACTATGGCCTAGAAGATTTTTAATTACTCCATGGACGACTAGTTCCAGGTCATCCTTTTTACCTTTTAGGTAGTCGTCATTAATATTGTCAAATAAAAGGAGGGATTTGTTAAGCGATTCCGTGATGGCCCACTCTGCATTTATTTCATCGTTGCGAATTTTACTTATCGTATCATTAACCAGAATGTCATCATCAAGTAAGAGGGTATAGGTGTCTAGAATAATGGAGTATTTGTCTGCAACCTCTGAAGCTTTTTTTTTGTTTCTTGCATTTGTTTCTTTGTTTGTTCAATTGCAATACGAAACCTAATTATTTCTTTGTCTATGTCGGCCGAGTCAATGGTTTGTTTTAGGACGCAGAGTTTTGATCGGTCTAAGATGTGAGCTTCTCCGATGGATATACCTTTTGATACAGGAATTCCTGTGAGCATTAAATTAATACCTTTTTAAAAGTAAGAATATAAGGTCGCTTGAAAGTTCGTCTATGGTTGGGACTGTGTATATCAAATAAATTTAGAATCTTCATCTACAAGAATTGAATATATTTGATCTGTTTCATGTGCGCGTAAAATTGATTCTCGTAGAGAAGTATTTTTAAACAACCTTGATATACGAGCCAGTGCTTTTAAATGTTGGCCTGTGGAATTTTCAGGTGCTAGGATCAAATATATAAAATTGACTGGTTTTTGATCCAATGATTCAAATTCAACGCCATTTTGAGAACGAGCAAATACGGTGATGATTTTGTCTATCTCGCTTATTTTTGCATGTGGTATTGCAACATTTTCCCCAATTCCTGTACTGCCTAATTTTTCACGCTCTATTAAGGCTGCTAGTAAATTTTCTTTGTTAGAGATTTCCCCTTTGCCTTTCAAAAAGGTTGATAGTTCATCAAGAACACCGTTTTTGTCGCAACAGTTTAGCTTTGTAATAATATGTTCTTTTGTAAGGATGTCAGATATTTTCATTATTTTGGCGAGATACCGTAAATATTTCTGAATCGCAACTGAAATTCAGTTTCTTGTTTAAAATGTTTCTTCAAATTTTATTGGTTAGTACGTTCTGGGTCCGGCTTTTATGTTTACTTAATTGTTTCTCAACTTTCCCTAAAACACTATCTACGGTTAAGTATAGATTCCTTGTTTCATCTTTTGCACGGGTTGTTAAGCCTTTTTGTTTAACAGTAGCCTCAGCCGTGTGGCGATTTTTATCCACATAAAAAGAAAAATGAATGTTGGCATTGTCATACAATCTATCTCCTGTTTTGCCTATTCTTTTTTTTATAAAATTTTTTATTGCGTCGGTTATCTCAAAGTTCCGCCCAGTTACGGTTAGATTCATAAAATGACTCCCTAGTTAAGTTTTTATTTAAATTCTTAATCTTGAGTCTGACTTGTTTGATATGAATGATGTTTTAAAATATTTTTTTTCTTTTACTGGCAGATGGGATGTTTAGTTCCTTACGGTACTTCGTAATGGTCCGCCGGGCAATTTTAACATTTTTATATGTCAGCGCTTTAACCATTTCGTCGTCTGTTAATGGTTTTTTTTCATCTTCAGTCGCGATGATCTCTTTGATTATATTTTTCACGCGTATCGATGACATGTTATTACCCATGTATGACTTGATACCACTATGAAAAAAGAATTTTAACTCAAATACTCCTTGAGGTGTATCTATGTATTTATTGGTAGTTATTCTGCTTACAGTAGATTCATGCATCTCAATATCCTTGGCAACGTCTTTCAAAACCATTGGTTTGAGGTATGAAAGTCCGAGGTCGAGGAACTCTTTTTGTAGTTTTATAATACTTTTTCCTACTTTATGAATGGTTTGGCGTCGTTGATCAATGCTTTTTAAAAACCATAAAGCGGACTTGTGTTTTTCTTCTAAATAGGCTTTGGTTTCTCCCTTCGCACTATTTTTTAATAAATTTTGGTAGTAAGGACTTATGCGCAATCGAGGTATTCCGTCATCATTAAGAGTTACGTCATAACCATTTTCTGTTTTAATCACAAGGATATCGGGGACAACGTAATCAATACGCTCGGAATTAAATGTTTGGCCAGGCTTAGGGTTATATGCTTTGATTTTCTTTATCGCTTCTAAAATTGATTCAATGCGAACGTTGAGTTCTGATGATACTTTTGCCAAATATCTTTCCTCAAGTCGGTCTAAATAACTTTCAATTAGCTTTAGAACTAATGGGGTGCAATTCTCGTCCGCTTGAGCTTGAATCTTTAAACACTCTTGTAATGATTGCGCACCAACTCCTAGCGGTTCAAATTCTTGGATTATTTTAAGTACAGTTAAAACTTCTGATTCGTCTGCGTGGCTTATTTCTACGATATCATTGATGTTTGCATTGAGGTAACCGTCAGTGTTGATATTACCTATGACACAACTACCAATAAAACTCATCTGGTCATTATCTACTGAAAGATTCAACTGCCAAAGTAGGTGCTCTTGGAGAGATGGCTCTTTTTGGTGCGTTGTTTCGATTGTTGGTTGTTCGGTATAATTTTCTGCTGAACTTCCCCTGTCTATATTATCCTGAAAATATGTATCCCAATCCATATCCGGATTTTCTAATGTATGTTCTTCACCATTGTTTTTTTCATCGATTACTTCAAATTTTTCTTTTGGTTCGGCGATTTCTGCTTCCACATCTGTTTCTGTTTCATCTTTTAGTTCGTCTTCTTCGATTATTTCCTCAAGGACAGGATTTTCTGTTATTTCTTGGCGTACTTGTTGAGCCAGTTCTAGGCGAGCCAACGGTAAAAGCTTAATGGCCTGCTGAAGCATGGGGGTCATGACGAGCTTCTGGCTCATTTTCAGGTTCGTGCTAAGCTTCAATTCCATTGCCATGATGGTATCGCTATCTTATTTTTTAAAGAGTAAATTGATCGCCGAAGTAAATTTGCCTTGCTTTTTCATTACGTAATATTTCATCAGGTAATCCATCTGCGATGATCTTGCCTGTATTAATGATGTATGTTCGATCTACAATGCTTAACATTTCTCTTGCATTGTGATCTGTTATTAGCACCCCAATTTTTTTACTTTTGAGATGGATAATGATCGATTTGATATCAGAAATAGCAAGGGGGTCAATGCCAGCAAAAGGCTCATCTAATAAAATAAATTGAGGTGATGTTGCCAGGGCCCTACTGATTTCCACTCTCCTTCGTTCACCTCCTGAAAGCACATAAGCTTGGGCATTTTTTATATGAAGAATATTTAACTCTCTTAATATGGCCCTTGCTTTTTTCTTTCCCTCAAAGCTCGGAAGTCCGATTGCTTCCATTACAGCGACTACATTTTCTTCAACTGTCAACTTGCGGAATACAGATGGCTCTTGTGGAAGGTAGCTAATACCCTTTTGAGCTCTCAAGTGCATCGGGAGGTTGGTTACATCCTCATCACCTAAAAATACGTTGCCTTGCTCTGGGGGGACAAGGCCAACTACCATGTAAAAAGTGGTAGTTTTTCCAGCTCCATTTGGACCTAAAAGTCCGACAATTTCTCCGCGCTTGACTTTAATACTTACATCGCTTACTACCGGCCGATTCTTATACGATTTAAATAGGTTTAATGCGCTTAAATAGTCCACTTAATAATATTTTTTACGAGTTGGTTACTTGCGTCAATCTTTCAATTTAAGCCTTTAATTGGTCATTCTTGATTACCTGCTTGACCGGAGCTCGAGGATAGATCCGTCTAGCTGAGGGTAAATTATTCATGTTATTTTTTTTTGGAAAATAACTTTGCGTGCACCCGCTCATTCACAACAAAGCGATCTTTCTTCATCAAGAAGATCATTTCTCGCCCCTCGATAATGTCGTCCCCTTGCCAGGCGATAGCTTTTGGATTCCCGGTTAGTATGATTTTTTGGAGACGTTGCAGGTAAACCGCGCGGTCACCTTTTGCTTTTTTATTTCCTCTAGATATTTCTACGTTACCTATGGCTACTATTTCATCAGTCTGTTTTTTATCCGAAGTACTATAAACCTCTATAATATCTGAGGTTATAACCATATCCTCTTTTGTGACAGCAACATTTCCGGAGAATATGATTTTTTGACCCCCATTTTCTGACCTCATTCTATCGGAAGTAATCTCGATAGGAGGGGAGCTATCCTTTGGATAGGTTTTGTCTTTTACTTGTTGGGAAAAACCTAATGGGGTGTATAGATTAAATAGGCCAAGGATTAAAGCAACGCAAAATATTAGCCTTTGATGTCTTGATATCATCGTTTTGTGGATTTATTTTATTTTTTAGAAATAGTGTGATTTGTAATTTGGTCTTTTATGATATCAGTTTCAATCAACATTTTAACATTACCTTCAAGGCTTAAATTATTGGTTTTGTTTGATAAAGTTCCAAAATCTGCGTAAGCCTTAAATTTTCTCATCTCATCATTGATAAAAATATACTCGACGTTGTTCAATTTTGTGGTTTCTGTTTTTTGATTAATTTGAGCTAACGCAGCCTTCAACTTCCAGTCATTACGGCCAGAATTTTCATGTGCAATTATAAAATTTTTAATTTTGACATCAAGCCCGTCATCATCAAACTGTATGTCTATGCTTTCAGAGGTTGCCTCGAAGGTAGATAAAAAAATATATCCTCCATACCCTAATACAGAAATAGCAACCAAGAGTGTTAGAGTTCTTATTTTTTCAATCATTATATATTGATTTATAAGGCGCTACTGGCGCGGTAACTCTTAAGTGATTATAATTCTCCCATAAGGCATAATTTTTGTAAAGGGGAATAGTAAAAGCTAGTCTCTATTGTAAAACGAGATGGGGTCTGTGAAGTGTCTGAGGGGACCCAAATTTTTCCCCCTTTATCTATTGGTATTAAAGATGGTATTAAAGATATTTCGACTGGGGGTTTTTCCATCCATTTTAAATAAAGAGGAATTCCTGAAAGATACATTTGTTGATGTAAAGACACCAAAAATTAAAACACTGGATCCATGTACGTTAAAATGCCAGGTTGCACGATCACATTTTGAAGGTGGAGAATATGTCTATGATATTGGTATGAGATTCATCCCCCAAACACTGAATATCTGAAACAATTAGTAGAAATTTTTGAAGCCTACTAGCTTTTGCAGGGTTAACTACTTTAAAGAATGTGTAGTAAAGATCGTTGGTTTTGACCGATAACAGTAATGTCAAAGGTCCTACAGTTTTTTTCTTTAATTGATATGCGGACCTCTATTCTCTCCTCAATTCCAAGCTCTAGGTTTTCACTAGGGTCGGATTCTTGTCTCAATTTTTCAGGCCACTCGATTAGGCTTACGTTGTCGGAGAAGAGGTATTCTTCAAGGCCAAGTGCTTCAATTTCAGCAAATGAGTCGAGGCGATACAGATCTATATGATTAATCGGGATGCGTCCTTGGTATAAATTTACCAAGGTGAAGGTAGGACTACGGATATATTCTCCTTTATTTAGCCCCAGACCCTGACAAATACCTTGGGTTAGAGTGGTTTTACCAGCTCCAAGGTCGCCAAAAAGTAAAATTATGTCACCCGGTTTTAGGCATTTGCCCAGTTGATCACCCAAAATTAGGGTCTTTTCATGACTATCTGTTGATATTTTCATGCTATTTAGTGAAGTATTCGTTTCATAGTTTCTGGAAGAGTGCGAAGTAGGTCACCCGCAATTAAACTTGCTTGGGTTTCTTTTTGCGCGAAGATGTCTCCTGATAATCCATGGAGATATGTCCCTGCGATTGCTGCCTTTGGTGTTGAAAAGCCTTGGGCGACTAGCGATGCGATGATTCCAGTCAAGATGTCGCCAGAGCCTGCAGTGGCCATCCCCGGATTTCCAGTAGGATTGATTGTTGTTAACCCACTTGGTTGAGAAATGACAGTGGCGGCCCCTTTGAGAACAATAATTACTGAGTGGTCGTGGGCAAACTTTCTTGCAAACTCGATTCTTTTTTCTAATATTTTTGATGTTTCTATTCCCATAATCCGGGACATTTCCTTTGGGTGTGGCGTAAGGATAGCTTCTGTTTTCAATTGAGAAATAGTATCAGGGCTTTGAGCGAGGGCATTCACAGCATCTGCATCAATGATTAAGGGGCAATTTATAATCGGTAAGAGTTCCCTTAAAAGTTGGACTGTTTCGGGTTCCGTAGATAGGCCAGGTCCAATGGCAACTGCTGACATCCCTCTAGAATGTTTGAAGAGAATATTTTTTGCTGAGAGAGCAAAGGTCCCGACATCAGTTTCTGGGGCTGGTACCGTCATAACCTCCAGAGGGTGCGACTCGAAGGCTTTCTGGCAGCTTTCGGGTAGAGCCAAGGTTACTAAACCGCAACCCATGCGAAGTGCAGCTAGAGAGGTTAGTCCAGCGGCACCATCTTTCCCTTTTGATCCGGCAATTACCAAAACGTGCCCATAGTCTCCTTTATGGCTATCGGCTGAGCGTTGAGGAAACCAAGCCCGCAGATCTGATTCTTCTGTTACTTGGATTTCTAGTCCTTCTGATTCAACCAGCTCAGGTGGTATTCCTATGTCAATTAACTCGATTTCTCCCATTAACTCTGCAGCTGGAAACAGTAGGTGACTTTGTTTGAATAGTGCAAGCACTAGAGTAAGATCCGCGTGTATACAGTCTCCCATCAGCATACCAGTATCGGAATCAAGGCCAGATGGTATATCTATGGCTGTCACATGTTTTTTTGATTGATTGATCTTATGAATCGTTTGCTTGTAGGTTCCGCTTATCGGTCGAGTAAGACCCGTTCCAAATAGCGCATCAATGACAAGATCGCAGTTTTCTAGGTGGTGCTCCAAAAAATGTAAGTTAGTTTCACCTAGTTCTATGATATCGATATCAAGCTTAAAAGCTAATTCGGCGTTTATTGCTGCATCGCCTTTTAGGTTAACTCGTCTTTCTAAAAGAAAAATCGTGACATGAATTTTCATATTGAAGAGTAGGCGAGCTACAACAAGGCCGTCTCCTCCGTTATTTCCTTTTCCACAAAAAATAAGTACTTGCTTGCTTGAAAAATCATAGAATCTTCTTTGCAGGGTTTTCACGATTCCTGTCCCAGCATTTTCCATGAGCGTAAGCCCCTTAATACCGTAAGTGTTGGTAGCAAGTGTATCTATTTGTCTCATTTCTTTAGCTGTAGCAACTTTTTTCATTAGTATTAGGGGGTAATAATTTTAAGGTTAAATAATGTGGCGTAACTACCTTGTGACCAATTAAAGATTTTGAAGAGCTATACGTAAATTAAATAGGGATAATCTGGGAAAGATTTTAAATTTATTTCGTTTTTAGTGGGAATTAGCCCATTTACAACTGCGAATTGAAAAGGACAATCATAGCCCCGTTTTATTTTTTCTTCACGGGTAAGAGAGTTGTATTGATCATCGTTCAGAAGAAATACTGTGTTGAAAAAATAGTCTTTAATAAACAATTCAATTCGAAAAGGTTTGCCCCTCAGTTCTGATAAACTAGCATGCCGTCCTTCTGTATTATCATGGTTATAATTAAAGGCAAAACGTAATAACACATCATATAAAAAACAGAAGTGGTAAGTATTCATTACTTGCCAAGCATCGCGATCACCTAAGCCATCATTGAGAATGTGTAGTAAATTATCAAAAATCGCATAGCTACCTATTCTATGGGATCTTGGGTAAAATTTTTTTGAGTCTTGGGGCCAGTATTCTGTGGGTTGTCGTTTTAGAAAACTGATTACATCACTTTCTTCCTCCAAAGCAACGGCAAGGAGGTTATGGGGATCAAATAATTCATCGTACTCAATCTCAGCACTTGGGGAGTGTCCGTCAGGACTAATCTCTCGCCGGTTATATATATTTTTTTTAAAAATCAACATTTGATCAGGTAGATTAAACGAGCAGACAGGTTATTATACTATGAAAGGTACATTAAAAGATGAAGAGTCTCATTGATCGTTAATTACAGTGTCGAGGATTGGAGGGTTTGAGTTTTTGATTTACGACTTTTTTCTTAATAAATTAGGATATGGTGGGGTGGACTTTTCCTGTTACAAGGGTAATGCGCTTTTAATTGTTAACGTGGCCTCACTCTGTGGCTTTACAGCTCAATATGAGAACCTTCAGAAATTATATGAGAAATTATCTGACAAAAGTTTTTCTATATTAGCATTCCCGTGCAACGATTTTTCTAATCAAGAGCCAGGCTCTGAAAGTAAAATTTTAGAGTTTTGTGATGGTGTTTATGGAGTTACCTTCGATATATTCGAAAAAGTTAAAGTTAGGGGTGTGGATGCACACCATTTGTATCAATACTTGGAAAGTGAGTTTTCTAGGGTGATTAGACCAAAAGGACTCAAGGCAAAGCTATTTCAAGTTTTTACCATAATTCATTTTTTAAAAAAAGAGCGCCGATTCCCACATGCTGGAGAAGTCATGTGGAATTTTCATAAATTTGTGATTGGGAAAAATGGTCAAGTTGTAGGTCATTTTTCAAGTGACTGCGATCCATTTGATCCACGATTAGTAGCTTGCATCGAAAGAGAACTAAAGGGGAAAAACCAACTAAAGAATCTCCATAATTAGAGTAATTTTACACCCAAATGATTACCTTTTCTAGGTTCACAATTATATTGCTTATGAGGAATCGAAAAAGGGGTCCCATTTATCTCGAAAATTTGTATAATCCTCCTCAATGGGGATGCTGATTGTCGTCCTTTGGTGCAGGAGTTAATCTTATCAGAATTGTTTGTCGATCAAGAGTTAGAATTGAAATGGATAAGACTCAACTAAAAAAAGCTTTAAAGTCTTTTAAATTAAAAGATTCCGTTTTGGAGGGTTATACCCAGCTTTATAGGAAACTTAATACGGAATCAAAAAAAATAGGACGCTGGAAGTCCGTCCGTAATCCAAATAAAGGAAAGATTGCCCAATATTCATCCCTTCCTGTTCCCGATAGAGAATCCTTAGAATTGGCTCTTGCTCGGCTTGCGGTTTGTAAGCTCAATGGTGGTCTTGGTACCACTATGAATTGTCGAGGCCCTAAGTCGGCGATCGTAGTTAGAGAAAAAAAGACATTTATTGACCTTCTTATTGAACAGGTTTCAGAGCTTAATAAAAAGCACCAAGCTGATGTGCCTCTTTTATTTATGAATAGTTTTTATACAAATGATATGACTGAGCGCATTGTTGGTAGAGTTGCCAATGCTACAAGAATTTTTTCTTTTTGTCAAAATGCGTACCCAAGACTATTAGCCGACGATAGCTATTTTCTTGATCCCAAGAAATTGAATTCTGAGGCATGGTATCCGCCTGGACACGGAGATTTATATTCATGCATTTTGGAAAATGGTTACCTCAATAATTTATTACAAGAAGGCCGCGAGTATCTTTTTATTTCAAATGCAGATAATTTGGGAGCTACAATTGACCTTAAAATTCTCAATTATATCATTGAAGAAGATATCCCATTTTTAATGGAAGTAACTGCCAAAACGCCCGACGACACAAAGGGTGGGGTTCTGTGTCAGGAAAAGGATCAAATTAAATTATTGGAAATTGCAGATGTCCCACCAGAGCATGTGGTTGAGTTTTGTGGCAATGAAAAGTTTAAATTTTTTAACACCAATAATATTTGGATTAACTTGGTCAGTTTGAAGCAAAGACTCAAAGAAGGGTCACTTGACTTAGGTTTAATTGTCAATCGCAAGCAAGTTAAAAAGCAAAATGTGCTACAGTTAGAAACTGCTGTGGGATCTGCGTTTAATTCGTTTTCTGATGCAATGGGAATGAATGTGCCGAGGAGTAGATTTTTGCCGGTGAAGAAAACCAGCGACCTCCTGTTGGTGCAGTCAGATTTTTTTAGTCTTAATCGGGGAACTTTAAAAAGAGATGAGGGGGTAGCTAGGTCTGATCTGCCACAGATTAATTTGAAAGACCCCTTTAATGATCTAAAGGAGTATCAGCGAAGAATTCCGGTTCCTCCTGATATCGCTGAGTTGGATTCTCTTGAATTGCGGGGGGAAGTTCGGTTCAATGGCAAGGTGACTCTGAAAGGTGACGTGCGTCTCGTTTCGAGTAAAAAGTCAATCCGAATTCCCAAAGGGGCAGTTCTCGAAAATAAAACAGTTGAATCGTGACACCCCTTTTACAACATCTTCAAATTTAGCTATCTCCTACCTTAAATCTAGACTTCATTGACATTTTTAAAATTAGTACTAAATTGATGTCGTCGGTTATCTTTTCATTAGGCTCGATGATCGACCCATTATTGGGAAATCATTCCTAGCTTGATTCAATGCCTTGTATTGCTACATGGTTTGAATGAGGCTTCCGAAGTTAAGGAATAACATAAGTTGTGTAACCTTTTTTTGTGATTTGCCTTAATGGTATTAACATATTAAGAATCATCTCAAATCTGATTTATTAACTTTGAATAAGGCTATTTTTACAAGAATATTCTTAACGCTATGTTACTATTTCTTATTTGAGATTTTATATATTATTATTAATAATCTCATTTTAAAACATATGCTTAAATTAAGTAATATAAAAAATTTATTAACTAATTGTCGGTAAAGCCTGTCCCTTGTAATATACTCACACTATAGTTATGAAATAAAAGGTTAAACGTTAAGTCATTGAGTTATTTATGTTTTATGTTTTTTTGATTGCTGTTAATTTTTCTTTATTCTAGGGGCAAAACTTTTGTTGATTTACAGCCTTACATGGTGTAGTGTTCAGTCTTATTATGTGCTGAGCCTTATTTCTATATATTTAAATTTTCACGAAGGTGTTTGGATAGTTCGTTTATAAAGTTGGGAGGAGGCGGCTTTTATGCCCCTGAAGAAAGTTTATGAATTGAATGTTAACCAGGGTAAGGGAGGAATGAATTATGAGTAAACTTGCACTTGCACTCATCACTGCTGTATCTGTTTTATGCTTGACTGCTTTGGCATTCGCAGGAAGCTTAGCTCCTGGGGCAAGTATGTCTTGTAATGATGCCAAGTCCATTAAAGTGGCATCTGCTGGGACCCATGCTGAGGATCGAGCCAATGTGAACCTTGTGGTTTGGAAATCTTCCAACGCCACGACAATTCCGATTTCATTGGGACCCTCTGACATGAGTGGACTCGTAAACAACGGTGCTGGCAACAAAAAGGATTCGTTTTTTAAGTGTAAAGACACGACCCAGTGTATCCCAGGCGCTATTGACGGCGGAGCTACGAACGTGCGTCCAATGTGGAGCAAAGGTCGAAAAAGTGTTACTTTGACAGGACAGAGTAATTTCAGTCGTGGCGACTCCATTGGTGACATTAGTGGTGAAGTTAGAATTACCAATACGGGTGCGGTTCCAGCTAACGTAACCTGCGGTTAAATTTATTTGCGACAGATTAATAAAAGAACCAGTCCGGATTTTTCGGGCTGGTTTTTTTTTACCTTCCGGTCGTTGAGCTATATTTAGAATGCTATCAGAATAGAGGTTGCCAATATTACTCGGTAAATAATAAATGGCATCAGTCCTAGACGAGATACGATTCTTAGCAGTAATTTGATTGACAAATAACCAACAGCAAATGATACCAAGAGTCCGACCCCTAATTGTAAACCGGATAAATGAACAGAATTTATTTGAGAAGACAGGAAGTGCAGTGATTTGTGTGCTCCCGCCGCAAGAATGATGGGTGTTCCCAGTAAAAAAGAAAACCGAGCCGCTGTAGTTGGAGATAAATTCACCAACATTCCTCCTATGATTGTGATGCCAGATCGAGAAGTTCCTGGTAATAGCGCGATTGCCTGGGTAAAGCCTATAAAAAGTACTTGGCCCAGGGTCATTCGTGATATATCAGTCTTAGTTGATTTTTGACTGTCTGAATAACGTTCTACCGCAAAAAATACCAACGACCAGAATAGTAAGTTCCACGCTACAAAAACAGGGCTACGAAGTTCTTGTTCGATAAGATTACCCCCAAGCAGTCCGATAATACCTGCTGGAAAAGATGCCCATCCAATATGCCAAGCCAATCTGTGGTAGTCAGGGTCATGATCACGGTTAAACAGTGAGGAAATCAGCCTCGCTAAGTCTTGACGAAAATATATGATAATAGCTAATAGGGTTCCAAGATGTAGGATGGCATCCATCGCCAAGCCTTGATCTTTAAAATTAAATAACCTGGGAATCAGAATAAGGTGTCCAGAGCTTGAGACTGGAAGAAACTCTGTTAATCCCTGAACGATACCGAGGAGGATAATGTTTATATAGTCCATATAGTTTTACGACTTAAGACATACTGGTTATGAGGGCTTATACGAACGCCGTGATAATCCAGAAAAATTGTTCCCTTATGATCATCGTGTGAAAAATAATGTGATAGCCTGTACGCCTGTATGTAAGAGAAATATTTTTAGGTAGGCAAATTTATGTCCATCCTTAATAAATGGATCATACTATCTAATAAATAAATGATTCAACTAAAATCAGGAAGAAGTAAGACCTTATTAAATTGCTGGTTTTTTGAATTTATGATATCTTACGCCTGTTTTGGTTCTCTGTTTGTATAAGCACAATACCTGCCTCCCGGGTTGTTTTCCTCTTCTGTGGAGGAATGGTTTTCCATAAATAATTCAGTGTAAATTTATTTTTGTCATAACTTCGGACTCTTTTATTTCTTAAGAGCTTTTGATCGAATTTAGTTTTATGAAAAATTTTTCACGCATAGATCGTTTGCCACCTTATACATTAGGAATTGTGAACGAACTGAAACATGAGGCCAGGCAGAGAGGTGAGGATATTATAGATTTTGGTCTGGGTAATCCTGATCAACCAACACCAAAACACATTGTTGAAAAATTATGTGAGGCCGCAGTTAAAAATGGAAACCACCGGTACTCTCTATCGAGGGGAATTTATAAACTTCGCCTGGCTATCACCGATTGGTATAAAAGTCGATTTGATGTTGAACTCGACCCGGAATCTGAGGCCATAGCAACGATAGGATCTAAGGAGGGTATTTCTCATCTTGCGATGGCCGTTACTTCCCCTGGTGACTCAATTCTTGTTCCAACTCCGACGTACCCTATCCATACTTACGCATTTATACTTTCTAATGCGGATGTAATACAAGTTCCAATGAGTAGGGATGTTGATTTTTTTGAAGCATTACTAGATACCTTTAAAAGGAACTGGCCCAGGCCAAAAGCGCTCATTATAAACTTTCCAGCTAACCCGACGACAGAGGTTGTCGAACTTGAATTCTTTGAAAAAGTTGTAG
Organism: Candidatus Nitromaritima sp. SCGC AAA288-L16; assembly: GCA_000372225.1. Taxonomy (GTDB): domain Bacteria; phylum Nitrospinota; class Nitrospinia; order Nitrospinales; family VA-1; genus Nitromaritima. Next base: position 180,615 of record AQTY01000001.1, on the reverse strand, counting down.
AATTTGCTAAGGAGCATGACCTGATCGTAATTCATGATTTTGCTTATGCTGACCTGGTTTATGATGGGTACAAGGCGCCTAGTTTTCTTCAGGTTCCAGGAGCGAAAGACGTTGGTGTTGAGTTCTTTACCTTGTCTAAAAGTTATAACATGCCAGGGTGGAGGGTTGGGTTTGCCGTTGGGAATAAGGATCTTATTTATGCCTTATCTAGAATCAAAAGTTATCAGGATTATGGAATGTTTCAGCCTATCCAAATTGCAGCAACAGTGGCCCTTAACGGTCCTCAGGATTGCGTTGCTGAAATTAGAGAGATGTACTGTAGTCGTAGGAATACACTTTGCGAAGGTTTGAATCGTACCGGTTGGATAGTTGAGAGACCCAAGGCGACGATGTTTGTATGGGCGGAAATTCCGGACCAATACAACTCTATGGGTTCTCTGGAGTTTTCTAAATTACTTTTGGAAAAATCCAAAGTTGCGGTTTCTCCTGGAATTGGGTTTGGTGAGGGAGGTGATCAATTTGTCCGTTTTTCATTAGTAGAAAATGAACACCGTATTAAACAAGCGGTGAGAGGAATTCGTGAACTCTTTTAGGTACCGCGAAGACTTTGTTTTTTTTACTAGGTTTAAAGATCCATCAGGTATTGGAAGTCTATTAATCGGGTCTATTTATCAGAATTTAGGGTTGTGTATTTTTATTTGAATATTTTGGAATATTTATGATGCGTAAAATTAATGTTGGAATAGTTGGTTTTGGAACAATTGGTTCCGGTGTTATCAAAATCTTACAAGATAACGGCGATATTATTAGAAAGCGCCTTGGAGCAACTGTTGAAGTTGTGAAAATAGCTGATCTCGATATTACGGCGGATCGAGGTATTAAGGTTGATCCGAAACTATTGACGACGGATGTTCAGGAGGTTATCAACCATCCTGAAGTAAATGTAGTTGTGGAGTTAATCGGTGGGTATGAACCTGCAAGGTCTTTAATACTTCAATCAATTAAAGCAGGCAAAAATGTAGTAACAGCTAATAAGGCTCTTTTAGCAAAACACGGAGATGAAATTTTTTCTGAGATTGGAGATCAACATGTATCCATTGGATTTGAGGCTGCTGTGTGTGGGGCAATTCCTATTATACGATCAATTAGAGAATCTTTTGTTGCTAATAGAATTAATTCTATTGAAGGGATTGTAAATGGTACTGCCAATTACATCCTCAGTAAGATGTCAGATGAGAGTTGTAGTTTTGACTTAGCCCTAAAAGAGGCTCAAGAGAAGGGATTCGCAGAGGCTGATCCTACATTTGACATTGAAGGAATAGATTCAGCTCATAAAATAGTTATTTTATCACAACTTGCCTATGGCACCACGGTAAACTTTGATGACATCACGATTCAAGGTATCTCAGGAATATCGATAGATGATATTGAATGCGCGCGGGAGTTTGGATATCGCATTAAGCTACTTGCTATCTCAAAGTGTGATGGAGACTCGGTTGATATTCGAGTACACCCTGCGATGATTCCTCAAGAAAACCCAATGGCCAATGTGAATGGCGTTTTAAATGCGGTTCGAGTATGTGACGATCTGATGGAAGAAAATGTTCTGATTGGTCATGGAGCGGGATCGCTTCCGACAGGAAGCGCGGTAGTCGCTGACATTATAGAAATATCGAGGGATATACTATCGGGATCTCAATTGAGAGCGTCTCCCCAGTCATTTCAAAACGCAGAGATCAAAACGATTCCTATATTGGATATTGAGTCGATTGACTCAGAATACTTTTTGCGATTCAGTGTGCTTGATAATCCTGGTGTCTTGTCACGTATTTCAGGGATACTTGGTAATCATTCTATCGGAATTTTTTCAGTTATTCAAAAGGGACGTTGTGATGATGGTAGAGGAGTTCCTTTAATAATGATGACACACCGCGCCAACGAAAAAAATATTCAACTTGCCCTTAGAGAAATTGATGAGTTAGAAGTTGTTTGTGAAAAATCTAATTTTATTAGAGTCGAGAAATAAAGATGAAACTTAATGCTTGGTTTCAATGCATTAATGGTTGTTCTGGAAGACATCCACTTAATGAGATTATTTATAGATGTCCACAATGTGATGAACTGCTTGAGGTTCAACATGATATGGACCTACTCAAACAACTTAGTTCGGATGAATGGAAAGCACTTTTTAAGGATAGAGTTGGTAGACATGAATGGCCTTATGGTAGCTCTGTTTGGGGCAAGAAAGAATGGGTTTGTCCTAATTTAGAGAATGAGAATGTTGTATCAACCTTTGAGGGAGGGACCAACCTTTTTTGGGCTGAGAGGTTGGGGAACCAACTTGGGTTGAGTGATTTATGGATAAAGCAATGTGGAATGGCTCATACGGGTTCTTTTAAGGATCTTGGAATGACAGTTCTAGTTTCCATGGTCAAACAAATGATTTCGGAGGGCAAAAATATTCGAGCTGTGGCCTGCGCTTCTACTGGTGATACCTCAGCTGCACTGGCAGCTTATTGCGCTGTTGCTGGGATCCCGGCTATCGTATTTCTTCCTCGTGATAAGGTTTCGTTAACTCAATTGATTCAGCCAATCACTCATGGAGTACTTACTCTTTCGTTGGATACTGACTTTGATGGATGCATGAAACTGGTTAAACAGGTTTGCGAAAAAAATGATATTTATCTAGCTAACTCGATGAACTCACTCCGTATCGAAGGTCAAAAAACTATCAGTTTTGAACTTGTTGAGCAATTTAACTGGGAGGTACCCGATTTTGTGATCGTTCCCGGTGGGAACTTGGGGAATGTCAGTGCTATTGGACGTGGGTTTGAAATGTTAAGGGAGTTAGGTCTGATTGATAAATATCCAAGGCTTGTTTGTGCTCAAGCCGAACAAGCGGATCCATTGTATAGAAGTTACAAGTCTGGATTCAAGAAGTTTGAAGCGATTCAGGCGAAAACAACTCTAGCATCGGCCATTCAGATTGGTGATCCTATTAGTGTGAAAAAAGCGATTAAAATTCTGCAGGCTTTCGATGGGATTGTTGAGGAGGTCACTGAATCTGAGTTAGCTAATGCGGTCGGGCGTGCGAATCTTACAGGTTTATTTTGCTGTCCTCATACAGGCGTTGCATTGGCGGTACTTGAAAAACTAGTCAATCAAGGTGAAATTAGTAAAAGCGACCGAGTGGTTGTCGTGTCAACGGCCAACGGTTTAAAATTTACAGATTTTCTTTATAAATATCATACAGGAAAACTTGAAGGAATATCTTCCGAATTTGCTTATGCTCCAATCGATCTTCCTGCAGATTATGAGAAGGTACGGGAAACTATTTTAAATAGTGTTGACTAGGGGTTGGTATGAAAAAACAAAAATACACACACTCTATTTATGGTTTTGTTGTAGTAATCTTTTTATTACACTTTTTCCTAGTAGACGCATTGCCTAACGTAAGTAGTCAGATTATTTTTCAAGAGGGTGAATTTTCTATAGGTGATATATATTGTGCCGAAGAACAAAAAAACTCTGATTGGTGCGCAGATGAAATTCCTCATAAAGTAAAGCTTAAATCCTTTAGTTTGGATAAATACGAAGTGACAAATTCGGAATACATGAAATGCTTTGCGGAGGGAATTTGTAACCCTAATGATTTACATGAGACTCGTCCCAAAGATTTTAGTGGTGTGAAACAGCCAGTAGTGTTTGTAACATGGGAAGATGCACAAATTTTTTGTAAATGGCGTGGTGGTAATCTTCCCACAGAAATTCAATGGGAGCGTGCGGCACAAGGTGACAACCCGGGTGGGGCTCACTTTAAACAAATATATAATGCCGGGGCTACGGTCGATGTGGGTGGTCAGCGCCCCAATTCAAATGGTATCTACGATATGATGGGCAACGTCTACGAGTGGACTCTTGATTGGTATGGTTCCTATCAATTAGAAAATACTGTATCAAACCCAAAAGGTCCGCCAACAGGTAAAGAAAAAGTTGTACGTGGTGGGGCATGGCATTCACCGAGCCATTATTTGCGACCTTCAGACCGAGTTGCTAAGGTTCCTGAGTATAAATATAGCGATGTGGGCTTTCGCTGTGCCTACGCGACAAAATAGAAAGGTTCTTAGATGGATGATTTAAAAGATTTAGTGATTATAGGTTCAGGACCTGCCGGACATACAGCGGCTATTTATGCAGCTCGAGCAAATCTAAAACCATTTATGTTTGAAGGTTATGTAGCGGGGGGCTCCGCTGGTGGTCAATTGACAACCACTACAGATGTAGAAAACTACCCTGGATTTCCGGAAGGGATACAAGGACCCGAATTGATGCAACTATTTAGGAAACAGGCTGAGCGTTTTGGTACGGAAATGGTCGGAGAGGATATTGTTGAAGTTGATTTTTCGAAAAGACCCTTTGCTATAAAATCAGATCAAAGAGAGGTAAGAGCAAAAGCTGTAATCATAGCTACTGGGGCTGTGGCCCGCCGAATGGGTGTTCCTAATGAGGAAAAAATGTGGAATAACGGTATGTCTGCCTGCGCAGTTTGTGATGGTGCGCTTCCATTTTTTAAAAATCAACCCCTAATGGTAATCGGTGGAGGTGATACTGCTGTTGAAGAGGCTAGCTATCTTACAAAATTTGGTTCAGTGGTTTATCTTGTGCACCGGCGTGATGAACTAAGAGCTTCAAAGATCATGCAAAAACGTGCTTTCGATAATAAAAAGCTTGAAATTATCTGGGATACCGTTTTTGAAGATGCTATTGGTGAGAATTTTGTTACTGGGGCGCGTGTCCAGAATGTAAAATCAAAAGAAGTGAAGGATATTTCTGTTTCAGGTATTTTTTATGCAATTGGCCATACACCCAATACCCAAATGTTTGAGCATCAGTTAGACCTTGATTCTACGGGATATATAAAAGTCAAAGTAGGAACTCAAGAGACTAGCGTTGAGGGGGTGTTTGCTGCAGGGGATGTTCACGATCATAAATATAGACAAGCGGTAACTGCAGCCGGGACTGGTTGTGCTGCTGCACTAGAAGCCGAGCGTTGGCTAGCAGAACAGAATGTATAGATGTAAAATTTTTTATTTTTTAAGAGAATGGGGTTTGTGACTAATTTGAGCTGGTTTGATTTGTCTCTCCTTAATTAAACTTAGATTGATAGAATGGGTCTAAGTCCTCGCATTTGATTTCGTCGCTCACTATTATTTTCCCTGGATATTAAATCATTACCTCGCGGTAGCTTGACATTGTCTTAATGTGGTCTTATTTAAAAGGATAGCTTGAAGCGTTGCTTTTAAGGTGATATCATGTTAAGTTATTGATAAATAAAGAATTAAGTTTCAAATTGTACTTTTTTGACCCTTTGCCGTTAAGAAGATATAGGTTCATTTTTAAAACAGAATTTTTCCACATGGATTTTTCGGGCGATATTCAAAACGGGCTTTGGATACGCTCCTACAAAGAAACGGGAAGGGATTCATCCCCTCCCGTTTTTTTATTTTTTTAATACACAATGATTTCTTTCTAAAAAACCAGCAATTCCTTGTGCATCGGATAGTAGAGTGCTTTTTTAATGGGCCGTGTTTCTCCTAGTTGTTTAAAAAGATTTTCGTATTGATTGAGTTGGTTGTGATAGCGATCTCTTTCATTATTAAAAAAAGTTTCTAGGTTTGTTCCCATGTGTCCTCCCGTTTTATAATCTATAATCCATCGAACGTCATTTTCGTCTATGAATGTTCGGTCAATAATTCTTGATCGGTAGATGTCATTTTTCATCTGAGTCAATGAATACTCACAACGTGCATCTCTGTGAGACTCAAGAATCCATCTTCCTGTATCGTGGCCCAATATATTGCGGAGCATAGTTTGCCCTTTTTTTATTTCTTCTGGGATCATTTCAGGAGGTAAACCTTGGGATTTTAAAGCTGCAGATATGCTAGTTTCTAAGTTTTTAATTCTTTCTTCAGTCCAACTTTCTTGTCCTTCTTCCGCTAAGGTTTGAAAGCATCTATGCATCACTATTCCAAGCCCTCTTGCGCCGCTACCTGCCCAAACAAATTCTGGAGATTCTGGCTCATCCTGAAGATCCATGGTGCTCCCCAATTCTATGCTTGGAGGAGTTTCTGGTAATTGGTAATTTTCTGGAAGTCGATTTATTGAAGGTATTGAAATATTTTCTAAATTTTCTGGGTTTTGTATATCAGCAACCATGGAACGGGATATCTGAGACCACTCTTCTCCTATATAAGGCCACAATTTGTTTAAGAGTGATCCTTTAGGAGGAACCTCATCATCAGTTGAAAACTGACCAAAAAGATGTAGTTGTAACTTCGTTCGTGTAGTGGCAACGTAAAGAAGTCGTAACGTTTCGTAATCCGATTTATTTCGATCAAATTGAGATAAAAAACTGTAGATGTGTGACGATGGTCCTCCTTTTTCCTCAATTGGGGCTATTAATAAATCCTCACCATGAGGCATCCAGTTGACTAGACGTTTTTTCTCAGCCTTTGAAGTTTTTTCAAGCCCTGGAATTATGACAAAGTCAAACTCAAGGCCTTTCGCTTTATGCATCGTCATGATTTGAACAGTATTTTTTAATTCAACTCGGGAATTTGAAAATAGATGGTTTATGTCATCCTGAAATATCCGAATATTTGACAATTCATTTGATTCAAGAAATTCGCTGACCTTATCGAAAAAAATTTCTATATCTGAAAAATTGTCTCGGTTAGCGCAGGCTGGACCTCCAAGCTGAATCCAGCACCCTTCAAGTAGGTCTCTGAAATTTGTTAAAGGTAATGCTTTTAGTGTTTCGGAAAGTACTGGAATAATCCGTCCAACTCGCCTTTGTCCGGTTGTATTGAGACTTTCTATGCGTTTACTATCCTGTAATAAGTTCCAAACAGGAGTATATTTATCGGCATCGCAGATTTTATGGAGATCAGCTAATGACAAACCGCACCAAGGAGCTCGAAGAATCGATAACCACGCCACTCGATCGCTTAGTGAAGTAAGTGCTCGCATCAGAGCAAGAAGATCCATTATTTCAGGACGTGAAGTGAGCGAATCAATGTCTTCAGCTTGGAATTTTATTTTTCTATCACGAAATTCTTTTATAATTGATTTCAAATGGTTTCGTGCTCTCACAAGGATTGCTATGGTTTTATCAGGATGCTTTTCCTGAAGAGATAAAATTAAATTAGCTATTTTAGTTGCTTCATTGTAGACAGGTCGCACGAAAACATCAGAATGAGTTGTTTCGGTCTGTTCTGCACTTGAGCGTGAAAATTTTATGGCGCCTAAATATTGGTCGTTTTCATTTGGGAAGATCAATCCAAAACATTCATTTATCCAATCCACAATTGGTTTTTTTGATCGGAAATTGGTTCGTAGTAGAAGAGGATCAAAATGGATTTGCCCAAGGCCTTCTTTTTTTGTTTTGAGAAATAACCCGACCTCTGCATCGCGGAACCTGTATATGGATTGCATGGGATCACCGACAATAAACATGGTTCGCCCATCCCCTGGGATCCAACCGGAGGTAAGTTTCATTAATAGGTCGTATTGTTTGAATGAAATATCTTGGTATTCATCCACAAGGATATGTTGGATTTTATAGTCAAGGTAAAGTAGAAGGTCTGTAGGATTATCTTCGCTTCCGAGGGCTTTTCTTGCGGTAAGGGAAATTTCTGTAAAGTCTGCTTTTCCCTGTTCACTAAAAACATTTCTTAGGGTTTTAGCTATATCTGGTAACAGTAATAAGGTTGATTCTAATACTTGCCATTCGTAGTCCGTGAAATTTGGTTCCGGTAAGTTTCGTACTTCGCGGAGTTTTTGTAGAAAAATATTATGGGTAGTTAGCATCCCAAGAAAATCGAGAAAATCACTTTTCATTTGGTCTTTTCTTGGAGGGAATCCAGTTCTCTTGTCGATACTTTGTCTTATGGATCCATCTTTAATGAAAACTAATTCAGCGATTGCTTTCCATAAGTTTAGATCGGTAATCTGATGACCTGGTATAGAGGTTATATTCGCCAAACTGGAAATAGGGCTTTGTGGGTTATCCCTTAGACAGTTTTCTCCGGCAAAGGATGCTATCGGAATAATTGATGCCAATTCATCTGGTATATCGCTACACAGGGCTCTTAGATTTAATTCAATGAGTTTAGAGAATTTTTTTTCATAATCATTGCGTTTATTATTGTCTATTCTAAATTCATCAAAAAAATGAATCATCCATTTATCTCGTATCTTATAAAGTTCATTGATTTGATCAAGGAAAGCAGTCTTGGAATTATCTAAGTGCTTCAATATTATGCGTACTCGTTCGCCGACTTGATCATCCTTTTCAACCATTTTAAGTATTCGTTTCGAAGCTTCCTTATATAGGGTATGAGCATTCTCCATAATATCTAATGTGCCGCCGCCGCATGAAACTATAGGCATTTGTCTGATCAACCCGGCGCAAAAAGAATCAATTGTAAGAATTTTTAACTGGTTCGGATTTTCTAAAAGCCGCCATTTTTTTTCTCGATCTCTTTGCAAAGCTTTGCTCGCATGTTCCCAGGTTTCACGTTGATGGGGTGATTCCGGCTTCGTTTGGGTCTCTGCGTTTTTCAGGGCTTCCAGAATACGTCTTTTCATTTCTTCAGCAGCTTTTCGGGTAAACGTCATGCTGATTATCTGTTCTGGATAGTCAACACTACTCAATAGACGTAAATACCTTTGGATTAGCAGTTCTGTTTTTCCTGAGCCAGCGGGTGCTTGTACGAGGAATGATTTTTCTGGATCCAATGCTTTTTGTCGTTGCTCTAAATCAATAATCTCAGCCATCAAAATTCCCCAGGTTATTTTCATTAGAAGCACTTTCGGCAATCCTGCATAGCATTGAGTAACCGCAGTTTCGACATGTTTCATTTTTTTTAATTGGATTTACCTGTATTTGACCCTGTGTAAACTCTTCTGCCAACCAAGTTAATTTATTTTCCCAAAAACCTAATAAACTGTTCCAATCGGGCCATCCGATTTCAACTTGTATCTCATTTGGGATACGTACATTTGAATTTTGTGGAAAAGGGTTCGGGATTGTTGGGTCGCAAATAGAGCTCCATTTAAGTTTATCTTGTGAAATAATGGCGAATGCAATCGCATTAGGGGATGCCTTTAAGGCGTATATAGGAAGTTGCGGGTCTTGAATTTGATCTTTGAACCATGAATTTGAATTTATTGATCCCGTTTTATAATCAATGAGAATGTTTTTTCCTTCCGGCGTTATGTCGATTCGATCGATTCGAAGATTTAATTTCAAATTTTTTATAACAATGACTTCGTTTTTTTCAACGTGTTTTACTTCAAATACATTTCGGCGTAGCTCTTGTTCCATCCAGGCTATTAATAAACGGATTGTTCTTTCTTGTTCCATTGTCTTGAAATAATATTGATTTTCTATTTGATTTGTCACAACTTGCATTGCCTTATTTATTGTATTTTCAAGTTCGTTTCTAAGAGTATTTGAGGAAACTAAGGTTTGAAGAGCACTCAATGTTCTGTGCTTTTTCCAGAACAACTGGAGCGCTTTGTGAATTAAAATACCTCGATGCCGTGAATCATAATCAGTGGCTGAAAATTCAAAAACCTCCGCTTGTAATCGATGCGCAGCGAATGCCTTGAAAGAACAATCAGCCTGGTTTTTAATCACTTTGTAACCCGCCCGGAGGCCATTATTGGTAAATTCCTCGATTTCATAGTCAGATGGTGGGATTTCTGATTTATCTTTCCATAGTTCTAATTTTTTTGGGTCTAGTGGTTTTATGCGGTCTCTTAATCTGTGGGATTTTTTGTAGGGGAACTCTCTTGTTATTGGTATGCAGTTCAATAAGGCGGTTACTTGTTTCTCGTTATCATTGTCCCATTTTGGATAACTAAAAATTATATTTTGTGATGAAGCTGCGAGTCGGATCAAGGCTCTTTCTGTAAATTGCAATTCTCTCTCTGCATTGGAGTGAGGTAGTTTGAGTTTTTTTCGAAGATCGATTGGAATGAATGGATTTGGATTAGGCTGTGCTGGCATGCAATCAGAATGGCAGCCCATTACCCAAAGATAATCAAATGTCATTCCCGTAGACTCCAGTAAACCGAGTATTTGGATTGACTGTTCTTTGGTTTTAATCTGAAACAGTTTATTGCTGGTGATTTGTTGTAGTTCCTTTATTGCTTCATCTCGTTTTATCTTTCCGGTGAACATATCAAGTGATGCAAGATCATCAAGACACTCATTCCATGAAGATAGACATTGTATTTCATGGCTCGAAAAAGATTTTTCTGAATCAAATATCCAGCCTAGATTTTTAAGGAGTGTTGAAAAAAATTTTGCCCAGAGGCTTGGGGGTTGACTCTGGTTGTTTCTGGTTATGTCAATTAATAGATCAATTAGTTTTTTTATTTCTGAAGATGATTCTTCTGTGAAAAGTTTTTTGGTTTGCTTAAGATTTGCAGTTAGGAAACCTTCCTTTAGGACTCTTGTTTCAAATTCATTTCTATCATCTTCATTGCTGCGACCTAATTTTATGTGGGGGCTGTTAACTATGTGTAACAATTTATCTACAGGCAAAATTCCTTGTACCGAAATAATTTCCAGTGCAGTGTGAATCATCCCTTCCTTAAAAAGAGGTGTGCCGAGAGAAATTTCAAAGGGGACATCCCGTGTCTCTAAAGGAGAAATGGATTGCGGGTCAAGATTGGAGAGCAGTTCCTTGTGTAGGGTTCTTCTATATTTTTCAAGTTCGGGAACAACGATACCAATATTTTGATCTCCTTTGAAAATGGATCTGACCCAGTTTGCACATTTTTTGCTTTCGTCTTTTAGATCTTTAAATGAATAAATTTTGATATTTTTGTCTGATAGGGTGTCTTTATTAAGAGATGACAAATTATCATTGGGATCCGGAATTAAAGTTATTTGACTATTTTGCGAGTTTAAAAAGGCTAGCCATGTTTGAAGTTGTGGGGTGATTTCTTCAAATCCCTTCAGTTCAATTGACTCAGGGATACGAATTTTCTTGATCTTCATGCCCTTGCACACTTCGTCTATTAAAGAAACCGAATCAATAGCCTTGTTTTGTTCAAGAAATTCGTCGTATTTCTCCGCCCATTTTATAAATATTTCATTTTCTTCGCTTAGCGGATAATCAGAGAGATTTTGTATTCTAATTTGATATTCTTTTATGAGCCTATATGCCTCTGATGCTCTTTTGGCTGCTGAATATTTGTTTAAAAGGTCCCATTGATTAATGATTCCCTGTCCGTTTGTTTGCTGGGGGCTTTCTGGAGAATTTTTTATTATAGACTCCCAGATTTTTATCGATTGCGTTTCTGAGAGTAAAAAACGATCAGAGTTCAACAGGAGCCATTGTGATTTAAACCAGGATTTGATTTCGTGGATCGGCGGAGTTTCCCAGGCCTTTTTACCAGCCTTTATTTGCTGTTCGCTATGATTGCAAAAAAGATATCTGGCAAGACGATGATTTACGGTGAAAATGAGGGTATCACCCATATCTTGAGATTTGTTAGAAGAGCAGTTCTAAATATCAGGGCTTTACGGGGTGTCTTGTACCCAGACCTCGCCCGTGGATGTTGTTTCTCTTTTCCAGATAGGGGTTGTACGTTTTAATTCAGCTATTGCCCATTCGCAGGCTTTGAACGTTTCTTTTCGGTGTTCCCCAGCAGCAACAATTAAAACTATATTTTCGCCTATATCGATTTCTCCTATCCTATGGACAATGATCATTTCAATAATTCCATAATCTTTAATGGCCTGTATTCGAATTTCCTCCAGTTTTTTCTCAGCCATTTTTGGATAGTGTTCAAAGTCTAATTTGGAAATATTTTCTCCTTTTGATAACTCTCGCCCGGTTCCCAAAAAGGTAGTAATCCCACCAATATTACGAGATACTTTTTTAATTGCCTCAATTTCGTCTGTTACAACGAAGTTTTCTTGCTGAATTCGGACGTTGGATTCCAATGCGGTGCTCATTTTATTTTCCTTTCAAATGCCACCTGAAAATGGAGGAAGTAGCGCGATTTCATCGCCATCTCTAATTATAGATTCGAGTGACGCTACGTCTAAATTAACTGAAACCATAACTTTCTTACCTAAAATCATTTCACCAATTATAGGTGCAGTTTTTGATATTTCATGGGTTAAATTTATAAGAGTTGTCTCGCTTCCCATATTAAATTGATCTTCTTCTTTACCTGCTATCGATCGAAGGCTTGCAAAATATTTTACTGTAATCATAGGTATTTGTTTACGGGATTAATTTGATTATAAGGTCATTATACTCCCACACGTTTTTTACTAAAAGTACCGGACTTTCCTCCTGATTTTTGAATTAGTCCAATGTTTTTAAAAAACATTTCTCTGTCAACAGCTTTACACATATCGTAGATTGTTAAGGCAGCTATTGAAACTGCTGTTAGGGCTTCCATTTCAACGCCCGTTTGTCCAGTTACTTTAACCGTAGCTTTAATTTCAATGCAGCATAATCCAGTTGTTGGATCTGGTTCTAAATTATCATCGAACGCAATGTCTACATTTGTCAGGAGGAGAGGGTGGCACATTGGAATAATATCAGATGTTTTTTTTGCACCCATAATCCCGGCAACTTGAGCTACCGCTAAAACGTCCCCTTTTTTAATATCGCCATCTTTAATCAGACGCATTGTGCTTGGTTGTAGATAAACCTGACCAGTGGCGACAGCTATACGTTGGGTGGAGTTTTTCTCACCAACGTCAACCATGCGAGCGCGTCCTTCTTCGTTAAAATGGGTTAGAGGGTTAGTCATTAAGTAATACTACAATATCTATATATAGCAGACAACATCATTTAATTTGACTCGAATGATTTGTTAAAAACTGTCTTGAAAACCATTTTGGGGTCATTTTCAGGGCTTTTTTTTTGGAGGTTCATATAAACCCAGAGAATTGTTGTCTAGATCCGAAAATAGAATTAGCTTTCCGTAAGAATAAACCTCAATTTCTCCGCGAAATTTCACACCCTTAACCTGTAAATCTTTGACAATAGTCTCTATTGGATTAGCTTCAAAATAAACAATAGCAGGGGATTGATCATGCATGATTGCTCTATTGGTTTTTTTATGAATTGCGAATCTTTGTCCCGAAATGTTAAATTCCGCCCAACGATCATCTTTCAATAATAGTTCTAATCCGAGTAGGTTTTGGTAAAACTTAATAGATTGCTGTAAGTTAGAAACAGTATATGAAATAAAACCGATTTTATTTATCATTGTCGAAGCATTCTTGATTGGTGATTATTATTATTTAACTGGATCCTTTTACAAACTGATTGTTATCTTAGTTAACCCTAATTGGGAACACTAGATATTGGCAACTAACAGTATTTTTCTTATTCTTATTTCTAGTTTGTTCCATTCTTTTTGGAATATTCTTACTCAAACCAGTAATAACTCACAGTGCTTTTCAGCATTAAAAGGGATTTGGATAATTGTTTTAGCGGCAACTTATTTTTTATTTAATGGTTTTCCAATAAATATTGGGTATGAATTATTTGTATGGGCTCTGATTTCGGGTATCTTACATGGTTTTTATATTCTGAGTTTATCTAGAGCCTATAGTACTGAAGATATATCCTATGTTTATCCTATCGCCCGTTCTGCTCCGGTATTCGTTCCTCTTTTTGCATGGCTTTTTTTAGGTGAAAAAATAAGTTTACTCATTATTCTAGCGGTATTGGTTATTATTTCGGCGATATATATTCTTCATTTTGATAAAAAATTAATCCAAGGGCTAAAAAGTATGTATATAGCTATCGGACACAATGATATGCGATGGACATTTATTACCCTTGCTTTAGTAGTGATTTATAGCTTGGTAGATAAAAAGGCTATGGATAAGTATATGTTTAACTTTCCAGATCAGCCGTTTATTAATGGGGTAACATTTTTTTTTCTTGAAGCGATAATTGGATTCGTTATATGCAACATCTATATTTTTAACAAATTTCCCCTAGAAGAAATTATAAAAAACTGGTCTCTTGATTGGAGAAAATGTTTCCTGGCTGGTGTAGCAACTACTTTTTCTTATGGTCTTATTTGTGTGGTTTTGCAATTTGAAAAATTGACCGCTGTTGTTTCCCTTCGTCAAATAAGTGTCTTGATGGTTGTTTACTGGGGATGTTGGAAACTAAAGGAACCATATGGAAGGCAACGAATTCTAGCCGGCTTGCTGGCCATTCTTGGGGTTATTTTAATTTCCATAGATGAGAATGGTGTGTGAGGTTAATGGATTAAGATTTTTTTAAGAAAGCGTTCATACATAATGGCCAGATTAAAAAAAATTAACTAAATAAATAAATAACTCATTTTATAATGATTTTATTAGCTTTCTATTATTAAATCTAAATATTATTTTCCCGAGTTTGCATAACTGGAGGTTTGCTGTGGATCGTATTGCAATGAAGTTGAATGTGTTTTGTACTTTATTAGTTTTTATTTTTCTTTTAGATGTTACAGCTGAAGCTGTAAAGGGAGATAAACGAGAGTCAAAAACTTTTTCGCTTGGAAATGGATTAGATATTCTTTTGATTTCAGACCCTGATGTTCATCGCAGTGCTGCTGGTTTGGCTGTTGGCGTGGGTCATTTGAATGATCCTGTTGAAAAAGAAGGTTTGGCGCACTACCTAGAGCATATGCTATTTTTGGGAACAAAAAAATATCCAGAAGTAGGTTCTTTTAAAAAATTTTTAGACGAGCATTCAGGAGGAAGTAATGCCTATACCGCTGGTGCCATAACTAATTATTTTTTCCAGGTTTCTCATGAGGGTTTTAATATAGCTCTGGATAGGTTTAGTGACTTTTTTAAAGCACCTCTATTCGATAAAACTTATTCAGAAAGGGAAGTAAAAGCTGTCAATAATGAGCACCAGAAAAACAAACTGAATGATGGGTGGAGAGGGAATTTTGTTAGTCAGCAGATATCAGAACCTGGTCACCCGTTAACCAAGTTTGGAACAGGTAATAAAGATACGCTTTCCGGTGACAATAGACCTGCGTTACTGGATTTTTATAAAAAATATTATTCGGCTTCAAATATGAAGCTTGCTCTTATTTCAAATATCCCAATGCAGAACTTGATTGGTATTGCAAAAAAATATTTTTCAGATATCCCCACTCGAAAAGTGAATATCCCATCCATGCCAAAAGTCTTTAGGAAGCCTCTTAAAAATCAATTTAGATTGTTGGGGGTTAAAACCATCAAGGATATTCGTTCACTTGAAATCGATTTTCCTACTATTCGTTTGAAGGATTACCAAGACAGCAAACCTGCTGGTATTATTGGTTCTTTGATTGGTCATGAAGGTAAAGGTTCGTTACTTTCTAAATTAAAGGAAGAAGGATTGGTTCTTAGCCTTAGTGCGGGAGGGGGCAGTAGTCATCCTGATATCAATTCGTTTGGAATCAGCGTTTCACTAACCCCAAAAGGATTGCAAAACTATGAGCGGATACTACATTTAATATTCAATTATATTCGAATGATACGAGAACATGGTGTTGAAGAATATACATTTAAAGAAAATCAGACCATGGCTCAAATAAATTTTGATTGGAAAAACCCAAATGAAGGAATGGGGTTTGTTGCTGGCAAAGCGGCACTTTTGCATGATTACAGCTTGGAGAATGTTGAAACTCGTCCTTTCCTCATAACTAAATATGACCCCGATGCCTATAAGGCATTGCTTGATACGTTGACACTAGAAAATGCTCTTGTTGTGTTGAGCCATAAAAATGCATTAACTGACAAGACAGCACCCTACTATGATGCAGAATATTCAATCGAGTTAGTCGGCGGAGAAACTTTTGATAAGTTGAAAAATAATTCAAAAATATCTGGAATTTTTTATCAAGCAAAAAATAGTTTTATCCCTCATAACCTGAAATTAGTGGATGACCAACCTCATCTTGTACGGCAAGACGATATGGCAAAAGTATGGTTTATGTATGACGACAAGTTTAAGCAGCCTAAGGTTGCATTGATGTTTCGAATAGAAACACCAAAGGTATATGGAAATCCTAAAAATTTAGAATTGGCTAAACTTTATCAATTAGCTGTGAGAGAAGGTTTAAACGAATTAGTTTATCCAATTCAAGAGGCTGGTTTGTCTTATTCGCTGTCAACTAATAAAAAAGGAGTTGTACTAACTCTTGGTGGTTATTCTGAGCGAATTGGTGATTTAATAAAGCTTGTCACAAAAAACCTTACAAATATAAATATTGATGAGCAGAAATTTAATAATGTCAAAGAGGCCATGGTTCGAGGATTAAAAAATAAGCAGTTTAACCAAGCATACCAGCGTGGTGGTTATTATAACTGGTTAATGATGTTAGATAATCAGTATACGGATGAAGAAAAATTAGAAGCATTGAGTCCACTAACTCTGGACGACGTAAAGACTTTTGCTATAAAGCTATACGAGAAAGTATATGTTACCGGAGTAATCCATGGGAATTGGACCGATGAGCAGGCCAAAGAAAGTGTATCGATTCTTCTAAATTCGTTAAACGGCCAATCTCTCCCTATGAATGAAAGGTATGAGCAGGTTGTTGAAGTTTTAAACCCTGGTGAGCGTATTCAGTTTTCAAGAGAGGTTGAGGATAATAACAATTCTCTCTCATATACTATTCAAGTCGGAGAAAAGGACCTCGCTCTAATGGCTAAGGCTTTCATCTTGGCTTCAATTGTAGAAAATGATTTTTATACCGAAATGAGGACGAACCAACAGTTAGGATATATTGTTTGGAGTTTTCAGCAGAGAACCGAAAAGCGTATGTTTTTTAGATTTTTGATTCAATCATCAACTCATGGTCCATTCGAAATGAGTAAAAGAGTCAAGGTTTGGCTTAAAACAACGGAAAAAATATTTGCTAATTTATCCGATGAGGGATTTGAAAAACACCGGCAAGCTAAAATTATTGCACTAGAAAAAGAAGGGGACAGCATAGGTGCGGTTGTTGGAGATTTATATAGCTTAGCTACAGATGAAGAGGGGGACTTTCTGTTCAAAAAGAAGTTAATTCAGGCAATTAAAGACCTGAGTAAAAATGATGTTATAGAGAAAGCGCGTGAATTATTTTTAGATCCTCAGACACCGCGTTTAGAAGTTTTAATGCGTGCAAAGGGGAGTAAGGAGCGAGTCCCAGCTTCTGCCATCACTTCGGTTGCAGGGTTTAAAAATAGAGTAAAGGGATAGAAAAAATTAATTTTTCTTGATTCTCGCCACTTTGGTGTATGTTGGCCAAGTGCTAGTTACCCGCTTATGCAGAAGCAATTTCTTGAGCTAGAATAGGGGGAACCTTTACTAAAGGAGTCGTTCTTTTTGTTACTTCGAGGGTGTCTTCGACTTTTAGTTGGGTAAATAGGTGTTCGACTTTTTTCTGAAGCTGACTGCCTATTTCTGTTCTGATTTCGTTAGAAAGATCCCAGAACTTGGATTTAAATTCACCAAATCCTTTTTTTCTGGTTTTGTAGATAAACTGCTCGTCTGTGTCGGTTTCCTTTTTTTCGGATGCGAAGTTTTTTCTTAAATGTGCGTAAATTTCTTTTTTAAAATCTTCAGGAAAAAGTTCGTTATCATAAATCATATTTTGAAAATCTGTTGCTAAGTGAATTTCAGCAGTTTCGAGTTCTGGGAATTTGTTGAATAGATCACTAGGTAGGGTAGAGGCCCCGTGCTGGACGGCGCCTGCGAGCCCATAGTCTTGGCGTGCTATGCGTGATAAGTTTTCAAGACATTCAAAGTCAAGGTTTACCTCAACAACCTTTCCATCAGGTCCAGGTACTCCTCCATGTGAAGTTCCAGTTTGTATTGATATCTTGCTTATGCTACGGGCTCCTTTATCCTCTCTATCTAACAACTCATTAAAGTTATCTAAATAGGCTCTTAACTCATTTTCGTTGCTATTTTCTTTGCCAACTTCGCCTATTTCGCCGCCGACTGATATTGTGATTCCCTCTGGTTCCAATGCTCTAATATATTTTGTTAGTTCAACGCCTACCTCAAAGTTGGTCCGTTGTTGCTCAATAACTGTATTTTTACTAAGATCTACTAATGTTGATGTGTCAATATCAATATTATAAAAACCTGCTTCAATCCCTTTTTGTATGAGTTTTTTTAAGCCTGATATTTCTTTCTCTTCATTGTCATGAAATTTTTTTGCATTAACTTGAAAATGATCTCCTTGAATAAAGACCGGCCCGGTATAATTTTCACGAATAGCTGCTCCTAGAATTACTCCCACTATTTCGTGTGGTTGTTGAAAGGTATAGCCGATTTCAGACTTGGCTATTTCAAAAATGAAAGATCCTGTATTTAGTTTCTGAGCAGTGCGAAATATTGATCTACTAAAATCATATGACATCCCTCTAATATTTATCGCCGGAACTGTAAAGCCCCCACACTCATCTTGCCCACGTGCGTGGTAAAGGCCCTGAATCGATGATGAAACTATACCCATTTCTAATGCAGATGATTTAATGATAAAGCGAGAAAGTCCCCTGATTTGGCTAGAAGCATTAAGAACTGAGTTTTCAACCAGAGTGTCAATCCCTTGTGATTTTAGCCGGTCAATGTCCTCAATTACAACGCCCCCATTATTCAGGCTAACTATGCCTTTTAGGTGCTTAAATACTTCATCATCATTGATAAAAAGCATTCGAATGCTCTCCTACTGGATTGTTATTGTGTGTGGGAAAATGTGTCCTGTCTAGTAAGCATAGCTGATGCTTAGAATAATGCAGGTGTTCACTGCATCACAACTTTTATGTGCATGGTTATAAGGTTGAGTTCCTTTTGGATTCTCGCCATGTCCTATATCTGCTCACATTCTAGCTAATAAGGTGATTTGAGGCAAAAATTTCTTCGTCTCTAATTAAATTAATTAAATATTAATTAAAAACATAGCTTTAAGTATATTTTATTAATCTTTTTTCTATAGTCTTTTCTCTGGTTATTATATTTACAACGATTTCTCGGATAAGCTGCTAGTTCATTTGGAATTTATCAGATGGTCAATTTTCTCTTAATATTAATTAGCAAAATTTATGTAAAGCATCTCTATATCGATCACCTCATTACTTTTTGCTTTTATATTGACAGTGCTAGAGAATTTGTTAAAATTTTCTTTGATTCATAGGTAGTTATCTAGTCCTTTTCCTTTAGTGAGCATAGTTTTCTACGCTAGTCAGTGCTCCTTTTGAAAATATATTACTAAAGTAATAAGCATATAAACCAAAATATTATTTCTTGCCTTCCGGCAGTTTTTGAACGAGGTCTAATTCATGTTTGATTCTATTTATTTACCTGTCGATAATTCTGACTACTCCAATACTTGTATTGATATAGGATTGGAACTAGCTCAGAAGTTTGGGTCGACCATCGTGGCCAGTCACGTCTATGCCGCTAAAATGCACGATGTTCGTTTCCGTCAAATGGAAAGTGGTCTACCTGAGGAATATCAGGAGGAAGATGAGCTTGAAAAACAGCGAAATATCCACGATCAATTGATCACCAAAGGGATGGAAGTGATTACTGATTCATACCTGGATGTTCCAAAAGATAGAACCACAAAATTAAATATTCCCTTTGAAGGCAAGTCCCTTGAGGGAAGAAATTACACAGAATTGGTTCGTGATATAAAAGAATCTAATTATGATTTAGTAATCATGGGCGCGCTAGGATTGGGTGCTATCAAAGATAGCCTGATAGGTACCGTTGCAGAAAGAGTAGTTAGGCGTATTCAGACCGATACATTACTGGTTAAATATATTCCTGAAATCCATGGTGAGCGGTCGTCGAGTGATAAAATTGTTGTGGCTGTTGATGGTAGCCAGCAGTCTTTTGGTGGCTTAAAAACAGCTATGGAACTATCTAAGGCATTGAATAAACCTTTGGAAATTATTTCTACATTTGACCCTTATTTTCACTACGCGATGTTTAACAGCCTGACAGGGGTTCTTTCAAAGGAGGCTGGTAAGGTATTTAAGTTTGAACAGCAAGAAAAACTCCACGAAGATATAATCGATAAAGGCTTAGCAAAAATTTATCAAGCTCATCTCGAGATTTCTAAAAAAATTGTTGAGGATGAGGGA
This sequence comes from Candidatus Nitromaritima sp. SCGC AAA288-L16, assembly GCA_000372225.1. GTDB lineage: Bacteria > Nitrospinota > Nitrospinia > Nitrospinales > VA-1 > Nitromaritima. The sequence continues at coordinate 160,427 of AQTY01000001.1, read as the reverse complement.
ATGGAATGCACCATTCGGTTGCTCGATGGTAAGGTTTTTGAAAAAGTTCTTCAATATGCTCGTGAAGAAAATCCTTTTCTTCTTATTCTGGGTCGTATTGGTATTCATAGTGGTCCAGAAATGGATATCGGGGGGAATGCAGAGAATCTTATGCGCATGGTTCCGTGTAACGTTTTACTTTCCAGCCGTACATTTAAACCTGATATTGATATGCAGGCTGAAGAAAGTATTGAGTGGACAGCTGAAGGAAGAGAACGCTTACAGAAAATCCCAGGATTTGTTCGGCCCATGGCCACCTCAGCTATACTTCGATATGCCATAGAGAGGGGTCACAGTATGATCACTTCCGGTGTTATAACTGAGGCGGTGGAAAATATTCTTCCTGCTGGTGCGATGCAGGCGATGCGGCAAATTGGTGAAAAAATAAGAGAAGATGGCGTAGACCCTGAATCTGATAATGTTCTAAAGGACTATAAACAGCAAATGCTTGATGCACACGCAGGTGAAGATGCTGATAAGAATGCGTCTTCTAAGGAGGAGGATGCGGGTAATGTAGAAGTGAGTGCTGAGCATGTAGCAGTTACTGCTGATGGTAGAAACTCTAATGGTGCTCAGGTTACAGGTATTACCTTCCAATGCAAACATTGTAATACTTTCATGGGTAGCGATGTGATTAAGTGTTTTGTTTGCGGGGCAGTAGGTGATAGTTTGGTCCCCGTTAATAAAGAGGGATTTAAGCCCAATGAAAAAGAGATGACCGGGGTTAAGCAAATGACCACCTTTGATGATAAAAAAGTTCAATGGACCGAGGATGCACTTCAGAAACTTGAAGAGTATCCAGATGGCCATGTACGCAGAAGAGCCCAGGCGAGGGTTGAGAAAAACGCACGAGTTCAAAGCATTGAAACTGTTTCGGTCACATTTTTAGATCAGATTTTAAATGAGAGAATTGTTAAGAAAACAGAGGAAAATAAAGCTCTAGAGAATTATATGGAGGATGATGAGCTTAAGGTTACAAATTTTATATGGACTGAAAAGGCAAACAATAGGTTAGAGCTCGTTCCTAAAGGTTTCATGCGCGATAACACCAGAAACAGGGTAATGTTATATGCACGTTCCAATGATATTGAGGAAATTACCTTAGAAGTTTGTGAAGCTGGTATTAAAGATTCCGTTAAGATGATGGAAGAAGCAATTGCTAATGGAGCAACCTTAGAGGATTTTTTACCCAAAAAGGTTGATGCTTAGAGTAAGCACATTGATCTCTTGAGTATGAATATTAGAGAGGTTACTTTTCTTACTTTTTATCCGGAACAATTACCCACCATTAACGTGCTTTAACAGCCCCTACGGTATTGATTAACTTTCAATGTCTGGGGGCTTTTTCTATTAAGAATCATTTTCCAACCTATACCCTGTCGAGTGAATATAAAACTTTATAAAAGACTATTCGAATTTTTAAAGCCCTATAAGAAAAAACTTTGTTTAGCGATCCTGTTTTCAGTAGTTGTTGGCGTGATTGCAAGCTCCCCTGTTCCTCTTATTCAAAAAACATTCGATGATGTTTTTGTGCAGAAAGATTTTTTTATGCTCAAGGCAATACCGATTGCACTTGTTATTCTTTACTCTATTAAAGCAGGCTTAGTGTATGCACTGAACATTATCATATTAGGGATCTCTTGGGAGTTAGTTGTCCGTGTTAGGGAGCAATTATTCTCTCATATCCATAAACTTCCATTTATCTTTTTTGAAGATAATGAAACTGGTCATTTGATGTCAAGAGTCATGAATGATGTCAGTATTATGCAGTCAACAATTACTCGTTCATTAAAAGAGCTCATTCAGAACTCGATTACCCTGATCGCGTTATTGGGGTGGATTTTTTATCTTAAATGGGATTGGGCAATTATTTCAATTTTAATATTTCCGGTTATGCTTTTACCCATAGGAAATATAGCACGGAAGTTGAAGAAGTTTAGTCATAAGGGGCAAGAAATTCTCGCAGATCTTAGCGGCACTATTCTCGAATCATTTTCTGGAGTGAAAGTCGTGCGTGCCTTTGGCATGGAGACTATGGAAGAACAAAAATTTAATAGTTATAGTGAGAATTTTCTTCGAGTTATGAAAAAAAATGTCAAATATACTGAAATCACCTCACCATTCCTTGAACTTTTGGGCGTAATGGGTGCATCGTTTATTCTTTGGTATGGTGGTCTTCAGGTTTTAATGGATAAAGTAACCCAGGGAACCTTTATTGCTTTTATTGTAGGTCTTTTTATGATGTACGCTCCTGTACGGCTGCTTTTTAAATTGTACGCAAGTATTCAACCTTCTCTTGCTGGCGCTGAAAGAGTTTTCTCGATCCTTGATTTAGAAGAGGAGAAAATTAAAGAAGGGACTAAAGAACTAGCTAATTTTAATCAGGCTGTTGCATTTGAAAATGTTTCATTCAAATATCCATCTAGAAGTACTGCTGTTTTGACTAAAGTTAATGTAAGGTTGGAAAAAACAAAAATTCTTGCAATTGTTGGTATGAGCGGTGCTGGTAAAACGACATTAGTAGATCTTTTGTTTCGTTTTCATGAACCTTCCACGGGTAGCATTTCAATTGACGGGATTAATATTAAAGACTACACACTAAAATCTTTAAGGAGTAATTTGGCTCTTGTGTCACAGGAAACCTTTCTTTTTAATGATACGGTTAGAAAAAATATTGTTTATGGAAGACCTAATTCATCAGAAGAGGATATCCTTCGTGCATCGAAGGCAGCTCATGTAGATTCTTTTGTGAGGGATTTTGAGGATGGCTATAGCACGGTTATTGGGGAGCGTGGGGTTAAGCTTTCTGGCGGGCAGCGGCAACGGATTTCTATTGCTAGAGCGATTCTTCGAAATGCTCCTATTCTTGTGCTTGATGAAGCTACTTCTGCCCTAGATTCGGAGTCTGAAAAATCTGTACAGGATGCTTTGCATAATTTAATGAGGGATCGAACTACTTTTATGATTGCTCACCGTCTATCAACTATTGCACATGCCCATTCGATCATTGTTCTAGATAAGGGCGAGATTGTTGAGGTTGGTACCCATGAACAACTTCTATCCAGTTCAGGATTGTATAAGAAATACTACGAAATGCAAATGAGATAGGTTGGTAGGACTTTAAGGTGTTTTAAGGATATTTAAATTGTGCGATTCAAAAATGTATTTATTGAAGGATTAGCTTATCACCTTCCTAAGAATATTGTTTCCTCTGAGGATCTTGAAAAACGTTTAGCCCCAGTTTACGATCGTTTAAAACTACCGTTTGGTAGGCTTGAAATGATGACTGGGATTAAAGAGCGACGATTTTGGGACAAGGATGTTTCCCCGAGTCAGGTTGCCTCAAAAGCAGGAGAACTAGCGGTTTTGAACTCTGGGATTGATCGAGTGGAAATCGGTTGTTTAATCAATGCGTCCGTATGTCGTGATTTTTTGGAACCTGCAACTGCGTCGCTTGTCCATCATAACCTTGGTCTTCATGCAAATACTCTAGTTTTTGATATATCTAATGCTTGTTTGGGGGTTCTTAATGGCATGGTCCATGTCGCTAATATGATTGAACTGGGACAAATTCGTGCTGGGTTAGTCGTCGCTGGTGAAAATGGGGGTCCTTTGGTTGATGCCACGATTGAATCCTTGCTAAACAATCATGATCTTACACGAAATGAAATTAAGTCTTCCTTTGCTTCTCTTACTATAGCATCGGCTGCTGTTGGAGTTCTTCTTGTTCATAAAGATTTATCGAAATATAAACATCGTTTACTGGGTGGTTACAGTCAAGCAGCAAGCCAATTTAATAAATTATGTCGCGGTAACGATGAGTCGATAACAGGGATTACTAATTGGTCGCCTCTTATGAAAACGGATGCCGAAACTATGATGCAAGAGGGTTGCCGACTTGCTGGTCAGACTTGGGTTTGTGCAAAAAAAAATCTGGGGTGGACTGATGATGATGTGAGCCGTGTTTTTTGCCATCAGGTTGGAAATGCGCACCGTAAGCTTCTCTATGAAACATTATCCCTTGGATTAGAAAAAGATTTTTCAACACTCGAATACTTGGGCAATACAGGTGCTGCTTCACTTCCTTCAACGCTTGCGTTAGGGGTAGAAAAAGGCTTCTTGAAAAGTGGTGACCGGATAGCTTTACTCGGGATAGGGAGCGGGCTTAATTGTCTTATGTTGGGTGCAGAGTGGTAAATAATTTCGATTCTTTTAAGGATTTATATCCCTTTAATTCGCTTTATTTTGATCTTAATCCGCACAAGCTTCACTATCTTGATGAGGGAGACGGTGAGGTGCTACTCTTTCTGCATGGAAACCCTACTTGGTCCTTTTATTATCGTAGCCTAATAAAAAATTTTCAAGGTCGTTATCGATGTGTTGCGCCTGACCATATTGGGTGTGGTTTTTCTGACAAGCCGCAGGACTATAGCTATACACTCACTACCCATATAGATAATCTTGAAAAGTTAGTGGATTTTCTCGGTTTGAAAAATATTACATTGGTGGTACACGACTGGGGTGGGGCCATTGGTATGGGATTGGCGATTCGTAAACCAAGATTAATTAAAAGGCTGATACTTTTTAATACAGCATCATTTTTGTCATCAGATATTCCCCTTCGCATTGGTTTGTGTAGAATGCCATTGTTGGGCACTATTTTAATTCGCTATTTAAACCTTTTTGTTAGAGGAGTATTAAGGTTTGGGCTAAAACGCCAAAAACGATTGTCGCAAAATATAAGGGCAGGATACTTAGCTCCATATGATACGTTTGAAAATCGTATAGCAAATTTAAAATTCGTCCAAGATATTCCAATGGAGAAAACTGTGCCAAGCTATTCTATGATTCAGTTCATTGAAAGTAATCTAAAGAAGTTCGACGGGTATCCGATTTTGATCATATGGGGCTGTGAAGATTTTTGCTTTAACATTAAATTTTTAAATAAGTGGCGTGAAATTTTTCCGAGGGCTGAAGTTCGCGAGGTTTGCAACGCTGGGCATTTGGTTGTAGAGGATGCAAGTGATGAAATTATTCCATGGATAGAAGAATTTTTAAGAAAAAATAATATTTTTTGATCTTTATGTGAAACTCGCTGGAACGGAAGCAAAAAGTAACGATCTCAAGATAGACTTATATAATCAAGGGGTATTAAAAATGGCGTTCCTTTCATCTAAAGGGGACCCATTTTTTTATGTTTTAGTAGCGATAGTGGTCTGGTTTGTATGGCCCGTCGGCAGGTAAATTTAGGTAGCTTGCTTGCTCAGGGGTCAGACGAGTAAGTTTTACACCAAGTTTATCCAAGTGTAACCGCGCAACTTCTTCATCAAGTTCTTTTGGCAGGGTATAAACGCCAACTTCATATTTTTTATTAAATAGTTCTATTTGTGCTAGTACTTGATTTGTGAATGAATTAGACATTACAAATGATGGATGTCCTGTCGCACATCCGAGATTTACTAATCTACCTTCTGCTAAAAGAATAATACTACGCCCGTTTGCAAACGTGTATTTATCTACTTGTGGTTTGATTTCTATTTTTTTAATATCTGGGTAATTATTTAGCGTCTCCACCTGAATTTCGACATCAAAGTGTCCTATATTGCAGATAATAGCGTCATTTAGCATCGCTTCTATATGTTCGATACGAATAATGTCACTACACCCCGTAGTTGTGACAAAAATATTTCCCTCTTTAACGGCTTCTTCCATTGTTGTGATCTCGTAACCTTCCATAGCTGCTTGCAAAGCACATATGGGATCAATTTCCGTAATGATTACCCGTGCACCCAGATCCTTCATTGATTTTGCACAACCTTTGCCAACGTCACCGTATCCGGCAACGACTACAACTTTTCCTGCTATCATAATATCAGTAGCTCGTTTAATTCCGTCAGCGAGAGACTCACGACAACCATACAAGTTATCAAATTTAGATTTTGTGACAGAGTCGTTTACATTCATCGCTGGTACTTTTAGAGTTTTTTCTTCTATCATCTTATACAAGTGATGAACGCCGGTGGTGGTTTCTTCGGTTATACCTTTAATACGGGAGATTATCTCCGGGTGTTTTTCATGTACATAAGCAGTGAGATCGCCGCCGTCATCGAGAATCATATTAGGGCCATCTTCAAATAATAAAGTTTGACCCGTGCACCACCAGTATTCATCTTCAGTTTCACCTTTCCAGGCAAAAACAGGGATACCATTTTTAGCTATTGCTGCAGCTGCATGATCTTGAGTGGAAAAAATATTACATGATGCCCAGCGAATTTCTGCCCCTAATTCAATGAGGGTTTCGATGAGGACAGCAGTTTGAATTGTCATATGCAGTGAACCGGCAATTCGAGCGCCTTTAAGAGGCTTAGATTTGCCATATTTTTTACGTAAGGCCATAAGGCCAGGCATTTCATTCTCAGCAAGTATTATCTCTTGTCGACCCCACTCCGCAAGCGATATGTCTTTAATTTTATATTTTTCGGCAATGAGTGCTGTGGTCATCTAAGATATCTCCTTGTTTTGAATAAATCATTTATGATTGTATGAGTTTAAAAAATATTATTTGGATTAAATGTTAAAAATTGGGTGATTACTCGAGGACTGACCACAAGTTGAGATGAAATATGCTCTGAACTTCTAGAAACACCTTAAATTTTAACAATTTTTTTTTTTACCGTCTACATTTTTTGTGGTAACAGTTTAATTAGGATCGCTAATTTTTACAGTTTTATAGAGAAAATTCTTAAAACTCGTGAATTTTTTTAATTCTTCGGAGTTGCTTTGATAGTGTCTGGTACATGCCCCTAACTTTACTGCTAGTCCTGGAAGGTTTGCTTGATAGCGATTCCGGGCAGTTTGTATTAAATCTTTTACAGTGCCCTTTGTGATAATATTCTTTTTGAAGGGTTTATGAACTTGAGACCAAAAATCACCTTCACCAACTTCCAGTCGTTTTAAAATTAAATCGATGTGATCAACTGTTTGTTTTAGTGCATCGGAACCGTCAGGAGATTCAGATTGGCATGCCTCAACAACATCTTTCAGTCTTATTAATGAGCCTTGACGAAACATCATAGCTCTCATAAGAATATTTTTTAATTCTCGTACATTGCCTCGATACTTGTGGTTGATTAGGTAATCAATAGCGCTTGTTTCTATTTTTGGAAAGGCTTCGTTTGTATTTCCTTTCTTATATGCTTGAAAAAGTATTCCTAAAAAATGAGTTGCTAAGTCTGATATATCCTCTTGCCGTTCGTTAAGGGTAGGGATCCGAAAGTTTAATGCGTTTAATCGTTGGTAAAGATCTTCACGAAAACGTCCTTCATTAATTTCTTCACGTAAATTTTTGTTAGTTGCAGCTATAAGGAAAATACGTGAATATCTGGGTTGGTTTTCACCTAGACGCATAAATACGCCAGTATCTAGGAATCTAAGAAGTTGAACTTGAGTTTTTGGGTCGGCGTCACCAATTTCGTCAAGAAATACCACTCCTCCGTTAGCCTCTTCCAGAATACCTTGCCGACTAAACTCTGCACCCGTGTAGGCGCCTTTTTTGTGTCCAAATAATTCGCTATAAGTGAGTTCTCCACTATATGCCGCAATATTAGTTTTTCTCAAAATGAGTTTAAAGTCATCACCATTTGTTTGTTTAAAAATTTCCGTTATGCGTGCATATATATTATTAAAAAAGAATTCCTTTCCTGTGCCAGTCTCTCCATGTATTAGGAGTGAAGGAAGTCGCATGTTGGTTTCTGAGGATTGGGCAGTATCCCATTTTAACATGCGGTTGCATACCGACTCTACAACGGTGTTAATTCTACTTACTAAGCTATGGATGGTTTTGCTTCTCCCAATAACATTTCCGAAATAATATGAAGAAACTTTGGGGTCTCGATACTCCACTTCCTGACGGAGTTGTGTTATTTCCTGTTGGAGTTCTTGTATGTGAATTAGGTTATTGACTTTCTGGCTAATGAGACTAGCGATAATTTGGACAATTCTCTTGTGTTCAACAGTAAAATAGTTTTTTCGAAAGTGATCTTGATTGATAATTCCAATAACCCTATTCCCGAATATTATAGGAACAGCCATTTCGGAAGAAATGGCAGGAGAAAGATTTTTATAAAAGCCATTTGTTAAGGTCTTGTCTTGCACATTGGAATATATAATAGGTTGGGCTGTGTGAGCGCAGTATCCGTTGAGCGATTTTAGGGTGTCTGGTAGGTCATCTCCTCCAACTGATAAAGGAGGAATTTTATTTTTTGTCCATCCCCGTGATTTAGCTCCTATGAGACTTCCATCTTTATTTTCAACCACTAGCCAGGGTTTTCCATCAAAAATTTTTAATATGGATATGCTCCCACTATCTGCGCCAATTAACTCTGATGTTTTGTTTAAAATCTTATGTAGAAATGAAGATGGTGATTCGTGCTGGCTTGCAAGTAATCCCTCAATTTCTCCTAAAACCTCAATTTCTATATGCGCAGAACTATCTCTTAAAATGCTTTTTTCAACCATCGCGGCATGTTCTTTTAGTAGCCGTATTTCTATCTGAGAGAATTGATGGGTCTCATTAGTATAATAATTTACCGAACAAATAAACTTACCACTTTGGTGGTCGTATCTTGGAATTTGGTAGAGTGACACTAGATCTATTTTTTTAATGACTTCTTTACGCGTAAAACTTTCTTTCCAAATATTTTGGATATAAATAGGAGCTTGATTTTCTTTCCTAATTACTAAGCCATTTTTTTTACTGTATTTGACTATACGGTTGATTAGATTTTCATCATTTAAGACACTCAATATTTCCTTATCTAAATATAAAGGGACATCTTCTTTGTTTTTCGAATATACAGCTATTATTTCGACTAAATCAGTAGGGTTAACAGGATTTAACTTCGAAAACTTTGAAGACGCTGGAATAAATACTGACGCTAACGCAACCTTGTCTATTAATTTAACAGCTGATCGAACGATCATCCATGCAGCTTCTTTTTTGCGAGCAACATCTAGGTTCCGTGAAAATGATATCTGTTGGTGGAATCTTTTTGCCCGATCGATAAAGGTGCTTATATTTCTAAGAAAATTGTTTACCTCATCAATTTTTTCATTTGATATAAACTTTCCTTCTCGCTCCCAATCTAAAGTTAGCGTCCCAATAGGTCTTAACTCATGAGTAATGGGAAAAACGACAGAGGTTTTAATGCCTGACATTTTTTCAAATGGATTTCTGTTTTTAATAAACCACTCTGACAAGTTCCATGACCGAATGATTTTGTTTTCATAAAAAGATTGGCTGGTTATGGAGTCGCGTGGGGAAATAAATTTTGTGATTTGTTGTTCATAGGGGTTTTTATTGTCGGTCATGTACTGACAGATAAGAATACCTTGATGTAGGTCTTCTAGGTAGACCCGAACCATGAGACATCCAAAGATAGATTTTAGTCCTATAGCTGTGTAGTGCAGGATATCGGACAGATTTTCTTTCCCAAATACTTGGATCTGTTCTGTTAGATTTTGCAGGTCATTTCTCATTTCTTACGTCTTATAATTGAGTAAGAAATATACACTATCATATTTTGTGCTAAAAATACTTTGCACATATATTCAATCTTTTGGTTTCAATGAATTAATATATCGTCAAAAAACGGTTACATGAGGCAAAATATTCACATTAGTATTAGGTGAAACTCATTTTATAATGGATATGTTTAGATTTAACCCATTTATTTATAATGGTTTATTGTTTTTTTGGTTAGTTGTGAGGAGAGGTGCAATATGGCATAATAATTGCTATTTTAAGGGTGAGGTAATAACTATGTTGATAGACAAATTACTATTTTCTGACAAAACACCCTTAGTTCTCAAAAAAGGTCTGGATTTTCAATCCGCGCGTAATCTGATGTTATCAACTAATATCAGTAACATGGAAACCCCTGATTTCAAAGCGCATGATATCAATTTTGAGCAGCAATTACAGGACGTTATTAAAAGCAGTAATCAACTTCAGGTAAGATCAACTAATAGCAAGCATTTTGGGCCTTCAAATGAGGCTTTAAAAGGTTTGGACCCTTTACCCTTTGAATTGAAGGATCCTTCAAAATCCAATGGAAATAACGTTAATATAGACAAAGAAATGGGTAAATTAGCGGAGAACCAAATTATGTACACTGCTTTTATCCAACTCATGATGAAACGTGGTTCTACAGTACGCAGTGCTGTTACTGAGTTGCCTCAACAATAGTTTTTTATGAAGACCTGTGCTAAAATTAAGTAGTTGACAATAATCGGTTTAGGATTAGCCTGTTAGAGACGATACGTTTTTAAGATACAAATAATAGTTCACTATATTATGAAAGATATAACAATACAGAGTAATTTAAAAGCCCTCGGTGGAGTTAGTGCTCCGGGAATGGACATAAAAAAAATCGGCGCCGAAGAGGAGGGTGCTTCATTTGCAAACACCTTGACCGAATCTCTGGACAAGGTAAATGACATGCAGAAGGAAGCAGACAAGGCCATAGAAGACTTTGCGACTGGAAAGACACGTAATATTCACGAAACGATGATCGCGGTTAACAAAGCCGACCTCGCTTTTCGTTTGACGATGCAAGTGCGTAATAAAATTGTTGAAGCTTATCAAGAGGTTATGCGTACTCAGATCTAGTTAATGATACAACCATAAAGCTAAGCTCTTGGACTTGATGTCTGGGGGCTTTTTTTTTACTTTAATTCTTGGTGATTGACAGAAGTATTCAATTGACAGATGATTAAAGCTAGAGGCAATTAAAGATATTAGTAATTAGTTTGTATATTGGAGGTTTTATGCTTCAGTGGAAAAAAATATTTATAACCGTTGCCTGGGTTAGCTTTTTTATGCTTGTTGGCGCTCAACAGATACATGCGCAAGCTAGCGGTCATGCCAGTGTTGGTTTGGGGCATGGAGAAGAGGGTTATTTGCACCTTGAGGAAATGATAAAGCATCTGGAGTTTGGGTTGAAAATGCCAGATGCGGGGCAGGATCTGAAGTCCCATGGTAAAGAAGCAATAAAACACGCAAGAGAAGCTCTTGAACATTACAATGAGGCGTTGAAGCATGCTAACGAATCCTTGGGGCGCCCGACTCGTAATCCAATGATGGGCGGGGGCTCTGGTAGTGAGAATTATCAGGAGGAAGGTTCATCCCATTCGCATGAGGAAGGCTCTCATTGAAAACCTAAAAAATTTAAAATTAATTTTTTAGTATAATTTTTATCCAATTTAAATATAGTTTAGTGGTTAATCTAAGAAAATTGAAAATGCCTAGCGGGTTTTGCCGTTAGGTTTTTTTATGTTTTGTTATTTAAATAATTCTTATATCACAAAAGTTCCGCACTCTTTATGTTATGATTTTTTAATCAATGCTAGGTTCTTTACTAGTTAATATCATTAAATTAGTAATACTAGTATTTTAAAATTTATTTTTGTGTGGACTGATTATTCACTTGGATTTTTTGTTTCAAGTAAGAAGGATTGAAATCCATCAAAGTAAGTTGCTGGCTCTCTAGTTCGAAATCCTTCAGTGAAGAAAACTTTTTCTCCTGTAATTGGGAAAATTATAAATTTAATTTGCCAAGCAAACTCATTCTCTTCTTCTCTAGTTAGGTCTTGTTGGATTAAACAATTGCTATATGGATCATGTCGTTTCCATACATACTTTAGTTTTTTTGATAAAAATATACCATTGAAGCTATTCCAATAATTATCTCCGATAGGCACCTTCCCTTTAGGAAACAGAAGTTGGGTTTCGGATAAATGTCCATGGCCTGTAGCAAAATTAACCAAGATGAAAGTCCCCTGTTTTTTATTAGCAATCATTTTAAAATTTTTTGACATTGCTCTCCCCTCGTCACCAGATTGGATAAAGGAAAGTGCCTCTGCCCCGGCAATCCGAGGTTGTTTGACGTTGCTTAGCTGTGTTTTTTTGTCATGACTAAAGATAAGGTGGTTTTCATAGTCACGATCTTTACCGAATGGTACAAGTTTTTTAATTGAAAAATTTAAATTATATAATTTTAATTTCCCAAAAGTTTCTACTAACTTGAATGAATGGTTTTTAAGAAGATCAATATCTCCTTCCACTCCAACATTTGGTATCTGATGTGGAGCAACTTTTGATGAACCTAGAAAAAAAATATTATCTAATCGTCCATTTTGTAAAATATTTAGCATGTTAAGTGCAATGTGCTCCCCTAAGTAATAACCTAGAACTCTATCTGCGAAGGGAACTACCAGTAAATCATTTTGAGAGGTGTTCTTTTTAATAAAATTTTTAGCTGCTTGCGCGTCTTTAAGGGTTGTGTCCTGTTGAGGAGGGTGTGATAATTTAAGTCCTGTAAAGCTAAAATCATAGGAATTGAAGAGCGATTCAGAATAAGTTGTTTGAGGATAAAAATAAATTATTGTTAAAATTATAATCCCTGTAAAAGTTGATAATACGTTTGAAGAAATTGATTTAACCCAAACGAGGAATTCTGCCAGTCCAAAACCTATTAAGATTAAAAAAAAGGGTAACCAGTATATATAAACTCTTGGTGGACCCATTAGCTCAGATAATATAGTGATAGCTATAGGGAAAATAATCAAACTGGAAAATAGAAGGAGTTCTCTGGTTTTATATAATCGAACTAAACTAAAGATTAAAAATATATATAACCAAGCGCTCGAAGGAGAAATAAGTGTAAAGAGGATCTCTGTGAACCGCCCGAAATCAAAGCTTATGTCATTAGAAATGCCAAATAATTTGTAACAGTTTTTGTTCCCAGCGATAGCCCGTTGTAGATCTTGAAAAATATATAAGAAATATCCCATGATCATTCCGAATAATAAAGCTAGAGGCCATACTAATTTAATTGCACCTGTTACAGAGAGGGGGACCTTTTTATACCTTATTATTATTGCTGTATAAAATACTCCGAGGCCGACCAAAAAATGAACATTAGTTGGAACAATGAGAATCATTCCCAGTCCAGTTAGAAAAAATAAAACACCCCAAATTTTTAAGGGTTTCCCATCTAAAATTTTGTAGACAATATATACAAGGAGTAACGCTAGAAATACTGTTAATGCATACCCCTTAGCTTCTCTTATATGGATTAAGTGTGGAAAGGAAAAAGTTAATAATAGCGTGCCTATCAAAGCCCCTAATCGAGAGCCAGTTGTAAGAACGCCAACTTTATATGCTAGTGGTAGAGAAAGAGTTCCAGCTAATAAAGCAGGAAGGCGTAATGCGAACTCATTTTCGCCAAATATGGTCATAGATAATTTTGCCAATAGTATGTATAGGGTTCTTTGGTTAGTATCTTGGTAATTAAGTAAAAGAGAATCCCATGAATTTGGGAAATGCATGAATAGCATACCTGCAAGGTCGCCCGTGATAGGGCTGGCCATTTCCTGTATACGCAGAAATATTCCAACTAGAATCAGAATTATGATAGAGCTGGGGAAAATTGTAGCGTTAGAGAAATAGGTGTAGTTAGATTTGCTCATTAGACTTTAGTTATTGCTTTGACTTTGGATGCTATATTTATTTTAGACATAGGTTTATTATCGCTGAAAAACGATAATGCTAATAGATTTTCCGTTAGGCATTTTGTTGCAATGTTTTGTTGCTCTGATAGTTGTTATGTTGCAAAGCCGATGCTATCTTGTAAGTTTTTTTTCAAGCTCATAGAATTTTATTCAATGCTATACTCATGGACTCTTTCATGTAATCTAATAGAGCGTAGTGAGCTTGAAGTTGGTTGTAAGTGTTATCCCTGATTTTTTCTTCGGGTAATTTTTTTACTTTCTTGTAGTTTTGAATCACTGTGATCCAGTCAGATTTTTTTTTAAACCATTGTTTTTCTTCTATCCACTGGAAACATGATTCATCAGAGGAAAAAATTTTTCCTTCTTGTTTTGCGAAAGCGCGGATAGCTTTAAGCGCAACTTCATAAGTCAGGCTAAACCGTTGAAGAGCAGCCCCTCGATAGTAATCCGTATCTTCTTTTTCTATTGCTTCTTTTAATCTAGCAAGTGACCATTTTAGATGTGGCAGGATAATTTGTGGAGATTGCGGAGAAGCCATTTCAATATTTGAAGATTTGTTGATTCTGATGTTTTTATATCCAATAGAATACTTTTATTTTGTTTAAATTATAATTTTTTTTCTGGGATGTTTAAATATTATTTAATCAACAAATAACTATGTTTACTTTCTCTCTATTGTAAGTTTTTTGATATCTTTTCGTGAAAATGCTATTTTGTTAATTTATATAATCATTGGGTAAGTATAATTTAAATGGATCGATTTATTTTGGATGGAGAGCATACTGTTATTGATAAAGAGACGTGTTTGATGTGGATGCGTACAGATAGTATGAATGATATGGAAAAATGGGTCAACTATCAGGAAAGTGTCGATTACGTACGGAATCTTTGTGAATCAAAAATTGCAGGATTCAGTGATTGGCGATTACCTTCTCGAGAAGAACTGGATACTCTTTTTAATAAATCTTATTCTATTAAAGATAAATTTGAAAAAAACATCCATATAAGTGACTCTTTTTCTCCTGGTGGTGGGTTTTCTGTGATTGCGCAGCAAGTGAGCGGCCGCATGCGTACCTTTGTGCTGAATTTACGCACGGGAGAATATACTCAACCAGATGGATTGTGGACCTTAACAGAGGCGGCTCGCGCCGTCCGCAGTATTGGTGCAGATGAAAAAATTGCTAATAAATGATGACTTGTTCAGGAGATTTATTAAATGAGTGAAACTTATAATCCTCCAGAAATATTTTCTTCCAATTCATTCATTAAAAGTATGGGTGAATACAAAAACAAGTATCAACGATCTTTAGATGACCCTGATGGGTTTTGGGCAGAGGAAGCTGATAAGTTTGTTTGGTTTGATAAATGGGATACTGTTCGCCAGTTCAACTACGATGTTCGGAAAGGACGTATTTCTATTGAGTGGTTTAAAGGTGGTAAAACCAATATAGCTATGAATTGTATTGATCGCCATCTTGAGACAAGGGGTGAGCAGGTAGCAATTTTATGGGAAGGGAATGAACCAGGAGAAAATCGCTCTCTTACCTATAATCAATTACATTCTGAGGTGTGCCGTTTTTCTAACGTCCTAAAAAGACGTGGTGTATTGAAAGGTGACCGCGTCTCTATTTATATGCCTATGGTTCCGGAATTGGCTATTGCAATGTTAGCTTGTGCAAGAATTGGGGCGATACACTCAATTGTATTTGGTGGTTTTTCTTCAACTTCCCTAGCGGATCGAATAACTGACTCCAGTTGTACCTTCCTTATTACTACGGATGGCTCTTTTCGTGGAAAAAAACCTGTACCAGTCAAAGTTAATGCAGATGAAGCTATCAAATTGGCAGCAATAAAGGGGGTGGAGGTTAAAACTTGTATAGTTGTTGAGCGCGTAGGATCAAAAATTTCAACAGAAATGATATCAGGTCGTGATTATTGGTGGCATGATGAGATGAAGGCAGCCGAGCCTATCTGTGAACCCGAGCAGATGGATGCAGAAGACCCCCTGTTTATTCTTTATACATCGGGTTCAACAGGAAAGCCAAAAGGTGTGCAGCATAATGTGGGCGGTTATATGGTTTTTACCTCACTGACGCATAAATATATTTTTGATTATCACGATGGAGATATTTGGTGGTGTACTGCCGATATAGGATGGGTCACTGGCCATTCTTATATTGTCTATGGCCCTTTAGCAAATGGTGCAACGACTATTATGTTTGAAGGTATTCCCACATATCCAGATGCCGGTAGATTCTGGGACGTGGTTGACCGCCTAAGGGTAACCCAGTTTTATACAGCACCAACAGCTATTAGGGCCCTGATGTCCCATGGGGAAGAAGTACCTAGTAATTACGATCTTTCCACACTTAGGGTGCTGGGTTCAGTGGGTGAACCTATTAATCCGGAAGCATGGCGATGGTATCACAATAATATTGGGAGAGGGCGCTGTCCTATTGTTGATACTTGGTGGCAGACAGAAACAGGGGGCATCCTTATAACCCCATTACCTGGTTGCACTCCTACAAAACCTGGTTCTGCAACCTTTCCATTTTTTGGTGTGAAACCTGTGGTCATTGAAGCCGAAACAGGGAAAGTTTTAAAAGGGAATGGAGTTGAGGGGGTGCTCGCTATAGAAGAACCATGGCCTAGCCAGATGCGTACTATTTATGGAGATCATAACCGTTTTGAAGAAACCTATTTTAGATTATATCCGGGATACTACTTCACAGGTGATGGTTGCCGTCGAGATGAAGATGGTTACTATTGGATAACCGGTAGGGTAGATGATGTCATTAATGTTTCAGGTCACCGTATAGGCACAGCCGAGGTTGAATCGGCTTTAGTGTTACACAATAAGGTTGCCGAGGCTGCGGTTGTGGGGTTCCCACACGAGATAAAAGGGCAGGGTATTTATGCTTATGTAACATTGATGGCAGGTGTTGAATCAAATGAAGAGTTAAGGAAGGAACTAGTCTTGTTTGTTCGAAACGAAATCGGCCCTATCGCAGCTCCTGATATTATTCATTGGGCGCCTGGGCTTCCTAAAACTCGCTCTGGAAAAATTATGAGGCGAATTCTGCGTAAAATTGCTGCCAACGAATCCGATAAACTAGGTGATATTTCTACCCTAGCGGATCCTTCAGTTGTGGGGTCACTAAAATCAACTTATGATCAGATGGTGAGAAAATAACTATCTCTCGCATCTTATTAGATCATACGCTTTGAAGTTAGAGGCAACGAGATTCATTACCTTTTGCATCTCGCAATAAAAAAACCTGACTTACCCCAAATGCATGAGAAATAAATCCTTATATATCAATGAATTACTAATTATAACTTTTTTTGTAAAAGTGTCAACAAAAGATTTTTAGTTTTTTTAACCGCATGACTTTAGTAGGCACTTTCATGTTTATTGTCATTTTTACCGGTCTTTTTTGTTAGGAGGGATTCTGGCTTAATTTAATATTGGCAATTCTCTGTTTAACTTCTCTTAAGCCTTGGTGTGTCAAATAGCTAAGCGGTTGGGCTTTAAGAGCGGCTTTAAATGCGGTACGGGATTGCGTGAGTTGATTTAGTTCGAGATATGACCATCCAAGTCCATCGTGAGCGACTGCTAAATTTGGTCTAAGTTCAAGTTCATCTTTAAATAGTGCGATTGCCTCGTACGGTTTTCCCTGCTTTAGAAGTATGTTACCTAGTGTGGTACGGGTGGTGGTGGTTGCTGAGTAAGGTGAAATAGTATTTTCCCCAGAGATAATTTCTTTGATTGGGTTTGGATCATTATTTAGCTCCAATACTTGTTTCAAATATTTAACAGCTTCAGATAGTTTTCCTACCTTATTTAAAGTATATCCCATGCCCTTTCGTGATTCTGATTTGTTAGGTTGCTCTTTTAACGCATTTTGAAACATTATGATCGCATTTTTATGATCATCTTTTTCATAATATGCCCAGCCAAATTTATTATATATTTGCCAGCCAAAACGTTCTTTGGCTAGGAGAGTTTTGAATTCGTCAGTTAAAGCAAACTCTGGGTCCAACGATATTGCTTTTAAAAAATATTCAATACCTAAATCCGGATTCTTATCCTTGTAATTCAGCCAACCAAGCCCCATATACAAGGAAGATCTTAGAGGGTAATGAACAAGATTTTTTAAGAAATATTTTCGTGCACTTGCAACATCCCAGCTCATTAGTATACTCATGTCTAATTTGTAGGCTAGGTTCAACTGATCTGGATTTGATTTGACTACAAATTTAAGGTTATTTGCGGCTTGTTTAAATTGACTTTCTTCATAAAGTGCAAGGCCCAAGCCTCTAGAAGAATCTAGAAAATATTCCCGGTCAGTACGAGCGATTTTAAATTTTTCAACTGCCTGTAAATATTTTTTTTTGTAGTATTGACTCCAACCAAGTCCGTTATATGCGTGTGCTAAAGAACTGCTGCTGGATGGTATAGTAGGATAAATATTGTTTGGACTTGAATCTCCTAGTCCAATTTTGTTTAACACTTGGGAAAAAAATGAAATAGGTTGGGCGATTGGCTTTTGTTTTGCGGAATATTCTTTCCAAGGATCATCCATGAATCCTAACTGGAACAATGCTTTGTCGATATTTAAAAAAGAGCTGGCATTTGGTTTGTATTCTTCAATATATTCAGCGTAAAGTAATGCGGCTTTTTTATAGTCACCAGATTTTAAACTCTGATCGGCTTGAAAAAGGTTTGAATCAGTTACTTTTCTTACCTCGTCGATTCCTGCTTTCGCTTCCGGATTATTTGGAGCGAGGTCTAGTGCATCCAAAAAGTGATCGCGTGCGTATAAATAATCTTTCCGCGCTAACTTTAACTTTCCCAATTGTGTGTGTGGGTATTGCCAGTTAGGGTACCTACTTTGTATTTCTTTGTATTTTTTTTCAGCGATGCCTAGTTTATTTATGCCAAGGTAGTGGTCAGCATGAATAGCCTGCCTTCTTTTTATGCTCTCAATCTCGTTTTTTCCTTCAATAGCCCCAATGAAATTAGGCCAGGTCTGTAGTATTTCTTTGAATAATATTGAAGCTTCTCTGATTTCTTTATTTTTTAAATGACTCCAAGCTAATCCATTTTTTGCATCTGGTGACTCAGCATTCACCGATGTGTTTTCAAAATAGTCCGAGGCTTTTTTATATTGCCCTTTCCAAAAGGCGTTCCATGCATGATCGATGGACAGATCTTTATTTTTGGGTAAGCCTAACAATAAACTTGGATATCTTGGGGATTCTATCGGAAGTGTGAATAATGACAACGATTCTGTTGAAGTCGGCAGTATGTCAATTAACCCATCTACATCTTTTTCATGCCAAGTTGACCATATCTCAAAAATGATCTTAATTTGAGATGGGTTGTATATTTTGGAGAAATTATTTTTTGCTTCTAACTTCCTGTTCATTTTTAGTTCAGCAAACCCTTCCCCCTTATTAATTTGATAATTATCTCCATCAAGTTTTTTTGCATATTCAAATTGTTCTATTGCACGGTCGTACCTTCTTAAGGCGAAGTAGCACCATCCCATACCAATTGATGGTTCTGGGTTTTTTCTGTTGAGAGCTTTAGTTCGTTTGAAGGTTGTTAAGGCCTTGTCATACTGCTTTTGATAAAAATAGGCCCAAGGTAAAAGTTTCATCGCTATTGGATTACCGGGAAACTTTACCAGTGTTTTTTTTAGGTAAAACTCTGCGACTTCAAAATTACTCTGATTAAATTGTTGTAGCGCAAAGCGTAAGTCACGGTTGGAAGATGACTTAATACCTAAGATTGAGGCCAGTTTTTTAGCACTACTAAAAGTCTTATTGGTTTCAGGTTTAATCGTCCTACTTAAGGTATCACTAATGGGGTTTATGATATTTTGTATCGTAGTGCAACCAGAAATAGTCCCTTGTAGGATTACGCAAATAAATATACCGTAGAATTTAAAAGTCGTTAGGTTGAAGAGATTCATGATTACCCTAGTTAAACAAAGATACTACTTTCATTAAGGCTTATCGGCACAAATATATATTTTTAAAGCGCATTTTATGGTTTTTTAGTAAATTTTGGTTGGATTTATTCATGTTTGGAGCAGAATCTTTTATATTACATTTTGGTTGTGCGTAAATGGCCCTGAGTGATAGTATCAGCCTTTTCAAAATCTCTATAAATAATGGACAGTCTAAAAAATATCATATTTTATTTTTTCTTTATTTTGATTTTTGCTTGTTCATCAGAAGAGGTAAACAACTCTGTGAAAGATCATGATGATATAGCTACGTTTGATAACTTTCAGGAGAGTTTCAAATTTGAGACAGTAATAATAGCCCCAGAGGATGAGGTTATAGCTAATAAGGCACCAAAAGGAATGGTGTTTATAAAAGGAGGTTGTTTCGTTTTAGGTAATAACTATGCGCAAGTCGATGAGGCTCCAGAGCATGAGGCTTGTGTTGACGATTTTTATCTTGATAGGTATGAGGTTACTCAGGCTCGTTGGGAAAAAGTAATGGGCTTTAACCCCTCCAAGTTTATTGGGTCTAATAGGCCAGTAGAGCAGGTTACTTTTTATGATGCACAGGAATTTACTGAAAACACTGGGTGTCGCCTTCCTACCGAGGCTGAATGGGAGTATGCAGCAAGGGGTCATGCTGAAGCGAGGTACTTTTGGGGGAATATGATGAATGGTGAGTATGCTTGGTTTGAGGATAATTCGACTGCTCAAACTCATGCGGTTGGCAAAACAAAACCAAACCAGTTCGGAGTTTACGATATGATGGGAAATGTTTGGGAATGGGTCGCCGATTGGTATGACGCAGCTTACCCTCGTGGTAAACAGGTAAACCCAACTGGTGTTAAGAAGGGAGATTTTAAAGTGGTTCGTGGAGGTGCTTTTGATTCATCCGCCGGAGGTTTGCGTATTACCAATCGTACTTGGCTACACCCCAAGAACAAGGTTTTCCCAAAAGTTACCACACATGGTCAGATAATGAACGAAATATACAACTATGTGGGGTTTCGTTGCGCACAATCAATAACTCAAGTTCCGAAATAATTGCGGACCAAGGAAGCGTTTATTTTGTAGCGATTCTTAATTAAGTGAGGTAGGCTCTTATTTGCAGTGTTGACACAGACCAAAAAGATCCAATTTATGGGAAGTGATTTTGAAGTTCTTTTGTTTAGCGACTTCTTCCTGGTATTTTTCTATCAAGGGGTGATTGAACTCAAGAATTTTGCCACACTCAGTGCATACCATGTGATCATGGTGGTCACTCCTGTAGGAACTCTCATATCGTTTTTGTCCATCACCAAAGTCCATTTCCAGGGCCAGCCCACTTTTAGTTAGTAGAGCTAAAGTGCGATATACAGTTGCAAGTCCGATTTTAGGCTCTGTCTTTAGTACTATTTGATATAGCTCTTCTATGCTGACATGATCTTTACACTCAAGAAAGATTTTTAAAACAGTTCGTCGCTGTTTGGTGA
The DNA here is from genome assembly GCA_000372225.1 of Candidatus Nitromaritima sp. SCGC AAA288-L16. Taxonomy (GTDB): domain Bacteria; phylum Nitrospinota; class Nitrospinia; order Nitrospinales; family VA-1; genus Nitromaritima. The sequence continues at coordinate 139,327 of AQTY01000001.1, read as the reverse complement.
TCTTTAGTTTATTTTCCGAGATATATTCTTCTAAAACATTGATTTCTTCGCTAACCATTTCACCTCTTATTTAATGCAATACGCCATCACGAATCCACTAAATCTTCGATGTGCTAAAATCCAAAAGGATTCGAATCCAGATTAACCTATAATGAGCACGGATTCTATTTAAAGTTGAATCTAGTTAAAGTGGTTGATTAAAGCTTTGATTTCTTCTACGCAAGAGTCTGCAGTAATGTTTGATTGCTTTCCGTCCTGCATATTTTTCAATTGGTAGATTCCTGACTTGATTTCATTTTCTCCAATAATTAGCGCAAAACTACTTGCAGACCTATTTGCTTTACGCATTTGGCTTTTTATACTTCCCTCATTGTAATCTCTTTCTACCGATATTCCTCCAGACCGCAATTGATGAACCAGGCTAAAAACTTTCAATTTTGCTTCTTCACCTAAGGACACAACAAAAACGTCAGGGTTCGTTTCTATACTTTCCATCTTATTAAATGGAATCAGAGAGATGAGCCTTTCAAGTCCTAGCGCAAACCCAAAACAAGGGGTAGGGGGGCCTTCAAATTCCTCCACTAGCGTATTGTATCGTCCGCCCCCACTTATTGCATTTTGGGCACCCAATTCTCTAGAAGTGACTTCAAAAGCTGTATGAGTGTAGTAATCAAGGCCACGTACAAGATTAGAGTTGATACTATATGGGATCTGTGTCTCACGAAGTAAGGCCTGTACTTTTGCAAAATGGCATTTACATTCATTACAAATATGGTCAGTTATTTTGGGAAGTCCAGATGCAATTTCTATGTCGCGTTCGATTTTACAGTCTAGGACTCGCAAGGGATTTTTTTGATAACGTTTGTTGCAGTTTTCACATAGATCAGCTAAATGATTGGTTATAGATTTTTTAATAGTCTCCCGGTATTCTGGGCGGCATTTGCTGCATCCTAGGCTATTTATTTGTAGTTCGAATTGATTGAGTCCTAAAACATTAAAGAATTCCATAAGCATGATCATTACTTCCGCATCAATGGAAGGATTATGAGACCCCATTGCCTCTACTCCGATTTGGTAAAACTGTCGGAACCGCCCTGCCTGAGGTCGCTCGTAACGAAACATTGGGCCCAGATAGTAAAACTTTTGAACTGTTTGCGTTGTATACATTTTATGCTCAATAAAAGCGCGAACCACAGAGGCTGTTCCTTCAGGGCGTAGGGTGACCTTTTCTCCACCACGGTCTTCAAATGTATACATTTCTTTTTCTACAATATCAGTTGTCTCCCCAATTCCTCTTGAAAACAGCATGGTTTTTTCAAAAATTGGTAAACGGATTTCCTTGAATCCATAACGATTAAAAATTTGGTTGGCTTTATTTTCGACCCAGCGCCATTTTTCAATTTCATCTGGCATGATATCTTTGACACCGCGGATTGCTTGAATTCTCATTTTTTTAGAGGTGCGTCGAGTATGAAAGTTAATCTTTTAGAAATGACTCCGCAGTTTTAACATCTTCGCGGCTACCAATATATAGGGGAACGCATTGATGGATATCACTTGGGACAATATCTAGAATCCGTTCTTTTCCTGTAGAAGCACGCCCACCAGCATTTTCGACAATGAAAGCCAAAGGACTTGCTTCGAAGGCAAATCGTAGTTTTCCATTTGGATTTTTACTGTCCTTGGGGTACATAAAAATACCCCCCTTTAGAAGAGTTCTATGAAAATCAGATACCATTGAACCGATATACCTACCCTTGTACGGGCGACTAGTTTTCTCATCAAAATCCTTAAAGTAATTTATTAACTTTACTTGCCTATCATCCCAAATTATCTGGTTTCCTTCGTTAACACTATAGATGTTACCTCGTACTGGAATTTTCATGTCTGGATGGGATAAAAAAAATTCTCCAATAGAAGGGTCTAATGTAAAGCCGTGAACTCCACTTCCAGAACTATATATAAACATTGTGCTAGAACCATATACAATATAACCGCCAGCGACTTGATTTGCTCCTTTTTGCAAGAGGTCATCTTTGGTTACGGAGTCACCGCTGCTTTTTTTTCGGTACACCGAAAAGATTGTTCCTATGCTAACGTTTACATCAATATTTGAGGAACCGTCTAGGGGGTCCATCATAAAAATATATTTACCAGCCTTCTCCTCTGAGACAATGACAGGGTTTTCCATTTCTTCGGAGGTGATAGCGCATACCGTTCCAGACTTTCCCATTATGTTAACAAAGGTTGAGTTTGCGAATTCGTCCAGTTTTTGGACTTCTTCACCGTGTACGTTAATATTTCCGGTTACTCCTAGTATGTTCCCACCGATCCCCGCTTTATTGACTTCCAACGAGATAATTTTAGCGGCGACTAGAATTTCGTTCATTAAACTGGTGAATTCACCGGTCGCTCCTAGAAATTTTTGCTGATGTTGCAAGTGCTGCACTAAGGTGGTTTGCTCCATGAGATTGGCTTGAAGAGTATCGAATGAAGGGCAGTTTAATTACTGCAGGCTGAGATTCTACAGTATATAATGAACAACGGCAATGAGAATACTCTAGATATACATTGCTGTCTAATGTATCATAAGTATTTGTTAATATTAGATAAATTCATCATGTATAATTACATTTCTGAATATACTGATTTTTTAAAAATTGAAAAACGGCAGTCTCAAAACACAGTTGATTCTTATCGGCGGGATGTTAGTCGTTTTGCAAAATATCTTTCAAATAATCAACTTGGTGGTGATAAGGCAAGCGATGTGAGGTCATTTCTTGTTTTTCTCAGAAATGAAGAGGGTTTGGCGCCATCTTCGGTAGCAAGGTGTTTATCTTCGTTAAAATCTTTTTATAATTTTTTATATGTCGAGAATTTAATCTCCGAGAACCCTATCGAAACAATTGCTTCCCCACGCCCTTGGCGAAAACTTCCAAATGTAATGTCTATGCAAGAGGTTGATGCGCTTATTGCCGCTCCAGATATTAATACACTTGCTGGTGTTAGAGACTTAGCTATGCTTGAATTAATGTATGCAACTGGATTGCGTGTTTCAGAGTTGGTATCGCTGAAAATGAGTGCGGTCAATCTAGAAGTTGGATACCTTCGATCACTTGGTAAAGGGTCTAAAGAAAGGGTAGTCCCTATTGGAGATATAGCTAAAACTACTATTGAAAATTATGTCATTAATGCGCGCCCATTATTACAAAAAAAATGTACGACTGAGGACTTGTTTTTAACTAGACGCGGGAATTCTATGACCAGGCAAGGTTTCTGGAAAATTCTAAAAAAATATTCTATCAAGGCAAAAATAGTGGGTATAGTTTCTCCGCATGCCTTGAGGCATGCCTTTGCTACTCATCTCCTGGAACGAGGAGCAGATTTGCGTTCTGTTCAAAAAATGCTGGGGCATGCGGATATTTCTAGCACGCAAATATATACTCACGTTTTAAGGGAGAGAATGCGTGATGTTCACGAATGTTTTCATCCAAGAGCTTGATAGACTTGGGCGATAGGCTTATATTTCTCTTGACGATGCCATCAATTAAAGATAGGATCACCCGCAATCCTGCCTGACTTTCTACCACATATTGGATTTTAAAAGCTTTTGAGTTAATTCTCACTTTTATAGTGGTCTTACATCATGGTGTTTGGTATAGAGGAGATCGGTGACGAAGGTTTGTGCTTTAGCTTGGTTTTGAAGAAAGATCAACTTGAGATTGATCAGGCGGGGTTGAGTGTAAACGTTGATATTACTGTTAATGGCTCTCTAAATAGAATAGATGATGATGTTTACCTAAAGGGTACAGTAAGGACTAGTGTGGTTGCTAGTTGTTCTCGTTGCCTTGATACATTATCATATCCGATTGATAGCGATTTTAAATCTCATTTTGTACCATCTGATGATCGGTTTACAGCAGTGAGAGATGTGGAATTGCATGCGTCTGACATTGATGCGGAGGTATACGAAAATCAACAAATTGACCTCACTCAATCGATCAGCGATAGCATACTGCTCGCAGTTCCCGTTATATGCTTGTGCAAAGAAAACTGCAGAGGCATTTGTTCCCAGTGTGGAAAGAACCTAAATCAGGGACTTTGCAAGTGCGAGATTGAGTCATTTACGGATCCAAGGTTGGAAAGATTGAAAATTTTTAAAGATAAATTTATTAAAGGAGGATAGATGCCAGTTCCTAAGAAAAAAATGTCAAAATCTAGGCAAGGGCAGCGTAGAGCACATGACAAGCTCAAGCAACCAACCATGAGCGAATGTCCGCAATGTCATGAGATGCGTAAGCCACACCATGTATGCTCCCATTGCGGATATTACAAAGATAAAGAAGTAATGGAGGTAGAAGTTGTCTAAGTGCCATTCACATAGTGCCGCCTATCAGGTCTTATTTTATCCTAAGCTAATAAGTTTTTATTTAGGTGCTTTTTGCTTGGGGTGAGGGGTGAGATTTACATGCCAGATGTTTCCTATGTTTATTAACCCTACGTATTTTATTTAAGGAAATCCATCTCTTGATGGAGTGAAATTCGAATATGAAAATTGTGGTTGACGCTATGGGCGGTGATCATGCTCCTGGATCTATCGTTGAAGGAGTGGTGATGGCATTAAAAGAGTGTGATGTGGAGATTACTCTGACTGGCTTATCTGGTTTGATTGAAGCAGAGTTATCTAAATATGAGGATTGGATGGACCTTCCGATTGAGATCGTGCACGCGGAAGATGTTGTTGAAATGCATGAAACGCCTTCCAAGGTGTTACGGGGGAAAAAAAAATCATCAATCAAAGTCGGGCTTGACTTAGTTAGGGATGGTCATGCGTCTGCTTTTGTCAGCGCGGGTAATACTGGCGCTGTTCTTGCTTTTGCAACTTTTACTCTGCGCCTTCTAAAGGGAGTAGATCGCCCTGCAATTGCCATTCAGTTACCAACATTAAAAGGCTATTCTGTTTTGCTAGATGCGGGAGCAAATGTTGATTGTAAATCCAGTCAACTGTTCCAGTTTGGTATTATGGGGCATTCTTTTGCCAAGTACATTCATGGAAAAACTACTCCTGATGTGGGTTTATTGAGTATTGGTGAAGAGGACTCAAAGGGAAACGAGGTCACTCGCGAAGCCTTTCATTTGTTAAAAAATAGTCACGTTAAATTTATTGGCAACTTGGAAGGAAAAGAGGTTTATCAAGGCAATGCTGATGTCATAGTATGCGATGGTTTTACCGGAAATGTGGCTTTGAAAATTAGTGAGAGTCTTGCCGAGATGATAGGTGAAAACTTAAAGCTAATTTTTATGGCCAGTTGGGTTACTAAGTTGGGGTATTATTTGATTAAACCCAATTTTTTGAAATTTAAAAAAATGGTTGACCACTCCGAGACAGGAGGGGCTCCTCTTTTAGGGGTGAATGGAGTTTGTATAATTGCCCACGGTGGTTCCTCCCCAAAAGCGATTAAAAATGCCATTATTCGTGCTAAAGAATTAGTAGAAAAAAAGATGAATGGACACATTCGCGATGATATAGAGTCCAATCTTATGTCTGGCAAAGAACCTTTTTGGAAGCAGATAAAAAAAATTACTTTTACGCCGGGTAAAGAAGAAAAAAATAGCGATATCTCTAAAGACTCTGAAGAAGACAGACCTCATTAACTTGCTTTATGAATACTGGTAATAAAATCAGAGCCGAAATTGCAGGTACAGGTATCTTTCTTCCCGGTAAAGTTCTTACCAACGCAGACTTGGAAAAAACTCTTGATACATCTGATGAGTGGATTCGTACACGTACAGGAATTTGTGAAAGACGTATTGCTGATGAGGGAGAGTCCTCATCAACTTTCGCGATTCAAGCAGGAAAGATGGCTCTTAAGTCAGCAAGAATCCAACCTAATGAACTAGATCTTATTATTGTTTGTACATCCACTCCTGATATTCTTTTTCCAGCTACAGCCTGCTTTGTTCAGAATGGACTTGGTGCTGTGAATGCCGCTGCCTATGATATTTCTGCTGTATGCTCTGGGTTTGTTTTTGGATTGTCTATAGCAGAGCAGTATATAAAGAGTAGTAGGTACCGCCACGTTTTAATAATTGGCAGTGAAACCAATTCGCGTATTGTAGATTGGTCGGATCGCTCGACTTGCATATTGTTTGGCGATGGGGCTGGAGCCATAGTTTTAAAAAAAAGTGAAATGAATGAACCGAGGGGTTTGCTTTCGACTCATATTCATTCAGATGGGGGTAAATCTGACTTAATCATTGTTCCTGGTGGTATCGGAAAAAAAACAATATCGCACGAAGCTATAGATAAAAAAGAATATTTTATTCATATGTCTGGCAATGCCACGTTTAAGGTTGCAGTCAAGCGAATGGCGGAAGTTTCTAAAGAAGCTCTGGATTTTAATGAGCTTTCAGTTGAAGACATTGGTTTAGTTGTACCTCATCAGGCTAATCGACGTATCATTGATGCGGTAACAGATAAATTAGGTATTCCTAAAGAAAAGGTTTTTATGAATATTGAAAAATATGGAAATACATCATCGGCTTCAATTCCTATAGCCATGCATGAGGCCAGTAAAGCTGGTTTAATAAAACCAGGATCCCTTACACTTCTTGTTGTGGCCGGGGCTGGATTAACTTGGGGGGCGGCGTTGATTAGATGGTAAAAATTGCTTTTCTTTTTCCTGGTCAAGGGTCACAAATTGTAGGTATGGGTAGGGAATTTTATAAGGCGTCTTTAGAGTCTAAAAAATTGTTTGATAACGCCGGAGAAATTCTTGGGTTTGACATTACAGACCTGTGTTTTAATGGGCCTGATGAGAAGTTAATGCTTACACAAAATGCCCAACCAGCTCTTCTTATCCACAGTATAATAGCCTTGAATATGCTGAGGGAAAATGGTATCAATGCCACAATAGCGGCTGGCCATAGTCTTGGTGAGTATTCAGCAAATGTTGCGGCAGGATCCATTCAATTTTTGGATGCTGTTCGGTTAGTTCACCTGAGGGGGCGTTTCATGCAGGAAGCTGTTCCCGTTGGTGTTGGAGGTATGGCTGCTATAATTGGAATGTCTTTAGATAAAGTTCGATTATTATGCGATAGAGTTACAAAAGAAGATTTTATTGCTCAACCTGCCAATATTAACAGTCATGAACAAATTGTTATTGCCGGTCACCTTAAGGCTGTTGAGGAAGTCTCTCGATTAGCAAAAGAGGAGGGGGCTAAAAAATCAGTCATGTTACCAGTTAGCGCTCCTTTTCACTGCCCTTTGATGAAACCAGCAGAAATTAATCTTAAAAAAGAACTGGAAAAAACAAAGTTTGCCGATCATCAATATCCTGTTGTATCTAATATTCAAGCTCGGCCCCTTATCGCGGGTTCCTCGGCGTGTGAAGCATTGATACGGCAGGTGTGTTCGCCTGTTAGGTGGGCTGAAACAATGCAGTATTTGATTGACCAAGAAATAGATGTTGCTATTGAGCTTGGTACGGGAAGGGTTCTGTCTGGTCTTATGCGACGGTTTAATAAAAATGTAAGATGTTTTCAGGTCGGAGATCCAGACTCCTTAAAGACAACCGTTAAAGCCTGTGAAAACTTGATAAAATCAGAGAATAATTGATGGAACTTAAAAATAAAATTGCCCTAGTTACCGGTGGGGGGCAAGGGATAGGGCAGGTGATCGGGAATAACCTGGCAAAATCTGGGGCGCACGTTATTTTTGGGGACATTAATCTTGAAAATGCTAAAAAATCTGCTGAAAGTGTTCTCGCCAATGGGGGGAATGCATCCGCTACTTTAATAAATGTAGCGGATACAGAAAATGTTAAAGTAGCATTTGATTCAATAGCAAAGGAATTTAAGCCCTTAGATATTTTGATTAATAACGCCGGAATTACTAAGGATGGATTGTTTGTTAGGATGAAGGAAGATGACTGGGATCGTGTTCTTGCTGTAAACCTTAAAGGAAGTTTTCTTTGTGGACAACAAGCAGCAAAACATATGATGAAGCAACGTCAAGGCGCTATAGTTAATATTGCTTCCATTGTTGGTGTTATGGGAAATGCTGGGCAGGCAAACTACTCTGCTTCTAAAGCAGGTTTGATTGGTTTGACAAAAACTATGGCACGAGAACTAGCCCCGAGAAATATTACAGTTAACGCTATAGCCCCGGGATTTATTGATACAGAAATGACTCGTGTGCTTGATGAAAAAATAAGAGACAAGCTGGTTGAGCAGATACCTCTTTCACGTTTGGGGTTGCCTGATGATATAGCCCATAGTGTAGCTTTCCTTGTTTCTGGCCGTTCTAATTATATTACTGGCCAGGTTATAAATGTAAATGGTGGAATGTTGATGTAATATTTTTTAGGAGTTTTAATTATGTCTGTTGAAGAAAAAGTAAGAGAAATTATAGTGGATCAATTAGGTGTGGACGAAAAACAGGTTACTGGTAACGCTGCATTTATTGACGATCTAGGGGCGGACTCTCTTGATACCGTTGAACTTGTCATGGCCCTTGAAGAGGAGTTTGATATTGAAATTCCAGATGAAGAAGCTGAAAAAATTTCAAAAGTTCAGGATGCAATCGATTATATCAACAATAACACTAATTGATCGACTCTGATGAATATGGAGTGAGTGGATGAGGAGGCGCGTAGTTGTTACAGGTATGGGTATTATTTCACCACTTGGTATTGGTGTTGAAGAGAATTGGTCAGCTATCATTAATGGGAAATCTGGAATCGGTCCAATTACAAGGTTTGATACGGAATCTTTTCCTGTAAGGTTTGCGGGTGAGGTTGCTGGTTTTGATGCTGAGCGGTATATGGGGCACAAAGAAGTGAAAAAAATGGATAGATTTATTCATTTTGCAGTAGCTGCTAGCGACTATGCCCTCAAAGACTCAGGATATGAAATTACTGAGAAAAATGCCGAGAGAGTCGGAGTTCAAGTTGGCGTCGGTCTTGGAGGATTACCAGCGATAGAGAAGTACCATAATATATATAAAGAAAGAGGAGTTCGTAAGATCTCCCCTTTTTTTATTCCTATGGTTATTGCTAACCTTGCATCAGGTCAAGTTTCAATTCATTCGGGAGCGAAAGGTCCTAATACCTGTGTTGCCACCGCTTGTGCTACGGGGACTCACTCTATTGGAGATGCAGCCCGTTTGATACAGTATGGCGATGCTGATGCTATGATTGCTGGAGGTACAGAGTCAGTTATCACGCCACTTTGTGTTGGGGGATTTCATGCGGCAAAAGCTTTGTCGACGCGTAATGAAGACCCCGAAGCTGCAAGCCGACCATTTGACAAGGATCGAGATGGGTTTGTTGTTGGAGAGGGATGTGGCGTTGTAGTATTAGAGGAGTATGAAGCTGCAAAAAGTCGTGGCGCTAAAGTGTATGGTGAGATTATTGGATATGCATTGAATGGTGATGCGTATCATATAACATCTACATCGCCTAACGGTGAAGGAGCAGCTCGTTGTATGAAACTGGCTTTAAATAATGCAGGCATAAACAAAAACGAGGTTCAGTATATTAACGCTCACGGAACCTCTACAGTAGCAGACTCCACTGAATCACAATCTATAAAATCTACGTTCGGACATCATGCTTATGATCTATCCATTAGTTCGACTAAATCGATGACTGGTCACTTGCTCGGAGCTGCCGGTGGTGTAGAAGCCATTTATACATTATTGGCAATAAGCCGCGGTATTTTACCACCCACCATAAATTATAATACTCCTGACCCAGAATGTGACTTGGATTATACTCCTAATCAAGCTAAGGAAGTAAATATTACTACAGCTATCTCAAATTCATTTGGGTTTGGTGGAACAAACGCTGTTCTTGTATTCAAGAGATTGATTAATTAAATCCAAAAAAATAATGCAGGAAGCCCGAATTAATGCATTAATCCCTTTGCAGAGATTATTGTGTTATCAATTCAAAGATATCGAACTACTCAACAAATCGCTTACCCATAAGTCTTTTTCCAATGAGGTTCTTCTCTCATTAAAAAATAATGAGAGGCTTGAGTTTTTAGGCGATTCTGTTATTGACCTTATTGTGGCTGATTATATGTTTTTAATGTATCCAGACTTGCCTGAAGGATCATTGTCAAAGATTCGAGCGGCTGTTGTTAATGAAAATTCCCTTGCTGGACTAGCAAAAAAAATAGAACTAGGTAGTTATATTTTGCTGGGTAAAGGGGAGTCTTTTTCTGGAGGTGGACAAAAAGCATCTATTCTTGCTAATGCTTATGAGGCCTTAGTGGGAGCTCTTTTTTGCGATAGTGATTTTCGAACAACTGCTGATGTATTTTTGCCGCAGTTGGTTGAGAAAATTGATGAGTATCGGAGTGCCTGTATAGCTATAGATTTTAAAAGTGATTTGCAAGAATACACACAAAATAGATTTTCTTGTGTCCCCTTGTATGAGGTTGTGGGGGAAATGGGACCTGGTCATGACAAACGATTTGATGTTAAGGTTAAAATTCGCAGCCAAGTACGGGGATCCGGAAAAGGACGCAGCAAAAAAGAAGCTGAGCAGAATGCGGCAAAGGAGGCTTTGAGTAGTTTTTTAACTAATAAAGATTAATAGGTTTAAGAGTATGAAGAAAAAGAATATGCTGATCGCTCCAATTTTTATTCCTCATGAAGGGTGTCCTTACCGGTGTGTTTTTTGTAGCCAAGTTGATATTACTGGCACTCGGTTTACGGCAGACGAAAAACATGTTTTGGACACTTTAAAAACTTACCTTGGCCCCAAATATAATTCAAAACGTGCTTCTAAATGTGAGGTTGCGTTTTACGGAGGGAGCTTTACCGGGCTGCCAAAGGAGAGACAGAAATTTCTGTTGTCTTTGGTTAGGCCATTTCTTGAAAATGGTCGAATTGATGCTATTCGTGTTTCGACTCACCCATTATTTATTAATTCTGAACGACTTGACTTGATAAAGGCTTATGGTGTGAAGACGGTAGAGTTGGGTGTGCAATCTACATGCAAGCAAGTTCTTGAAGAGTCTGGGCGCCCATGTTCTAAAGCAGATTTGCTTAAATCAATATCTTTGATTAAAAAACGTAACTTCATACTAGGCCTCCAGTTAATGTTGGGCCTTCCTGGCGACAACGAGAAACGTTTTCAAAGATCGGTAATGGATGTTATTGGGATGAAACCCGATTTTGTGCGGCTTTACCCTGCACTAGTATTGCGCCATACCTTGTTATATTCAATGTACCAAAAAGGATTATATTCACCTTGGTCTTTGAGTAGGACTCTTGCTGCGTTAAAAAATGCTCTAGCATTATTCAATCAATTCCGTATTCCTGTAATAAGGGTAGGGGTTCAGCCTGATCGTTCTTTAGAAGAAAATCTGGTAGCGGGTCCGTTTCATCCTTCTTTGCGTTATCTTATTGATTGCCAGACAAGTCTGGATTTAATGGTTGAAAAAATTCTTTCTTTAAATCGCATGCCTAACAAAATACTATTTAGGGTTCCAAAGAATTCTGTTTCTGTTTTTACAGGCAACAAACGTGAGAATATACTCTATATTAAGGATCGGTTTGGGTTTGATGAAGTATTTCTTGTCGGTGAAGAGCTATGTAGCGAAATTGAGTTGGTTGCTTAATATAATACTTAAAAATGAATTAAGGAGCTAGATGGTTACTATAGGAATGAACTATAAGGTATTATCAGGAAAAGAAGAGGTTTTTGAAAAAGCTTGTACAGGGGTAATTGAGGCAATGAATGGCATCGATGGTCACGAGAAATCTTTTCTGTACAAAGATGTTAATGATGGGCAGTCTTACTTAATTGCATCTGAGTGGGGATCTGAAAATGCTTTTAATGATTTTTGTCAATCTGATAAATTTAAACAGGTTACAAACTGGGGGAAAGAAAGTATCTTAGCTGGTCGTCCTTCTCATACTGTCTATAAACAATAATTATACTAATAGAGATAATATATATTATTTATCTGGTTCGACTTGGCTATTTGTCTAAAATTTAGGAGTTAGTTCATATTCACCGTTTTTGACGCAACGTAGTACTTTTTTATATGAATGCTCTGTGTCATGGGGAAGGTGCCCTTCCATCTGCCATCGAATTTTGATTATTTTGCCGTCTGGGTGATTAAAAATTTTAGTGATTGCACCAATGTTTTGTGACATTGATTCAAATAACACATCTCCAACATTTAATTTCATGCGCGGTTTTTTTCTCAGAAATTTTTTGTGATATTAATTCGTTCGATTTTAATCATATTTATTATACCTATTATCGATTAATGGTTGAAGGCAATTTAGTTTTTGTTATTTTTTAGAAAGGCACGTTGATGGAAGATTATATTTTGATGTCAGCCATGTATCCAACAATGACCTCTGGTAAAGTTGATAAGTTTCTGGTTAATCCTGGAGATAAAGTAATTAAAGGTATGGCCGTATGTGAAATAATCTCAGAGGGTTACTTTACTTTGCTTTCTGAAGTAGACGGGAGGGTTAAGGAATACTATGTTTCTGAGGGCGAGTATGTGGAGGTTGATGCTGCTTTGATGTCGATCACCTTAGCTGAAAAATAGTGAGGGATGAATACTTATATGGCTGAGTAGATATATGAGGTTGTTAAAAGGTATATGGCAATACCGGCAATATCGTTAGTTACCGTTACGAATGGACCTGAACTAATTGCTGGGTCTACGTTTATCTTTATAAAGAGGATTGGTGCAGTCGATCCAATGACCGCTGAAACACATACAGCTAGCACTATCCCTAAGCCTACTGCGGTTCCTAAGATCGGGGTTGTTTGAAGTAATGGTGCGGCTATTAACGTGATAATAAATCCGCACAAAAATCCAAAAATAATCCCATTCGCTATGCCGACCACAAGTTCACTCCTCACTACAGTTAGGATGTTATCTTTTTGAATATCCCCAGTAGCAAGGCCTCGAACGATTACGGTAGAACCCTGGAGTCCGACATTTCCAGAAATTCCCAGCACAAAAGGAATGAAAAATAAAACAGTCGAAAAATCAGTTATGGTGGTTTGAAACCGGTTGAGAATATAAGCACTTAATAAACCACCGATAAAAGTTGTTAGTAGCCATGGGGCGCGAACCTTAATTTTGCTGGTTATTTTTTTCGCAAATGGGTCTACTTTGGCCGTTCCTACCATAGTGAAGATGTCTTCGCTTGCCAAATCCTGCATTACACGAATAACATCATCAAAAGTAATAACCCCACGTATGGTATTGGTATCGTCGACTACTGGAATGGTGCTCAAGTGCTCATTATCCATAAGGTTTGCAACTTTATCACATGAGTCTGAGGTGAAGACTTTAGGTGTGACTTTTCGCATTATTTGTAATGCCTTAATATTAGTTGAAACATTTAAGAGGTCACGTAGTTTGAAATATCCCTTTAGTTTATTTTCAGGATCAACCACATAAAAATATGGTGGTATTTCGGAATTGTTTTCGTGTTTCAATTGCATTAATATTTCGCTTGCAGTTTGGTTTTCTTTAACAGAATTGAACTTTGGGACCATGAGTCCACCAGCTGTTTCTTCCTTATATGTTATGAGGTCTTTAATGACGACAGCATCTTTGACCTCCATTTGACTAAGAATATTCTTTTGTTCATCGACCTCAAGCTCCTGAATAATATCCGTGGCCTCATCTTCCGGCATACTACTCAATAAAATTGCGAGACCCTTACTGCCAAGAGAGCTTTCAATCTCTAATCTACTATCTAAATCAGTTTCATAAAGAACCTCTTGACGTTTCAAATCAGAGTTTAAGTTGTTAAAAACGTGAACTTTTGATTCAGGTGATAACTGATGAAGAAGTCGAGCTAATTCAAAATGGTCGTTAGCATTAACTTCCGTAATTAATTGGTATTGGCTTTTAGGAAGATTATCGATTAAATCTTCTATTTTTTGGATAGGCATAATTTCTATTCAAGCTAATTCATTAAAATGATATCATTTATGTAGTTATGTTGATGATTTAATGTTTTGTTAACCACGTTTCTCCCCGAATAAAATATTATGGTTTTAAATATATCCCATGAGGATAAAAAAAAATATAAAGAAAGTCTTAAGCCTAAAACAGTTAGAGTTCGCACAAAACGAACAACTAAAATGTCTGATAAGTTAAAAAGTCGAGCGTTTAAAAAATTTGGTGACGATCCTAAGAGTAAAGGGGTGGACGAGAATATTACAATAGATGAACACCTTAAAATGAATGATAATTTTTTGCGAACAGGCCCCTACAAACCTAAAAAAAAGTAATACGAATTGATACTAATTATTTGAATTGGTTATTTCTTAAGGAGAGTTTTGTTGCTAATTATACATTATTGGGGAGAGGTTAATCGTAACTAGTTGTCCTGTGGCATTAATTACCATTGGATTCGTGTTGTTCTTTATACTTGGTAAAAACTTCTTCTGAAATGAAGAACTCAACTAGTTCTTTATCTAATTCGCCCTTGTCAGCCATTTCTCGAAGAATCCGGTAGACCACCTCTAACGGCATCGCTTTTTTATAAGGACGGTCACTTGCCGTAAGAGCTTCTGCTATGTCTGTTACGCACATTATTTTTCCTTCAAATGGTATTTCGTCTCCCTTTAAACCCAGAGGATATCCGCCACCATTTACAAACTCATGATGGGCTCCAGCGTAGAGAGGTATATTTTTTAACTTCTTGGTGAAAGGAATTTTCTTGAGCATTTTTAAGGTGACTGCAGCGTGATTCTGCATTTTCTTTCTCTCAGATTCCGTTATGCTTCCTCTTCGTATCGAGAGATTAAGTACTTCATCCTCATTGAGAAAGGATTGTTTATTGCCATCAAAGTCTGTCCAGGTCATTTTTGAAATTTCTTCTAAACGTGCGATCTTTTCATCTTCAAGAAATTCTCCTGGATTATTACACTGATTAATAAAATCACGGATGTCCATTAATTCTTGACGCTTTATTTTCTGTTTGTCTTCAAGCGCTGCTACTTTTTTGGTGTCTGATCCATTTTGTAATATTTTTATTTTTTTATTTAGAAAGCTTTTTTCCATTTGTTCGATAATAAAGCATAGCCGTAAATCAACAAATTCAATTCGATCAAAAATAGTTTGAAGTTTTTTAGCTTTTTCGACAACTTCTACCGGGGTTGTGACTTTGCCAATATCATGCATCCATGCGGCAACTCGGAGTTCATGGATCTGATCATCATTAAAAGAAATATCTTTGTACGTATCTTGGTTTTTGTTGAGAATGTCGGCAAATGTTAGCGTCATATTTGCAACTCGTCGTATATGACCTCCGGTAACAGGAGATTTTTCATCAATTGCTGTTGCCATCACCTGGACAAAAGAATCAAATAAATTGTCCATTTCTCTGATTAGTTGGGCATTAGTCACGGCAACCGCTGCTTGGGACGCGAGAGATTCGGTTAAATTTTCATAATCTTTAGAAAACGGGATGACCTCATTTGTCTTAATGTTTTGAGCATTAAGAAGTTGTAAGACGCCAATGACATCATTTTCATGGTTTCGCATAGGCACCACAAGCATGGATTTAGATCGATACCCAGATGATTTGTCAAAGTTTTTTGGTCCAGTAAAGTCAAATAGCTCGGTTTGGTATACATCGGGAATGTTTACAGGTTCACCTTTGATCGCCACATAGGCCGAAACATTGCTTTCTTTTAGTTCAACAGGGGGAAAAGTGATATCTTTTCCCGATGTTCCACCCATGCGAATTCCCAGACTTTCATTCTGAACAATTTTAAAGGCTAGTTTGTTTTCCTCTTTAAGGTAGAGGGTCCCAGCATCGGCATTTGTGAATTCCCTGGCCTGATCCACAATCATTTCTAGTAAAACGGTGAGATCAGTAACGCCTGATAAGGCAATTCCAATTTCAGATAGTTTGCCTAGCTGACTATTTAGTCGATTGCCATAACCTTTAAGGTCATCGACAACACTGGCCACAAGGGTATTGAGATTGTCATCTTCAGAATAGCGGGGTTGTTCAGTGTTCATATTATTTTGAACTCCTGATTTATGGTGGTCAATTTCTTTAGGTGTTATTAGAAAAAACTGGTTACACTTCACGCACTTAAAATCAATTCCCTCTGGTTTTACCTCAGAAATATCTACTTGATATCCAGTTTGGCAATGAGTACAAACAATTCTCATATTTAATGCATTCTTGGTGAAAATTAAATAAAATTTGGGATTTAATGCTCAGCGCTCTAACTGCTAGTAATTTAAATTATTATTGTCTGAAAATACTATAAAATCAATTAAATCTTGTGGGTTTGAATTTTTAAATTCTTACCCGTTTTTATCCCTAAGGTTCGTTACATTTAGATAAACTCCTTGAGCAAAAGAGGTTCCTTGCTTGGCCATATCTTTTTACCGCAAACATTTATAAAAATTGGGTTATCTGATTTGAATAATTCAAGGTGTGCTCTTAGAAGATCCTCCTTATCAGTTCGACAATCCCCATAGGCTTCTTTCTCTTCTGTGAAGATCCCTTCTTCAAATTTTTTTATCCCTTCGCTGGAAGGAGTATTTTCGAAATAGGAACGGAGAAGAGGGTCCTTTAAATTGTCTAGATTTTTGGAGGTTTTCCTGAGAAGTAGTTTTATTCCTCTGGATGAAGGAGATTCAAAAAGACCGGCACGTATGCAAGCATGTTTCGTTGCTCCATCTGAGGCCACGGTCCATTTTTCTATATTCTCCTTTGAATGTCCCATAGCGCCGTAAGTGCTTAATTGATGTCGTATTGTATAGAATGTCGAATAAGCAACTATTGTGGTGATATCAAGCTCATTTTCAAGTTGAGGAATTGGATCAAACGAAAGTTTGTTGGAGTGGTCAATTTGTTCCTGAGTTGCATCCTTTATTGGAATGCCAACGTCTCCAAGAGCTGTTGCATAAAACATGTACTCAAATATTCCATTATTAAAAGATTTAATTTGTTCTCTGCAACTGAGATCGTTAATGTCACCAAAAATAGTGTTGTCAGCCCCTTCAATTTGAAAACCAGGAGATTCTTTGCCGTACCAATTAGCAATAATCACGCTGTTTTGGTCAAAGTGCTCACGTATTGCCCTGATAGCAGATGTTCCCATAACACCTGTTCCACCTATGACTAAAAAAAATTTCATTGGACCCTTTCAGTTAGTATTTTTGTGATTATATTATTTGTAGTTGACACGACTTATTCAGGATCCCCCAGTACTTTCGTTGATATCCCAGTATGGTACATGTGCAATTTCATCTAAAGCTTGAGTGATATATGGATCGCTTGAAAGAAATCCATCAATTTTAATTATAAGTGCCCCCGCATTTTCTAATATAATTTTTGATTGCTTTGATTGATTAATATTTTTTTCTAAAGACACGTAATTGTTTATCAAAGGGATTGCTTTATTGATAGTAGCCCGGATTGTAGATGAGTTAAGGGTTCGAAGTCTATGACTTTGCGCAAACTTAAAAAAATTAAACCAGTTTTTAATTTGTTTAGAGGTCTTGCCTAAGATAATAAGTTCTTCTTTAAATGCATGTTCACCTTTGTTGGCAATACTGCGCGATATATAAGTTGCAAGATCATTAAAAGGGATACCATTTTTTGTTTCACAAAGATAATTAAGAAGGAAGAACACTTTATTAATACGTGAGTCAAGTTGCACGGCTTGCGTTGAATATTTTCGTAAGAATGGATCTTTCTCAAAATATCCCCATAGACCTCCATTTAAGGCGATGCTATCGTTAGTTTTTATAAGTGGGGTGAACAATTCATGGCAGGACGGACTCGCAAATGCTGTTGACACAAAAGATGTTAATAGAATTGATTGTAAAAATATAAAAATATTTTTAGTTCTTAAAGTTTTCCGCTTATTTAAAGGCATTGGGCTTATAAGTCGGAAAGTTTCGTATTTCCCATCTTCAAAATAAACTTAAATTCATATTTTGTGAGCTGCATTACAGATAGCCGGGATTGTTTTATTAAGGCCACGTTGCTTAATTTTAGTTGGTTTTTGATATTGTTGAGGGTAACCGGTACTAGTAACGCTTTGTATGGCTTAAGGTTTACCACCACCCAGTTTGGATTATCTGAGGTTGGATCAGGGTAATTCTCCTTAGATACTTTCGCAATTCCCTTAATTTCCTTTCCTACGACGCTGTGATAGAAAAAAACAAGATCACCTATTTTCATTTTTTTAAGATTATTACGTGCCTGATAATTACGTACTCCATCCCAGTAGGTTTCTTTATCTATTACAAACTGATCCCAGCTATATTGGGACGGTTCTTGTTTAACAAGCCAAAAATTCATAGCCTTAAAATAAAATAATAGTTGCAGGTTGCCTAAAGAAGCCAAGTATATAACACCCAACGGAACACTTACAATGCCAATTCATTTAGAAAAAAATTAATAGAGTAAAGTATTGATTTTAATTAATAGATTGACCTGATTGAGTAATCAAAATATAATTATTTTATAGCTCTTACACTCGCTTTTTAAATGCCATATTAGTTTGACCGAGGAATACTTTTTTTAGAGGATTGGTATGTATCGTAAAGAAATTAAGGTTTTAGACTGCACGATCAGAGATGGTGGTCTTATGAATAATCATTTGTTTACTGATGATTTTCTGTCCGCTGTTTTTAGAGCGGTTAATAGCTCAGGAGTTGATTATGTTGAACTTGGTTATAAGGCTGACGAAAGTCAATTTTCCAGAAGTGAATACGGATCGATGAAGTTTTGTAGTGAAAAAGATATTGAAAAAGTTATTAATGGGGAGGAAGTGAAAAGTAAAATATCTGTAATGGTTGATATTGGCCGAGTAGATCCTTCCACAATACCTCAGAAGAGTGATAGTTTGATTGATATGATGCGTGTGGCAAGTTATGTGAAAGATATTGATAAAGCAATTGATTTAGCAAATCAAATAAAAGCAAAGGGCTATGAGGCGACAATAAACCTGATGGCGGTATCTCATGCTAGAGAACGAGAACTAGATGAGGCATTGATGCAAGTAGAAAAAGAATCTAATGTCGATGCTTTGTATCTTGTGGATAGTTTTGGTGCTCTTTATTCTGAACAGATTTCTCATTTAGCAAAAAAATACAAGTCAATAATGCCTACAAAAGAAATAGGTATTCACGCGCATAATAATCAACAATTGGCTTTTGCAAATACAATAGAAGCAATTATACAAAGTGTTAACTATTTGGATGGAACCATTTTTGGAATTGGTCGTGCTGCTGGCAACTGCCCATTGGAGTTATTGCTTGGCTTTCTAAAAAACCCTAAATACGATTTACGTCCTATACTGGAAATTCTGGAAAGCCACTTTGTGAAATTAAAGGATGAAATCGAATGGGGATATACAATCCCTTATATGATCACGGGAATTCTTGATTTGCATCCAAGAGCAGGGATGAAGCTGAGAAAATCAGAAAGCAAAGATGACTATCTAGGTTTTTTTGATAGTCTTGCTCAGAGTGATAGCGCTTGAACGATTTGGTAAGAAAACCGACTTTTAATCTGAGCCGATTCAAAGAGTCCCCAGTTCTTGGTATTATTCGTGGCGTACCCAAGGACTCAATTCAAGGTGTGTTGGATGCTTGTGTTACCGGAGGGCTTAGATTTGTTGAATTGACTCTCAATACAGAAGAAGCATTGTCTCTGATTGAATCAGCGTCTCAACAGTTTTCAGAAGATCTTTGCGTTGGAGCAGGAACGGTTCTCTCGTTAACCGATGTCAAACAGGCGGTCAATGCGGGGGCTCAATTTATTGTATCGCCAACGTTAAGTATTGATGTGGCGGCGTTTTGTGTTGAAAACGATATAGCTTATTTTCCTGGAGCGCTTACTCCTACGGAAATTGAAAAGGCGTGGAGCGCTGGTGCTACGATGGTCAAGGTTTTCCCGGCCTCGCAAATGGGTGCAAGTTATTTTAATACTGTTCGCGGGCCATTTAATGAGTTATTATTAATGGCAGTAGGTGGTGTTGATTTATCTAATGTGGTTGAGTACCTTAAGGCGGGTGCTTCTGCTGTAGCGGTTGGTGGGTCGTTGTTTACAGTAACGAGAATGAGAAATAAGGATTTTAACTCCATTAAAATGGCCATTACGGATCTTGTTTCTACTGTGAATTTTTTTTACTCCAAGCCTTAATTCATTTTTATAATTTTTTAAAATTGGGGACTCCATGGCATTTGATTTTATGAAAGATTCAATGTTGTCTGATGATACAAAGTTTGTGAAATTATGTGAGTCAATCGAAGACTGCATTAGAGAAGTTGACGGTGGAGAAGGTAGGTACTCAGACCTTGAAATTATGCAAGCAATTAATTTTGTGGGGTTTAATTTTTTTCGAGATGATTGGGAGGAGTTTAAAAAAATAGATTCATCAAAGGATGGAAGCTTTGAAATGTTAAAAAAAGAAGAAGGTGAAAACCTTATTAACTAATAAGCTAAGGATAATAGTCGTTATTGTTTGTTATAAAAAAATATTGATGCTGGGCAAATCTTTTTTATTTCGTCACCCTCCCTCTCTCATTAATTCTTCTTTCTAAGAATCTTCTTCTACCCTAAAACCTCTCGTTTTTTCGACAGTTTTATTGTTTTATGGATTGCGAAACTAGCTTTGTGATGAAACGCGATTATATCGCATGTTTTTTGCAAAAAATTATAGAAAGGTTGTTGGGTGAATCCCAAAAAAATAAAAGATGTGTATGAGCAGTTAGTCATCAAGCTTAAAGAACGCAGCAGGTTAGGTGGTGTAATGGCAACCATGCACTGGGATCAGGAAGTCATTATGCCTATAGCGGCAGCAGAAAATCGGTCAAAGCAGATGGCAGCGTTAGCGGGAGTCTTACATGAAAAATCTGTTAATGTGGAGTTTGGCCAGTTGATTGATGAACTAGTTAATGCCGATATAAATAACTTCACGGAGATCGAGAAATGTAATATTTATGAAGCGAAGCGTGAATATGAATTGGAAACAAAAATTCCAAAAGAATTGATACAGGAGATAGCAGAATTAAGTTCCAGGGGTCATCAAATATGGGCTAAGGCAAGGCAAGAAAATAAATTTGAAGATTTTGCTCCCACTCTCGAGCGATTAATTATTTTAAAAAAGAAATGGGCCGAATTTGCGTTTCCAGAACTAGATCCTTACGATGCTAATATTGATGTTTTTGAACGAGGGATGAGGATGGAACGCCTCACTCCAATTTTTGACAAATTAAAAAAAGAATTAATTCCACTCATTGACGCAATTAGAAAATCATCTATTAATCCTGATGTAGATTTTTTAAAAGGTAATTTCCCAATTGATAAGCAAGAGTCCTTGGGGAGAATTATCAGTAAGGATATAGGGTTTGACTATGATAGGGGCCGCATGGATGTTTCGGTGCACCCATTTTGTGGAGGGGGTCATCCGACTGATGTGCGTATTACAACACGCTATCGATCAGAAAACTTTATTGAGTCACTTTTTGCGGTAATACATGAAACAGGGCATGGGTTATATGAACAAGGTAGAATGCCAGGTTTTCTGGATTTACCTGTTTCTGATTCGTTAACCATGGCAATTCATGAGTCTCAATCCTTGTTTTGGGAGCGAATGATTGCGCAGAATATTTATTTTTGTGATATTTATCTTAACCTTTTTGTGGAGACCTTTCCAGAATCATTACAAGGTGTTTCTTTAGATAAGCTTTATGCAGCCATTAATAGATGTAACCCGTCTTTTATTCGGGTAGAAGCGGATGAGGTAACTTATCCACTGCACATAATACTTCGTTACGAGATCGAAAAGGGTTTGTTTGACGAAAGCATTAGTGTGAAAGACCTACCTGATGTCTGGGATGATAAGATGGAAGAGTATTTGGGTGTGAGGCCATCTTCTAACTCTGAAGGAGTCTTGCAGGATGTACATTGGAGTGGAGGAGCATTTGGCTACTTTCCTTCCTACACCCTTGGGGCTATGTATGCGTGTCAGTTTTATTCCAGGATGTTGCTTGATATAAACGATATTCCTAAAAAGATTAAGGGAGGAAACTTCTCGTGTATGAAAAAATGGCTTAATGACAATATTCATGAGAAAGGGCGACTATACTCAACTGATGATCTTATTGTAAAAGTTACTGGAGAAAAACTAGACCCATGTTTTTTTATAGACTATCTTAAAAAAAAATATAGTGAAATTTATAAGCTCTAACAACTGAAACCTGTGTGACCTTCCCATTTTGTTAAATGACTTTTGGCCGAGAATATTCAGAAGAATCAAAACCCACCTCTTTTTGCTCTGTCTGTGGTGCGAAAATTTTACTGAAATCAATTTTTTGTTTTGAATGCGGACCTCCAGATCTTCCAAAAACAGAATCAGAAGAAATAGGTATTTCGTTAGAGCAAGCTGTTGTGCGCATTGCAGGCTTGATGTTTTTGTTTGTATGTGTTGCTCTAGTTAAGTTTGACGTTTTTACTGATGATTTTGTTTCTCTTACAGATAAAGATAGGGAGGTTCAATCATCGATCGATGGGAAAAAGATTCAAGATGATGGGTTCGAGTTAATACACACGGTATTACCATCATCAGCAAACGTTCATTCAAAGCCTTCGTTGGATGGGCATGTTATTGCGATAGTGAAGAAAGGGATGAATCTTACTCTTATTGAGAAAAAAGGCGACTGGACAAAGGTTCGCGTGTTTCAAAAAATAGGATGGATTGCCAGTGGGTTAATTAAATCAGAAGTTCAAAGCGTAAAATAACTTTTATTTTTTTAGGGCGACTCTCAAATCTAGAAGGGTATTCTTAAATTCCGCATAATTTCGCGAAACAGGAAATTGTGGGAACTCTTTAATAACATTGTCAGGTGGGCAAAATAGAATCCCTGCATCTGCTTCTTGCAACATCCCGGTATCATTGTAGGAGTCTCCGGCTGCAATTACTTTGAAGTTTAGTTTTTTTAACGCTGAAACCGCCTTAGTTTTACCATCCTTCTGTCTTAGTTGATAGCCTGTTATGTCCCCTTTACTGTTAACAATGAGATCGTTGCAGAATAGGGTTGGATAATCAAGACTCTTCATGAGAGGCCTTACAAACTGGTAAAATGTGTCAGATAATATGATTACTTGAAATTCGGATTTCAGCCAAGCAAGAAAATCAATCGCTCCTGCCAGTGGTGATAATGTTTTAATAACATTTTGTATGTCTATTAGCTTTAGGTTGTTGTCATTAAGAATTTTTAACCGGCCTTGCATTAATTCGTCGTAATCGGGGATTTCTCTGGTTGTAAGTTTAAGTTGTTCTATCCCTGTTTTTTCTGCAAAAGCAATCCATATTTCAGGTAGCAAAACTCCCTCAAGGTCAAGACATGCAAGCATAATAATATTCCTTTTTTAGATTGTTTGGTCTTATTTTGTATGGTGTTTTAGGCAGAAGATTTATTTTTACGTTTGCGAGTTAACTCAATTAAGAATGTCAATTCCTCATTTTGTATTATGCGTGAGAGGACTGCGTATACTAAAACGCCAATCGCAATATCTGCGGAAAGAATTAAAAGTTTTAATACTAATTTGGAATTAGGATCAAAAAAAGTTACATTAAAGAAATATACTGCAATACCCATGACTCCCGATACGAAAAATAGTTTGATCACAGATGATAATATCTTTCGCCCCCCCATTAATCCAATTCGTTTTCTAAGTAAATAGATTAATAGAATCACATTAAACAGGGCAGATATCGAGGTTGCTAGAGCTAGTCCACCATGTTTTAAGGGGCCCATGAGTATTAAATTAAGAATTATATTTAGTAAAATGGAATAGATTCCAACTTTTGCTGGCGTCTTGGTGTCTTGTAACGAGTAAAATGCTGGGACAATGACCTTGATTCCACAAAAAGCACATAGCCCAACAGAATAATAGAGCAGTGCAATGGTCGTTCCTTCAGTTGTCAAACGATTAAACTCCCCTCTCTCCCATAATGTGTTCACAATTGGAAACCTTAGAAGGATAAGACCAATAGTTGCAGGGATTGTAATAAATAAAATCAACCGAATTCCAAAAGCGATTGTTTTTATCATTTCAGAGAAGTCCTTATTTGCAACCTGGTGCGATAGCATTGGTAAGATTGCAACCCCTAGTGCAACGCCGAATACACCAAGAGGCAGTTGCACCAGACGATTCCCATAATATAAATAAGAAATGGATCCTTCTGGAAGCAAGGAAGCAAGGAGGGTATCCACCAACATATTAAGTTCGTATATCGCCAAGCCGAATATAGCGGGAATCATCAGCTTGGTAATTCTTAAAGCCTCAGGATTTTTCCAATCAATGGATGGAATGAATTTGAATCCGCATCGGAAAATAGCTGGTATTTGGATTACGAATTGAAGAAACCCCCCAGTTATCACTCCAATTGCTAGGCCTATAACTGGTTGGTCAAGGTTGGGAGAAATTATCAGTGTGCCTAAGATCATGCATATATTCAGAATGGCTGGGGTTATTGCTGGTAAAGCAAACATGTTGTAAGTGTTGAGTATACCCATGCAGAAAACAGCCAACCCTATAAAAAGAAAATAAGGAGCCATCCATTGAGTTAGGAGAACTGTTAGGTTGAACTTTTCAGGGGTTGGCATGAATCCAGGCGCAAAAACCATTATTATATAAGGTGCAAATATTGCCAATGCCAGAGAAGAAGTTATCAATACAGTCAACAAAATATTAAATAAATTGGCAGTCATTATCCAGGCGTCCTCTTCTCCTTTTTGATTTCGGATTTCTGTAAAAACTGGGATAAAAGCCGCGGAAATAGCCCCTTCACCTAGTATCTTGCGTTGAACATTAGGAATTCTGAATGCAACAAAAAAAGCGTCTGCCGCAGAAGTTGCTCCAAACTGCATTGCTATTACAAGATCTCTAATCAAGCCTAGTAGACGAGAGACGAGTGTCATGCCTCCAACGGTTCCTGCGGCCTGACCTAGCTTTTGATTATTTTCCATGTTGATTGGTATTGACTAACAGATGAAGGTTTAGATTTGAGTTAAAAGATAATTCAATGATGTGCTATTGAGAGAAGATAAGACTTAGCGGACAAATTAATTATGGATCTATAGTGACCATGTAACTCATTGAAATTATACAGAAATATTGTAAACAAGCCTAATGGTTTAAATTTAAGGTTATTTTACCCAAAGAATAAAATGTAAGCAAAAGTATAAGAGATTATGTTGAAAAGGGAGGGGGACTATTATAAATCTTGAATAAAATGATTTGCAAAGGATCTAATTTGTTTTCCATTAAGGACATGAAATCGTCGAACTTTTTCGATGGTTTGATTAGAGAAACGTTTTAAAGGAATGTGGATAATACTTTTGTGATATTTGCGAGAAAGCTTTCGCCAGTTTGATTTTGGGAGGCATGGCGTAACCACTGCTATATGTTTTTCTTGTGAATGAAAAAAGGCTGCTTCTAATAATTTTTCTTCTAAAGTTTTTCCTGCATGAATTCTAGGATCTTTCCAGATGTCAGGTATTGGCCTAGGGGGATAGATCATCATGCATCCTCCATATGTGGCACGACCCACTCCAGGGCCGACCATATCATTCATGTAGTTTGTTGCAAAAAAACATAATGTTGATTCTTCGTTATGTTCGGCGTACCAAGTTTGACACCATTGGTAGTTATTTGGATCGGGTTCTATATCAAAAATAAAAACAACGATTTCAACACGTCCGCGGGAAGGCGGTATTTCTTTAACGTAGATATCACCTTCGTGCCAATGACGAAGTGATTCTCTCATGTCTACACCATCTTTTATAGAGGAAGTAAACTTTTCGGACCTTGCGAGGTCATTGCTTAAAAGTAATTTGGATTGCTCTCGAACATGAGTATTAAAGCTTTCTATTTGATCATCTTCTGGTGGCCAGGAGCATTGACCGTAGGGATCCCAGTTGTATTTCCATTGAGTTTGTTTTTTTATATCAGGTTCAGGTTTTAGATTGACTCCACGCCATTCAGTTTGAATTTCTGATAGGCGATTTTTCATATTAATAGGGTTGTTTCCACTATCAACAGCTTTATCGATTCCAAGCACTAAAGGTTCGAGACTAGTAGATTCAAGGTCTTGAAATGGGTACTCTCTGGCCGCTTCAAGAACAGCAATTGCGAAAGGGTCGCCGCTGAATTGTTTTGCAGTTGTTATTAAAGTATACAGATCTGGTGTTAAGCGGCTTTCCATCAATGTCAAATTTCTTACGTACTGCAAGTATGTTTGGAAAGTTTGTGATGTAAGATTATGAAAGCGTAATTTATGTTTTTTAGTGAATATGTTTCGAGCTTTTATAAGAATTTCTTTTATTCCGTCAACTACAACCTCTTTGTCAGACTTTATTTGTTGTCGATATATTTCATTCAGATAAGTTATGTAAGGAAATTCTGCCAGAGCAAAAAAGAGTGTTTCTTTTACTACCCCAAATATTTTTGGATTATTTAAAGGTGAAATTATTTTATCGTATGGTTTTCTCTCATTATAAGCTTCTTTTATCCAAGGCCAGTCTAGAATCGAACAGATGAAAGTTATATTCTTAAAATCAAATTCTAGTTGATGAAGCTGGTAGGCTATCCATCGCGCTCTTTTGTCATGAAGCGTGTTAGTTTCAGGGCGTTTAATCGAGAGTAAAAGAGTAGCGCAAAATTTTTCATACGACATATGTCTTAATGCGTATGAATCAGGGAAGTTTATTTTTCTTGGTTCATAGATATCGCAACCATAATCTATAAACTTTCTAGGGATTCCTTCTTGCGAAGCGATGCGAAGGCCCATAATGACTGGCTGGCAAGGATCTATAGGAACATAATTATAAGATCCCGATGATTCTTTCTGGGAGCAAAGAGTGATTTGTGGTAGGCGATTAATTCCATCTTCTACTGTTGTTTGAAATTCGGGAGGAAGGCTTACTGCTAAACAGTCAGTTGAAGATGATAATAAACGGTCTCTTATAATATGAGTGAAGCAGGCGCTTCCATGTATTACGGGTAAAAACTGGATTTTTTTACTTAGATAAAAGATTCCCATTGTTGTTATCGATCTGGATGGATCGGGCTGTCTTCATCGAAAAAAAAATCACCCAGCCCTTGCGGTAATTGTGTTCCTCCTAATGCCCGATTTTTCTTCTCTGCCATTTCATCTAAATCTAGTGCGTCGTCCCCAAGAACCTTTTGAATTGATTCTTGCCAAACCATATCTTTTGCTATGGGGTGATCTTTGTCTTGAATTAACCTTTTCATCGCATATTGCAATATATGTAAACCGTCCCTGGGAGAAAATTCAAGGTCAAGTTGGTGAGATCTTTGCAGAAAGTTTACGGTCATTTCAAGTAATTCTGCTTCAGCGAATGGAAGGTGATATTTTAAGATGGCCATCTCATCTTCAGTATTAGGCATATTCAATGTTAGGGTAGGTTGAAGTCTTGATAATATATAATCGGGGATTTCAAATGTGGATTCATCGTGATTCATCGTGACACAAGCACGAAATTCCTCGTGGGCTTTTATCCTAAGTCCGGCAATAATAGATTCAACATAGCGCCTGTGATCAAGAAGAGGAGCTAGAGAAGCCCAGCTTTTTTCGTTCATTCGGTTGCCTTCATCTAGTATGCAGATTCCTCCGCTAATCATTGCTGTCACTAATGGTGATGCATGGTACGAAATTTTCCCTGATTCAGCCAAAACAGGAGTGACAATTAAATCTTCTGGTCGTGTATCACTTGTACATTGATATATATAAAGCGGTTGTTTTCTTTCTAAAGCCGCAACCATTCCTAAAGTGGTTTTCCCTATTCCTGGCATACCAATGATTCTAGGAGATAATGGAAGATCTTTATCTGATATAACCATCCAGCATGCCAAAACTTGCTTCAAAACTTCACTTTGGCCAATCCATTCAGGTTTTGTCGTGTCCGGTTTACTTAAAGTTAAAGTGACTCCATCTATTACTTCAGTTTTACTAAAACTGTGTTGATTCATCTAGCCCCCAAAAGAAAATATCCATGTATCTCTAACTTGAAATGTTATATGACTATTGCTCAATCTACAAACGTATTTTCTGATGCATTTATGAATAGAGTTATATGTTAGAATTATAAAATGGAGTTTTTTATATGATTGTTGATCTTAATTTAATTGGAAAACGTGCTCTCGTTATTGGTGGAGGTAATGAAGCGAGCCGTAAGGTTGAAGCGCTTCTTTCGCAGCAATGCAAGATCTTTGTGGTGGCTGAAAAAGCTGAACAATCGATAAAAAATTATGCTGAAAAAGGAAAAGTTTCACTTGATTTAAGAAAAATAGAAAATGTTGATTTTTTAAAGGATTACAAACAACTGGACTTGATTCTTGCTACAACTGATGATCCAGATATAAATAGAGAAATTCTTGTTGTTGGGAAAAAAAAATATGGTTGTTATGTATATGCAGCAGACGATCCTCAAGTGAGTGATTTTAGTCATCCATCAGTTATTAATATTAATGACACTGTTCAAGTTGCTGTTTCCACTGGTGGCAGAAGTCCTTTAATGGGTAAGTCCATAAGACAAAACCTCGAACCTTTAATAAAAAAATCGATTAGCGATTTGATTCTCATGCAAATTAATTTGCAAGATCAACTTAGGAGTATGTCTAAAAAAATGATTCCATCAGTAGAGTATAGAAAAAAATTTCTTAACGAATTACTTGGAGATAAAAGCGTGAATCAGTGTCTGGAGAAAAAACAAATCCCTATGGCTAGAGAATTAGCTTGCGAGCGACTGAATGCCTTTATACAAATAAATTCTAATGCATGGTAAATTTATTATTGATTGGCAATTCAAATGATTTATAAGACAGATTCTCAAGCAATCTCTCCATATCTGCAGGATGCTTCAAATTACGTAGGTGGTTTTGCAAATAAAGTTGTTATCCCAGAATCTATTGAAGAACTTACGTGTTTTTTAAAAACTAACACACAACAAATTACGATCGCAGGCGCTGGGACAGGTATGACAGCATCACGTATTCCAGAATCTGGTTGTATTATATCTCTTGAGCGATTTGATAGTATTGGTAACCCAGAGAACGGCATTATAGATGTTGGTCCTGCTGCATCTCTTGCTAACATATATAAAAAATTAGAAGCAACAGAATATTTCTATCCACCCAATCCTACTGAAAGCCTTGCTTCTATTGGGGGAACACTTGCAACCAACGCATCTGGTTCAAGAAGTTATAAGTTTGGTGTGACCAGAGACTATGTGCTTGAGGCGGATATTATCCTGGTTGATGGGAATACGATCACTTTGAAAAGGGGATTAACCATCACTAATCCTCTGAATATTTCTGATGGTCGGCAATTATTTTTTCCTGAGACTACCTACAAGAGCCCGCTATGTAAAAACGCTGCTGGTTATTATGTAAGGGCTGATATGGACTGGTTGGATTTGTTCATCGGTTCTGATGGGACATTAGGTATCTTTACTCGTATTAGATTAAAACTTGAGGTTCGTCCCTGGTCTTTTATTAGCGGGATTTTATTTTTTCATAAGGAGGAAGAGTGCTGGGATTTGGTTGATTTTATAAAAAAAACAAATAGCAAATTTATAAACCCTTGTTCACTTGAATATTTTGATAGGCATTCTTTGAATCGCTTGCGTAAAAAGTTTGCAAATATTCCTCTTAACGCTCAATCTGCCCTGTTTTTTGAAAATGATATTGACCGTCAATCGGATCATGACCCTGCATTAGAAGCGTGGTTCGATTATTTGAAAGAAACTAGCGCGCTTCGTGATTCATGGTTTGCTCAATCCAGCAGTGATTTAAAGCGTTTTCATGAGTTTAGACACGCGATCCCTGTTTTATTAAATGAAGAAAATAGCCGCCTGAAAAGAACCAAAATAGGAACTGATATGGCTGTCCCAAGATTACACTTTAAAGATATGATGTTTTTTTATAAAAATGAACTTGAGAGATCAGGTATTGATTATGTTATCTTCGGTCACGTTGGTGATAATCATTTGCATATAAACTTTTTACCAGACGAACAAGAGATTCCAAAAGCTCATGAACTGTATTCTAGGCTTGTTCGGCAGATTCTTGAGTGGAATGGTACGGTTTCAGCCGAACACGGTATTGGCAAATTGAAGAAAAAATATTTTTTGATGATGGTTGGGGAGGAGTCTTTGTGTCAACTTAAGGCTATTAAGGAGATTTTTGACCCAGATTTTATCCTTGGGAGGGGAAATATTTTTTAATAACTCTGTTTGTTTGAAAATATTACCTATATTGACAGCGCGTATGACGTGAAGATAGAATTCTGTAAGCTAAACATTCTTTTCGTAGTGTGATTGATTTCTGGTAACTGTAGAGAGCCTAGATGATGTTAAATTCAGTGAAAAGTTTGGTTCTAAACTATTCTTATGAGCCACTTCAGTTTTGTAGTGCAAAACGCGCAATTATTATGGTTTTTAATGAGCGGGCTGAATTTATTGAAAGTGATGGTTACGTGGTCCGAACGCCAACAACATCCTTCAAACTCCCGGCAGTAATTCGCGTTCTTAATATTGTAAAACGGTCCAAACGTAGGGGAATCTCTTTTAGCAAAAAAAATATTTTACGTCGTGATAACTTTACTTGTCAGTATTGCGGCACAATCAATACTTCATTGACTGTCGACCATGTGCTCCCAAAATCACGTGGAGGCAAATCCAATTGGATTAATGTAGTAGGTGCCTGTAAATCTTGTAATTTAAAAAAAGGTGATCAAACACCTTCGGAAAAAGGAATGAAACTACTCACTAAACCATCCAAGCCTAGCTCTTATTGGCCTTTTTTTAGCATTCCAACAGGCCCAACCTCTCATTTAGAAATCTGGAAAAAATATCTTCCTGCATCCATGATTTCCAAGTCTTTGATTTGATGATATTTTGTTTTATGAATTATTCTACTTTGGTTTTTTATTGCTAATATAATCTTTAATTTCATTATGAGCAATAAAGTGAATGGAGATCTATGGTTGAGCCTAAATCGTTAACCCAAATCATAACCGAGAAAGATTTTCTTGTGCTGGCTAAAGTCCCATGTGAGCAATTTTTTAACGTATTCTTTCTTTTTAAGAGTCGCAACCAAGATAAAAAAGATATCTCAAGAAAATTTTATTCTAACCTTATTCAAGAGTCGGAGTCTTTAGAAAATTTTATGGACCAATATGGAGCAAGAGAAAATAAAAAATGGAGTTTCTTTGTTGAGTGTCTAGCCTCTATACGAAACTTATCTATTGCAGCATTTTTTACTCGCCATATATTAGATCGATACCCTTATTATAATCTGAAAGAACCTAGCAATAAGGAAAATGAATTTAAAAATGCTTCTATAGCTGTACTTTTTTTTCTTAATCAGTCTATCCTTAGTCTTCTCCAGGAGTTATATGCTGCTACCGAAGTAAATAGTCTGAAAATATCTATTGATAGTGATATTCAGATTGAATTTTCTGATATTAAATCTAATAAAAGATTGCCTCGCAATGTAGCTGAGGATGAAGTGAAAGACGAAGAAGAACGTGTCATCGAAGTATGCGAAAAAATCAAACATATTTCGAGGTTAATGAATGATTCAAAGATTTCTCAAATAGAGGATATTAAAAAACTTAAGTTAGTCGTTTTACAAAAATATAATGAAAACCGAGCTAGGCTTCACAAAAACTTAATTCATAATATTCAATCGGATTTTGATACATATGTTAAAAATACAAAGCTTGAGGCTGAACATGAAGAGTTAAAAATATTGCGTGGTTATGTGTCAATGCCCTTGCACCTTCTTGAAGTGTCTTTATGGTTGGTACATTTTTATGAGCGTCATGAGGATGAGATTCGTCCTGGAGAGAATAGGAAACGTATTTCCATGATAGTTAATAAAGATGTGCTTTTGGATAAAATCGTCAATTTTGGTTTTTTTTATAGTCAATACTTTATCAATGAAGGGAATAATCTGGCGGAGGAAATATTAAAATTCTTTTCTATAGTGGTGAGAGTGGAGTTGTCTATTCCTAAACCATTAGGTTTTCACGCTCGTCCATGCACTCTTGTATCTATTATTGCCAGAAAATACGAAAATATGGATTTGTTTGTGGTTGTTGATGAGAAAAAATTTAATGCCAAGTCTGTTATGAGTCTTTTGCAAGTTGGTGGACTTGTTGCTGATAAAGGCTATCAGACTATATTATTTGAGGGTGACAAAAGAGTTATTGATGATATTAAACTACTTGTAAAACATAACTACTGCGAGAAAGGAGAAATCCCATCTCGACTTTCTTATCTACGAGAATATCAAAAACCAGAGTAGTAATTTTTATTTTTTGATAGTTTTATGAGTGAATCCGATGAAATTTTTGATGTGGTCGATTCAGAAGATATGGTTATAGGTAAAGCGTCTAGACTCCAAGTCCATAATAATGACTTAATGCATAGGTCGGTACATATTCTTGTTTTTAACTCTACTGGTAGTTTGTTTCTTCAGAAGAGGGCGATGATTAAGGACGAAAGCCCTGGGTTATGGGATTCTTCTGCAGCAGGGCATGTCGAATCAGAGGAAGATTATATTACTTGTGCAAAACGAGAACTTAATGAAGAATTAAGTCTTTCGGATGTTCAATTAGATGAGGTTTTATCCATTCCCGCTCAAAGTATGACCTTTTGGGAGCATGTTCGTGTATATAAATGTGTTACAGATAGTAATATCTGTATCAATAAGAATGAGATTTCTGAGGGTAGATATATGAAGTTATCCGAAGTAAGAGCTTTGATGCAATTAAACCCTGAAATACATACGTCAACCTTTAGCTTCATTTATGCCAACTATATAAATAAACTTGGTTAGGCTATCATTCCTTATTATCGCAGCGCAGTTAATGATTATGCGATTCTCAATTGGTTATTATGAGTATATTTGATTTTGTCATTATCTTTATTATTGGTATTTGTTTTGTTTATTCCTTTTCTAAGGGAATGGTTAGGGAAATATTTTCTTTGCTTGGTTATTTGGTAGGTTATGTTTTGGCCATGGATTACTACGAGGAATTTGCCACGACTCTTCA
Source organism: Candidatus Nitromaritima sp. SCGC AAA288-L16 (assembly GCA_000372225.1). GTDB lineage: Bacteria > Nitrospinota > Nitrospinia > Nitrospinales > VA-1 > Nitromaritima. The sequence goes on along the minus strand of AQTY01000001.1, from coordinate 106,190 downwards.
GTCGATGGTTTCTCAAGAGATTATGGCTCGTATTTCCGAATTCACGATAGTTTTCACTGTTGTTAAAATTTCAGTAGGGCTGTTTATTATTTTTATAGTAAAAATCATTTTTGGTCTGCTTGGTCAATTGATCAGAAAAAGTGTAGAGGGGACACTTGCTATTTCCTTTCTTGATCGCATTGTAGGTGGGGCGCTTGGAGTTCTAAAAGGACTTGTTATTGTAGCTATTATAATGTTTCCATTAGGTTTATTTAGCGGGGGTTATGAAAAGGTTACTCAGGGATCGATTATTACACCCTATTTAGAAAAAATTATTTCCTTGGTCAGTCAAGAACCTTACATCGACAAATTTTTAGATTTTTCTTCAGAAATGTCCGTGGATGAGGTTCAAGAAAAATTAAAAAAAATAGGTGACCTTAATGCAATTACTCAAGGTATAAAACATAAAAAAGAAGAATTGCTGGATGCGATTCAAGGGGGAATAAAAAATAGACCTGAAGAAGGTGCTATGGATAACCACACAAAAAAAGATAAGAACGAATTAAACGACCTCCTGAAAACATTTCCTACTAAATAGATTTTTATATATTTTAATATTAGATTGCATGATGACACGTATTAATATTAACGGAATGATAAAAGAAGAAGCGTTTGTTTCAGTTTTTGACCATGGTTTTTTATTTGGCGATAGTGTTTACGAGGTTGTTAATACTAGAAAAAATCGTCCTTGTTTTCTTGATGAACATTTAAAACGATTGCGTCGTTCCGCGGGAGGAATCGAACTTGTCATTCCGTTTGATGATTTTTGGTTGAGGGAACAGATTGACCGCACTCTCGCAGATGCGGCAAATCAAGAATCCTATGTCCGTATAGTTGTGACTCGTGGTGTGGGAGACATAAATATTGACCCTTCGTCCTGCCACGCTCCACTCGTTCTCATTTACGTGACTCCTGCGCATATATACCCATCAGATTTCTATGAAAATGGGATTCATCTTGCTGTTGTCAGCGTTCAGAGAAATTCAAAAAATGCCCTGAGTCCTAGCATTAAAACTGGAAATTATTTAAATAATGTACTTGCTAAAATTGAGTCTGAGCGTCTTGGTGCTCATGATGCATTGATGCTGAATTCACGCGGTCATTTAACCGAGAGCACAACAAGTAATTTCTTTTTTGTTCGAAATGGAACTCTCATGACACCTTCTTTAGATTGTGGAATATTAGCTGGTATAACAAGAGATGTGGTTATTAAACTCAGCCAGGAAAATGGATTTCGATTAGAACAAGGGGCTTGGCCTGTTGAGGTTCTTGAAAATGCTGATGAAATGTTTTTGACTGGTTCCGTTAAAAATCTTATGCCCGTTACTCGTTTGGATAGGAAAATTGTTGGTGATGGGAAGCCAGGTCCCATTACTCGAAGTTTGATTTGTTTGTATGAAAACTTTCTAGAGCGCTTCGAGTGATAAAGGATTGCTATGTCCATATTAATTGGATTGACGGGGAATATAGGATCAGGAAAGTCCCTTGCTGCATCGTACTTTAAGGAATTAGGTGCATATATTATTGATGCAGACCTTATAAGTCGACAGCTTGTTGTTCCCCATCAACCCGCTTGGGAAGAAATTGTTGACAAGTTTGGCAAGGAATACCTGAACTCTGACAAAACTTTGAATAGGTCAAAATTAGCAGTTGAAGTATTCCAAAGTGCTAAAAAGAGAGATACTCTAGAAGTTATTTTGCATCGCCGCGTTATAGCAGAAGAAAAAAATATATATTCAGACCACCAAAAGATAAACCCTGAAGCTGTAGTTATTATTGATTCCGCGTTATTGATTGAATCACAAAACTATAAAAATGTTGCTAAAGTTATAATTGTTCAAAGTACTCAAAACAAGCAAATTCAACGTGTTATGAACCGTGACGGAGAATCTCGTGCATCCGTTAAAAGTCGTCTTAAATCACAAATGTCACTAGAGGAAAAATTGAATTATGCCGATTATGTTTTAGATAACACAAGGGGGCGAGACTTATTAAAATCTCAGGTACATCGTTTGTACTCCGAACTTAAGACTCTTGCGTAGAGTAATATTTAATCAAGAATTATGGCCGAAGACGATACAACTGAATCAGATAGTAGTGAACCGAGCTTAATTGCAAAGCTTAAATCCGATAAAAAATTAATGATTATGGTTGGCGGCGGTGCTTTGCTTCTTCTTTTGCTTATTGGTGGTGCTGCGTATTATTTTCTCTCAGGAGATGAGCCAAAAAACGATGTCGTGACGGAAGAGGGGGTTGATTCAGAAACAGAAGACGCTTTAGGGGAGGTCGACGATTCTGGTAGTGGATTAGCTCAACCAAAGTTTGAAAAAGTTCACATGTACCCTCTCAAGTCATTTTTTTTCCCTATTAAACTAAAGAGTAAGGAAGAATCAGGTCGTTTCCTTCTGGTTACCCCTAGTTTTAGTATGAGCAATGCAGGGTTAGGAGGGCAGATTTCTAAAAATCTGCCCGGTATTCGAAAAAGAATTTATAATATTCTTCTTAGGCAAAGCTATAAAAATCTCACCACAAAAATAGAGTCCACTAAAGAACGAGTAAAAAAAAGGATTATTACTAAGGTTAACGAACTTTTGCCAGTTGGGACGGGTGTGGTTCAAGAGGTCTATTTTTCTGAATTTATAGTTAAGTAGACTTTTTCTTTTGCCGTATAAGTTAATAACTAACTGGTTGCTTGTATTGGTTCGCTTGACAATGGAGGTTGTTGAGCTATATTGATTAATGTCTCTTATTTGTAATCGATTGGTTTAACCCATGCCAACCACAGAAATTGTAAATACTCAGCAAACTCTTCAAATGGGAACACATGCGGAAAAGTTGCAGCAGACTATGCAGCAACTTCCGTCAATTACTGCTCAGCAAATTCAGGAGGAACAAGTTGCTGTAAATGAATTGAAACAAATTGAAGTTCAGGACCCTGAGAAAACAGAAGCCGCAGACTCAATTAGCCCTGAGGCCAAACGAAGGCGCGAGATTAGACTTCGCAATAAATCAAAGCAAAATAATGATCTTGAAAAGGCCCTCCCAAATTCTACTCAAGAAAATGTCTTTAAAGGTGATTCTCACCAAGGGCAGAACATCAATCTTACCGTTTAAAAAAAAATCAAAAACTATATGTTCTTTTGTTTTTGCAATGATCAATCCTTTGCTTTTTAATTGGAGGTTGAATTGATTCCTGAAGGTCTATCTGAAAATTCATTGAAATTGATATTGGTCAATAGTTCTCTCGATACTCTCCCTAGCTTAAACAAGTTTCTCAAATCGGGAGCACTATTCCAGGCTACCGTTTTAGAATCATTGCCCGAGAAAAATAAAGCTATTATAAAAATGTTTAATAAACGGGTAACGGTTGAAACACGACATCCTTTAACTCCAGGGCATTCATTTTCCGCTCGAGTGTATAAACCTTCCTCTGAATTACCATTACAGATAAAAATACTCGACTCTCATTTAGCTTCCCCGTCACCTAGTTTTGAGGATAGAACCCAAATCTCTGACAAAAATTTTTCTAAAATTCCATCAAGTCAAGTGTTCGATAAAAAATCAATTTTTGATTCTAACCCTAATCCCACCCTATCAAAACCTAGTAATATTATTTCTAGAGATTTGTCGGCACGTGAAATCGACAATATGAACCTCACATCGGGTGAATCAATAAAGGCTACCGTTGTAGATGTTTCTGGAAAAAATAATATAGTTGTTAATTTTGAAAATAAATTGATAACTGCCTACTTTTCTTCTGTGCTACCCAAGACTGGGGAAAATGTTTCTTTAGTAGTAACCCCACACGGAGATGGATTTAGGCTTGTGGTTCCTCCGGATAGTACGCCTAAGCTGGTTGATATTTTTAAAATTAAATCTTTATTACCTTTTAAAGAGCCGTTTGGTGAAATGCTTGAAAAACTAGATATCTTGGTTAATTCATCTGAGGATATTAAAAATCTCAGTGCTAAAACCGGTTTAGTTGGGCGTTTAGCCAAAACTTTGAATTTTCTCAAAACTCCACCCCTGGTAAAAAATTTTCCAAGTCAAGGCAGTGCCCAACTAAAACAACAAATAGATTTATCAGGCATAAATTACGAGCCAAAAGTAAAAAATATTTTTCAAAGGAAAGAGCCTTTTGAAGTCCCACTTAATGTAAAAAATGACTTAAAAGGGCAACTTATAAAGTTATTGGAATTGATAGAGATACGGAGTGTTGAAAAAGATACTTCAGTTAGTCAGCGGCGTCAATTTATGGAGATTGTTAAAGTTTTACACCGAGCAATTGAAAATATTGAATTACAGCAGTTGACCAATCAATTTGCACGTCAAGAAAATCAACTTATCTTGTTACAAATTCCTGATCCCTTTATGATTGGTAAGACAGTTAATCTTTATTTGCGACGGCCTGAAGATGAGGGAAAAGGAAAAGGCAATAAAAATAATGATGATGTGCTTCTTGTTTTTCTGTTGCAATTATCAGCGCTCGGAAACCTTCGTGTTGATGCAAAAATGAATAAGGAGTCTATATCAGTCCGAATTGATGTTGAAAATCAAAATGTAGCCCAATTTATAGACAGTAATCTTAAAGATTTTTGTTCTTGCTTAGGAGACTTAGGTTTTGAGGTTAATGCATCCTGTTCAGTTGTTGGTAATATTGACAGAGAATTGGATAAACAATTAAACCAGTTATTAGCATGTGACTCTGATAGATTGGTGGATTTAACAACATGAGTAACATCGAAAAGAAGCCCGATCGGTCTGCAGTGTCGCTTCAGTACGACAATCGAGTTAACAAATCTCCCGTTGTTACTGCAAAGGGTAAGGGACTAATTGCGGAAAAAATTATTTCTTTGGCAAAAGAAAATAATGTTCCGATTAAGGAAGATCCAGACTTGGTCCACCTTCTCTCGCAAGTTGATTTAAATAGAGAAATTCCGGCATCCTTATACCAGGTTGTGGCTGAATTATTGTCCTTTGTGTATAAGCTCAATGGTGAGTATTCGTCGAAAGTTAAATAAGCTTAGATGGGAGTTAATGATTTTAAAAGTTTAATTTCAGGGGGGAGGTTTTTCTTGACTGTATGCATAAGCTTTGTTAGCTTGTTGAAAAATAAAGCGTTTAAATGGCTTTATAATAAAACTTTAAACCCTTTTCAAGTCCTACTTTATTTATTGTTTTCACCCCTTTTAAAAAACAAAACTTCATGCAAGTGAAAGATAAAAATTTATTGGATATAGCTATAAAGACTTTTCCCCTGTTTTTGATATTGTTGTTTTCTTTTCAAGGTAATGCACATGCAAAGCTGAACAGAGAAGTTCACACATTGCACCATTATCATTTTTCGACCCCGGTAGGCCTTGAGTCAAAGGTAGAGTTTTGGAAAAAAATCTATTCTGAATACTCTACAGATCATTATGTTGTTCATGACATGGATAACCTTGGCATAATTTATGAGATTGTTTATATAAAAAACGGTTCAAAAATGTCCAATAGGGCAAGGGAATACAGGTTTGAAAGGGTTAAAAGAAAGTATAAAAAGTTGCTACTCCAAATAGCCAGAACAAAAAAACATCTGTCCTTAAAAGGTGACGCTAAAAGAGTGTACCACTTGGTTAAGTCAGATTTTAGAAAAGCCTCCCGGAGAATAAGAGTTCAAGTAGGCCAGAAGGATCGCTTTAAGTCAGGTATTGAACGTTCCGGCATGTATAAAGATCAAATTAATCAAATTTTCTCTGAAGCTAAACTACCTTTAGAGTTAACGGTGCTCCCGCATGTCGAGTCTTCATTTCAAGTAAATGCTTACTCCAGTGCCGGGGCGGCTGGAATTTGGCAATTTACTCGTGGAACAGGGCGTTTGTTTATGAATGTTGGTTATGATGTGGATGAACGCAGAGATCCAATTTTATCTACTATTGCTGGAGCGAAACTTTTAAAATCAAACTTTGATGCGTTGCAAAGTTGGCCACTTGCAATTACAGCATATAATCATGGCACTCAGGGAATGAAAAATGCTAAAAAACGTTATGGAGCCAACATTGTTGATGTGATCAATGGCTACAGAAGCCGTAGCTTTGGTTTTGCCTCTAAAAATTTCTATGCGGAATTTTTAGCGGCACTGCATGTTGTGAAAAATAAGAATAAATACTTCCCATATGCTAATTTTAATAAAGCTCTAAATTTATCTTCCGTTGTTTTTAAAGATTTTGTCCACATAAATAGTGTTATGTCTAGCTTGAATATGACAAGAGATGAAGTAGCAAAATATAATCCTGCTCTTAGAAGGCCAGTTATATCTGGTCAGAAGCGAATCCCACGAAACTTTACCTTTCAAGCACCCCAAAATAAATTTTCTCAACGAAGAGATTTTTATCAGATTATTCCAGCTAGTGAGCGTCATAATAATCAGATTCGCTCAAAATGGTATACCGTTCGGAGAGGGGATACCCTTTCGGAAATTGCATCGCGATTTACAACTTCAGTCAATAAGTTATATTCATATAACAACCTGACTCATAGAAATAAAATATATATAGGGCAGGTAGTTCGTTTGCCTAGTAGGGGAGGTTCGGCTTACCCTTCAGTTCGTATGGTAAAGCAAAATCAGAAGAAATATAGTGGTGAGCTAATTAACTATCAAGTACGTAGCAATGATAATCTAACGAAAATTGCTAATCGATTTGATACTGAAGTAAACGAGTTACTCAGGTTAAATCGAATTAAATATCCGGATCAGATTATTCGCGGTCAGTTGTTAAAAGTTCCTTCTGGAGAAAAATCATTAAATAATCGAATACAGATTGCATCCAGATCTAAAGTTGTCCACCTAAATGCTTATAAATCTGATCCAAAAAGAAATAATTCAGAAAAACTAACAACTAAAGACTTTAAAGTTAATCTTGCTCATATTAAATCTGTAGATAAAGCCAATCAGGGTAGGCCTGCATTTCGCCCGGTTTCCTTTGCTACTAGGAACAATACCCAAAGCTCATCTCAGGTTGGAATCATTATTGTAGATTTTGATGAAACATTAAGTCACTATGCGGAGTGGAGTAAATTACCGGTTAAAAAAATTATAAATCTTAATAGGATGAATAAGAGTTCTAAGTTAAATATTCATGCAGAAATAAAAATTCCATTCTTAAATGTGCAACCAGATCTTTTTGAAGAAAAACGACAGGAATACCATAAAGCTATACAGGAAGATTTTTTTAATAATTTTATGATTGATAAGCTTTTAGTACGAAATATGGCCAAGGGAGAAACCGCATGGGAAATATGTAACGAAATATACGCTATCCCTTTCTGGTTGCTTGATAGTTATAATCCAGGGAAGGACATCAATTCTATTCCCGTTGGAGAGCCAATAGTTGTTCCTATTATATCTCCCATCAAGTCCAGTTAAGTCCCCCGCATATTTTTTTGCTACCCTTGTATGAAATTGAATACTACGGCTTCATTGTCGACAACACATTAAGGCATTATCCAGGGCCACGAGGTGCGCACGTACACGAGTCGCCATAGCTAGCTTGGTTGGAGTTTCAAGGGTTAAGCAATGGTCTGTTTTCATTGAAAGCGAATATCCAGCCATAGGCCACCATTCCATCTGATTGATGTCTTTTATTCTGTGTATAACGCCTTTATCGGCAGGCATGTTCTCAATAGTTTTATCTGAGTTAATTGAAATAATGCCTTTCAGTGCTTCAATAATTTTAACTCCGATTTTAAGCCCATTGGGTTTATTAGATTTTTGAAACAAGTAATAGCCGTGGCTATCGCAATCCTCATGTAATTCAATTGATATATCAAAATATGAAGGCTTAAAAATCGATTTCGCTAATTGTACTTCAAGTGGAGGATTATGATCCTTAAATAAGCGGTTTAAATCTTTGTTCTCATGGTTTTCACGGGTATCATTTTCAAAACCATAAGGATTAATACATGGAAGTATAGTGATTTCCCATTGATCCAAATGTGCTTTGTATCTACCATTTTCTAAAAAAGAGCATATTGTTTCAATTCCAGCCGGTTCATCTCCATGAATTCCTGCTGAAATTAGCGCCCGCTTCGGATTATGATCTCCTAATATTATTTTATAGAAGGGATATTTGTTATTTGAATATTTTATGTGGTCAAGTGTAAAAAATTGCAAGGTATTATTTAGTTTTTTGCTTAATCGATTTACAAGCTCTGCATAATTTCTTTTTGTGGTCATTTCTATTTAGTTTTATTTTTAAACTGACATTCTTTTTTGATGGAGCAGTTTGAGCATTTAAAATTTTTTGCTTTGCAAACATAACGTCCATGGAGAATTAGATAGTGGTGCGCGTCTTTTTTCCACTTATCTGGAGTTACTTCTATTAATTTTTTTTCTATTTCAAGGACAGTCTTTCCCTTCGCTAATCCTGTGCGATTGGCAACTCTAAAAACATGTGTATCGACTGCTATAGTAGGTATTCCAAATGCTTCATTTAAAACAACATTCGCCGTTTTTCTACCAACACCCGGAAGTTCTACTAACTCCTCTCGAGTTTTAGGTATAACACCATTGTGATTTTTTAATAATATTTGACACGTGAGAATAATATTTTTAGCTTTGGTAGGTGCTAACCCGATTCTTTTTATCAAGTGAGCTAGTTTTTTTTCACCGTATAAAATAAAATTTTTTGGGCTGGGACATTTTTTAAAAAGTGATGGGGTTACTTCATTTACGATTTTATCTGTTGCCTGAGCAGTAAGCATTACTGCTATTAACAGTTCAAAATAATTACTGTAGACCAACTCTGTTCTGGCTATAGGAATACTTGATCTAAGTTTTTTATATAAACGATTGACTGTTCGTGAATCAAAAACAAAAGACATTACAGAGTGAGAGATTTTTGATTTGACGTATTGTTTAATTTAAATCTCTGGCACATCGGAAGCCAACCCAGAAATCATCCGTATGATCAGCTAACCCGGGATATCGGATGGTGGTTCGAACAAATTGTTTGTCATCAATCCATGATCCTCCTCTGATTACATGCCAGCTCAAAATATTTGATGGACCTTTTGGATTTTTCAGTGGGCTGGTTTTATAGTAGAACTCGCCATACCAATCACTAACCCATTCCCAAACCCCTCCATGCATGTCATATAATCCCCATGGGTTTGGTTTTCTAGTAGCAACCGGATGATGTGTATGTCCTGAATTCCCACCATACCAAGCATAATTTCGGTCCATTTTATCGCCCCAAGGGTACTCCATTGTGGTACCTGCTCGAGCTGCGTATTCCCACTCAGCTTCCGTAGGGAGACGATTCCCGAGCTTTTCACAATAATCATTTGCATCTTCCCATTCCATTTGATTGACAGCAATATTGGGGGCTTTGTACACAGAATTATTTGAAAGCTTCACCTTGTTCCATTTTTCTTGTGTCGTTTCATAGGTATCCATATAAAATGCATCAAGGCACACCTTATGAACTGGTCGTTCACGATCATTGGGGCGTTCTCGGATATCTGGATCAAAAGCCAAATAGTCGTGTATTTTGTTGGTTCCCATCATGAAACAACCCTTTTTTATAAGAACCATATTTTCTGGCGTTGAATTAGCTCGTGCTTGATAGTTTGGGAGCAATAGGGAAGAAAAGAAAAGAAGATATAGTAAATTTTTCATAGCGAGTGATTGTACTTTTCTATAAGCCTTAGGTCAAGATGATTGGAAGCAAGTATAGAGGGTCAAAATTTGAGAAAATAAAGGTATTATTCTAATAAAATAAAAAATTTTTATGAAGTTTTTATGCTTAACTGTCGATATTTACTATTATGAATACTTTAACTAAAAAAATGTTTTTAAAGTCATATTTAATATTTTTTCTTATTTTTTTTTACTGTTGTTCTCTGAGAGCAATGTAGAGGCTAAATTTATAAAAAAAATAACAGTAGAATCATTTTCTGATCCAGTTGATTGGGAGAAATCATTCAAACCAGGTAAGTTTTTTTCCTTGATGCTTGAAAATAGCCTTACTGATTCAGGCTTCTTTCAAATGGTACCCTTTAAAAAAATAGAAACAAATATATTTAATAAGATGAAAAATCAAATAGGGAATAAAGGAAAGAAAGAAGAAAAAACTAGTAAGGAATCTCAACGCAATGTGACGAGTTTTACCTCTTTGAGAAATACTCCATTAAGCCAGTATAAAATCCGAGGAAATATTTTAATATTCGACCCAGATACTAATCCTCTTAAAAAAGGGCATACAAAGAAAGAAGCAAAATTCCATAAGGAACAGGCACTCATACAGGTAAATATAGAGTTGTTGAATTTGCATACGGGTCGCTCGTTAGCAAAAAAAACCTTCACAGTCAAATCAAATACCGGACGAAAATCTTTTGATATAGATTCGGAGAATATTAGCTATAAATTAGACAAATTCAATACTCATTCAATTGGGGAAGCTCTATTGAATTTGAATAATCAAGTACAGATATTTATTTATAAAACCTTAAATAGAGTTCCGCTTGAGGGGGATTTGATATCGGTCGATCACAAAAATAAGAGTGCTATTATAAATTTAGGGAAAGCAAATGGGGTTAATGTGCAAGATGTGTTCACTGTATTTTCTGTAGAACCTAAATTCAATGATCCAATCGATAATGTCGACTTGGGAGACAGGTTTTCCCGGAAAGGGATCATAAAGATTAGTGAGGTTCAAGGACGGTTCTCGAAAGCTCAAATAGTTGTGGGAGTAAATTTTACTCCGGGTGATTTAGTTGTCCCTAAAAACAGAAGCTCTAAAAAATCATTAGAGGTAAGTAAAATAATTCCTTTGGCCAAAAAGTATTCTAATCGAGATAAGAAAAAAAATCTCTTTCAAGGCGAAATTATTTGGGGAGCCTACAAGGGGCTGCCGTCCTTGTCATACTAATTAATTTTCCCCGGCTCTAATCCAAATTCTTGCAGAGAGGTAACGGTCATATCATTTTCTTTTAGAGATTGCAATGCTTCGAGCAAAGCTAGTGCTCCAGCCATCGTTGTGTAATAAGGGATATTGGTGTTGAGTGAAGCTCGCCGTAATGAATAAGAATCTTTGATTGATTGCTCACCAAACGTTGTGTTAACTACATATTGAATTTCTCCACTTTCAATTTTTTCGACAATATGCGGAGAACCCTCTTTTACCTTATTGACCTTAACTACATTTAAATTATTTTTGTTAAGGTATTGGGCTGTTCCTTTCGTTGCTATAATAGTGTAGCCATACCTAGAAAAGTCCTGAGCGATTTTTAGTGCTTTAGGTTTGTCTGAATCTTTAACACTAATAAATGCATGCCCTTTATTTAAAAGTTTTATTCCAGTCGCTAGCTGAGCTTTGGCGAATGCCATTCCAAAAGATTTGTCAATTCCCATGACTTCACCGGTGGATTTCATTTCGGGCCCTAAAAGAATATCCACGTTATCAAACTTATTGAATGGGAAAACAGATTCTTTCACGGCTGTATGCGATACGCTAGGCTCCTTTGTCAATCCGAGCTCATTTAATGATTTTCCAACCATCACAAGGGCCGCTATTTTTGCGAGAGGAATCCCGGTAGTCTTACTCACAAACGGTATAGTCCTAGACGCCCTTGGATTAACCTCGAGAATGAAGATCTCTTCGCTCTTAACTGCGAACTGGATATTAATCAAACCGACCACATTTAACTCTAGAGCAAGTCTACGTGTTTGATCTTTTATAGATACTAAGATTTCAGGTTTTATAGAAAAGGTAGGAAGTGAACAGGCGCTATCCCCTGAATGAATACCCGCTTCTTCAATATGTTCCATAATGCCCCCTATGACCACTGATTTGCCATCAGAAATAGCATCGATATCAACTTCAGTGGCATTTTCAAGAAAACTATCAATTAAAACTGGATGCTCAGGTGATGCTTCAACAGCATTTCTCATATAGTATTCAAGGCGGTCTCGATCATATACGATTTCCATTGCGCGACCTCCTAAAACGTAGGAGGGTCGTACAACAACTGGGTAACCAATTTTTTCAGCAATTTCTTGCGCTTCTTCAGATGTAGTTGCTGTTCCATTTGATGGTTGTTTTAAATTGAGAGTTTTCATAACCTCAGAAAATAATTTTCTATTTTCGGCTCTGTCAATATTTTCTGGACTTGTTCCAATGATTGGTACCCCAGCGCTCATTAGTGGAACGGCAAGTTTTAGAGGTGTTTGTCCTCCAAACTGAACTATAACGCCATCTGGTTTTTCAACCTCTATAATATTTAAAACATCCTCAAAAGTGAGAGGTTCAAAATATAGACGATCAGAAGTATCGTAATCAGTACTCACTGTCTCAGGGTTACAATTGACCATGATTGTTTCGAAACCATATTCTTTAAGTGCAAAGGATGCATGAACACAGCAATAATCAAATTCAATTCCCTGTCCGATACGATTGGGACCACTGCCAAGTATCATGATTTTCTTTTTATTCGTAGGGTTAGCCTCGCATTCCTCTTCGTATGTTGAGTATAGATAGGGTGTATGAGCCTCGAATTCAGCTCCACAGGTATCAACTTTTTTATAAACAGGATTAATGTTAGATGAAATCCGCTTAGAATGGATATCGGTGGGACTGCAATTGAGAACATTCGCGATAAAAGTATCTGAATAACCATTCTTTTTAGCTTTTTTAAGTAGTTCATTAGACATTCCATCAAGATTTTTTGCTAAAACTAGTTCTCTTTCAATTGATATAAGGTCCTTGATATTCTGAAGAAACCACGGATCAATAAAAGTAATTTTATATATTTCTTCAACAGAAAATCCGTTTCTAATAGCTTCTGCCACATACCACAGCCGATCCCAAAGAGGTCTGTTTAAAATATTTTTCAGCTCATTTCTTATTTGTTTTTGATTTGAAATGGAATTGCTAGAAATGTCCTTTATTGTTTTACTTAAACCAAATACATCTATTTCTAAAGATCGAAGAGCTTTATTAAGGGATTCTTTAAAGGTACGGCCTATGGCCATCACCTCTCCAACTGATTTCATTTGAGTAGAGAGAACTGGGTCGGTTTTGATGAATTTTTCGAAAGTAAATCGTGGAATTTTTACAACGCAATAATCTATTGTAGGTTCAAATGAGACCGGTGTGACACGGGTGATATCATTTTTAATCTCATTTAATGTATATCCGACAGCAAGTTTAGCGGCGATTTTGGCTATTGGAAATCCTGTTGCTTTTGAGGCCAACGCTGAGCTTCGAGATACTCGAGGGTTCATCTCAATTACTATCATATCTCCATTTTTTGGATCTACAGCAAATTGAATATTAGATCCACCTGTTTCGACACCTATTTCACGAATGATATCGATTGCAGCATTACGCATTAATTGATATTCCCTGTCTGATAGTGTTTGAACAGGAGCTACAGTAATGCTATCTCCAGTATGTATTCCCATCGGATCAAGGTTTTCAATTGAGCAGACTATGACAACGTTATCCTGGTGGTCGCGCATCACTTCTAGTTCAAATTCTTTCCAACCGATGAGAGATTTTTCAATAAGAACTTCACTGGTGGGGCTTGTATTGAGCGCGGATTTTACAAGGGATTCAAATTCTTTATGGTCATAAGCTATACTTCCACCACTACCTCCAAGGGTAAATGATGGACGAATGATGGCGGGAAAACCCGTATCTTTAACAATTTGCAACGCCTCGTCAAGAGTTTGAGCAAGCGCACTAGGAGGGACTTTAAGCCCTATGCTTACCATTGCTTCTTTAAAAAGTTGACGATTTTCGGCTTTTCGAATTGACCTAATATCGGCCCCAATTAATTTAACGTTGTATAAATCGAGCACACCTTTGTCAGCAACCTCTAGAGCCGTGTTTAGAGCAGTCTGACCTCCCATTGTAGGTAAAAGGGCATCAGGACGGTCTTTCTTAATGATCATTTCAACAATATCAGAAGTTACTGGCTCGATATAAGTTTTGTCTGCAAACCCAGGGTCGGTCATTATGGTTGCTGGATTACTATTAACGAGGACAACTTCATAACCTTCCTCCTTCAAAGCTTTGCATGCCTGTGTTCCTGAGTAATCAAATTCACAAGCTTGACCGATGACAATTGGTCCAGCTCCAATAAGTAAAATTTTTTTTATGTCCGATCTTTTAGGCATTAATTTTTATAAATATATTTAAGTTCAATATTACGAGAACGTTCAAATAAAAGTTGCATAGAAGAAAGCTTTAAAATTAATATTATTTGGTTTGTTTTTTTTTCACGAATTATTTTTTCATTAGTAAATATAGTTATTTCTTTTGTTAGCAAAGAACAACATTCTTCATAAAACGCTTTGATAGATTCAAACTTAGATAATTTTTCTTTAAATTCGAATAGTTTTTTCTCAGATTTTGAATGTTGAAGTTTTAGTTGTATTTTTTTTATCCTGCCAATAGTTTTGTTTAGTTTTTCATTCTCATTATTTAATTTTAAATTTTTTGACTTTAGTTCTTTTACATTTACTGCGTGCAACGAGGAATTTTTTTTTATTTCACTTTTAATGAATTTTTTTGAACCCTCTGGGTGAAAACAAAAATTGCCTGTAAAATAATAGGAATTTTCATAAGCAAGAATTCTCCCCTCGAATATACTATTTTTACTGAAATAGAGCTTTCCTAAAGGTTCAATAACCATATATTGTTCGTTGTCAAATAAATTGATTACTTTGACCCAATCGTCTTTTATTTTTTTGATTATGAAAAGACCGTGGATGTGAGAGATAAACACTTTGATATTTTTTAGTAGATCAAGAGATGGTCCTTTACCGTTATTAATTATTAATTCAAGTACTGTTTGGTTATGGGTCGGTTCAATACGGTCAAAAATATACCATTCAAGAAATAAGGCCATTTGGTTCTCATAGGATTTATCATCTTCAAAAATATCACCTGCATATTTTTGATATTCCTGACGACCTGGCAATAGATTGTTTGAGTACGGGGGATTTGTTGCGATTTTAATTAAATACTCGATGCTTTCTTTTATCATTTTTTTAAATCTATCAATTCAGTGAACTCTTTAAATAAGTGTGACGAATCGTGTGGTCCTGGTGATGCTTCTGGATGATATTGAATCGATAATATTGGAAGAGACTTATGCCGGATTCCCTCGATCGTATTGTCATTTAAATTAGTGGATGTGATGTCACAATCACTGCTCAGGGATTTCGCATCAACAGCGAACCCATGATTTTGAGCTGTTATCTCAACTCTGCTGGTTTTTAAATTAATAACAGGTTGATTGCCTCCATGGTGACCAAATTTTAATTTATAAGTGCGTGCGCCTAATGCAAGGCTAAGAATTTGGTGCCCAAGACATATTCCAAATATAGGAATTTTTCCAATTAAATATTTTACATTTTTCAAAGCGTATTCCACTGCTGCTGGATCGCCCGGTCCGTTTGATAAAAATATACCGCTTGGATTCATTGCAAGAACATCTTTGGCCGGCATTGAGGCAGGCACTACCTTTATCCGGCATCCTGCCTGAACAAGCTTTCGCAAAATATTTCTTTTAATGCCAAAATCATAGGCAATAATAAAATAGTTGCTGGGCATAGGAGGAGCACTTTTAAAAATAGTTTTCCCATTGTTCAATTCCCACTCACCCTCGGACCATTCGTATGGTTCTTTGCAGGTCACTTCTTTTACTAAGTCACGACCTTCTAAAGAAGGTAATCGATTTGCTTGAGTAACTAAATTCTGTCGATCTGTTGATTTAGTTGAAATGACTGCCTGTTGGGCCCCGATGTTTCTAATGTGGCGTGTCAATGCTCTTGTATCAATCCCTTGGATTCCTATTATGCCATGCATGGCAAGAAAATCATGTAATGTTCCTTGAGATCGCCAGTTACTTGGGATAGTGCTTAATTCTTTTATAATAAAAGCAGAAAGGTGAGGCCGGTCTGATTCAAAGTCTTCCGAATTAACCCCATAATTGCCAATGAGAGGGTAGGTCATGACCACCATTTGTCCATAATATGAAGGGTCGGTTAGAACCTCCTGATATCCAGTCATACTGGTGTTAAATACTACTTCACCATTAGCCTCACCTTGCGCACCAAAGGACGTTCCTTCAAATATTCTTCCATCCGCTAAGGCCAGAATAGCTTTCATAATATTTTTTTGAATTTTAAAAAGGAGTATTAATTTCCATTTACCGAGTACGCAGTTTTTCCTTTAACTAATGTGTGGATGACCTTTCCCTTAACTTTCCATCCATCAAAAGGACTATTCTTACTTTTGGAATGAAATTTTGTAATGTCGATCGAGTATTCAAAACTTGGGTTGAAAATTAGAATATCTGCTTCGTTGCCCAACGAAAGGCTTCCAGCTTTTAGATTGAATATATCCGCAGGAGTAGAGGTAAACTTCTTGATGACATCACCCATAGATAAGATTTTTTCATCTACTAATTTTAAAGAAAGGGGGAGGGCAGTTTCCAATCCAACGATTCCAAAGCACGCATTCTGATATTCGACCTGCTTGTCTGTAATATCATGGGGTGCGTGGTCGGTAGCAATAATATCAATTGTCCCATCTCTTAAACCCTCTTTAATAGCTTCAACATCATCAATTGCGCGAAGCGGAGGACTCATTTTTGTGTTTGTGTCATATCCACGAACAGCTTCGTCTGTCAAAGTAAAATGATGGGGTGCTACTTCACAGGTCACAGATAATCCTCTGGATTTTGCCTGTCGTACAAGGTCAACAGAATTTTTACTACTTATGTGTGCGACATGAAGCCGCCCTCCAGTTTTTTCAAGTAGTGCTATATCACGGTATACCATTATGTCTTCGGCCTCTGCAGGCATGCCTTTTAATCCGAGTTCTGTTGATACCATTCCCTCGTTCATGCAACCTCCTTCAGTAAGATCTAGCATTTCGCTGTGCTGAATCAGTGGAAGTTCAAACATTTTGCTATACTCAAATGCCCTGCGCATTAGCTCGCTGTTCATAACGGGGCGCCCATCATCTGAAAACGCTATCGCTCCAGCATTCTTTAGATCTGCCATTTCAGACAAACATTCTCCCTCAAGTTTTTGCGTAATAGCAGCAATGGGATACACATTAATAACACCCTCAGTCCTTGCTAGGGATAGAATGTGTTCTGTGACTGCTCGTGTATCGTTTACGGGGTTAGTGTTTGGCATGACCGCCACAGAAGTAAACCCACCAGCTGCCGCTGATTGGCACCCAGATGTAATGGTTTCTTTATACTCGAACCCAGGTTCTCTAAAATGTACATGCATATCTATCAACCCTGGACAGACAATACAGTCTTTGGCATCAATAACGGATGGGTTTTCTCCAGCATCAAAACTTATGGTCCCTGGTGACTTTATAGCTTTAATTTTTCCTTTATTGATCAAGAGGTCCTTTGGTTCATCTAAACCATTGGCTGGGTCAATAACCCTTCCATTTTTAATTAGTATTGTCATTTTTGCCTCCTAGAAGGAGATACATCAGTGCCATACGAACAGCAACTCCGTTAGTGACCTGAGTTAATATAAGTGATCGTTCATTTTCCATAACATCTAGAGAAATTTCAACTCCACGGTTGACCGGACCTGGGTGGAAAATAAGCACATCATCTTTTGCTTTTTCTAGGAATTTAGAGGTAAGACAATATAAATTAGAGTATTCGCGAATACTGGGTAAGAGGTACCTGCTTTGTCTTTCTTTTTGTAAGCGGAGCATCATGATAACATCTGCGTCATGTATTGATCCTTCTAAGTCATAGCTTACACTTACTCCCATCTTCTCTATTCCTAGAGGCATCATAGTCGGGGGACCGATAAGTTTTACGTTCATTCCCATTGTTTTCATGGCATAAATATTAGACCTGACCACTCGGCTGTGCGCTATATCTCCAACAATCATTATATTTAAGCCCTTCAAGCTTCCTTTTGCCTCTCTGATGGTATGCAAATCTAGTAAGGCCTGAGTAGGATGTTCATGGTAACCATCACCTGCATTAATGATAGGGCATTTAACATACTGAGAAATCATTTCAGATACTCCTGAGAGAGCATGACGTACAATCATAATGTCTGGGTGCATGGCTTCAAGGTTTAGCGCGGTGTCTATTAGGTTCTCACCTTTAACCGTACCACTAGAAGACCCTGAAATATTGATAACATCGGCGCTTAACCTTTTACCTGCTATTTCAAATGAAGTACGAGTTCTAGTGCTCGGTTCAAAAAACAAATTAATGATGGTTTTTCCCCGTAAGGTAGGGACCTTTTTGATGGGACGAGTGGAAATTTCTTTAAAGGAATCGGCTGTATCTAAAATAGTAGTTATCTCTTCATTTGATAGGCATTTCGTTCCCAAAAAATTTTTAAGATTAAACATCACGAATTGTCTTATGTTAAAGCGTCTATTATGCAAACTTCATCCTTACCGTCATCTTCTCGCATTAGAACCTGCACGCGATTAGCTTTAGAGGTTGGAATATTTTTACCAACATAATCAGGTCTAATCGGGAGCTCTCTGTGGCCTCGGTCTATCAAGACACCAAGCTGAATAGAGGCGGGTCTGCCAAAGTCAATCAGAGCGTCAATAGCGGCCCTTATTGATCTGCCCGTATAAAGAACATCATCAATTAAGACAATGTGCTTGCCCTCTAAAGCAAAGGGAATGGTTGTTTGCTCGATTACCGGATTTTGTTTTCCCGCGGATAAATCATCTCGGTATAAAGTTACATCTAAAACTCCAAGATCTACTTCTAAACCCTCAATGTCATTAATTTTTTTTGCAATTCTTTTTGCGAGAGTTGCGCCCCTTGTACGGATTCCTACCAATACTAGGTTTATAGCCCCTTTATTTTTTTCCAGTATTTCATGAGTTATACGCGTTACCGCCCTGGAAATATCTTGTTCACTAAAAACAACAGAATTCAATTTCGACCCCAAATCAAGACAAAAAAATGGCCCCTACGTAAATCTATACACGAAGGAGCTGGCTTATTATGTGACATATCATCAAATCCCTTAACGGTCTCTCAGAACCGACTTAAAGAGTTTCAAATGTAGACAAATCATTTTATTTATAAGTCGAGGGTAAGTCAATAGATAAAAAAACTCCTTGATCTAATAAATAAAAAATAAATAATGAGAATATTAATATAAGAATATTTAAATGGTTTTAAGCTTTCTTGCTTTTTCTCCATGTTAAAGATACCTCTCCTTTTCGGACTTTTAATTGACATCCTAAACGCATTCCTTGGTCCAAATCTTCGGGCAGTAAATAATTTTTTTCCTCATCAGTAACTTTCGATAAATTACTTCTTCCATCCAAAACAGTAAGTTCACAAACACCGCAACTTCCCTCGGTACAACCGAAAGCTAAAGAAACACAGATATCATCGCATATGTCAATTAATCGAGAACCATCCTCAATGTGATGAATTACCTTGTCTGGTATAAAATTTATGGAAGCCACATCTTATAATGACATATTAAAAAAAATGATAACGGATATAATTCTTAGATCACAAACCAGAAACTTTTAACTTATGAACCAGTTCAAGTTGTTGCTCTGTGAGTTTTTTTGGATACTTGACAATAATGCGAACTAGTTGATCCCCAGTATTCTTACCTTGATTGAATGGGATGCCCACTCCTTTGAGCCTAAGTTTTGTGTGACTTTGAGTGCATGGAGGAATTGTTAAGAATTTTGAGTCATTTAGCGTGGGAACTTCAACTGAAGTTCCTAGCAAGGCCTCTGTTGGTCTTATTTCTCTACTAATTACTAGATCATCTCCCTCTCTCGAGAAATGAGGATGTTTTTTAATACGTATTTTGAGGTATAAATCTCCATGAGATCCTCCATTCTCTCCAGGTTGACCTTTCCCAACGAGCCTCAATTGACACCCATCTTTAGATCCTACCGGTACCTTGAAGGTTGTTTCTATTTTTTTTCCATTTAATTCAACAATTATACTACGTTTAGTACCCAGCGCTGCTTCGTGAAAAGATATATAAAAATCCTGCCTTATGTCCTTTCCTCTGCGTGTACGTGGACCTCCAAAACCTTGCCCTGATAGAAAACTATCTAGATCAGGAAATCCTCCAGTTTCACGAGATCCGGCTTTGGCTCCAAAAGAACTAAAAACATCACCAAAATCAAAGTCTCTGAATATATCTTCTCTTGAAAAACGTTTATGAAACCCATCACTTCCAAATCGATCATATTGAGACCGCTTTTCTTTATCACTCAGAACAGCGTAGGCCTCATTAATTTCCTTAAATTTTTCTTCTGCACTTGGTTTGTCCTTATTTCTATCGGGGTGATAATTCATGGCATTTTTTCGAAATGCTTTTTTGATATCTTCCTCAGAAGACCCACGAGGCACACCTAGTATTGAATAATAATCTTTCATATTTATAACCAGTTGAAATAGTTGGAGTTTTCTATTAATATAGGATAGTTATAATTTAATTATAAAGTAATTATTTACTAAAAAAAATGATTAAAAAATTGATTTTAGTATTTTTTATTTCTTTTTTCTCTGGTTGCTCAGTAACTTCCCAATCGCAATCGACTGATTCAATTATAAACACAGCAGACCGTCAGATTTGGATTCCCGCTGATGAGAATGAATTAGAACAAAGGCGTATTCTTCAGGCGAGATTTGATGAAATCGAAAAAGATATTGAATCACTATTTCTAAGGATAGATGTGCTTGGTTCAGATCAAATAAATATGCGAGGAGGAATAAAAAAAATTCCTCCAGACATCGAATCTATGGATAAAACAGTATCAGGTATGATTAAACAGGAAGAAAGTCGTGTTAATAACTTAGGCCAACAATTAAACTATGTCAGACAAAATAATAAAATTTTTGATACTGAGATTGAAAGATTAAATCAGACAATTAAGCTGGATCCCATTTTTTCTTCAAGGGATTATGTTGATGCATTCTTGTCTTTTAGAAAACGTCAGTATGCAAAAAGTGCAAATTTGTTTAGAAAGGCTCTTCAGTCGAATCCACCATACGAGCTAACCGATAATTTATTATTTGGCTTAGGTATGTCGCAGTATAGGTTGGGTAATATCTCAAAGGTTTCTAAGCCCTTATCCCGACTAATTTCTAAATACCCTGATAGTGAAAAGTGGTATATGTCACATTTGGTTCTCGCTTTAACTCACTATAAAAAAAGAGAAAAAAGTCAAGCCTTATATTTCCTTCAGAAGGGATTAAAAAAGAACCCGCCTTACTTTATCCGGTCCATGTTTATGAATTTAAATAAATTGATTCATAAGTAGTCTGTAGCTGAACTAGAGTTTTCATCGTCAAACCTCGAATTTCAGCTACCAATTTCCCATAATTTGTATTTCAAGTGTAACCCTTTGTAAAAAAATGATGCTTTCATATAAGGATATCATTAATAAAATTGATCAACTCGAAGAAGCTAACATACTGCTTTCAGCTTTAGATTTTAATGTTTTTTCAATTCTAGGGAAAAAATCATTGTCGGCTAAACGAGTAGCAATCCTTACAAAAACAAAACTTGAGGGTATGGAAATACTTTTAAATGCTCTTACTGCAATGGGTGTGTTAAATAAGAATAAGAATAAGAATAAGAATACTTTTAGGAATACACCCGTGACTTATAAATATTTTTGCAAATCAAGTCCTAATTTTAGAATAGGAACTGTCATGCTCATGTTGGATAGTAGGGGTGAGTATGAAAATTTTTCCAAAATCATAAAAAAAGGAAGAAACTGTAAAGAGTTTGAGAGTGAAGAGGATCCTAAATTCAGGAACCTTTTTACTTATGCGATGCATGAGCGAAGTGAACTATCCGCTGATAAGGTAGCGGATGCGGTAAGTCAAAAAAAGGTCGGTAAGTTACTTGATTTAGGTTGTGGTCCAGGATCCTATACGGCAGCAATTTTAAAGAAAGATAAAACAGCCACAGCGACATTAATGGACCGTGAAGCTGCAATCAAAGTGGCACGTAAAATATGTAAAACTCAATCTGTATATAACCGTTTACATTTTGTTAGTGGCGATTTGTTTGATAATGAATTTGGGGAGGACTACGATACGGTCCTCTTGTCCAATATTATTCATATCTACAATGCTAGAGAAAATAAAACCATATTTAAAAAAATAAATAAGGCACTTAAAAAGGGTGGGCGCTTTGTTTTGTATGATCTTTTTTTAAATAATTCAAAAACAGAACCCTACGATGCAGCTCTATTTGCCATTACAATGCTTTTGTATACGAAAACTGGAAAATCATATGCTTTTGGTGAAGTTGACTCGTTATTGAGAAACGTAGGATTCGCTCGCATTAAAAAAAAAAAAATTGGAGATGGGTCCAGCATTATTGAAGCAATAAAAATTTAGCATAATTGGTTTTCCAAGTTTCTAAATCCATGAATTAGGAAATCGATTGTTTTTGATAGTCTGACAATAAAAACTTGATCCCGTAAATTCTTTTTTTGAATACTATCGCTTGCTGATGATTTGTTTGCCGCATTGTTTATTTTTTTTGTTTTTTGGTTCCACTCCACGAATGCTATGTAATCATAGCCCTGCATTATGGCAGTTGTAGTTTTGTCTTTGAGTAAGTCAGCATAAAAAGACTCCATTTCTAAAACAAATTTCCGTTCGTCTATTGCTTGTTTGTTGTTGATTAGATACTTGCCTTCTATTTTTTTTATAGCATTTTTAATTTTATCAAATTTATCTAATTGTTTTCTAATTGAGGATGAAAGAGATTTGTTTTTCATGGGAAGCTTTATTTTTTTTAAATAATTACTAACTGAAGGAAGTTTGTTTTTATGGCAGTGCTTAATTATGGCTTCCTTTAATGATATATTTATTGCACCCGGAATGTTTACACCTCCTTCAGTTGCATTCAAAATGCTATTACTTACGTTCATTTCTTTTTTTAATTGATATTTGTAGGTTTCCATAGCTTTAGTTGTCTTTGATTTATGGTCAAATATGTCTACTGTAGGACTTATGGAAGGAGTGTATCCTCTATATTTATTATATTCGAGCACATCTAATGTTTGGTCCGCTCCTATGTTGTCTTGGTTTGCTTGGTTATAAAATGAATCGGTACAATGCATGCGGTGACCTTCAAATGATAAATCCTGTCCCACAAGAATAATAGGTGCGCATCCCATGTGTTTAGATAAATAAAATGCTGCATGAGCTACCGATGAAATGTTCCCCAGGGTCCCTTTTTTTTCACTGTTATCAGTGATCCACTTCGCGAGTTCTATTTTACTCTCCATCATAATTTTTCTCTGATTAAAAAGAGAACATATCATGGGAGGAATACATGGGTCATAAATTAGCCACAAGTCTTCTGGAATCGCTTTTATGTCAAACGACTGTATTGTGTCTTCATTTGGGTCAATGGTTATAACAAAGTCAGGTTTGATGCCATTTGTTAATAAAGGCTTTAATGCAGTTGCCACTGTAATAACGAGGATTTGATTTATGACGCTTTTAATGAGTCCAATATTTTTATCGAGAGAGGGACCCGCTGAAACTATTATAGTTGGAATGTTAGAGAAGATATCTTTTGTGGTTATAATTCCAGGACTTTCGGTAATAGCTAGCCCGTTATTAAATATATTTTTGTAAAATTTTTGTGAGTATGCCGCTTGCGTATTTATATCAATTGTGAACTTTTGATGTGCTTGTTCAATGGCTAAATTTATTAACTTGTAATAATCACCTTCAAGGTCAACGAGGGGCTTAAGGTGTATAGGTTTGTATCCGTGAATTGCTAGATTAGTGCGATCTTCATATAAAGTTTGTTCAATTTTGCATGGGTCAGTATCTATGTGAATGCTTACTTTTGGATTGCTTAAGGCCTCAGAAAAATTATTTTGAGATAATGCCAAACGCACTATGGTTGGATTCTTTTCAAATATAATTATTCGGTCTTGGGAGGATACTCTTTTATGAAGATCGTTTAAGTGGTAACCCAACCCAAGTCCAAATAAAATATAATTTGAGCTTTCATCTGAATAGACAGTATCTATGAATTGAGTGGCTTCTTTTGTAGGATCGTACTTACTGTGAAGAGACTTTTTTGTCCCGTCTAGGGAAACTCTTGATAAAGAGGCATTTCCTGATCTGGAGGTAGTTATATTATATTGGTTATCGTTAGGTGCATTTTTTATTAACGAACACAGTTCGGGTGATTTATGACTTAGTATTTTTAGGTTGTCTTTTAAAAAATCTAGCATCTAATAAATTTTAGATCCTTCATAACATTTGATTGCTTTTTGTAAAGAGCGATTCTCAGTCTAATATCTCATCGGAAAACATCTATTATTGTTTATTTATTGCTGAAAAATATAATAATTCCCAGTTAGCATATACACCATGCTTGGTAAAACAGATATCATTATAATCATTTATTAGTTGACGTAATATTTTGGGACTAGTCATTTGAGTGGGTGCTGCACCTATTTGCTGAATATTTTTGAGTAGGCTTAAAGTACTAGGAAAAAAAGTTTTATGTGATTCTTTTGCGGATAAATTCACAGTAAAACCAGACTCTTCGATCAATTTGCACCATTCGTTTTTTGATAGAAGTAAAGCGGGACTTTCAAGTGGAGTCACTTTCCGTAGTTCTGCAAGGGTGGATGGGCCAAAAGTGCTAAAAACCAAACTACCATTTTCTACGATATATGAGTTTAGCCTTTCTAATGCAAGCCGTGGATTTTTAAACCATTGAAATACAGCATTAGCTGCTATCATATCCACCATTTGAAATTTTAATAACTCAGCGTTTCCAAGGATGATTTTAGAATAGGGTGGTAGGGAGATTTTTAGTCTCATATTTTTAATCATTCCAGGCGAAATATCGTTAAGAAATATTTTTTTAGTTGGTTTGGCAAGTAGATACTTAGTAAACAAACCAGTGCCGCACCCAATTTCTAAAATTTGTTTAGGCTTATCACCTGGAAGAAATGAAGCTAATTTTTCAGCCATTAATTTTTGCAATTGAGCGTGATCATCATAAGTATGTGCATACTTAGAAAAATTGCGGCTGATATTATTTTCATTTTTCTGTTTAACCATTGGATCTATAAATCGAATGAGAGCCTTAATTAATTGTAGTATGTGGAGAGGAGGTAGAATATAAAAAAAATATTGCATATTTATGCATGAAACAGCCCTATTCTAGAAGACCTTCTTGAAAAACCATTGTTGCTTATTCTTTAGGATTGATTGAGTATCTTTGCTAACTTACTAAGCAGCAAGTCTGGCGCGTGCCCAGCCCCAGATACTATTTCGGTTTGTGGAATTAAATTTTTTAATTTCATGGCATCGAGAAAAACATCATTGTCTCCGACAATAACTTTAAAGTCGAATACCGAGTTTTTAGAAGCAATAACTGATTGAAGAAATTCTAGACCTTTTATTAGGATAGAACGGCTTGGTAAAGTTTTTAGAAGAATTCTAGGAAAAGGGATATTGCAGTTGGCATAAAAATCTACTAATGGATTATCGTTGTCGCTTCCTTTTAATAATTTTATAAGATAGCTCAGTTGCGTGGAAGTTGTTTTTCCACCCATATCGTGTTCTTTTGTAAATGCAAGAATAGGCGCGAGTACCGCCTTAATAGATTTTTTTGGAAATAGCTCGCGGTGCCTAAACATCCACAGGCTACCCAAAGAATACCCTAAATATAGGTCGGCTGGTTTTTCATATAATTGCCTACGTGCCTCTTCCGTATCAAATGGATTGGATGGATAGATTATATTTACCTCAGAACCTATAAAATATTTTTGTATCTGCTCAGAAAACCATTCAGTCGGAATTGCCCATCCTGAAACTGCAGTAATTCTCATTTTTTTGACCACTCCTTAAGAATTAAAATTAATGGTTCCAGTTTTTCTTTAGACAACTCAGAGTTGAGTGACAAACGAATTCTTGAGCTACCTTGAGGAACGGTAGGGGGGCGCACCGCACCGACAATAATGTCTTTTTTAAATAATAATGCTTGAAGCTTGAGGGTATCCTCATTGTTCCCCACAATAATTGGAATTATAGGGGTATTATAGTTCGTTTGTACATCTATATATTCTACCAACCTACTTCTAAGCCAGCGGGATAATAGTTTAAGTGATTCTCGTTTTTCATTTGCATTTCTGACTACGTCAATTGATGCCAATGCTACTCCTGTCTGGTGAGGTGATAAAAATGTGGAGTATATATATTCACCAGCTTTATTTGTCAGACACTCAATTATTGGCAACAAATTTGTCAAGACATAAGCACCCATCCCCGCAAGCGATTTACCAAAAGTCCCAATTATAATATCTACTTCATTGGAAGTCCCAGTTTCTTCTGCTAATCCAGCTCCAGAGTTGCCCAGGATCCCTGTTCCGTGAGCTTCGTCGAGCATGAGAATAAAATGGTATTTTTTTTTAAGCTCGATTAATCGTTTTAAATCTGGATAATCGCCATCCATGCTAAATATACTTTCAGTAATTACAAATATAGTATCGTAATTTCTTGTGTTATCAGAAAGTAGCTCTTCAAGATGGCACAAATCTAAATGATTATAGCGTTTAAACTTTGTGGATCCTCGGTTTAAGGCTTGGGCAATAGAGTGATGAATAAACTTGTCTACTAAAATAAGATCATGTTTGCCCGGTAGGTTTTTGACTAAGGCCTGATTTGCCATAAATCCGGAATTAAATAACATCCCATAATTTTTATGTTTCCAGCCTAGCAACTTATTAATTAGCATTTGATGGCATGGAAGATAACCAGATAAGAGAGGGGATGCCCCGCTTCCTGTGCCATATTTGCGAGCTACAGTATCAGCAATTTCTAACACTTGTTTGTTATGGCGAAGTAGAAAGTAATCATTTGTAGCTAAATTAAGGAAGTTTTTATTTAAAGCAAGTGGTTCCCTAAATAGATTTTCTGTGTGAAGATCTTTTAGCTCGTTTTTTAAACGTTCTTCAAATGATTTTGGCAAAAGAAAATTTTAATTATTGGGTTTAAGATAGGTTATTTGATTATGATATAAATTCAATTTTAAGTCAAAATGAACACTTTAGGGTAGGGTCATCTAAATGCGGAAGATTAATGATTCAGGGAAAATATGGTTACGAGGTTCTGTTAGGCCTGAATATGGAGTTAGGGTCGGTGACAACTACTTTGTTGTTGGAGAAGGCGATTCTCAATCAACTATTTATTCTATCTACGAAAATCATTTATTTGTAGCTCTTCATTATCCAGAAAAAAAAATAAGAATTTTTCGGCGATTCTCATTGGATCTTATACCTAAATCTAGGGGGACATTATTTAATGGATTCAACGAGACCAAACATGCTGACATAAAGGCTATTTCCTATCAAGATGATGGGGTAGAGGAGCATGTTGGCAGGGAAAAAGATTGTTTTCTTGATGAAAACAGAGAAGTTGACCCAATAAAAATAATTGGGCTAGCTGGCTGGGGATAAGAATCAATTATTTTTTGTATCGAATTAACCGGACAGCCTGGTGTTCTCTTTCTTCGGCATCTATGAAATCTAAACCTCCGGTTCTTAAATCTAGTCTTAGGTGTTGACCGGTATTGTTTTTTTCAACAGACCATAGGTAAGATGAACAGTTCGTCAAAAATGAGGGTGCAATATGAATGTCATTACCCTCCCAATCCTTCTGGATTAAATCTTTGTTATACAGACTAAGCAAATCTTCTTTATTTGGGAGAGTCCAATCGGATTGCCCTCCTGCATAAACTTGATTCATTAATTGAGCATAATTTAGGCCTTCTTGTAGGGTGACCCATTTCCCTAAATCGCCATAAGAATCTTTTGGAAGCCACTCGTTACCATTTTCTGTATCTTCGATTACCCCTCGAGCAGTATCTTTAAATCGATCTTTATTCATGTGTGACTCTAATTTAATCTGATATTAGAAAATCTGAAAATATATTATTTTTGAAATGGTTCTTCAAAGGTTTTTAAAAGTAGTGAGTGTATGCGCGTGGTCATAGAATTTGGATTTACATCTTTAAGATGCCGGTGATTTATATTAGATACAGGTAAAACTTCTATTCCTGAGTTGGTTAGAAAAATTTCATCTGCTTCGTACAGATCTTTTTCAGTTATTGCGGTCTCCTTAAAGGAAATATTATTTGTTTTACAAATATCTAATATAGCTTTACGCATTATTCCACCAAGTACGAATTCATTCAAGCTTGGTGTTCTTAGTTGATTATTCATGATAATAAATATATTAGAAATTGTTCCTTCGGTGGCATTATTATTATTATCTAATAAAATTGCTTCAAAAAAACCCTCTTTGATTGCTTTCTCTCTCAATAGTATGTTTGATAGATAGTTGCACGATTTTATCTGGTTAGAGATTCCTTGGATTCTAATGGCACTTTTTTTATATAACTTTATGCCAATACCTTTTTTGTAGACATTTTTAGAAATAACCTTTGTTGCTCGAACTAAAATTACAACTGTAGGGGGGGCGTTGTAATCAATATTTAATCCTGGATCATGTTCCCCACGGGTAATTGTAAGTCTGGCTATTGAATTTGATAATTTATTTAACTGTATTGTTCCATTAATAGCCGTTCGGATTTCATTTTTTGTCATAGGTAGATCGATGAAAATCGAGCGGGCAGAACGAAATAAACGATCTAGGTGACACTCCATCCTAAATATCTTTCCTGAGTATGAGCGCATTGTTTCAAATAAACCATCACCGTATGTAAATCCTCTGTCTAAAACAGATATAGTAGCTTTATCTAGGGGCCAAAAAAGTCCGTTAATGTATACGATAGGTGTTCGCATCAGATTCGACATGTGGGATCAGATAAAACTTCAATCATTGCTGCGGCCTTGGATAATGTTTCTTCATATTCATTATCAGGATCTGAGTCAGCGACAATACCTGCTCCAACATGAAAGGAAGCTTCCCCATTTTTTATGAAAATTGTTCGAATTAAAATATTAAAATCTAATTGACGGCAAAAACCAATATACCCAAACGAACCAGAATAGAGACCTCTGCCAGACGGTTCTAGTTCATTGATGATTTCCATACAACGAATCTTTGGACAACCAGTAATAGTCCCACCAGGAAATAAGGACTTTAATAGTTCGTAGATAGTTACATTTGTGTTTAGTTTGCCCTCAATATTAGAAACGATATGACTAACGTGAGAATACTGCTCAAGACACATTAACTCTGTTACGTTGACTGACCCTGGTTTACATACTCGCCCCATGTCATTTCGCTCGAGATCAACAAGCATCAAATGCTCAGCACGCTCTTTTTCATTTAGCAATAACTCTTTGGTCAAGGCAGCATCTTTTTTATCATCAGATCCTCTTGGACGAGTACCAGCTATAGGTCTAGTTTCTAACTTGTCATCTTTAACCTTTAAAAGCCGTTCTGGAGAGGAACTGATAATGGTAAAACCTAAAAACTTTAAAAATCCTGAGAAAGGTGCCGGATTGACATTGCGTAGTTTAAGATAAAGATTTAACGGATCACCATTGAACTCAGTGTTGAAACGTTGAGAAAGGTTCGCTTGATAGATATCACCATCACTAATATACGTTTTTGCTCTGTTAACTATTTTTTTATAGTTATTTGGTGATAAATTTGATCGGAAATTAATTGAATTTGAGACTTCACATTGTTTTTTTACAGAACTTTTAATTAAAGATTTTGATAGAGTAAGTTCGATTTTTTTCCACATTCTATTTATTTCAACCGTGTATTGATCGTATTTTGATTTATCGGCACACAGTTCAGCAGCTATTATATATTTCAATTTATTTAAATTATGATCGTAAACAATTAATCTGTCGACTTGCATGAAGTATGCGTCTGCCAACTCAAATTCATTAGATTTCCTTTTTGGGAGTATTTCGAAAGAGTTGCCAGCTTCATAAGCTATATAACCGACCCAACCACCCCAGAAATGAGGAGAATATTTATAATTTGGTACGTTAGTTTCAAAGTTCAGCGCATTCCAACCATCCTCGACAGTTCCAATGATTTCTTCAGAATCTCCATTTAATTTAAACGATGAATACTCACTTTCAATTCGCACATAATTATTATTTGGAATACCCATAAATGAATATTCCGATGTATTTTGGGTCCCATTTTTACTTTCATAAAGGAAGGCTTTATTGTTTTCATAGAACAAGTTTTTAAACAGTATAGCCATATCAAATGGAGGTACTATTTTTTCTCCTTGAATTGGTATTCGCCTGTTATTCACGGGAGATTCATGAAATTGATTAAAGCTTGGGAAGATTTTCATTATTTCCTGGGCACATATTTATTTGAAAAAATAATATAGTAACAAGTAGGGGAGAGGTAGAAATTTTATTCGTATCTTAAAGCATCTATAGGATTAAGATTTGCCGCTTTTCTTGCTGGATAAAAACCAAAAAAAATTCCTACTCCAACGGAGAATCCAAATGCAAGCATTATGGATTGAGTTGAAACAATAGTATCCCATCCTCCAATTTTGGATACAGTTCGTGAAATTATTATTCCAAGCAATATTCCTAAACCTCCTCCAATAAAGCTAATAAGAACCGATTCAATAAGAAATTGCTCCATTATTTCACTTTTTTTAGCACCAATAGCAATTCGTATACCAATTTCTTTTGTTCTCTCGGTAATTGAAACTAACATGATATTCATAATACCAATACCACCAACTAAAAGGGAAATAGCAGCAATTCCACCTAGCAAGTAAGTAAATGTCTTTGCAGCGTCCCCCCAACTATTAAGCCATTGGGATGAGTTTTGAACGTGAAAATCACCATCTTCGTCCGTATGAATACCATGCCTAATTCTAAGGAGTGAATCGATATCTTTTTTAATTACTTCTAAATCTTCCATTTGTTTTGCTTGCACATCAATAGATTGAATATGGTGGATACCAAATAATCGTTTTTGCGCTGTTGTAACTGGAATAAATATTTGATCATCAGGATCAAACCAGCTAAGAGCTCCCTTTTGCTTAGTTGAACCAATTACAAGATAGTTATTCCCATCAATTTTAATTTCTTTGCCTATTGCGTTTACATCATCAAATAAATTTTTTAAAACAGTTGAACCGATGACAGCTACTTTTCTGACCGAGTAAACCTCTTCTTGATTAAAATAACGCCCTCGCTCGATAGTAAAATTAGAGAGTTGTAGGTATTTTTCGCCAGTGCCTCTAACAGTTGTGTTTGTATTTTTACTTCCGTGTTTTAGTTGAGCCGAGCGATATACTTGTGCTGCTACTCCAGTAATAAGTGGAATATTTTTTTCTATTGCTTTGGCATCAGATAACTTTAAAGTTTTCACAGTATCAGATGAAACGTGTCTATTTTTTTTTCTCCCAGGTTTAATCGTAATTATATTCGTCCCAAATTTTTCTATAGTATTTAATGTTTGTTGTCGAGCACCTTCACCAATAGAGATCATAGAAATAACAGATGCAACACCTATAATCATTCCAAGCGCAGTAAGAAATGTACGCATTGTATTTGCTATAAGGCTTCTCAACGCCATCTTAAAGAGATCCAATATAAGCATCAAGTGGTAAGCTCCATTGTTCTGATATCTCGATCTATATTTCCATCTACCATTTCAATTGTTCGTGATGTCAAGGCAGCAACATCTCTCTCATGGGTTACGATAATTATTGTTGTCCCTTCATTATTCAGACTAGAAAAAATACCCATGATATCTTTGCCAGTTTGTGTGTCAAGATTACCTGTTGGTTCATCTGCCAAAACAATTGCTGGTTTGTTTACAATAGCCCTAGCTATAGCGACTCGTTGGCGTTCACCACCAGAAAGCTCATTTGGTCTATGTTTAGCTCTCTCGGAAAGACCAACTCTCTTTAATGCTTTTAGAGCGATTTCTCGAGAATTTTTAGTTCTTCCGTATATAAGGGGCAGTTCTACATTTTCCAAAGCAGAAGCACGTGGTAATAAATTAAAATTCTGAAAAACAAATCCTATTCGTTTATTGCGAACTTCGGCCAATTGATTTGGTTTTAATGATCTGATGTTAAAGTGTTCGAGAAGATATGTTCCAGAGGAGGGTAGGTCGAGGCAACCTAGCAAATTTAATAAAGTAGATTTTCCACTTCCTGAAGGGCCTGTAATTGCCACAAGCTCTCCTTTGCTTATGCGAAAGCTTATGTCAGTTATGGCATGAACAGGTACTTTCCCCAATAAATAGGTTTTGCTGAGGTTATTGATTTCAATCATCGCAGCTTATTTAGATCGAATCATCCAAAGTATCTTTTTTAGAGAGGAGCCCTTGATATTAGATTCTTTTGCTTCCTCAAGTAGTTTTTTCCAGTCTCCAATGATTACTTCCTGATCAGCGACAAGACCGGAAAGGATTTCTATATGTATAGGTGTTTGAATCCCAGTTTTAACCTCTATCTCTTCGGGTAATTCATTATTTAGTATAACCGCATAGCTTTTATTTTCAGATAATCTAATCGCTTGCCTTGAGACATGTACTGTGTTTTTTATTTTATTTGTTATGATGTCAACATTTGAGCTCATCATGGGCTTTAAAATATTTTTCCCCTGACCTTTTATTTCAATCTTTACTTTAAAGATTGTAATACTGCTTTCTACAACTCCTTTAGGTGCAATACTTAAAACCTTTCCTTTAAATATTCTTCCATAAAAAGCGTCTGCGGTTACATTAACTTTTTGCCCTTCGCGAATATCCCCAATGTCTGTTTCATCAACATCAGCGATAATAAATATCCTAGACATATCAGCAATTTCTGCCAAAGCAGTTCCGCCGCTAACGTTAGAAACTCCTGATGATATAATTTGACCTTCTTCAACTAATTTTTGGATTATTACACCAGAGATTGGAGCGTAGATATCTGTCTCTTCCAAGCGTTCTTTTGATTCATCAAGAGCTATCTGACGGCGGATAACATCTGCCGCAGCCAACTCAACTTCATGCTCTTTCATTGCAATATCATGGATAGCATCTTTAGCTGCTTGATGCTTAGTTTTGGCTTGGGTTAAATTTTCTTGATTAACCTTAAACGTGGTTACTGCTTTATCTAGGGCTTCTTGCGATATGTATTGTTTTTCAAAAAGCTCATATTGTCTTTTTTTCTGGTATCTAGAGTCCTCTAAATTTGCCACTGCCTCTTCAACTTCAGAGGAAGACAATTTTAGATCTGTTTCATAGCGATGTTTTTGTAAAATAAGGGCAGTTTTCGACTTTTTAAGGCTTGCTTCTCCACTTGTTAGGTCTGCATTTGCTTTAGCAACATTCCTTGTTTCATCATTTTTATTGAGATGAAGCAACGGTTGCCCCTTTTTAATAGATGCACCTTCCTCTAATGAAAAATTGAGGATTTTGCCACTTGCTTTAGATTTAACTTCTACTTTAAAATTTGGTTCAACAATGCCTTTAGCTGAAACTTTTACTATTAAGTCTCCTTTTAAAACTTTAACCTTCTTATATTCAATTTTAGATAGAGATTCTGAATCATCGACTTTACCAGTGAGGGTGTATACCGAAATCAATAAAAGAATGGACAAAGCT
The DNA here is from genome assembly GCA_000372225.1 of Candidatus Nitromaritima sp. SCGC AAA288-L16. Lineage (GTDB taxonomy): Bacteria > Nitrospinota > Nitrospinia > Nitrospinales > VA-1 > Nitromaritima. Next base: position 72,530 of record AQTY01000001.1, on the reverse strand, counting down.
AATACGACTAAAGTTTTTTTCATGTGATTTCTTTAGTCGTCAGCGTTACGTCGTGGTGCTTTAAAGTTGAGGCGGTGCTTTTGCGAAAACGAATTCTTGATTGTTTATAATCAATGATAGTTTTTATTTCATTGCTTTGTGCTTTTGCAAGGTCTTCTTGAAATTTTAAAACATTAAAACTTGTCGACAATCCGACTTCAAATTTCTTTTCCTCGGCTTTTAATTTTTCTTCGGAAAGTTTTTTTGCAACAGTAGCGGCTTTGATTCTTTTGGAGTCAGTCTTTAATTGACGAGCAGATTCACGGACTTCTAGAATAATTTTTTTCTCAAGGTCTTTGATGCTCAAAATTAATTGAGCTTTTTCCATACGGGAAGCGGACAGCTTGCTCTTTGCAGATCTATTACCTAGGGGATAGCTAAATTTAACTCCAAACTCCCAATCATAGTATTTTGTAGAGAGTGCATTAGTTAAAGAGTTACCATAACTACCTCCATATTCACTTCTTCCCTGGAATGTCCCTGAGGTTACAGTAATAGCTTCTCCACTTAATCCATTGATACCCAGGCTACCCACTAAATCAACCGATGGATAAATTTGGTTTTCTTGATATTTAACCAAAATATCTTTGTTTTCCAGGTCTTTCTTTTTTGCAAGATAATCAGGCCGGTTTGCTAGAGCCATTTTTAAAGTTTCATTAAAATCAACATCCTCTACCAATACATCAGCTTGGCTCGAAGGGTATATTGGGCTAAGGCCTTCGGATGATGAAAAATCTATATTTAAAATATTTTTTAATTTATCTTGATTATCATCTATTGAATCTTGTGCGGTTAGTAGAAATTCTTCACGTGAAGCGACTTCAGATTCAGCTTGAAGAGTTTCGATTGGGGCCATTATGCCCACTAAAACTTGAGCTTTTACTTGTTTTTGCAAGTCTTTGGCACGTTCAAGCGATTTCTGTTTAACTTCTAAATCTCTGAGACTAAAAACAAAATCCCAGTAAGTATTTTCAACGTTACTGACGACATCAATTGCTTTGGTTTTAAATTCATAATCAGATATGTCTACATCATTGTTTGCGATGTGGATATTGCGCTTATTTAGATCTACTCCAAAGTTCTTTAACAAGGGTTGTGTTAGACTCAATTGAAACTCTGAAGAATAGCTTGGGTTGAGTCCAGCTGTTTTACTATTCGTTTTATTTCTATTATTTGTGAAATCAAATTGATAGTCTGCTCCAGTTACTAATTTTTGAGACAAGGATAGATCCCAATTATCATTGTCATTTTCCATTCTGTTAGGCGAGCTAAAAGCACTCGCTAACTGTTGAGTCTTTCTTCCTGTAGATAATTCTAGGCCAAGTGTTGCATCAAATTCTGAAAGACTTTCTATAATATTCTTTTTTTTAACCTTGGAATTAAATGATTCAACCGCAATGGATACGTTATTAGAAAGTGTTCGAATGATGGCATCTTTTAAAGATAGCACTATAGAACTAGGGTGTTTTTTAAGAGAATCTATTGGGGTAAATAACTCTATTTTTGAAATCGAGCTATCTGAGTCTTTTTTATCTAAGGATGCGTCTACAAGTATTGTGTTTATTGTATTTGTTGAATTTTCTAAAAGTTCTTTTTTTGAAGATGCGCTATTTGATATGGATGATGAAATATCCGAGTTATTTTTTTTAAAAAAGGGGTCTAAAAATTTTGTATTTGGTACTTTTGCTGCACTTTCGGAAAGCTCAGTGGACATTAATGATTTTGGTTTGATTAAATCTTTAATAGGCGAGGGTAGGATCTCCACTTTGTCCTTAAAAGTTTCTTCGGAAACTTTAGAAATATCTTCCGCGCTCACAGTAAGTGTATTTATAGCTAAAATAAAAAATAGTATTGTTAGCTTGATTAAAAGAAACATTTTGCAACGACCCAAGAACGAGTTAGATATGCATCTTCTATAATATGACTACAAAAATTAACTATCAATTAATCAATAGTTAACTTTTTTTAACTTTTGTTTATTTTTTATTAAATGGAATGAGTTTTAAACTGAAAGACACTCATGCCCACGCAAGACAATTACCAAACTTGCCTTTTAAACCTTACCAAACAATCCGTATATATATATAGAACTAAAAGGTTTATCGGGGAAAAACGTCTTTTTCTTGAATATTTCTTAGATTGTATAAGTTGATGGTGTTGTGGTATAAGCTAATTCGATTCTATTTAATTTAAGCCTTTTTTATATTTTATATGGGAAATACGAATTTAACCGGAGTAGACATATCAGAACTTGAGAAAATAGCCAAAGAACTTCGTAAAAAAATTTTAAATGTAATATTTCATGCAGGTTCTGGTCATCCGGGTGGGAGTTTATCTGCAACTGACATCCTTACAGCTATTTATTTTGGTGATATTCTTCAATACGACCCCAGTAACCCCAGCGATCCAAAAAGAGATAGATTTATCCTTAGCAAAGGTCATGCAAGTGCCCTTATGTATTGTGTTTTAGCGCGAGCAGATTACTTCCCTGAAGAAAAACTGAACGAATATAGAAAAATTAGTAGTGAATTGTTTCTATCTGGACATCCACACCCTAAAACTCCAGGCGTTGAGATTGCCAGTGGTAGTTTGGGGCAGGGCCTTAGTGTTGGGCATGGAATTGCCTTAGGTGCTCGTGTGGATCGATTAGATTATAAAGTATATGTGGTTCTCGGGGATGGTGAAATTCAAGAGGGTCAAATATGGGAAGCTGCTATGTCAGCTGCGAAGTTTAATTCTAATAATCTGATCGCAGTAATTGATAACAATAAGGTCGCCCAAGACAATAATACCGTAGATTTGAAAAACATAGAACCGCTTGAGGATAAGTGGAAGGCATTTGGCTGGGATGTTCACCGGATTAACGGTCATTGTATGAATGATATTATGACCGCACTTTCGTTGCCTACTCATTTAACTAAACCTAGGGTTATTATTGCAGATACAATTAAAGGAAAAGGGGTAAGTTTTATGGAGGGAAACAAAGCCTGGCATGGCGTTGCCCCTAAAGAGGAAGACCTTAACAATGCTTTGAAAGAGCTTGAGGGATAAAAACTTTGTTTAAAGATGCCGCGACAAGAGATGGCTATGGAATTGCCCTGGTAGAACTTGGACATAGCGACTCTAATATTGTAGTGCTTGACTCAGGTGTTAGCGATAGCACGCGCACCATAAAGTTTGGTCAGGAATTCCCCGAGCGTTTTTTTAATATGGGCATTAGTGAGGGTGATATGGTGTGCACCGCAGCCGGACTTGCGCGGACAGGGAAAGTTGCTTTTGCTACTAGTTTTTCTTGTTTTCTTCTTGGTCGGACAATGGATCAAATTCTAGTAAGCGTTGCTTATTCTAATTCAAATGTGAAGTTAGCCGGAACACATACAGGGTTAGCTGTTGGAGAAGATGGGCCTTCTGCTCAAATGATTGTAGATCTAGCCTATACTCGAGCGATGCCCAATATGACTGTTATACAACCAGCAGATTATGAAGAAGCGGTTCAAGCGACTAAAGCACTATCTAAACATTTTGGGCCAGCGTACCTTCGTTTGGGGAGACCAAAATTAAAAGGTATTTATGATTCTAGTTATAGGTTCGAGATTGGTAAAGCTAGCATCGTAAAGCAAGGAACTGATGTTGTGGTGTTCGCGACAGGAGGTTTAGTTCAAGAAAGTTTAATTGCAGCTGATATTCTTCAAAATGAATCAATTTTTACAACAATAGTGAATATATCAACTCTAAAACCACTAGACGAAAGTCTCATAATTAATGAAACTAAACGCCATAATGCTGTAATTGTCGCTGAAGATCATAATATTATTGGTGGCTTAAACGATGCTGTATGCCAGACACTGGCTAATCACCAAATTTCAGTACCTTTAAAGTCTATTGCTGTTCGCGACCAATTTGCTGAATCTGGTTCTGGACCAGAGTTATATGAAAAATATGGTCTTTCGGCCAATCATGTTATAAAGGCAATTAAAGAAGTCCACACGCTCAAAAAAGGCTGAGAAGCCCATTTCCTAATTTTTTTACGTTGTTTTCTCTCTAAATATATTTAGTTTACATAATATATGTTATGGGAACTTAAATATGGAGTCATTCTTCCTATCTTAAATAGCGAAACCAAATCATGTGCGGTATAGCCGGTATTTTTGATAATAATTCAAAAAGATCACCTGAAAGCTTAAATAAAGGGCTTCAAATGATGCTCAATGCTATAAAACACAGAGGACCTGATGATCGTGGGGAAAAAAAAATTAACTCTAAAAATGGCATAAATATATATTTGGGACACCGGAGATTATCAATAATTGATCCTAGTCAAGGTGGACATCAACCGATGTCCAATAATGATTCAACGATATGGATAACCACCAATAGTGAAATATATAACTATAGGGAATTAAAGGATGAGTTAGAGCATGAATATAAATTTCGATCTAAATCCGACACCGAAGTTCTACTACGATCGTATGAAGTTTGGGGTATAGATTGCTTAAAAAAAATACGCGGAATGTTTGCATTCGCGATATGGGATGACACAAATAATAAACTGGTTCTTGCTCGAGATCGTATAGGAATAAAACCTTTATATTATTTTTCAAAAAATAATATATTTATATTTAGCTCAGAGTTGCGAGCCATCCTTGCATCAAAAATAGACAAACCCGGTGTAAATCCAACTGGAATATTCCAATATTTATCCTACGGACGTGTGGGTTCGATTGACTCTATACTAGACTCAATAATGGAGTTGCCACCAGGACACTTCTTGGTTGCTGATAAACATGGAATTAAGGTTCAAAAATACTGGGACCCCTTTAATGAAAATAAATTAGAACAATCCCCAACCAAAATTGTTCAACGGATAGGAAGTTGTCTAGATGAGGTAGCACGACAGCATCTTGTAAGTGATGTTCCTATTGGAACTTTTCTTAGTGGTGGTATAGATTCAAGTGCGGTGGTCAGTATGATAACAGCTAATAACCCTACTCCAATTCGAACTATATCAGTGACCTTTCAAGATAAAGATTATGATGAATCTAAATATTCATCCTTATTTGCCAATCTTCTCGGAACGAATCATCATGAACTCCTGCTATCAGAAAGAGATCTTATAGAAAGTTTATCCCCTGCCCTAGCATCCATGGACCAGCCAACAGTTGACGGAATAAACACATACATGATTTCGCAGGCATCTAAAAATATGGGACTAAAGGTTGCGCTGTCAGGACTGGGAGGTGACGAACTATTCGCTGGTTATAACTCTTTCTCATTAGTACCACGGCTAAACAAAATAAAGAAAATTCTAAATTGCCTCCCCACAGGCTTAAGAAAACAGTTGGCCAACCTCGCCTCTAACTTAATGCCGCCATCAGATAAAAGCACAAAGTTAAACCACCTAATTAAAGGGCAATATAACGGTGCTCATGCTTATTTTTTATTTCGTTCTTTATTTTGCGAACAAGAGTTGCGGAGCTTGTTTTCTGACCCTCTTATTCTAAAAAAAGAAATAACAAAGAACTTAAACCACACAAAAGAACTAATCGACTCTCACTCTAGACTATCAACTGTGGACTTAGTCTCATACCTTGAGATGACTCACTATATGGCCACTACCTTATTAAGAGATACTGACATGATGAGCATGGCTCACGGTCTTGAAATCAGGGTTCCTTTACTAGACCACAAGTTAGTTGAACTTATGTTTTCGGTCCCATCGAACATGAAAATAAAACCAGGCATCCCTAAACATTTATTAGTAAATTCCTTAACTAGAAAATTACCAGAGTTTATTGTGCGAAGAAAAAAAATGGGATTCACTTTACCGTTTGAAGTTTGGATGAGAGGGGAAATGAGACCCGAGATAGAGTCTGTTTTGCTGTCTCGCTCAGAAAAGTTGCCTGATTTTATTTCTCAAGATGGCGTGCAAAAAATATGGAGTAATTTTTTAGATAAGCGTTGTTCTTGGTCGCGTCCATGGTCACTCTATGTTCTTAAAAAATGGATTGACAAAAACCTTTAATCCAATTTAATCATAATGAATTGCTCTTTTTATCAAGTTGACGTTTTTACGAAAATTCCATTTGGGGGGAATCCATTAGCTGTAGTTTTTGACTCTGAAGGCTTAACTGATCAAAATATGCAGTACATTGCGAAAGAGATGAACCTTTCAGAAACTACGTTTGTCTTGCCCCCGGGTAACCTACCAGTAGATTTTTTAGTTCGGATATTCACACCTGAAAAAGAGCTTCCTTTTGCCGGGCATCCTACTTTGGGTACAGCTCATATTTTGAGAGATACTGGAAAAGTTCTTTCTGGTGATTACACTATAAAACTTGCCTTGAAGGCGGGAGTAGTTACTGTCAGAGAAATGGAAAAAGAGAACCACCTATTTATGGATCAATTATTGCCAGTATTTCAACCCCCTTTAGATTGCTCTGAAGAGATAGGTAAGGCGCTCGGTATTTCTACTGATGGTATCTATTCAAGTAGTCGACCGGTACAAATTGTTTCCACAGGATTACCTATTTTAGTTGTCCCCATAACTTCATTGCAAGTTTTAGAAAAAATTTCAGTTGATACTCTTAGACTAAGTCGACTTCTGACTAGTTTAGGAACAGATTTGTTGTACGCTTTCACTTCCCAGACTTTTGACCCAGATGCCACGATTCATTCTAGGGCTTTTGCTCCCAAATTAGGAATTCCTGAAGATCCCGCTACTGGAAGTGCTGCTGGTGCAGCGGGAGCTTATCTCTCTAGTAACAAGTTAATATCAAAAGAGACTTGCGGGAATATATTTATTGAACAAGGTCATATGATTGGACGTCCATCATCACTATTTGTTTGTATCAAGCAAAACGAAGATGAAATAAAATCAATTAGAGTCGGAGGTGAATCAGTTACTCTTATCAAGGGAGAGATTAGTATATGAACTGATAATCAGAGGGGTAACTTTAATAAACTTTTGGTTGTTATTTGAATGCTACTTGTGCAGATGTTTTCAAATTTTACAAACTATTTACTTGGGAAGTGAGAGCAATCGCTGCACGCATGATCTGATTCACGAGAACACATGATACAGACTTCCATATCTGATTCATTTTTAAAAGTGCCCCCGCAATGATTACATCTGCCCGATCTAGATTTTTCTTTATTTGCGTAAAGTTTTGGCACGACATTGGTCAAAATTTTATTACTATAAATATTTATTTGCATTTTTAAATTCCACTAGTGAGAATAAAGCCTAAAGTCAGTTAGGAATAAGTATTTTTTTTCCTTTAAGATAGCAATAGAAATAAAAAAGATTCAAGTATTTGAAGAATTTGTTTATGACACAAGTAATTTAGGCTTTAGAGGCTTTGAAGCATGTTAAATATTGGCTAAAACACCGTTATTAACAAGTATTACGCGATCCTTCCCAAAGAGGATTTCCACCAACGTGAAAGCGAATTCCATTGCAGTCCCTGGAGAACGGCTAGTTATAATGTTATGGTCAACCACCACCCTGTCCTCTTTATACAAATCCCCTAATAATGCTTCTTTGACCGATGGGTGACTAGTTCGTTTACGTTTTCTGAGGATTCCATTTTCCTCTAAAATAATTGGTGCTGCACAAATTGCACCTATTAATTTCTTTTTACTTTCCATTTCGTTTAAAAGTGTAGTGACTCTAGGGTCTTTTTTTAAATTATCTGTTCCAGGTTGCCCACCATGTAGAATCAACAAATCATATTTTTCAGAATTAATATTTTTAATAGATTCATCTGCAAGGAGTTTAACCCCTCGTGAGCCTTCAATAATCCCGTCAACTATACCAGCAGTAGATACTCTGGCACCACCTCCTGAGTATATCCACGACAGTAATAGTCTCGATTTCTTCAAACCCAGGAGCTAAAGGAATAAGTACATTTTTCATTTATTTTTTCTCCATGCGAGTTATCTGTACTTCAATGCTACTGTTGTATCATAAGTGAGACGTTTTATATTCATGATACCGATCAATCTAATTTACTATTATTGATGCAACTAAATTCGAATGATAGAATTAAAAAACTTAAATAAAAATACTCGTTTAATTCACTCCTATCCCAAATCATGATTATAGAAGATACCACAACGTTTACACTACAAACTCGAGAGATGTTCACATCTATAGCCCCCAGATATGATTTTTTAAATCGGCTACTTAGCGTGGGGCAAGATAAATACTGGAGAAAACGAGCTGTTGACTTACTTGATCCAATTGGAAGGGATCATATTTTAGATGTTGCTACAGGTACGTGCGATATAGTCATGGAAATTGCGAGTCGAAATCTTTCAGTTCGAATTTTTGGAATAGATTTCAGTCAGTGCATGCTAGATCTTGGGAGAACTAAAGTCACTCAGAACAATTATGATAAATTAATTTCTTTTCAAATAGGAAGCGGTGAGTACCTTCCTTTTGCAAATGAAAGTTTTGATGGAGTTATATGTGCTTTTGGAATTAGAAATTTTGCCAATATGCAAATTGGACTGAGAGAGTTTTATCGCGTGCTAAAGCCTGGTGGTAGGGTTGTTATTCTTGAATTTTCCGTACCTCAAAATCAATTCCTCCATGCAGTCTATGGGTGGTATTTTAATCTCATTTTACCTAAAATAGGTAACCTTATTTCTGGTCATTCAAATGCCTATACTTACCTTCCCGAGTCGGTAGCCAATTTTCCTAACCAAAAAAAATTCGTTGAATGGATCGAAAAGACCGGTTTTAAAAAAGTGTCTTTCGCAGAGCTTACCTTTGGCATTGTTTCAATTCACCACGGGGTTAAAGTCAGCGACTGAAGAATGTAAAAAAACCTACCATTTAAAATACAGTTGAAAAACTCACATTCTGATCTGAAACCCGACCTCCTCTATTTTATCTATTAAATCTTCTGCTTTCGCCAGTTTTTCATCATACTCCACAACGACTTGTTTTTTTTCTATATCCACGTCAACGCTGAATACCCCATCTAGGATTCCCACAGCTTCTTTTATTGTATCAACGCAATGCTCGCAAGTAATTCCATCAACATTAAGTATGTTATTCATTGATCTCCCTATTTAAATAGTTTGTTGGAGTATGGATTAATAATACGGCATCTCATCTTCTACCTATAATATTAATGCGTGTGATGGTTAACTTTAAATCACTCTAGAATATAGGTTTATTAGTTGTAAGTGAAAAAAATATTTTTTAACAGGTTTATCGCTAAAGTAATATCATTATTTGCCGTACTAAACAGTTGTGGGATAGTATGGAGACTAACCCGCATATCCTCACATTAAAAATATTCTCAGATTAGGAATGTAGTATCAATGTGAGCTCAATATCCGTTTTTCTGTTTCATGGAGGAATCAGAACATTGGCTCTACGAATTTACAATAATCTTGTTTCATATTCTGCCCAACGTTTATTAGGCGAAAACAATAATAAACTTAGCCAGGTTTTTTCTCGCATATCTTCTGGGCAGAGAATCCTAAAAAGTGCAGATGATTCTGCAGGTATGATGACCTCCGAAGCTCTAAGGTCCGATGCAAGAACCTTAAGACAAGGAGTGCGTAACCTGAATGAAGGTATATCTCTTCTCAATGTTGTCGATGGGGCTATCAGTGAACAAGCTTCTATTCTTATTCGAATGAGAGAATTATCGCAACAATCCGCAACTGGTACCATTGGAGCAACCGAGCGTCAATCAACTAACCTCGAATTTGATGCAATGAGGACTGAATTGAATAGGATTTCAAAAACCACCGAGTTTAATGGGATTAAATTGTTAGATGGCACCTTAGCCTCGTCTGCATCAAATCATATGTCACTACAATTTGGATTAGACTCTAAAGATGACAGCAATATTAATATAAATACAGCTGTTAATGTTACATCACTAACATCGCTAAGTTTAAACTTAAGCGCTCTTTCTATTACCACTCAGGATGGTGCAGTTGCAGCAAATAATGAGTTGCAAGTATCTATGAATAGCTTAAACAAAATTAGAGGACGACTTGGTTCAACACAAAATAGACTCGAAAAAACTTTAAATAATGCCCTTACTTCCGCAGAAAATTTAACTGCGGCTGGTTCAATAATAAGTGATGCCGATATGGCATCAGAATTTGCTCACTTAACAAAACAACAGATTCTAGTACAATCATCGTCTTCAATGATCGGGCAGGCAAACTTGTTTCCACAAGGTGTAATACAACTTCTACCATCGTAAAGGTAAAACAATGAACAAACTAAACATAGTTCAAAAAACCAATGAAAGAAATTCTGCTGGTCAAGAATTCACTTTAAAGTCAACAAAAAAAGCTATTAGCAATACTAGGAATGAAACTAAACCTGATCGGATTTCGCTGTCCGAGTCACACAAAGGAAAATCTTTAAAAAACAAAGAACGTATAGTTTCTGATGTTCGATATGATCTAGTGAAAAAATACCGTGAGATTCTAGCTAATGGTTCTTACCAGATAAAATCCGAAGAATTGGCTGACAAAATTGTTCAAAAAGTAAAAGAAACCAAAAATATGATTCTTTTATAAAAACTTAAATTGTTTTAATATGGTTTAGCTTCTTGAAGTTTCCTGCTTCGTTAAATTTTTCTTCCCAGCGTTTTCCTAATTTGTTCAATCTCAGGTCAATTTTTTCTAAACATTCTAATGTTTTTGACTCTGCGAGCATTTTAGCTCCTAACCTAGTAATTCCATTATTTCGCAAATCCAACTCCCGTAGTTTACTCAATAAAGGTGACAGGGCTATTGCCTCAACTCCTTCGTCGCCCACATAATTTTTTCGTAGATCTAACACCTCAATATCCTTTATCGCTGTATACTGACACAAATAAATACATTCGATGGTTGATACTTCCATTTTAGGCATTTTAAAAATATGGGGATTGACAGCCAGACGATTTTTCACAAACTCTTCAAAAAGAGTGATTTTTCGAAATCCCTTTATTTTAAGTTTTTCATCTATGGTTCGGTTAATTTCATCTAAATTGCCGTTGGTTGTGTAAAAAAGATCAAGGATCATCTCTCTATCTAATTCACTTTGATCTAAATTATTTTCATTCATTGCTGGTCCCTATAGATTTTTTATATGAATTCCTATAATAATGTAGCGCATGTCCGAGAATAGAGTGAATCTTGGAAAATCAACTATTCGAAGTTAAACTCCATCATCCTTTCTTTAACGAACTTCCTGAACTACTGTCCCATTTTATAGTGTCAGGACTTGATACATGTTTTGCCTCAGCAATCCATTGATTAAAACCAGCATTAATTTTAAGAATTCGAACACACGGGTTTATACCATGCGATCCAGCTACATGCGAATAGAGCTCTTGTAAATCTTTCAGAAATACACCCTGCTCCGATTTATACCGGTCCTGTGCTTCAGCAATATTAGCAAGTGTTCCCTCGGCAAGAGCATTGTAAGCAAAAACATTTTTTTTAAGGTCGGTAAAATCGACCATAAATTGTACGTACCCCCACAGAGCTAATGGCAGGATAGATGAAGATAGCGCTGTGACTTTCCAAGGCTTTTTATCTATAAGTATACCAATTACAAACAATCCAAAACATAGGAGCAAAGAGTATTGGGAGACCTCATCAAAATACGAGAGTGGCTTGATTGTGTCACCACAGTTACTAGCATCGATTAAGCCTGGGAACATGACAATAGTGAAAAATGAAATTAGAACGTAGTTACAAAAAATTTTTATAAGCATATTAGATTTTTAAAATTTGACGGATCCCCACTCTTCACAAATATTGCAAGATAAGATAATATAACCGATTAGTTGGTGGTTATAAATAATTTAATATTGCGGGGTAGTCGTGGAGAATAAAAACTTAGGAATTCCTAAGAATAGGTTTTTGGATAACCAAGATGGAACGATTACCGATAATGAAACAGGATTGTGTTGGTGTCAGAAAGATTCATTTCAAACCTATCAAGACTGGTTAACCTTTCAAGAGGCCATAAGTTGGGTGGATGAGATCAATAAAAAAGACTTCTTGGGTTTTCATGATTGGCGTATTCCAGAAAAAGATGAAATAGAAAAGCTCTTTCTTTCAGATAAGATTATTATAGGACGTTCCAACCAAGAACTCCATATTGACCCAGTTTTTGAATCAGGTGGCGGAAATGGTTCTTGGTGTATGCCATTTGATCAACAAGCGGCATTTTACTTTTCATATTCCAGTGGTATTTCCCAACAGTTTGACCAAGATTTTTCGCAAGGTTACTTAAGACCCGTTAGACTTTATCAAGATTAGCTTATTTTGGTGAATTCTTCTCATGTTTGAAGCAGGAAATAATTTTAGGCATTTCTTTGAGGGGAGACATCACTTGATTAATGGTTGTACCGCTTTCATCACAACTAATTGAAGCTATTTGATACCTTTTATTATTAATTGAAATACCTAATAATTGTGCGATAGCTGCTTGTAAAGCTTCCCATTCCATATATAAAAGAAACTGATCCTCGTCAGATTCGGGGGAAAAAAAATCAAGAAGCTCACTAATTTCCAAACTCAGTATTTCTTGCGCAGGCTTCCCTCTACAGTATTCAAGAAATCCAGTACTACCACCAATTTCTTTGTTGCAAGTGATTTTAGAAAATGTGAAATCAATCAGGCAGTCATTTTCATCAAGATGTATTGTGATTTCTGCTGTAGTGTCGTTACAAGGCATAATGAAATTGGATTTATACGTTGTTTATAGAAAGTTCATGCTAATGTCGGAAGCCTTAGATGAGTGGGTAAGCGCGCCAATGGAAATATAGTCAATGTTTATTTGAGAGAGCATGTTCAATTGATCAATTGATATAGATCCTGAAACCTCGATGCACGCCCTTCCATCAATTATATTAACTGCTTTTTTTATATTTTCTATGGACATGTTATCGAGCATAATAATATCACTCTTGGCTTCAATCGCCTCCCTTACTTCAGCAAGCGTGGTAGTTTCAACTTCGATTTGAATCGAATTATTATGTCTTTTTTTCACTTTATTTACGGCATGAATAATTCCACCTGAAACCTTGATGTGGTTATCTTTTATAAGAACCGCATCATATAGGCCAAACCGGTGATTCTTTCCCCCTCCACAATAAACAGCATATTTTTCAAACGAACGAAGTCCGGGGGTTGTTTTTCGGGTATCCAATATTTGCACGGGGTCTGCTTTTTCAACATATTGTTTAGTTAAAGTAGCAATACCGCAAAGCCGCTGGAGAATATTTAGCGCGACTCTTTCCCCTTCTAAAAGAGCTATGCCCTTACCCTTAATGCCTAAAATTTTGGTATTACTCTTTATGTTGTCACCATCACTAAAACAATCATCTAAAAAACTAACATCAGGATCCAATTTAAAAAAAACGGATTTCAATATATCCAATCCGCATAAAACAATATTTCCTCGAGTTAGAACTTCGGCAGCATATATCTCAGCAGGCGATACAATGGACTGTGAAGTAATATCACCCAAACCAATGTCTTCATCGAGTGCACTTGTAATGAGATTATTAATTTGCTCCTTGCTAGGTGTTTTAGTCACAAGAACCTTATTTTATTATTAGATTAGTTTTTCAAGGATCTCATTTGCTCCCATTTTTAAAAGCTTGGACCCAAGTTCTTGACCAATATTAATAGCATCATCAACAGGTCCAACATTCTCTAGCTTATAGATAACTTCGCCATCAAGACTGGCGACTAGTCCTTTAAGTGTAATAAGACCTTTCTCTATTCTTGCATACGCACCAATCGGAACTTGACATCCACCATCTAATCTAGCAACTAAGGCTCTTTCTGCGCTCACTGCATAGTGGGTCTGCTCATGATTTAAAGTAGATATAAAATCATAGATCATCGTATCATCGAGTCGAGTTTCTATACCCAGGGCGCCCTGCCCCATCGCCGGCAACAAAATATCATGAGATATTTCTTCAGTTATAAGATTAGCCCAACCTAATCTGTTAAGACCTGCCGAGGCCAACAAAATTGCGTCATATTTTCCTTCTTCAACTTTTCTAAGTCTAGTATCAACGTTACCTCTTAAAGGATGTATTTTAAAGTCGTCTCTATATTTTAATAACTGTGATGATCGTCGTAGACTACTCGTCCCAATAGTTGCCCCCTGTGGAAGATCAGCTAATTTTTCACCATTATTTGAAATCAGCGCATCCAACGGGTTTTCACGTTTCGTAATAACCGAAATTCCTAATTCTGTTGGAAGTTCCATTGGGACATCCTTCATACTGTGAACTGCAAGATCTATTTCATTAGCCAATAATGCTTCTTCAATTTCTTTAACGAATAAACCCTTTCCTCCTATTTTTGAAAGTGGAACGTCTTGAATTTTATCGCCGCTAGTTGAAATAACACGGATGTCAATATCCGCATTAGAATGCAAGCGTTCTAATTCAGATTTAACCCAGTTCGCTTGCCAAAGGGCTAATTGACTTCCTCTGCTTCCTATAACAATTTTTTCGGCTTTCATTCAATCATCTAGGTGAAAAAGGTGCCGAATAGCCTTAAGATAAACATGGCCATCTTCAGATTGGGTTTTCTGCTTCAACTTTATAGTGGGTTTGTGCAATATTTTGTTGACCATTGAACTGCTCATTTGGCGAAGTAATTTTTTATCATCTTCTGAGAGATGAGAAATTTTCTTTAAAGTTTTTTCTATCTCTTGCATGCGAATATTTTCTGCTTTCTTGCGAATTTCAACTATTGTAGGAACAGCATCTAGAGTTCCAACCCAATTATTAAACTTAGTAACTTCCTGGCTAATAAAATTCATGGCATTTTCGGCTTCTTTTTCGCGTTCCTTCATATTTGCAGAGACCACCACCTGCAGATCATCGATATCGTATAGATATATATTTTCTAAATCATTTACATCTGGTTCTATATCTCGCGGAACTGCAATATCTATAAAAAATATAGGTTTGTTCTTTCTTTCATGAATCGCTTTTTCGACCATCTCTTTTTTAATGATAAAATTTGGTGCTGAGGTAGAGGTAATGACTATATCAGCGCGATGTAGTTCATTTTTAAAGGTCTCAAAATCTAAGGCCGACCCATTAAGCGTTCTGGCTAAATTGACTGCACGGTCATAGGTCCTACTTGTAACATAAATAGTCTTAACTCCATATGAGATCAAATGCTTTGCTGCAAGCTCTGCCATTTCTCCAGTGCCAACTAACATTACGGTGCGGTTTTCTAAATCGTCAAATATTTTCTGAGCTAGTTCAACAGCAGCCGAACTAATAGATACGCTTCGCTCGGCGATACCTGTTTCTTCACGCACTTTTTTAGCAATACTAAATGCTTTTTCGAAGAGCTGATTAAGAACAAGTCCTGTAGACCTAAGGTCTCTCGCCAAACTATATGCTTCTTTTACCTGACCAAGAATTTGGGCTTCGCCTAATATCATTGAATCCAAGGAAGAAGATACACGAAACAAATGCTCTACAGCTTCTTTATTTCTGTAGCTATAAAAGTGATCTTCCAGCTCAACTGGTGATAACTCATGAAAGTCGCAGATAAATTGCTTTATGGATTTAATTGCAGAATCCTGACAATTTGCTCGCGCGTAGATCTCAACCCGATTGCAGGTAGATAATATGGTATGTTCTATTATGTCGGGAAAGTTAAAAAGATGATCAACAGATTGCTCTATCTTACCTTTTGTAAAAGCAAGTTTCTCCCGAATTTCAACAGGAGTTGTTTTATGATTCACGCCAACAAGTATAAGGTTTACTTCAGCCATTGCTACACCACGTGGAAAAAATAAGAAAAAATTATAGCAACAAACCCAAGAATAGCACCTTGAGCAGCTTTTTTACCGCGCCAACCTACTAGAAGCCTTCCAAAAAAAATACCGCAATAAATCATCCAAACAGCTATGAGAGGCCAGGTTCTCATTATATCCCATGAAAATAATGATTCATCTGTTTTGATATTCCAGATAGAGCCTGTCATAAAACCAAGAGTGAATAGAGGAAATCCAAGAGCAATGACTTTGTAGTTCAAATTATCTAGAACCTCGAGCGATGGCATTCTAAAGTACATAACGCCAAGTTTTTTGTTTTTAACCTGATTCTCCTGAATAAGATACATGACAGCAGCACCAAACGCGATTGCGAATGCTGCATAGCCAATAATGGATAGTGTGCGATGTATCGTTAGCCAGAACATAGTTGATGATTCGTCTATCAATGAATGTTCTCGGGATTGGAATGCTGAATATAAAAGAATTATAAATACAACCGGAATAACAAAGGCACCCAAATCTTTTATCTTGTATTTCCATTCTGTAATAAAAAAAATAACAACTATAACCCATGCAAAAAACAACGTAATTTCAAAACCCGTTGTATATGGACCGTGACCTGTTTCCATTGAACGGAGACATATAGTGATTGTGTGAGATAACAGTCCCAATCCCAGAGAAAAAAAAGAAATTGATTTTACTATAGGCTTTCGGTCAACCAGGTAGATTGTGTACCCTAGCGTGGCAATGAGATAGATAAGCAAAGTAGAATTAAAGGTAATATTTGCCATAAATGATACCCGAATAATACAAAATGGCCCCTGACATGGTGCTGCCACGACAATTTAGAAACAATAAGAACCATCGTAACATTTTGTATTAATGGATTCAACAGGTCCTAAAGGAGGATCGGGAGGGAAATTAAAGTGATATTTTACTGGGTATACGCGCGTAAACGTTGACCTGTTTTAGGTCCTAGTTATTTATCATTTTCTTTATTTTTAAGTATGTCCTTAAGCTCAACCATGAATTCATTTACGTCTTTAAATGACCTGTATACAGAGGCAAATCTAACATAAGCCACATCATCTAGATTGTAGAGTTCTTTTACTATTTTTTCTCCAGCGATAACTGCTGAAATTTCTTTATCTCCTAAATCCTGACAGTATTGCTCAACATTATCTACTAGCATTTCCATTTGTTTAATACTAACCGGCCTTTTTTGGCAGGCCTTCTTAACACCTGACAATATTTTTTCGCGATCAAATTCTTCCCTGCGACCGTCCTTCTTGATAATATAGGGGAGGGTTTTTTCAACCCGTTCATAGGTAGTAAAACGCTCGTTACAGCTAAGGCATTCACGTCGCCTGCGAGTACTATTACCCTCTTTGTTTAAACGAGAATCAATAACTCGATTTTCAAGGTTTGCGCAGGAAGGACATTTCATTTTCTGCTAATCTTGATTAGTAAGTTCTGCATAAAGTGGAAACTGCTCGCAAAATTCTCTTATATTTTCTCGAGTCTGATTATGGAATGAAGGTTCGTCAATATGCTCCAGAGTTTGAACAATCATATCAGCAATCATATCCATTTCCCTATTTTTCATACCCCGTGTAGTAAGAGCAGGTGTTCCTATACGAATTCCAGAAGTAACAAATGGGCTTCTCGTTTCAAAAGGAACGGTGTTTTTGTTAACAGTTATCCCTGCTAAATCAAGAGCCTCTTCAGCAGCTTTTCCTGTAATATTTTTATTAGATAGGTCTACTAATATTAAGTGAGTGTCAGTACCACCACTCACTATTTTAAATCCAGCCGAAGCCAAGCACCCTGATAAACGTTTCGCATTTGAAATAACCTGTTTTTGATAGGATATAAAGTTACTTTCGAGAGCCTCTTTAAAGGCGACTGCCTTAGCAGCGATCACGTGCATAAGAGGGCCCCCCTGAATGCCAGGAAATATTTTTTTATTTACATTCTTAGCGTATTTTTCTTTGCATAAAATCATACCACCACGTGGACCGCGCAGAGTTTTATGAGTGGTAGTCGTTACGAATTCTGAATAAGGAATTGGAGAGGGGTACAATCCGGCAGCAACTAAGCCTGCGGGATGCGCAATATCAGTCATAATACTAGCACCAACCTCATCGGCTATTTCTCTAAATTTTAAAGCATCAATAATTCTTGGGTAGGCACTCCCACCAACAATAATTAACTTTGGTTTATGTTCTTTGGCAAGTTCTAAGACCTGTTCATAATCTATCAACTCAGTATCTTGATTCACACCATACGGAACCACTTGATACGTATAACCAGAAAAATTAACCGGGCAGCCATGGGTCAAGTGACCACCATGGGACAAATTCATACCTAAAATGGTATCCCCTGGTTGAAGTAATGTATGGTAAACCGCCATATTAGCTTGTGAGCCCGAATGTGGTTGAACATTTGCATGCTCTGCATTAAAAAGCTTTTTTGCCCGTTCTATGGCTAGATTTTCGACGATATCTACATGCTCACAACCTCCATAGTAGCGCTTCCCAGGGTAACCTTCAGCATATTTGTTAGTCAGGACAGATCCCAACGCCTCCATTACAGCTTTGCTTACAAAGTTTTCTGAGGCGATCATTTCAAGGGAATAAGCCTCTCGCTCAAGCTCACCTTTGACAGCATCTGATATTTCAGGATCAAATTCCTCTAGCACAATAACTTTCTCCTTATATTTTATTGGATTTGTCAAATTGGTTAATTTTATCAAGACGTTTCTGGTGACGTCCACCATCGAAGGGTGTGCTGAGCCAAACCTTTACTATTTCTCTAGCTAAACCATGACCCACAACACGCCCACCCATAATTAGAATATTTGAATCGTTGTGTCCACGGCATAATTTTGCTGTATATAAGTCTGAGCATAACGTTCCCCTGATACCAGGAAAACGATTAACAACTATGGACATTCCAATCCCTGTACCGCAAATAACAATTCCTCGAGAATCAGTATTTTGGGTCACAGCTTGAGCGATTCTAATACCATAATCTGGGTAATCAACCGAGTTTTGGTTTTTAGGCCCCATATCATTTACTTCATAACCTAATTCTTTAAGAAATGAAACAATATCCACCTTAAGGGAAAAACCACCGTGGTCAGAAGCTATTGCAATTAAATCCATGAAAAATATTTACTAATCAATATTAATAAGTGGTGCAGTATTAGCCTATAAAACACCGGTCGAGAGAAAAAAATTTTTGGAGAGAAAGACAATAAGTTCAAAACCACTACCGCAAAAGAATCAATACGCAAAGCAGAAATATTGATATCTGATAGTAAATAAATACCTGATTTTTGTCAACTACAGCGATTTTTTCTTTACAATTAACTAGTTTATTGTCGCGACAAAAAAGATATAATGTAACGCGTTTTTAAGACAACTACCATTACCTGCTGAAATGTGGAAAAATATATTTATTGAATCCTGCTTATTGTCAGCCCTAATTTTTGGTGGATTCTATATCCAGTCAAAAATAATTAGGGCGGAAATTAACTCATCAGACCGATCCATCCAGACAAAAATAACGCACATCAGTGGCGGTATTCACCCAGAATTAACTTTTAGGGATGAACATTTAAGTGGAGTGAAAACAAGCTTTCCAATCGGACACTTGTCCGGGAAAAAGCAAAATCTAACAACCAAATAACTTTATAGTATGTCTAGGGGCATTACTTTTATTTAGAGAGAAGATACATTGCACAGTAATGACAATAATTGCGGTGCTCCATGGTCAGTTCGCACCACAATTCCCATCCTAAGTTTTTACCTACTGCTTGTTCTTCCTGGGAAAAACATATTTTTCCACACGAACCCATGGCTATTCAAATATATAGATAGTATCTATTTTTTCGTGATTATTTTATTTGCGTTATATAGATTAAATATCAAGATATTAGGCTTTTCCATAAAATATTTAAAGAATGACTTGCTTATCGGGTTCTTATCCGGCGGAGGATTATTATTCGGTCTATTTTTATTGAATTTTGGTATCGATTCAACAGGCCTGGCCGATCACGATTTATTCAACAATCGACCAGATGCAAAAAGTTTTATTTATATGGGTTCTACGGCAGAATACGCAGGTATCCTTTTAATAATTCCTTTCATAGAACAAGTGTTTTTTACAGGAATTATATTCCAGTCAATATTAAAAAAAATAAATCCAATCCTTGCAATTTATGCTTCAGGCATTATTTATTCCTTAGCTGGATTTAAATTGAGTCTAGGGTCTTTTGGATTAGGCGTCGTCACAAGCTTTCTATATAAATCTACCAAAACACTTTATTCTTCCATCATTTTCCATGCAAGTTGTGCAGCAGGAGGAGTTATTATCAAAAGTGCTTATCCAAGGGTAAACACTCTTCTTGGTTTCTTATTTTAGTTTTTTTATTGCCTTATTCATCAAGAACAACTTTTTTGACAGTCACTTTACTCTTTGTTTTAGGAGCCGCCTTCCCCTGTTTAGCCATTTTACGTGCCTCTTTTTCGGCTTCCATTCTTCTCAAAATTAGCTCACGTTGTTTTGGATCTTCAAACCAGGTGGATATAATAACTCCAAACTCATAAAGTCCGTATAAGGGAAAACCAAGCAAAACCTGAGTAATAATATCAGGAGGGGTTAAAACAGAGGCAAGCAAAAAGCATCCAAGAAAGGCCCATTTTCGGTACAACTTCATTTGGACCGTATTAGTTACTCCAAACTTAGTAAGTAAAACCATCAACAAAGGGGTTTGGAAAGCAAAGGCAAATGCTAGTATAAGTTTTACAATAAAATTGAAATAAAGCTCGATAGTTACCTGCATTGTCCAAAATTTAGACCCATATCCAAGCAGAAACTTCAACCCAAGGGGTAATACAAGAAAATAACAAAAGATTCCTCCAAAAATGAAAAAAAATGTTCCTGCAAGGACAAACATAGAAGTAATTTTCTTTTCTTTAACTTTTAGTCCAGGGGCTATAAAAAACCAAATATGGTAGAGAATAAATGGCATGGATATAAACGTGGACCCCATAAAAGCAACCTTCATATGGGTAAAAAAAACTTCAGTAGGGGATATATAAATTAGTGCATTGCGATACTTCAAAGGGAGGGGATCTTGTAGCCAGAGAAGTAGAAAGTCTATAAAATAAAAACACAAACCAAAAAAAAGACCAACAACAATACCGACAAGCACCAATCGATCACGAATTTCGATAAGATGGTGACTGATAGGAATTTTCTCAGTAAAGTTTACGTTTTTAACCACTGTATAAGCAAATTTCTAAAATAAAAAAAGCGCCGACATGCCTCGACGCGACTAAAAAAATAAAATAAATCAAAAAACTTTAAAATTCTAACTAGCAATTAGAAGAGAATTACAAACATATTACTGAAAATAAACTCGAAATTCAATATTCAATTAAATAACTCAGTTATAGAGATATTGTGCAGATTTATTAATAAATTGATGGAATGATAAAAATAATACATAATAAAATTCTTTTATAGAAAGAGTAACATCATTACTATGGTAGTTATGATCTCTTGTTTTTGGTAGACCCATATGGAAATGGAAGGCCATATCATTGCGGGTATTAAGGTTATAAATATAGTTGAAGAAAATGCCGCCGCCATTGAAAAAATGGCTAATAAAATGATTGCTGATCTTCACAATAAAAACATTAAAATACTTGACCTTCAAATAACTGCGGATAATCTTATACTTGTGTTAGGTGAGAAAGAATGATCGGATTATTATGAATTTTAAAATAAACAGTGAAAAACTCATCCGGCCTCTTATTTTATTTTGAAGTTATTTTCCATAGGTGGTTTTTTTGCAACTTTTTTTACTTCGCCAATTAATGTTTTTCGAATAACAATATTCAAACTAAAAATATTTATTTACTAATTGACAAATGAGACTTAAGAAAGAATCCATTGAAAAAATTTCAAAAAAAATCATTGAATCATTGCTTAGCAAAAATTTAATTATCTGGGAAAGTAGTCATAATAAATTAGAGTCGATAATCAGTGAGATAATCATAGATGACCTGATGGTTGAAGACCATCTCAATGAAGAGGTTAAAGAATTACTCGATTCAAGGACTGATGAATATGAGCGCAGTATGATTGATTATGGAAGAGTTTTTCAATTGGTCAAATCTAAGTTGGCCCGTGAGCGTGGGTTAATATTTTAACAAGATATGAATATGAGAATAAGCAGAGAAAAAGTTAATCACATTAGTAAAATAATTATTGACAAACTTGAGAACATGGAAGATTTCGATTATAAGGCAGAGCTAAATGAAGTCCGTCTTGAAATTACTCATGTTATGAACGAATATTTAAAAATTGAAGACCAAGCGGATGAAAATGCCCGTAAGGTATGCGCGTCTTACTCCCGTAAACTACGTGAAGGTACGGATGAGTGGGACATTCTCTATAACAAACACTATGAAGAACACCTGTCCAAACACGGTCTATAATAATCAGTCTACATTTCTAACTTCCACGCAACTTTTAATGCTTCATCGTAGACCCTTTTAACTGGGATTTCTTTTTTTAGAGCGATTTTTCTGCAGTCTTCATACTCAGGCGAAATAGTTCGTGAAGATTTGTCAAGTCCTCCTATTTTTACACGCACCTTTCCAAAAGGGGTCATAATCATTGTTTGTTTTCGTGGCAATTCCACACGATCGACATCATAATGTCTAACACCAAGCGTTGACGTTTCCTCTAGTAAAACTCGTACTACCGAATCAAAGAACTCTGTAGAAGTTATTACTGATAGAAGTATTCCGGGTCTATTTTTTTTCATGTGTATCGGCGCGAAAAAAACATCAACTGCACCAGCATTGAACAATTGATCTATCACATAATCATAAAACTCTGGATTCATATCATCAATATTTGTTTCTATTACCTTCATTGATCGATGATGAGATGACTCTTCACTTTTTCCAAGGACAACCCGAAGGAGATTAGGAATATTTTTTATCTCATGGGTACCTGCACCATAACCGGTGCTTAACACATCCATATTAGGTAAAGATCCAAATTTTTCTGCGAAATGCCCAATAAATGCAGCGCCCGTGGGAGTGGTCAATTCTTTTTCAACTCCACTAGAATAACAGGGAATACCTTTTAATAGTTCTAGAGTTGCCGGTGCAGGCACGGGTAATACGCCATGATCACATTTAACTATCCCTTCACCTGTATTTATTGGCGATGAGATTATCAGACCAGCATCTAACAAATCCATAGCTAATGACCCGCCAACAATATCAATAATGGAATCGATAGCCCCTACTTCATGGAAGTGAATCCTATTAATTGTAGTTCCATGTACTTTAGCTTCAACTTTGCCAATACGTCGAAAAATTGCAATAGAATTAAATTTTACGATTTGTGGTAAATCTGATTTTTCAATTAGACTTTTAATATCATTGAAAGATCGTGCGGGGCAGGATTTTTGAGAGGTTTGATTTAAAACCACATTAACCTTGGTGCCAACGAACCCATTTCGTTTGACTTGTCGCGAATTAAGTTTATAGCCCTTTAATTTTAAAGACTTGAGCCAATTTTGTATTTCTTTTATATCGACCCCCAAGCTCACAAGGGCACCCAAAATCATATCCCCGCTTATGCCAGAGAAGCAATCAAAAAAAATAACACGCTTAATACTCATATAGAACTTGCAAAAAACTTAATATGAAAATCGATAAGGAAACACTAGTGATAAATAGCAAAGACACAATGAAATCAAAATAATTAGCGGTAAAGATGTTTAGAACAGGATAATCAGATTCCTGTATTATTTTAACTCAAGACAATTGAATTAATAATAATTAAAAAAATGATAGTAACATTTCTATTAATCTTTATTTAATCAAAAAAAAGGGCCAACAGATAAACTCTGGAGGCCCTTACTTACTTGGTGGCGGTGCAGGGACTTGAACCCCGGACACTACGGATATGAACCGTATGCTCTAACCAGCTGAGCTACACCGCCTTATCACGAAAGAAGCATCGAAATACTAACCCAATCATTCTCATATCGCAATTTTAAAGTAATGCGTTAAGATGCTTACCTCATGCCTTCTCTTTCCATCGCAAAACATCTTTCATATATTTATTTCGATCCATTTCTCTATCACTTGGAAAAACTTGTAATAACGGTAAAGGAAAAGGCCTATCTATCGGGAAAAATTCAAAAGTACCTAGGCCGACCCTATAGATGTTGCTGAACGTTCTATAGTTACCACTAAGGCCCACAAAATCCCATGAAGTGGTACCATTAATCAATTTAAAAAAATCAGACGCAGCAATCCCTTCATAGAGATTAATTTTGCCTGGGCTCTTTTTATCTACTCGTAATTTTTTATCCCTGAAATCAATATTCCAGCTTTTAGAATTTCCATTCGAGTCAAATATTTCTAACTGATATAAAGTCTGCCAATGTCGCCAACCATCAATCTTATCAGAGGCAGTCAATTTTTCTAAATATGTACCACCAATAAATTCTTCGATTATTTGTATCTCTTTACTAGTTGATTCTGGATCACTGGGTATTGATATGATTGGCCTAACTTCCATAACTGGTTTGAAAGTAATTTTATCACTATCATCAATAAGAATCCGAACAAAATCAGAAGACTGTTTGTCTATCCTCACACCTTCTTTTGATATAAAGGCTACATCTCCAGAATTAAAAGTGCTTGTCTTTATATCGGGACAAAAATCTTCTAAGTCCGCCAAAAATTGTTCTGGTGTGGTGGGAAATGAATATCGGTTTAGGAAATCAAGTTCATCCCGATATCTAAATGCAGCTGAACCAGGAACAATAAATTTAGGTTTAAGTGCTCCTGCCACCTTCAAAAATGAACTATATTCTTCAAAAGGTATAGCTAAAGTTTTGTGATGGGTGAAATTACCCTCCAATAAAGGAAGAAACCGAGAGTGAGAAAAATCCAATCGGCCATACAACTTATTAATATATGAAATAATCTCGGGATTGACTACGGTGTCAACTTGATTCCAGATTGTAACCTCACCATCGTTAACAAGAAGACCGTGTTCCGGGAAATAGTCTCCTTCGTTAAGTGAAGGTGTTGGCGTAAAGGTCACATCTCCTATCGAAATCGATTTAAAATCTTCTACAATGATAATATTTTTATAATTAAGCTCCTTTAATACATTAATTAGAATATCATCATTGGGAGCAAGTATCGTAGCATCTGGTTTCAAGACAGAATCGCTTCTCGCCAAATAAGCTAAGGTGCGGACATCGAAATGATCTTGGTGACGATGGGAAATATTAAGAACATCAACTGGTGGGATTTTTTTGAGATCGAGGTCTATACTGGGACACAGGACATTAACCTCCTCCCATAGGTAATCAAACCAAACGGGATCGGTTAGAATGGTTGTTTTGTTCGACTGTATGAGCATGCTAGCATGCGCGATCAGGGTAGTTATTAGCATTATTTTAATTAATAGTAAGTAAACTAATAACACTAACTTAATAACTTTATATTCTCAAGTTCTTTTAGATTCTCTTTAAAACAATTTCTTTTACACATTCAGTTTCGTTTTTGCTAAATTAAATATTCAAAAAAAAAATTAATTTTCAAGGATATAAAACTAATGGAGCAGCCCGCAATTCAGTTTGAAGAAGGTAAAGAATGCCCTGTACAAATAGCAGGTACCGGTGGAGGTCTTTCATTTTCACCAGTAGGCGATATGTTGTTTATGGCTAATGTGGAAAATTTGAATCAAGAAAAAATAGATGCATGGGAAGGAAAATGGAGGACTAAATTATTTATTGAGTCAGAGTTTCCGGCGATACCCCTTTTTGCCATAGGAAGTGAGAATTGGATATTGGAGGCACCCTGTAATCCTACTCAACAAGAAAAAGAAACCCCGGGTTACTGTGAAGAACTATATGCAAAAGATTCATGTCAGATGGGGGCA
This sequence comes from Candidatus Nitromaritima sp. SCGC AAA288-L16, assembly GCA_000372225.1. GTDB lineage: Bacteria > Nitrospinota > Nitrospinia > Nitrospinales > VA-1 > Nitromaritima. The sequence goes on along the minus strand of AQTY01000001.1, from coordinate 46,696 downwards.
ATTCTTGTTGACTCTGCAACCCATATAATAAAAAAAATAAAACGTGTAGAGTTAGAGGAAATGTTTGTGGAGCGAATGGTAATGTCTTGGAATCCATTCCGCGGCACGGGCGATCAGTACACAAAATCCTTTGACGATGAAATGTTCAATAAGAAGGTTGCTGAAATTTTTAAAATGAAATCCACTAAGGAAATGTGGACTTCTTCTTGGTAGGATAGAACTGTTATTAAATAGGTGAGAATTAAAAATTTTATAGCCCCTATTCATCATCTTCTAAAATTTCTTCTTCTTCCACATCTTCGATTTCAATATCTTCGAACTCTTCCTCCTCATCAACCATTTCTATTTCAACCTCATCACGTTCAAACTCAGGATATTCTAGTTGTTTTAAATATTCTGAATTACCAAGAGTGTCAAATCCATCATCAGTATGAAGGTTCCCGTCAACGTACAACCTTAATAAAGAACTCATATTTTCAGACGATGAAATTGAATTTATTCCATCATCAGTAATATCATTATGCTCAATCATTAAATGAGTTAATCCATTTAAATAACTGGATGTGGCAATATTTTTAACTCCTTTATCACCTATCTTATTACGGTCTAGAGATAAGAGAGTTAACTCTTTCATTTTTTCTGAATTAGAAATTTTTTGTATACCAGCATCAGTTATTTTATTCAATTCCAAATATAAATGCTTTAGATTGTCGAAGCCTTCATAATTTGCTATATAATCGCATTCAAGGTCACCAATCCCAAGATTGCTTAAATCGCATATCATTCCTTCATCCGACACTTTAATTCCCTTATGAATTAAATTAAGAATCAGGAATGATTTCATAGCATTTTCACCCACTTCTGTGAGTTTATTATCTGACAATTCAACTTTTTGAATGTTGGGGAAATTTGTGCAGGTAGAAAATGCAGTTGCACCATCATCAGTTATATTGTTATTTCGTAAATCTAAAATTTCTAATTCCTTTAAATTCTGTGCCCCTGCCAAATATTTGATGCCTTCATCCCCTAGGCTATTTTCCGAAAGTCCCAGTGAGGTCAAACCGCCAAAATTCTTTGATTCTGCAACAAACTTCGCACCCTCTGGTCCAATTTGATTATGCGCTAACCGAAGTGATTTCAAGCTTGGTAGTTTATCTGATTCAGCCAATGCTTTTAGCCCCTCGTGGCCTATTTTATTCCGATATAATTTTAATGATTGAAGGTTTTCTAACCATTTAGACTCTGCAATAGCTAATCCGCTCTCCTGAGTTAATTTATTATTATTAATCGTCAGTCGTTTTAATTGTTTAATGGACCGTGAACCAACGAGAGCTCTAACGCCATCGTCATTCATCTTTATAAAACTAAAATCAAGTGTTTCGTAGTCTCGACTAAGTTTAAATCCGCTTCGTATCGTCCCTTCAATATTGTAATACCTATTCCTTGTTGCCATTAAATACTCCAAACAAACAGATTAAAAAAATTATCTTATCTGAACACTTGAGAAAAAAAACTCGACAAACATGAAAAGTATGAATTATCCCGCGCCATCATTATGTCGTTGTGCCCTACTCCTTCCAACATAGCCAGTTTTTTATGTACAGAAGATGCGTTTTTATAGTTTAGCTTAGCTTCCTCGGGACTAATGAGAGAATCCATTTCACCATGCATTATAAGAATAGGACATTTTACCAATCGTATTTTTTCACTATTGCTAAATAGGGCATTTTCAGCAGCTGTTATACTAGTTACATTCAATCCGCGTCTTTCAACAAGTGGTATAGGGTCTGCGTAACCGCTTTCAATAATACAACATGTAATCTCGGGAAACCGGGCGCAAAGCTCAATGGCAGAAGCACTACCAAGAGAACGTCCCATCACACATACTTTTTTTTTAAAAATCTTATTATCTATAAGATAACAATAAATGGTCGATGCATCTATTAGAGTGGACTTTAACGTTGGGACACCTTCACTTCTGCCATATCCCCTGAAGTCACAAACAATAAATTCACAACCAAATCTTATGAAATGTTCCGCCAACCCATTGTAGTCCGATACAATTTCACCGTTCCCATGGAAAAACAGAATGGTGAACTTGGCTTCCGAATTCTTATAGCAACGCGCATGGACGTTGCAGTTGTTTTCTACTTTGATAAAAATATCGTCCGCTCTATTGGGAACAGCAGAATTATCTAATCGTGGACAAAATAAGTTTTGATTAAACTCATCAGAATCGAAAATTGAAGTCATCAACGAATCCTTACATTTGAAAACATAACTGTTTGATTTTAAATGTCTTTAATTTTTTTTTGACACGAAAATACTTGTGCACAAAAAATATTGAATTTTTTCCTGAAACATGGAAAGATGCCACGCCTAAAATCTTATTGCAATGAAAACTAATTTATCTATTGTTAGTCCAAGTATAATTAAGGACGAAATTTAGCCTTACTTTGTATAAGAGGAGATATTATGTTACTGGAAACGGGACCAATTGAGAAACTTTTTAACTCGCTAGAAGAAAAACATGTAAAAGCTCGTGCAAATTTAGGCAGGCCACTGACGGTTGTTGAAAAAATTCTATATAGCCATATGGATGATTGTGACTATTCAAAAATCGAACGAGGGGCTTCTGATATTCTTCTCCAACCCGATCGAGTTGCTATGCAAGATGCCACCGCCCAAATGGCAATTCTGCAATTCATGTCTGCAAATATTCCTGAAGTTGCAGTACCAAGTACAGTTCATTGCGACCATTTGATTCAAGCCTATGCAGGAGCGGATAAAGATCTCGTAGCAGCAGAAGATCTCAATAAAGAGGTCTATGACTTTCTACGGTCCGCCGCAATGAAGTATAATATGGGTTTTTGGAAGCCTGGTTCAGGAATTATTCATCAAGTTGTGTACGAAAATTATGCTGTCCCTGGGACAATGATGATAGGAACAGATTCGCACACACCAAATGCTGGCGGTTTAGGTGTCATTGCCATTGGCGTCGGTGGAGCCGATGCAGTGGATGCTATGACTGGACAGGGATTCACCACGAAAATGCCAAAACTTGTTGGAATAAAACTAAAAGGCAAGTTGAATGGGTGGACCGCCTCAAAAGATATTATTCTAAAAGTCGCAACTATGTTAACTGTCAAGGGTGGAACAGGCAAAATCCTTGAATATTTTGGCGAGGGGGCGCGTTCTTTAAGTGCAACTGGTAAAGGCACTGTTACGAACATGGGTGCTGAAATTGGATCGACGACATCAACTTTTGGGTATGACGAACAAATGGATCCATATCTTCGGGCAACAGATCGTACTCCGATAGCTGACCTGTGTAAGCGGTATGCTCCTCATCTGCAATCTGATCCAGAGGTGGAAAAAGATCCTGAAAAATTTTATGACGAATATCATGAAATCGATCTTGACCAATTAGAACCACACATAGTTGGTCCTCACACACCAGATCTTGGTCGCTCTATTTCATCAATGGCAAAAGAAGTGGATGAAAAAGGATACCCAGCGGAGATTTCAACTGCCCTTATAGGTTCTTGCACCAATTCAAGCTACGAAGATATGACCCGGTCTGTCAGCTTGGTTAGACAAGCTAAAGAAGCTGGGATTGATGTCAAAACCAATTTTCTTGTTACGCCTGGATCCGAACAAATCTATGAAACTATTAAAAAAGATGGAATTTTGGGCGAGTTTGAGGAAGTTGGAGCTACAGTCTTAGCTAATGCCTGTGGGCCGTGCATCGGTCAATGGAAAAGAGAGGATAAAAAAAAGGGCGAGGCCAATAGTATTCTTACTTCCTACAATAGGAACTTTGCAAAACGTAATGATGGCAATCCGGAAACACTTGGATTTATCAGCAGTCCGGAATTAGTTGTGGCAATGGCATTTAGCGGATCAATGAAGTTTAATCCACTCACAGATTCATTGAAGGATAAAAATGGGAATGATTTCAAATTCAAACCACCCACAGGTGACGTTCTTCCTTCAAATGGGTACTCTTCAAAAGATAGTGGCTATGAAGAGCCTACAAAAACTGGTGAAGTAGTTATCGACCCATCAAGCGAGCGCATTGCATTCCTGGAACCTTTTCCAAAACAGGATCCTATTGAAGACTACAAAGATCTTCCATTGTTAATAAAAGCTCAGGGCAAGTGTACTACAGATCATATTTCCCAAGCAGGTCCTTGGCTCAAGTTTCGTGGTCATCTAGATAACATCAGTAATAACATGTTTCTAGGGGCCACAAATGCTTTCACTGGGGGAACAGGAACAGGTAACAATCCAGTTTCAAACGAAAAAGATATTGAGATTAATAAAATTGCTAGGACTCTTAAGGATGATGACCTTGGTTGGATAGCAGTCGGTGATGAAAATATAGGTGAAGGATCAAGTCGTGAGCATGCCGCAATGGAACCACGCCATATGGGTGGCCGCGCATTCATTGCAAAATCCTACGCTAGAATTTTTGAAGCCAATCTTAAAAAACAAGGGTTATTACCCTTGACTTTTATCAATAAGGACGACTTCGAAAAAATACAAGAAAAGGATAGAATCTCAATATCAGGTTTAGATACTTTAACTCAAGGAGGGGCTCTAACTGTCCACATAAAACATGCGGATGGTAGTACTGATGAAATTAGCGTTGAACATAGCCTTAATGAGCAAGAGATCCAATGGTTTTATCATGGTTCTGCCCTGAATTATGTTGGGTCTCAAAAATAAACTATAAATAGCAATAAATATAGAATCCAAGGCCTCAACAGCCTTGGATTTTTTTTTACGTAATCATTATAAATAACTATTAAGGGAGTATTGTCCACCCATTTTTTTACCATTTTTCCAGATAATCTGCATTCAGGAACCTTTTGTATTTATAATAAACACCTTTGTGCCAGTTTTAAGCCTATTACATACTTCTCCATCGGGACTCAAATAAATCTTATGGGTCTTTCTTAGATAATTAGGGTACCAGTGTTAAACAAATTAATTAACCGGATCTGGTTTGAGATTACTCGACTTAACTACTATTTATAAACACCGTCTCTGATAATTTTAAGTATACACCCTGGATTGAGAGTGGCACTTTCCTTAATGCCGTTAATGGTAGCAATTTCATAAGAGTGTCTATCATCCTTGTAGATCTTATTAGAAATACTTCTTAAGGTATCTCCTTTTTGAACCTTATAAATATCTAGGTACTTAGATTTATATTTGTTCTTGTCTTTAAGATGTTTTTTCCCGCCATAAACCAAACCTTGTAATTTCTGCAGATAAATATTTTTATTATTTATGGAAGCAGTATATTTTTGTGATAGGGATAATGCAAATGTGCCGGCCTTCACAATGCGTTCTTTTGTTTCAGGGTGACTGGCCTGAAAACCATGATAAGCCTGACCACTCATAATTTCCTGTTTTCTAAGGTTTTTTAAAAAATTTACCATAGCAATCGGGTGATAACCTGCTTCTACAGAATTAAGCATTCCCTGTGCGTCAGATTCTAGTTCAGCTTCGCGACCATATCCCATGTTAATTTGTTGAAAAAGAGCAGTACTTACAGCCAACCATTTACCCGCATTTTTAGGACTTGCTATAGCACCACCAACTGATAAAATTTGAGAACCTATAGACCTAATCATAAGTTTGGCTCCATGATGCAATGTTACATGGGCTATCTCATGGCCTATTACTGAGGCTAACTCAGATTCATTGTTGAGCGCAGCAAGCAATCCTCTAGTAACATAAACATACCCTCCCGGTAGTGCAAATGCATTAATCTCAGAACTGTCAACTAACTTAAAATGGAATTTTCTAAACTCTTTATTAAAAAGATTAGAAAGCAGTTTTTGACCAATCCTATTTATATATAGCTGCAAAGATTTATCTTGATAAATACCAAATTGAAGAACTATTTGCTTATCCCCAGAACGACCAATTTCAATTTCTTTTTTTTTAGAAATGAATGGTACTGAATGAACGGGAGAGATCAGAGAAAAACTAAAAAGAAATAAACCTATGATCACAAAAATAAAACAGGACGTTTTATTAGATAATTTTCGCATAAAATGGGGAAAACTTGAACCGGATAAAATTTAGACACCCAGTTCTTTAATTTTAGACTGAATGCCATCAATTTTAGAATGGCTAGGAAATTTATTTTGCATTTCTCTCAATGTCAATAATGCTTCATTTTTTTCATTATTCAACTCATAACAACGTGCCAGTCCTACGTATATATCAAATAAGGGGTACTCATTCGAATATTGAATGGTGGTTTTGTATGCATTAATTGCGTTTTTATAATCTTTTTTTCCTTCAAGAGAATAAGCGATCCCCATATTAGCCAAGTAATGATGTAGGGAAGAACGCGATCCATTTAAAACATTCTGATAAAAATCTATAGCCTTATCATAACTGGCCCCGTTAAAATATTCGTCAGCAAGCACCAATAAAGCTCGTTGTTTTTGTGGCCCTTCGCTAAACTCGTCTAAAATTAGCCGTATTTGTTTAATTTTGTCCTTAGAGTTACTCTCTTTAGCTGATTTAGCCTGCTCTACGTTGAAATATAATGACTCCATACCAAGACTTTTTTTATTCTGATTATTCTTAATCCATAAACTTGAAAAAACCAGAATAATTAACGATATAACAATAGAAATCATCTTTGTTTTGTGTTTGGAGCAATAGGCTATGAGGATATCAGTGGTTGATATAAACTGATCCGGCTGAATTAGATCCTTACGCCGTACTTTTTCAGTTTTAGCCATATTTTATCAATCTCCAAAAAAAGAAAGATTTAACGAAATTTGGATACAAATATTTATTCTAAGTCATTATAATGCAATGATTTTTGTCTTTATATACCCATTATTATAGATAAACTATTTGGTCTACGCATCAAATTTTCTAGAAGATTTTCTAATTAGGTATAACTTAAATTATAACATAAATCATTTAATCATTATTTTAAGTAAGAATAAATGTCAAAAAAATCCATAAGTGTTATCGGTGCCGGTAGTTGGGGAACTGCTCTATCCATACATTTAGCAAGAATTGGACATAAGGTTAATCTATGGGTGTATGAAAAATTACTGTGTGAGCAAATAAAAGAAACAAAAGAAAACCCAATATTCCTACCTGGATTCAATCTTCCAAACCTCATTTATCCCACAAACTCACTTGAAGAAGCAATCGGGGAAAACAACGTTATTCTCATAGTAGTTCCAACTAATTTTATTAGAAATATAGCTGAGGTGATGGCCCCACTTTTAAACCCAGATAGCGTCATTATAAATGGTGGGAAAGGCATAGAAACAAATTCATTATGTATTATTCGGGAAATATTCAAACAAACACTATCCCCTACATGCCGGTTTGCTACCTTATCAGGGCCAACATTCGCTACTGAAGTAGCGCGAGGAGAACCTTCTGCAATTGTTGCAGCTTCAGAAGAAATCGATGTATCCAATCAGGTCAAAACATTTTTTTCAAGCCCATCTCTCAAAGTTTTTACAAGCGATGATCCCATTGGAGTTGAAATAGGAGGAGCTTTAAAAAATGTAATGGCAATCACGACGGGTATTTCTGATGGATTGAGAATGGGACACAACACCAGAGCTGCTATTATAACTAGAGGCTTGGTTGAAATTACTAGAATTGGAACTGCTTTAGGGGCAAAACCTGAAACTTTTTCCGGGCTTTCTGGCCTAGGTGACCTAGTTCTCACATGCACAGGTGAACTCAGTCGCAACAGGCAGTATGGGATTCGAGTCGGACAAGGCGAAAAACCACATGAGATAACCAATAATATGAAAGTTGCTGTCGAGGGGATTTTCACCCTTAAATCAGCTCATGCGCTGATATCGAAATTAAATATACAGGCTTCCATCATTGATGAAACATACAAAGTTGTATATAAAACTAAGTCTCCCCACCAAGCACTAAAAGATTTAATGCAAAGCAAAACCACCACAGAATTTGTCGGGATAAAGGGTATGTAATGGACAAAAATGAACTACAAATAATTCTTCAAAGTTTATACGATCAAAAGTTAAGCCCAAATGAAGTAATCAAGCAATTAGCCACCCTCCCCTACGAAAATCTAGATTTTGCAAAAATAGACCACCACCGATCTCTAAGAAATGGTTTTGCCGAAGTTGTTTACGGAAAAGGGAAAACAGCAGACCAATTAGTAGCTATCATCCAATCATTATATAAAGCAAAAAATGATGTTCTTGTAACAAAGCTGGATCACAAAGCATACGAAAATATTCAACAGGAACTTCCCCCAGGATGTATATATGACGATATTTCTTTGACTCTGGTTGTAAGTAAAAAAAAGAAGGAAAATAAAATTGGCCACATTGTAATTGTTTCTGCTGGAACAGCAGACATGCCGATAGCTGAAGAGGCAAGAATCTCAGGTGAATTTTTTGGCAGCAAAACAGAAAAACTTTTTGATGTAGGCGTTGCTGGTATTCACCGACTTTTAGACAAAATTAATGTACTGCGTGAGGCTCGTGTAATTATCGTAATTGCCGGAATGGATGGGGCTCTGGCTAGTGTCGTTGGTGGATTGGTAAGTTCTCCCGTAATAGCTGTTCCAACAAGTATAGGCTATGGTGCATCATTTAATGGCGTTTCGGCATTACTAGCGATGTTAAATAGTTGTGCCTCAGGTGTAGCGACCGTAAACATTGATAATGGATTCGGTGCTGGCTGCATTGCGCACAAAATCAATCTTCTTGGTGAGAAAAATAATCATTGACCAAACGTTTGGTACCCTCTTCATTTGTAACTAATGGTTTGTAACCAAAATCTTTTTTTGCTTGGGATATGTTAAAGTAATGCGATTTAGCAAGTTGAGTTGCCAGAAATCGTGTCATCAGAGGTTCTTTTTTCGGACAAAATACTTTATGAAAAGTTTCGAGTATTATGCCTATTAGAAATGCCCATTTAAAAGAAATTACTTTTGTTATACTAGGCAATTTTAACTGCATTAAAACTAATTCTATCCACTCCCATAACAAAATTGGTTTGTCATCACTTACAAAGTAACACTTTCCTGCCACAGGACTATTAAGATCTAATTTTTCACAGACCTTAATATGAGCATCTACCGCATTATCTATGTAAATCATATCTACCAAATTTGCACCCTCTCCAACGCGGATAAGTTTTCTATTTTTTGCTCTTTCAACGATGCGTGGTAATAAGTGTGGGTCACCAGGCCCCCATATCAAATGAGGCCGCAGGCAGACTGTTGCCAAATCATTGGTTCCATTAGATTCCATAACCATTTTCTCGGCCATCGCTTTTGTTTTCGAATAATGACATAGATACTCATCTGGATATGAAATTTGTTCGTCAGCGCCCTCTATATTTTTTTCACCAAAAACAACACTAGGTGTACTTGTGTAAATTAGTTTTTTTACATTATTTTTATGACAGGCAAATATAATATTTTCAGTACCTCGTACATCGGTCTCATAAAAGTCTTTATAATCACCCCAGATCCCAGGGATTGCCGCCGTGTGGAAAACAATTTGCTGCCCCTCTAAAGCTTTAACGACAGAGGAGCGATCTCGCACATCGGCTTTAATACAATGAAACATTTTTTTTAATTTAGGGTAAGATTGCCTACCCAAAATTGTCACTTCATTTCCTAAAATAAGAAGTTTTTTAGCGAGAGAACTACCAAGAAAACCTCCACCACCTGTTATCAACACTTTCATAAAAAAGATTCTGCATAAAATTAGATTAAATGAGAAAATAAAGAAAAGTAACGGGTGAGTTTATCACTGAAACTCTCATCACCATGAAAATAATCATGGTTCGTTTTTTAGAGTTTTAAAGAAGCTTTAGCGTCAAGATTTATTGTATCCTTCAGAGATAGTGGTTTATTTAAACTCTTATAATATCCGGCACAAGCAATCATTGCAGCGTTATCTGTACAAAATTCTGGTTTTGGAAAAAAAGATTTAAGTCCATGGCTATTAGCCTCAGTAGCAATCCTTTTTCTTAAAGCGCTATTGGCGGCTACCCCGCCTGTTACAACGATTCGATTTACTTTTTCTTTGTCACAAGCTAAAAAAACTTTATCTGTTAACACATCAATTACGGCCCTTTGAAATCCGGCAGAGATATCACTGTCTGACAAAATAGGGATTTCCCCGGTCTCTCTTTTCGATATTATGTTTCGAACAGATGTTTTAAGCCCGCTAAAACTAAAATCTAGCGAACCCTTTTCCAGATAAGCCCTTGGAAAACGATGCGCTAACGCATTTCCAAGCCTTGCTTTTTCTTCAATTAGGGGACCACCTGGATATCCTAACTTAAGCATTTTTGCTACTTTATCAAAGGATTCACCAGCAGCATCATCCCGAGTACGCCCCAAAACTTTATACTCCCCAAAGCCTTCAACACGATACAAATCTGTATGTCCGCCTGAAACCGTTAAGGCTATATAGGGAAACTCAACAGTTTCTTCTAAAAAAATAGCTAGCAAATGTCCCTCAAGATGATTAACACCAATAAGTGGCTTTTGAAGAGCATATGCTAACGCCTTTGCTGTATTAAGACCCACTAGTAAGCTTGAAACAAGCCCTGGACCAACTGTCACAGCAATCAAATCAATTTGTTTGAGACCAATTTTTGATTGATTAATAGCGCTGTTAATCACATGATGAATTGATTCGATATGACATCGACCCGCTAACTCTGGGACAACTCCACCATATTTAGAATGAGTAGTGTTTTGGTCTGATATAACATTCGACAAAACACTCGAACCGTTATCTAAAACAGCTGCAGAAGTATCATCACAGGAGCTTTCAATTCCTAGCACCAACATAACTTAACATTTTATCTATTAAAATTATCAAAACGCAAATGAGAGGATTTATCCTTTTGTTTATCTGGTTTGATAGTCTCAGCAATAATATCCCAACCAGACAAGAGAGAAACTGCATGTCGAAGTTGAGCGTCTTTATCCAAATCCTTCTCCAGTTTGGACATGCTTTTGCCATCTCCATTAGGAGTAGATTTTTTTTGATTATCCTTTTCTGATCCCTCAATGCTAGTTTTTCCCTTGAGGTGCTTTTTGAGATCACGTTCTCTTAAAAAACGACGAATTTTTTCTTTCTCAGTAGGGTTCTTAACTTCATCTTTTATTTTTTCAGTAATAGTGGGTAGAGGTTGATTCTCAATAACGATATCAGGAATAATTCCATTTTCCTGAATAATTTTTCCACTAGGTGTGTAATATCGAGCTGTCGTTAAACGTAATGCCGAGCCATCACTAAGTGGCATTATCGTCTGTACAGATCCTTTCCCAAAAGTAGGAGTGCCTAAAATCACAGCTCGACCCAGATCCTGCAATGCTCCAGCAACTATTTCAGAAGCGCTAGCACTCCCCCCATTGACCAAAATAATCATTGGATAATCAACATGTTTTATCTTTTCATGAGTTGTAAAACGGCTATCCTGGTCTTCCATTCTTCCTTTTGTGTAAACTATAAGATTTTCATTTCCTAAAAATCGATCAGACACTTCAACAGCTTGATTCAACAACCCACCAGGATTATTACGCACATCCAATATTAATTTAGTTATATCTTTATTTCGAAGGTAAGAAAGAGCCTTATCAAGGTCACTGGATGTATTTTTAGAAAAGGTCCTTATTTTTATATATCCAATATCACTGTGATAAATCTTCTTTTTTACGCTCTGCACTTGAATAATATCTCTGACAATATTAACTAGCAAAGGAGCCTTTAATCGATCGCGAAGTATAGTTATACTAACGGGCGAACCTACTTCACCCCGAAGGCGCGAAACAGCATCATTAAGACTCATATCAAGAGTCGAGACATTTTCAATTTTCACAATTTTATCTTTTGCTTGAATACCCGCCTCAAAAGCAGGTGTTCCCTCAATAGGTGAAATAACAGTCAAAATACCATCTCTCATACTAACCTCAATACCCAAACCTCCAAACTTCCCTGAGGTTTGAACTTTCATTTCCTGATAAGCATCAGGCGGCAGATAAGCTGTGTGTGGATCCAATGTCTTCACTAAACCATGAATAGCGCCTTCAATTAGCTTTTCACTTGAAACTTTTTCTACATATGTAGATGTAATCAGCGAAAGCACCTCCGAAAAAACTTTCAAACTTTCATAATTAGTTTTACCTTCAAATAAAGATCCGACTTCTTCATCAGCTTCAACTTGAAAGCCGATTGATAAGATGAGAAAAAATGCCGGGACAGATATAAAAATAAAAAATGATTTCAAAAGAGATGATAGTGGAACTTTATTTTTTTTAAGCAACGGCATAAGAAAAACATCCTCCAGTTATACAAAAATTTGTAATTCAATCAAATAAATAAAATTTAATTACTTGATAGGCTTAACCATGCAGTAGGTTCAATTGGTTTACCTTTATATCTCATTTCGAAATACAAAGTCTCCCCATTGACTGAACCAGTGTCTCCGGAACGGCCAATTATTTGACCAGATCGAACAGTTTTCCCCGTATTCGAAATAATTTCATCTAAATGACCATAAAGGGAATGATAATTCATTCCATGTCCAATAATAATAATATTACCGTAACCATCGAGGGTACCAGTGTAAAGAACTCTTCCATTAAAAACGGAACGAACGGGAGTTCCTTTTCGAACTCTTATAGATACTCCATTATGAACAATATATGTATTATATATTTTATCTCGCTCTCGTCCAAAATTGTTTAAAAGCTTCCCCTTCACGGGTGGAAGCAAGGCCCCTTTTTTATCATTAATATCGAGACCTTCGCCATGAGCTATTTTATTTTCCAACCTAGAAATCAATTGATTAAGTTTCTTTGATGAATGAACTAATTCCTCTCTAAGGAGTTTATTTATTTTTTTTTCTTTACTAAGTCTTACTAAAAATTGTTTCTTCTTTTCTTTCTCTTTAACGATCTCTTTTTTTTTAGTTATAGCCGAATTTTTATATAAATCAAGTTGTCCTTTTGCATTAAGCAAAACTTCCTTTTTGTTATAAAAATTAGCTAACTCCTTTTCGTAGTTACTAAAAATAAATTTATCGTACGCCATAATACTATCCAAGTATTTAGCTCTTCTAAGAAGATCTGTGAAATCTTCTGACGAAAACAGGAGTTTAATCGAGAAAAGATCTCCTTCTTTATATATAGATCTTAAGCGCCTCCCTAGGTTTTTTTGTTGCAAGTAAACCTGTTTTTCGCCTTGAGTGATTTTTTTACTCAATGAACTAACGTTATTTTTATTAATCTTTAAATTCCAGTTGTAAATTTTAAGTTCTCTCTCCTTAATTTTTAACTGCCCGTCAAGAATTCTCTTTTTTTTTAAATTAGAATATTCTTTTCTACCCATTTTATTAAGGATTTTTGTTTGATTTTCGATCTCCTTTTTGAGTTTAGTAAGTTTATCTTTCTCTTTCCTCAACATGATATTGATTTCATCGATATCAGCACTTTCGACCAAAACTGGTCTTAAATCGAAAATAAAAGTAAAGACGCAGAGAATTAAAATTTTCTTAATCAAAATCATTCTGAATTACGCCTGTTAAGAAATTGGTTAGCAGACAATGAACTACCCAAAACACCAATAATGATTCCTGTGCTGATGACAGAGTAAATAATAGGATTGGTTAAATACTGGAAATCAAATCCACGAAAAATAGACTCAAGGGATCCTTGAAACCAAAAAACGATATATAAATGAATTAATTTAACAGTAACCAATGATAACAGAGCACCCGTAACTCCTTGCAACACTCCTTCAAGTAATAGAGGGGCTTTTATAAAGTGATGGGTCGCCCCTAACAATGTCATTAAATTAATTTCATCCTTCCGAGAATAGATCGACAATTTAATAGTGTTAGATATTATCAAAATCATTCCAGAAAATAACACAACTCCAAAAGTCAGAATAAAGCCTTTAAGAAAAATCATAAACTGCTCAAATCGAGAAATCCATTTTTCACCATATTCTACTGACTCTACACCTTTCTCATTCTTTATTTTTTCTGAAAAATCTCTGATATTTTTTAATCGATCAGAACCACTTGCAAAGCTGAGAGTATAAGAATCTGGCAATGGATTGAACTTTAAAGAAGTAACAAATTTTGACTTGGAAGAAAATTTACCTCGAAAATTTTCCCATGCTTGGTCACGGGAAATAAAAATGATAGAATTAATTTTATTATTTGAATTAAATAATAATTCTATTTTCTTTTTATTAGAGTTGGAAATTTTATCATCCAAGTACACAACAAGCTGGATGTGTTTGTCCCAAGAAGAAAAAAGAATGTCGAGGTTAACAAATAGAAGAAAAAATACCCCAAGAACGGTAAATGCAATAAAATTAGTAGCAACAGACAATAAAAATAATTGCTTATTAGATTTGATATTTGAAAATGTTGATTTAACGAGGTTAAAGGAGAATAAATTCATTTTTTCAGGACTGAATCAACTTCCCACGCTTAAGAAGTAAATGCCGGCGCTTCTTTTCACGTAATATTTCAGCACTATGAGTTGCAATAATTATGGTTTTTCCTTGTTGATTTATTTTTTCAAATAGCGCGAGAATTTCTTTAGATATTTCAGAGTCAAGATTCCCAGTCGGCTCATCTGCAAGAATAAGCTCTGGGTCATTCACTATAGCTCTAGCTATTGAAACTCGCTGTTGCTCTCCGCCTGACAATTGAGATGTGTAAGAATCTTTTTTTTCACTAGGCCCACATTTTTAAGCGCATTCCATGTTTTTGTTCTAACTGTTTTCATGTTCGAGCCTACAATTTGTTGAGCAAAAGCTACATTCTCAAATACAGTTTTTTTTGCAAGAAGCTTATAGTCTTGAAAAACAAATCCTACTTTACGCCGCAACTGGTACAAATTCTTTTCATTCAATTTTCCAACATTTATACCTCCAACTAAAATCTGTCCGCGGTCAATCTTTTCCCACCCAAACAGAACTTTAAATAGAGTAGTTTTACCTGCACCGCTCTGACCAGTTAATAAAACAAATTCACCATCTTGAATATCAAAAGAAATATCCATCAATACCGGAGCAATCCCCCCATAGGATTTATATAGATTAAAAACCTTAATCATTTTGGTATGAATTCATAGGATTATTTAACAGGGATAATTAATTGTGTGCAGCAAGGGGTAACTATAATAACTAATTCTATTTAGGTAAGCGGTTGATCTGGTGACTCTTCATATTCGTCAATAAGTTTAAAATCAGATTGACTATGGTCATCAGTTATGTATTCCCTAGGCAATACTGTCGCTGTTCCTGATCCATAGAATTTATTGATTTGTTTTTCTGACAGGAGGTTGAAATTGATATAAGTTTTTATGATCATTCGCCCACCCATAACTTCATAAGCAAAAACCCCTGAGGGGCATGTTAAATAACCTAAGTTTTCACCATAGGTTAACAGAGCTTCACCCATATAGGAATCCATCTTAATAATACAATTTTCATTAGTATCAGCACGTGCACTAAAGCGTTCTAAGCAATGCGATGTATAAGCAATTTGTGTATGAACAAACGAATCAAATAAACGGCCCAAATTAGTTGATTCTGTGTAAGAGGGTGAAATTAAAGAAAAAAAACCTCCTTTTGCAAAATCAATAAGGCATAAAACATCCTTCCCAAATTTTTTGCTTACTTTTCGACTCATATCACCCATAAACTTTTGCCGTTTCCGTAGAGAAATACGAGCATTTTTACGAAATTTTTTTTCGTATTCAGCTTTAACATATCGCTCTATTTGAGCTTTTTTAAATTCAAACTGTTTGTTTGACATACTTTTAATTTATAAAAACCCAGTAAAAACAACGTAAAGATTATGCTATTATAAAATAAAACTAATTAAAAAACCTTAGCTTTATTAGCTTTATCTTTTCTTCTTAACCTTGCCCTAATAGGTCTTTGGTCGAATCTATATCATGAAAATATCAGCAATGAATAACACTTTAAATATAATGGGTGGCCTTCTTATTGGGTCGACTCTTTTTCTTATTACAATCAATTATATGGCCGATAACATCGATGATTTTGAATCTCGTCCCCTACCATCTCCCAAGCTGAAGCCAGTAACGTCCCACAATCCAATAATTAAAGTAGATGCAACATCTCGAAAAAAATGGACCCTTGTCGATTTTTCTACAATGAAAACCTATCAAGTGAAAGACCTTGAAAAGAAAAAAGATAAAATAAACAATTTTCCATGGGATATAGGATTCCAAAGAACTAAAATAGTCACTAATGGTGGCGTGACAAACCCTGAAGGAAGGGTATCACTTAAAAACCTAGGTCCTGTTAACTTTGATTCAATAACCAACATACCTAGCGATGGATACACTCAAGACGCAAAGTCTTATGGAAAAATTCTCAACAAAGCAATTTCAGATTGGTATCTTTATCGCACCAGAACCCATAATATAGAATCGCAGAAAAATGTGTATGTAGCGCAGATGGCTGATGGGGGACACCTGAAAATGAGAATCCTTAATTACTATTGCCACCGCAATGAATCTGAATGCAAATCAGCAATGTGCAGTCGCCAAGAAGCAGCATGTTATTCAATTGAATATATTCATACTGAAGACAATGAAAACTTTCCAGTTACGGCTAACGTCCTAACATCCTCCACCACTTCCCAGAAAAAGAATAATTGAATAGATCTCATCAGGTTCTTTTATCTCTAATATTTTTTGTCTCATGCTCGGGCAATCCACCAGGGATGATAATGATACCCAAGGGCGATTTCACTTTAGGAATTAATCCAAATAATGAAATAATTCAGTTCATGTCGGATGCTACTTTATCGCTAAATGCCCAACCTGCTCAAAAAGTTTACCTCAAATCATTTTTCATTGATCAATCCGAAGTTACTTTTGAAGCATTTCATAGATTCAAACCGAAGTTTAAATATGAGACTATGAATAGCAGTGAACCGATTCGTGGAGTGAGCTGGTATGAAGCAGATGCTTATTGCCTTTCTCAAAAAAAGCGACTTCCTACAGAGGTTGAATGGGAAAAAGCTGCTCGAGGATCTGATGAAAGACTGTTTGTGTGGGGAGATCAATTCAGCCATGAAAATGCAAATTTTGGAACCCAAGTTCGTTCAATTGGCAGTCTACCCAGTGATACTAGTATTTACGGAGTGAGTGATTTGAATGGAAATGTTTCAGAGTGGACAACCAGCTGGTACAATTCCTATAAAAATTCTGAATTTAAAGACACACTATATGGAGAAAACGTCAAGGTTATAAGAGGCGGTTCCTTTCATAAAATGAAGCACGGCCTCATGAAAGAATTTATAATTTTGCCTTACCGTAATTTTGCACCACCTCAAGGGCGTTTCTGGGACACAGGATTTCGTTGCGCTAAATCAATTTAAGTTTTCCTTAAGATTCTGCCCCCGATGAAGGTGAATCTTCATCTTTTGAAGTTTTTCCAAAAAATCCTGTTATGCGCTCAATAAGATTCTCACTTTCTCTGTCAGGTTTTGGGGCTATACTCAATGGCAACGTTGGAGAAACCGGTACTGTTTCTTTGGGAGTCACATCAGATGTATCTTGTTGGACCACTAAATCACTTCCATCTTCGTTCGAATTACCAATTTTACTCGGCATTCTTTTTCTATCAAACCTTTGAGCATTAGAGTTACGACGAGTATACCTTTTTCTTTCAGTAGGTCGACTCCGCCGAACTTTATTTAAGCCATTAGCTTTATTTCGAGGCCTTGATTGCTCTTGTTCACCTTTTAGCTTCATTGTTTCTATGGATGTATTAATAGTACTCAAATCTAGATCTTTTAGTTCCTCAGATGTTTTTTTTGTAACAAGATACTTAAATTCAGTCCATCTAACTCCAGGTTTACTCAAAAACTCTAATTTGAATTGCAGTTTTTCTTGAAGTCCTAATAAAAATGCTGACTTGTGGTTAAGCATATACTCTGTAACATCGGAGGAGACCTCAACAGTCAATTCTTTAACCTTTCCACTTGCCAAATTTTCGTTAATTTTCCGTAAAACATGCATAACAACATAATTTAACGAACGTATAATTCCTGTCCCTGCACAAGAATCGCACTTGACAAATGCACCCTGTTGAACCGGAGGAGCCAATCTTTGTCTCGACATTTCCAGTAATCCAAATTTGGAAATTCTTGCAATATTGATTCTAGCCTTATCAAGTTTGCATATTTTTTTTATCTCTTTTTCAACTAATGTCTGATTTTTCTTATGAAACATATCGATAAAGTCGATCACGACAAGTCCACCAAGATCTCGTAGACGTAACTGCCTTCCAATCTCTTCAGCCGCTTCCAGATTTGTTTTAAGTGCTGTTTCTTCTAGTTGGCTAGCACTTGTCGTCTTACCTGAATTGACGTCTATCGCAACCATTGCCTCGCCTGAATCAATGACAATCGAACCACCTGAAGGCAAGGAAACATTGCGCTGGTACAACGATTCAATCTGATCTTCTATATTAAATCGTGAAAATATGGGCGTAGTGTCCTTATACAGTTTTACTCGGTTTGTAAAGCGCGGCATAACCATCTTCATAAAACCATTGACAGCATTATAAGATTCAATATTATCCACAAGAACTTCTGACGTCTCTGTTGTGAAGTTATCCCTAACTAGTCGGACCACCATATCCGCTTCTTGATATAGGAGAAAAGGTGGTTTATTAATTTTTTTTTCACGAGAAGTGGATAGGTTTTCCCAAACCATGAGAAGTCTCTGGAGGTCTTTTTGAAGTTCCGTTTTTGTCCTACCCAACCCGGCCGTTCTAATGATTAACCCTAAATTGTCCGGAAGTTTAAAGTCCGCAACAAGTGTTTTAAGCTTTTTCCGTTCTTCTCCATCTTCAATTTTTCGAGAAACAGCACTAGCATGTGAACCAGACATCAGCACCAAAAACCTCCCAGGAAGGGAAATGCTATTAGTAAGAGAAGGTCCTTTAGCATCGCGACTCTCCTTCGCAACCTGCACCAGTATTTCTTGACCTCGAACTAAAACATCCTGTATGCGAACACGGGCTTTCCTTTCACCAGTATCGACATACGACTCTTTGAGAACATCTTTAAAGGATAAAAAACCATATTTGCTTCCTCCAAAATCCACAAAAGCAGCTTCAATGGCTGGTTCTACACGATTAATAACACCCAAATAAATATTCCCTTTAATCTTCTCTTGCGAAACGTTTTCTACAATATAATCATTGATCCTGCCATCCTCTAAAATAACTGCGCGGCAGACTTCCGGATGATCTCTATTGATCATCATTGATAGTTTTTTTGCCATGATAACCTTTCTTTCATCTTTAGCAGGCCCACGATGGGATTATGCCGTTAAACTATAATAAACCAAAAGTAATAAAAATTCAAAGGCTGATAGAGCCAATTAATCTTTTATTTTTAATAGTTTATGACTCACCTCTCCGCCATGCGTTTGCAAAAAAATGCTAAATCCGTATTAAAATTACAACCTTGTAATTTATTGAGCATGATGTGTACTAGACTAGTAAAAGAAATCATAATACCTATTGCAAAATCAAAGACTTTCTGCAAATATTAAAATTAGACGTTCTCATACAATATAACGGAAAAACAATTATGAGCGAGATAAACAAACAAATAGGTATGCGCTCACTAGATGCTCTAACTCCAGAACATTTAAGAGGGAAGTCTATATTTATCCGATGTGATTTCAATGTCCCATTAGTTGCAACAGAAAAAGGTTATTACCGTGTTGCTGATGATACACGGATGCGTCGTTTTCTGGATACAACATTTAAAAAAATTCATGAACTTACCGAAGGAGACTGTAGGATTATCATAGGATCGCACCTTGGAAGACCACATAAGCAAAAAGGTCATACAGGCTGGGATGGTATTTTCAATATACAGTTTGTTAGCTCTCACTTCGATACGTTAATTCGTCGGCTTCACGGTGACACATATACTATTTTCCCACCCGAAATTATAGATTCTCACATGAAACACTCTTTAGAGATTGCTTCTCATAAACGTATGCCTCTTGGTGGGATAAAGTTTCTTCCCAACCTTAGATACTTACTAGATCCGTCCAAACCGGATACCTACAGAAAAGAATTCATCTATGAGCTTGCTAATGTGTCCGATGTTTATATCAATTGCGCGTTTGGGTGCAGCCACCGAACAACTAAAAGCATAAAAATGCTTCCTCAACTCATGAAAACCCAAAATAAATTAGTGGTTGCAGGTACCCTCCTAAACCAAGAAATTAAAAATTTGGGATGCTTTGGAGAAAGGGTAATAAACCAACCAAGTAAAACAGTGGTCATCGCCGGTGGGGCTAAAGTTTCAGATAAAATCAACGCATTAAAACAGTTTGTACATGCCGGGGTCAAGACTATTTTCATAGGTGGAAAAATGGCAAATACTTTTTTGATTGTTAAAAAAGCCAAAACAAAAATGATTCCCTTTAAGCTATCTGATATTCCAAGGACTTTACTTAGTTCAAGCGAAGAAAATAATCAAAACCTTGTAAATGAAGTTAGCCTTGCCGGGGAAATATTGGACTTTGCAAATGACAAAAAGGTCAATTTAATATTTCCTGATGATTATAAGTGCGTTGATGAATTCAAGGCCTCTACTTTTTTTATTGAAGCAGAGCCAGACTTCGAAAAGGTATTACAACTGGACCTGGGACCTAAAACTATAGAAAATTTCAAAAATACAATTTTATCTAATGGGGTAGAAAATGTATTCTGGAATGGTCCGCTAGGAGCATATGATCACCCTACTAGCAACGATTACGCTGAAGGATCACTAGAATTAGCTCAGCTCCTATTTGAAGAGGCATTGACCAATCCA
The DNA here is from genome assembly GCA_000372225.1 of Candidatus Nitromaritima sp. SCGC AAA288-L16. Lineage (GTDB taxonomy): Bacteria > Nitrospinota > Nitrospinia > Nitrospinales > VA-1 > Nitromaritima. The sequence continues at coordinate 25,780 of AQTY01000001.1, read as the reverse complement.
AACTTTTCTGTAGTTATTGGTGGGGGTGATTCTGCTGCAATATTGAATAAAATTGGAGTTAATCAATTGAAAAACCTAATCAAGCGTTGTATCGAAAGGCAATTGGCAGACCCAATAAATCGCGACTTGCTTAGCATGGAATTCCCAGTTGATGATAGCTATGTATTATGGAATTATTTAGCATCCAACTTCTTCGTCTCAACAGGTGGAGGTGCCTCCCTTGAATTCCTAGAAAAATTTTTAAAAGGTGAAGGGAATGGAGATTTGGCATCTTATCTACCAGGAACTTCTACACTCATGGAGCTAACTGCTGCATGAAAAGTGTCAACATGAGCCGCTTTCAACTCTTTGGAAACTGACGCCAATAGACCACCAAGAGATTTCCCTTCTTCGCGTAGCATTTGATAACATTTTCGAGTTTCTTGAGATAGTTGAATGGGATCATTTCCTTTAAAATTTTCTTTTCTTTTTGCAAACATGTCAGTAATTGGTTTGACTTCTGGGTGAATAAGACCAACTTGATTGATCCTTTTATCCAACAATTCTATTTCCCCGGATAAAGACTTTATTCTAATAATTTGTGTTGATATTTCATCTGAACACAAAGAAGTAATTTCACTCGCCAAACAAATACCTCTAGAGGCAATTTTTTCAATATCATTTAAAGCGCAAGATTTAACATCGATTTGCCCAGACAAATCAATAATATTACTGCAGTCATAATCTATCAATAATAGAGTTCCAATATTGCAGTGAAATGATTCTTGCACTTTCACTACCCCAAGGAATCTCATCCAATGCTCGGAATATATCTCACGAAAAATATCATTAAGCGTTAAAAAATTTTTGACTAATGGACGAAGCCGTAATCTTCTATCCACACCTATGTAAGTTTCGTGAATATTTACTTCACTCAGTTCAGAGATAGTATCAATTGCACGCCATGAACCTTCTATAAAATGAGATCGAATCATCGCTAGCAAGTGTTCCGGATAAACTTTACGGGTGCATATAACATTGTTACATTCAACACCATAACTACATGGTGCGCAAGCAATACGAGCCTGAAATATAAGGTGCCCGGCGCTATAAGGAGCCGTTTCATAGGGATGGGCATGTGCAAAAAATAATCCAATTATAGTGGTTCCTACTGCAGCAGCCACATGCATTGTTCCTGTATCGTTTGTAATTAGATAAGAACACCTTGAAACTAATGCTGTCAATTGATCAACATTAGTCTTCCCCGTGAGATCAGTTATTCCATGTTTATGCTTAGCAAGTGAAATAATTTTCTCTGATAATTTCTTTTCGGAATCAACTCCTAACAAAATAATTTTAGCGCCAAGGTTTTCAATTAATCCATCGGCAATCATAGTAAAACTTTCAGGAGGCCAACGCCTTCCCTCTAAACTTGACCCTGCCTGAATGCCAATCAGAAGTTCCTCACCATTGGTACCATCTATCTCAAAAAATTTTGTTATAGACTCAATACCATCACTTTTGGTCAATAAGCGAATAGGGTTATCCTCGGGAGCAACACCAGCACTACGAGTAAAAATTTCCACAAGATTAAAAGGGTTTAACTGTCTATTGAAAGGCTCAATGCCAAAATATTGCATCCAGGGATTTAAAGTTACGCGGTCTCCATTTGCATCACACCCAAACCCACGCATATTTTTGATCTTTAAATATGAAATCATAAATGCACTCAATTTTGAATGACTTAGATTAATAAGCAAATCGTAATTTCTATCTTTTAATTCATTCAGAATACTTTCTAAGTACTTATAAACGTCAACCCATAGCATTTGTTTTTTATCTACTCTGTCCACAAACTGCTTGATATCGAAAACAACTCTTTTATTTATGCAAGGAATTTTTTTTGAAAATTCCTCAAATGCACTAGTTACCATGAGAGTTATGCATGCATTAGGATACTGTTTTCTTAGCCCAGCAATGGACGAAGTAGATTGAACCAGATCCCCCATTCGAGTCATATTAAGGATTAAGATATTTTCTATCATTATTTTGCCTCGGATTTAACTATTTGATCGGTCATAAGAACAAGTAATTCTTCCTGGCTTAAATTACCTTCTCCTTCTGCAATACGATTAACCATTGTCTTAATAGAAAATTCGTTTGATCCACGAAATTGATCAAGGTATATTCCTAATGCACTAGAATCACCTACATGGTCTATGTAATAGCTAACAGGGTCTCTATGCCGGGAACTCACACGCTCCTTCAATAAATTTAAATTACCCGTAAATATATGTGTTAGCATTTCATGCATTCGATGCTGAATCGTATGTTCTTTTAAGACTCTTGCTCTTCCTTGATAAGCAATCGATTTTGCTTCATTCTCATGCTTCAAATAATAGTCAACCTTTTCGCAAAGATCATCGATTGAATTAAATGTAGCTATTTCTGTTCCGGGTTCAATCAATTCAGCTAATTCAGAACGTTCATCAACCAATTGAAACCCACCGCAAGCTGCAATTTCAAAAGTTCTAGGATTAACAAAATCACCCACAGGGTTTACACCATTATGGAATGTAGAGGAATGAAGGTTTAAATTAATCTTCCCCGCATTATAAATTTTAACTATATCAACTGGATCCACACGTTTATTATTATTTTGAACACGGCTCCCAACATCAGTTTCCAGCGCCCATTCTGTACCCCATATTTTAAAGTCATGACTTAATAAACGAGGAAAGGATTGGACTCGGTTATAATAACCTGCACCCATGAATGAGACGTCAGCCGAATACTGATTTATATCCTCACATGGTAAGCTTATCTCTCGATGTACTTCCGGGAGACATCCTTGTGCTAAATAATAAAAATTATTCACGCCGAGTGACAACAACTCATCAAAAAATTCTCCCTGCTGAATAGTAAAGAAGTAATCGTAACAGGAGGCTATTTCCTTCCAATACGAAAGAGTTCTAAAATCTTCAATAAACCAAAAAGCAATCGGAATATTAAGCCGTTTTAAATTTTTAATTGCTTCGGGGGTCAATGGCGCCTGAGCAAGGGCAAGAATCAGGTCCGGCTGGTAATCCGCAGCTTTTGCTGCAATAAACTGACCCATGAAGTGCCCAAATTGGTTGGATAAAGATTCTTCATTAATTTTATTTCGTGTTGTTTTTTTTATAGAAAAAAATCCTTCAGCAAACTTATCACAATCAACTGACTCCGCGTGATGTCCCATTTCATTAAGTGCCCGCACGCAGTACTTCGCTGTGGGCAACGATCCCCCATAATAGGGATTTACCACAAGTATCTTTAAAGGATTAGCACTTAAGTAATCAGAAGTTTCAATTGCTTTATCAAGACTTAAAAAATAATCATAGGACAAACGCTTTGAAGCTTGATGTTCATATTTCAGCCAATTCTCTATTTGATTGGAGGTGGCAATCTTTGGAGGTGGTGTAGAAACGATAAATTGTGTGTTAGGGAGAAATGGTTCAAGGTCCACATTTTCCATGAAAGACTGAAAAATTGACATCAGAGGTTCAATCACAAAAACCTTGGAATCCTTGTATCTATTTAGTATTTCTAATACATGATATCCAAATCCAAGACCGTAAACCACCGGTGTTTGTTGACCTCTTAAACAATATTCAGATAATCCATCTTTTGCTTCTTTTAAAGGGTAGTAATTACTGTGAAGTGAAACAGATCCAATTTGAGGGATCGGATTTCCATCGATAGACATTGAAACGCAAACAAAATTTTGCTTTGGCTCACGCTCCACCCTACTCGCCAAATATGACTGCGATGATCTCAAGAGTTCTAAGTTTTTTTTAAACAATTCCAAAGTAATACCCTGATATTTTTTCAGCAAACTTTTTCTATCTTAGCTTCTATTTTACAAAGCAAACTATTTGCATCTATATGGTTTGGATTAATTTTCAAAAGAATGGAAAGAGTATTTTGAGCCTCTTCAAAGCGGTTTAATTTGTAATGCACACCTGCAAGACCAAGCAGAATATCTACATTATTAGGATGAATTTCGAGGTACTGTTTCATAGCTAGTTCAACTTTGTCAAATTGGTTGTTCTGATAAGATAGGGCCAGCAAATTACTCATTGCCGGTTTGTTTTCAGCATTCAATTTCAAAGCTTGACTAAACGCATCCATAGCATTGGAGGTTTTGTTCTTCTTTGAGCAAGCAATTCCAAGACCACTAAAAGCCTTGTCACTATCCGGATAATTTTGAGTTATCTCTGTAAATCTTTTAAGGGCATCATCCGATTTGTTTAGTTGAACTTCCAACAAACCAAGACCCACAGATGCGACATATCCTTGTGGTTCTATAGTAAGACTTTTTTGATAATAATTTTCAGCACTCACTATATTTTGTAACTGCATATAGCAATTACCTATGCGCGCTAAAGCTTCAGCATATTCAGATTGAGAACTATCAACTTCAGCATAAGCATTAATTGCGTCTTTATATGCCCCACTATTCTCTAATGATTTTCCTTTTTCAAACACATTTTCCATGTGATTCTCCTTCGTATCGTAAAATAATTTTTCATCATAGACTACGTACTTTAACCTTGCTGTAACTTTATATTGATATACAAAAAACTTCTTCAATTCATCAGGCGAAAGATCTCTAATACTTAAGCGTCCTAGATTTAATGTCGTTTTTTGACTCTCAGCATTTTTGTATTGAGGGTCTAATGTTTCATTAACACTTGAGATGATGTAACCTGCCTCATCAAATAGCTTTATAATTTCATGATAGGTAAAAAATCTTAAATGAGTACGATCCAGAATACCTTCATCTTGATAGGTCCAGTTGCCTTCTACCAATTGGCTTACTAACCCTAAATATTGGACATTAGGAATACTGGCTATGATCGTGCCATTAGTTTTTAAAAATTTTCTGGTTTTTTTAAGTACTTCAAGTGGATCAACCAGATGTTCCAGAACATCCGCAAATAAAATACAGTCAAATCTTTTTTCTTCAAATGGAAGCTCAAGAGTTTCAATATTTCCTTCAATAACATCATCAAGAACTTTTTTTGCATCAACTGCTGCCCTGTGATCTAATTCAACTCCAGCAACATAAACCCCCTGTTTTTGCTTCAGCTTATTACCTGTCATGCCGGCAGCACACCCTATTTCAAGAATATCATTGGCCTCTCTTGGAACTAATGACACAATATCATCCCGAATATTTCTAAAGTACTGTGGCATTAACGGGTTTTCTTGCTGAGTCATTATTTCTACCCCCTCTCCTGATAATTCCTTTGGGGAATTCTCTAGAAACTCAATAATTGCTGCTTCAATGCTCTGTACCCAAAGTTTTAAAAATTTAATTTGTGAAAATTTTTCCCGAACAGTTTCCCTTGCTTTTTGTCCCAAAGAATTTGCTAGATTTCGGTTGTCTAGCAAGCTAACTGCACAGGTTCTAAGATATTGAATATCGTTAGAAATATATCCATTTATTCCATTAGTGATAGGAGAGGTTTTATTTGAAATCGAAATGACAGGCATACCCACTGCCATGGCCTCTAATAAAGATAAATTATATCCATCTTCATAGTCATTCGACGTTGTATGGAGGTAAACACGTAGCAATCGGTACTGCTCTAATAAGTCATCGAAACCAGATGATAATCTGGCACCAAGAATATTTGGATTTAGCCCAAGCGTTATCGAAGGGAGACCTGATAATATAGCCTCACTTGTGGTGAAACCCATCATAAGGTCGCGTTCTTTAATCAAATTACCCACACGCAATACTGATGAGAGATCTCCTCTATACCCACCATAATCATTTACATCGAGTCCAGGCAATATGACATCTCCGGTCATACCCCAGTCATGACGCTTGCTTTCAGAGATAAAGACTTTTTGAACATTTACCAGCAGTGGATTGATCTTATTGAGGTAGTCCTCACGATTTACTTTATTGTTACCTAGTTTAATTTCAGTACTTAATTTATTGTGAAAGACAATAATTTTAGGCAGGCTGTATTCATAAATATTCACAAGATCCTTAATGTTGTGTGCGATCACAAGGTCAATTAACCCTTCATCTAATTGAGTTATAGCTTCTTTTTCAGATACCAAGATGACATTGTCAGGAACAGGACGCATATTTTTATCCCAGCGTCTATAATTTCCTTCGGAAATCTCTGGTTCGATAATTAAAAAAGTATGTCCAATTTTAGAAAGTAAGCATAGGTATGGTTCGTGCCAATTGTAGCTAAGAATCTTCAAGTGCATAATTAAGTGTTCCTGATGAGTATTTATTTCTATACACTTAACGGTTTTATCTGAAATGCACTTAACGTAAATCCAATTTCTCCATTCCTGGGAAATATTGAAATATATCGCTCCAAATCGAGTCTTAAATATTTTTGTTTCTATTGTGAATGTTTAATATCTAATTCGGTTAGCCATAAATAATACAAATTATTCTTTAAAAACAAATACTTAGAATATATTGACTAAAATTTTTATTAAATAGAACAAAAATACAAAGCCAAAAAGGATTGCTGGAAAAGAAAAGCTTGCTCGATTTAGTGAAATTGAATTTAGGGATTATGATGAACTAGGTTACTGCGAAAAGCGTGGTTATTCAAATACAGGTGAACCTTGGCTTAACAATCGGTATTCTTAGTCTTCTTCCTCTTGATCTTCTTTCAAGGCCAAACATGTGTCATATAACAATTGCAACACTCCAACCATTCGAACAAAATCCTCTTCTTCTGCGTCCTTAAGCCATTCTTGATATCCATTCTGTTGTAAATTCAAGATACCAGTCCTGCTTTCACCATCCATTGTATTAGGATGACCACACCACTTGCTTTCACTAGCCAATTGATTTGAAATACTCACATAATCTCCTCCTAATTCAATTAATTTACGAGACGTAGCCTTATCTGGGAGTTGAGCAACAAGTGGCTCAAGTATTGGATGCGTCATTATTCTTAATATCCTTACAATACTCGAAACATTTTTAATTTCACAAAAGACTCTGATTCCATGATATTTTTTACTCCATCATCCCCTAAATAATTCTCAATCATAAGTAAAGTTTCCACGTTAACTAATGTTTTAGTATCAGCGAGTGCCTTGGCAGAATCTGGATGTAGATAATTACGTCCAATGTTTAGATGCTTAACTTTTTTTAGTACTTTTGATCTAGCAAGTATTTTTATTGCTTTAATAGTAATACCAGTTCTATAGAAATTTAATTTTCTAATATTTCCAAAGCTCGGATTTTTTGCAATGGCTATCAAAGTATCATCACCTACCTGATTTTCTTGAAAATTCAATACTTGTAATTTTTGGAAATTCGAACATTTCGCTATGGCCATACCTCCGAGGCCCTCTATAGCATTAAAATGAATATCTAAAACTGAAAGCCCGCCTAGAAACGAAGCTTCTACTAAAGCAAGCGCCCCTTTGTTGGCTATATTATTGTCATTTAAATAAAGACGTTTGAGATTTTTAAATTTATCACATCTGAAAAGCTGAACAGCGCCTCGCCAGGTAATATTATTATTTGATAAATCTAAATCTTCAATGTTAGCAAGGTCTGACGATTGAACTAAGGCCTCAACTCCTTCATCCCCAATGAATTTCCCCTTGAGCTCAATGGTGTCATCTCCCTCTGAAAGAGACTCGTCGATAAGCCTATTTATATAATCAATCTTGGGTTGTGAGACCATTGTGGAATTTTCCTTTGACATTCATTGTGCATCGAAAACCGATATCACTAAAAAAACGGGATGACGGATGACTCCAGTCACGATAGCCAGTTGCCATCGCTATAACATGATCCGAATAGGCACCACCTCGGCGAACCTTCATAACACCTTCAGAGGGTCCTTTGGGATCAATTAGTGTTTGTGATACTTGATAACCAAAGGCCATCCAGTCACTCACCCATTCCCAAACATTCCCACCCATGTCATAAACTCCATACATGTTTGGCGGATAACTACCAACCAAAACAGACTTGTCTTTCATATCAAGCCCCCCTCTTCCTTGGCTATTAATTGGATCAAAGTCATAACCCCATGGGAACGCACAACCATCACCGTTTCCTGCGGCTTTTTCCCACTGAGCTTCCGTGGGAAGAGTTTTTCCTGTCAGGTAGCAGTAATCCACTGCTTCATACCAACTCACATTGGTAACCGGGCATTCATCACAACTTGATAATTTACTACGGCGTAATTTATGATCAGGAATAATCTCTTCAAATCTTTTATTGGTAACTTCAAAACGATCAATCATAAATTGGTTTAGATGGACCAAATGCTCCGGAGCGCCATGCATTGGACCAAATTGGTTACAACCCATTTTAAATTTACCCGATGGGATAACAACCATATCATCAGTGGTATTTCTTAATTCTATATTTTTAGAAAAAGCCATATCAATAAACAGAATAAGGCCAATCATAAATAAGAATTGAATAAAACTACGCACGAAAAATTTATAGTGTGGGAGGTTGCTTCAGCTATACCAAACGCTCAAGCACGGATAGAGTTGCCCTAGAACGATTCAGTGTATAAAAATGAATACCTGGGGCACCCTGCATTAATAGTTTCCTACATTGATTTGCTGCGTGATCAATTCCTATTTGACAAACAGATTCCGGATCATCCTGAACTTCTTCGAGACGTACCATTAAGTCATGCGGAATAGTAGCGCCACACATTTTTGTAAATCTCTTTATTTGCTTTAAATTCACTATAGGCATAATCCCTGGAATCACAGGCACATCAACTCCAATTTTTCTCAGGCTAGTCACAAAATCAAAATAGTATTTATTATCAAAAAACAATTGAGTAACTATAAAACTAGCCCCTGCAAGAACTTTCTTTTTAAGATGAAATAAGTCTTCTTCGCGATTCGAACTTTCTGGGTGTCCTTCAGGATAACCTGCGACACCGATACAAAAAGAAAAATGCTCACATATAAACTGAACCAGTTCCACTGCATAACCAAATCCATTGTTTGGTTTTGTAAAATTTGTTTCTCCCGCCGGAGGATCTCCTCGAAGCGCCAACACATTATCTACATTTTGTTTCTTGATATCCCCAAGAACATTCAAAATTTCATCGGAATTGTGACCCACACAGGTCAGGTGTGCCATACTTTCCAGTCCAATTTCTTTTTTAATACGACCAACCAAGCCGATTGTTTTTGAGCGAGTGCTTCCCCCAGCGCCATAAGTAACAGATACAAAGGCTGGGTTCAAAGGTTTTAAATTGTCAATTGTTTCGAACAACTTATCAAAACCATCATTATCATTCGGCGGAAAAAACTCAAAAGAAAAGGCAGGCTTATCTTGTTTAAGGACATCAATGATTTTCATATATCATTCAAATGATAAAATATTCTATTAAGATAAGTAATCAACCCAGTCTAAAAGATATAAGAAAATTACACTAGAATCTAATATGCTAGCTTTAATCATTCATAAATTCCAAATTTTTTCAGATAAGAAAGAAAGCTTACAACATTGACTAACTCTATGGGCTCGTCTTCGACTAAGTTGATTGCTTTATCATCAAAGTAACCGGTCGTAATAAGGATTCCCTTTGCAGCTCCTTCACCTTTTACCGTGTCGATAAATCCTTTTACCTTCATAGCATCAACTATTTTATTCGGCGGGTCTATTATACATAAAGCCAAATATACTCCGCCAACCACAGGTGTTTCGTCATGCATTGCTATTTCTAGCTCGCTATTGTTAGCCCAAATGGAATGTTTGTGTTCAAGATTAAACTTGGAAAGAAATTCTACGCATTTTTCCTGAAATGCGTCCTGATCCATCAGGAAAGGAGGAATATCATCCGAGGATTTGAAGTGCAACTGATCTTTTGGGGCAGGAGGCGCTACGTTTTTAAGTAGCACTATTAAAATAATGCCTACTAAAAAAGCAATACCAGATATTACAAAAAGTCCCACTATTTAATCATTTCGTCCCATATTTTTTCTTTCTGGCCATTCTTTATATGACGATCATTTTTGATCATCTGACGAATGGCAACAAAGAAAACAAAACCAACAATCGGCAGCATGGCTCCAATGGGCATATTATCAGGTTTTAATGCGATAAGAAGAAAGTTCTCTAATGCTGTGGGTTCCATACTTATATCTTTGAAAATAGGTTTCTATTAAGTCTATTCTTTATGCACTAAATGTAGCACATAAATTTAGTAATAATAGTTTTTTCCCTTATTCGTCCTCATCTTCATCCTCTTCTTCATCCTCTTCTTCATCCTCTTCTTCTCCAAGTGTAAGAGAATCATCGTATTCAGCGGTATTGTAGGAAATTAAATAATTTTTAATTGAATCGACTTGGGTATCAACATTACCAATACTTTTGAGTTCCTTATATTTATTCTTTACCGTGAACTCTTCCCCGTTTTTCTCCCAATGAGAAGGCATCTTAGTCCATGGAATCATTTCTCTTGTATGCTTCAGCCACTTGGGAATCCAGTCCTGGCGCAATCGATCTCCAGCTATGCTGAACTCTATGCCTTTTGCTCCGTCATCATGGCAGTTTCCGCAGTCCATATAATTAACTGCTTTAACTCCCGTTTCAATTCGATCCTTAGCCCTAACTGTATTCACACCTACTTCATATTTACTATCGGCAGGTGACATCGCTTCAAAATAAGCGGTCAGGTCACGGACCTCTTTATCGGTAAAAGAAAATGTTGGCATACGTACTTTCACCCATTTCCTAACAGTGGTGGGATTTTTTAGAAAGGAATAAAGCCATGACCCTTTTATTCTTTCTCCTACATGGTAATCCCCCAGTTCAAGAGGTGGGGGGTATAGCGCCTTTGCCTTAATATACTTTTGTATAATGCCACCCTCCCCTTCAACATGATGACAACCTTTACAATTGTACCTTGTGATAAGACGACGACCTTTCTCGATAATCTGTTCTTTTTCGGATAAATTTTTTCTATAGCGCTCTGGAATCTTTGTTCCATTGAATCCTTTCAAGAGGACGACCAATGCATCAATCTCATCAGGTGCTAAACCAAAATTCGGCATTTTATCTAATACGCGTTCAGTGCGAAAAGAATCTGGTTTCTTTAGTTTTGTGCGCGCCCACGCTTCCCATGTATGGGGTATATGAGAGTCACCATACTCAAGCTCACTAGTCATCTTTCGCCCAAAAAAAGAAAGTTCAGGTGCAATTCTCCCCTTATTTTCCATGCCATTGATATCATGACATGCAAAGCATCCACGAGTCGTTACAACTTTTTCCCCATGATCAATCAGTGCTTGATTACTGATAGCCTTATTAATATCAGGTATCACATTTTTATCACCATGCATCATAAGGTATGAAGCTATGTCATCGACCTGCTCTTTAGAAAGCCTGAGATTAGGCATAAGGCTTTTGTGATTATAGTTTTTTGGGTTACTCAGCCATGATGTAACCCAGTCAGCGTTAACCTTACTAGCGATTCGACTAAGATCAGGACCAAATACCTCTCCCTTTCCATCAATCTCGTGACATGCAAGACAGCCGACAGTTTTAAAAAGCTTTTCTCCTTTTTTCGGGTCCCCAAATACAAACGTTTCAGAAAGGACATAGTCCTTATCAGAGGATGCAATTAGATAAGCCGTAACACCGAAAGCATCTTTGTCATCAAATCCAAAGTTTGGCATCCTTGTTTTTGGGAGGTACTCTTTCGGGTTTTTAACCCATCGATAAAGCCAACTAGGATCAACTTTAGATGCAATGCGATTTAACCGTGGCCCAACTTTAACTTCATCGCTATACCCATCTGCTAGATGACAGCCATGGCAACCCAGTTTAATAAACAGCCTTTTTCCTTTTGACAAAATCGGGGCGCCTTCAAGGTTTACCACTTCAGCATGGCAATTGCGGCAGGTCGCCTGCATGAAAATGCCATGACTCATCGGCTCATTAATTCCAGCGGTCTGATCCATTTCGTGGTGTGACCCATGGGCGTCTTCGGCTGGTGCTGTTGCCGCACCTTGCCCAAGATGACACCAGGTACATCCCGTCCGACCCGGAGGATGCTTTTTAATCAGGATATCCAAGTTGGGGTGCGTCTTAAGGGGGTGTTCGTAACTATCGTAATATGTATCTTGATAGGCAATGTGGCAAGTCTGACAACGGTCAACCTTGTAAGTTATTTCAGAAAAGTTGTTTTTACCATACCCTGGGATGACCGTCTGCTCAACCGCCGTGGCCCGCCAGACAAACGGAAAGGGTTTGTAGAAATCCATAGTCCGTTGCGCGTCTCCACGATCACGAACGAGACTATTCAATTCTTTATTAAGGTCGTCCTGTTTTGCTTTTTGTAAGAGAAGTTTATCCTCAGCTACCTTTAAGATCTTTGCTTTATCATCGATTCGAGGGTTCCAGCTATTCACTTCTTCTTTAAGTAGCTGAACTTTCGCCTTTTGCACGTCAAAGTTCTCACCTTCGTGCATGGCCTTTTTATAAAAATAATAAGCTTCATCAAGTTTGCTCCCGGCGAATTTTTTTAGTTCCTTTACCTCCCCAAGTTCAATTTCCGCCTCTAAAACTTCGTCAAGCAGAATCTGGTATTCATCTGAATCATCCAACTGACTATCTACTTGAGCTAAGCTGTTTTTAAGCTCCTGCTCCTTGGAAGCGATATTTTTGTCAGCCGCTTTCCACTTATCCTCAGCACGCGCATACTGTGATCTAAAATACTCATTTTGATACTGCTTGTACCCTCGACGACTATACTCGTCATCCCAAAACGACCACAGGGTGACAAACAGGAGAGCACCGGATGTGGCGAAAAAAAGGAAGCTGTATGAAGTTTCCTCGTCTACGAAAGGTTTATCCTCGTTCTCAGATTCCTCTTCAGGTTTTGAATCTTCAGGGTTATTCAAAATATACTCTCAAAAACAATTAAGGAAAAAGCTAAATATTAATCCAGGGTGTAACCAATATGTATTTGATATTAAACCCAATCCTCAAAACAATCTTGATCACCATGCCTAGCATAATAAGATACAGCTGAACCTTGATAAACATACGTAAAAAGCCAACACTTTTTATGGCTTTTCGTTCCATGAAAAAATAGGCTGCCGTGCCAAGTGCAAAATAACCGCTGACAATGGCTCCACCAACCAACATAGCCATGTTATAGGTACGCACACCGAGCGCGTAAGGCAAGTCCACGTTGACCAGGGCAATCACCCTGTGTGGATCCCAGTACTGCCAAGGCATAAAAAGGTTCCACCCGGGCCCTCGCAAGAAAACACCCATGATGATAAGCGAAATCCACAGGACTATGAACCCGAAGCTATAAACCCAAATCGCTACTTTTCTTTCATGATAGGTATAATATCCGTTACCTTTAGGATTTATATCAAGATACGGAATCAGCATGAGTCCCACAATTATAAGAACTGGGGCAATAACCCCGGCAAACCAAGGGTCAAAATAAACGAGGATATCCTGCAATCCAAGAAAATACCACGGAGCTTTAGAAGGGTTTGGAGTTTTAGTAGGATTTGCGGCTTCCTCCAGCGGGGCATCAATAACAATCGACCAAACTGTAAGGCCAATTGCAACGAAAAGCGCGCAAAGAAACTCAAGTCTTACCAAATAGGGCCAGACATGGACTTTTTCTTCTAATCCCTCGACTTTAACTTTTGGGTCCTCTGCTGCCATACAAAAGTTCTCTAATAAATTAAAAATTAACAGATAATCAATTAAGCAAAAACCTACAGAGGACCTGAAATACCCCCATCTTTCCTAATTCTCCAAAAATGCACAATCATCAAAGCACCAGCGATCAAAGGAATAAAAATGCAATGCAAGACGTAAAACCGAAGCAACGCAGGGGGCCCGACCAGACTTCCCCCGATCAGTAATGATCTAGCATCGTATCTGGGACTCACACCAAAAACAAATTCCTGAAAAGGTCCTTCATGACCAAGAAATGGTGTCGCGCGAGCCATATTTGTTCCAACAGTAACCGCCCACATGGCAAGCTGATCCCAAGGCAAAAGATATCCAGTAAAACTGAGTAATAAGGTAAAAGTAACTAAAAATACACCAATTACCCAGTTGAATTCGCGAGGTGGTTTATAAGAGCCCGTTAAAAAAACCCTAAACATGTGAAGCCATACGGTAATAACCATGGCATGTGCAGCCCATCTGTGCATATTCCGCATCAGCATCCCGAAAGGCACATCATATTGAAGATATTTCATATCAAAATATGCATACTCCCCCACGGGACGGTAATAAAACATCAAAATGACGCCTGTTACAACAGTGGATAGAAATAAAAGGAATGTAATCCCACCCATGCACCACGTAAACTTAATTCGCAGAGCATGTCGATGAATTTTTACTGGGTGCAGGTGAAGCCAGACATTACTTGCTATTTGTAATACCCGATTTCTTGGAGTATCGGCGTATCCGTGCCGAAACGATGACTTCCAAATCTGCGAATCTAAAATGTCCTTTTGTATTTCTTCGAATAATTCTCCGCTTTTGATCTTCTCAACGAAGGTCGCAAGACTAGGAATTTCTGGTTTTTTTGTTGCCAAGATATAAACCCTCCAGATCAAAAAAGAAGAACAATAGAAACAGGGAAATGGAATCGCAAAAACTCAATCAAATAAGTAATTTTGAGCCTGGATTACCCCACTCGCCCTTCTCATAAAGAAATTTTTTACTTTTATCAATAATAATAAGCCCATCGGGGCCAAGCGATATTTTAAGATGTTCTAGCGGTCTAGGAGCTGGCCCCTCAAAGTTTATTCCCTCCTTAGTAAACCCGCTACCATGGCAGGGGCATTTATACTTAGCATCTGTTTTAAACCAACGTGGTGTGCATCCCAAGTGAGTACAGAGCGCATATATAACAAAAATACCCTCCAGATCGCGTACAATCCAGACTCTCTGGTCTTTAACATACTTAGTACTCACGTCTCCTACAGTGTAATCACTGGGGCGACCCGCCTTAAAAATTGGAGAAGGTTCGAAGAGAACGCGGGGAAAAAGAAGACGCGTGAAAAATAAAGTTGAAAAACCCAGTGTCGCCGCAAATCCAGCCCACCCGGCAAGAGAAAAGAAATCTCTACGTGACCAAATAGTATCCTTGGGCTCTTCTTTTTTTGCTGATTTTTTTCTCGCAGCTCCTACAGGCTTATCAGTTGAATCGACAGTCGCCTCACCCATAAAAATCTCCAGTAATTCAAACCCATATATTCCCATAACAACTTACCACGTGGGATCATACAAAGGTTTAGAGGTCAAGAAAGTTGGTTTTTATCACAAAAGGAAAAACCAGTCAAGATAAGTTATCCATGCTACTTACATGGTTTGGTGTTGTTTTTTTATGGCTTTACTGCATAAGCGTGCAGCTTCTCTAATTCCTTCAATTTCCTCTGACTTACCATTAGCTAAAGATACTAAAGCACCAACTTTCATCCCCTTTTTAATAGCCAGTACTAGCAAAGAAATCAATTGTGAAGCGTTGGGAGAAACAAATTGCCCTCCGATGACAACACCACTTCTGGCATCAGCAACTATTTTAAAAAATCCCTCTTTTATCTCACCTAAAAACGAAAAATCCAAATACTCAGACTTAGCACATCCCTCAACACCTCGAAACCCTTTGTAATGTGCTTGTTCAGCGAAGCATCCTACAGAAGCTATTTCTGGTTTTGTGAAAAAAACAAATGGAATCCAGTCATAATTGATAGATTTGTTTTTCCCCATAGCATTGTCCGCCGCAATTTTTCCCTCTTCTTCTGAAATGCCCGATCTGCTCCTTCGGCCAGTAATACTTCCCACAGCAAAAATATCTGGCACGCTGGTTTCAAGCTTATCATTCACAAGAATTTCTTCATTATCACCTACCCTAACCCCCAATGTATCGCATTCTAAATTTTCTGAATTTCCTTGACGGTCCAAATTTAAAATAATTTTTTCTGTTTGAAACTTAATACCTTCAGCTAAGGTTATATCTAACAGCTCATTATTTTTAAAATAAGACGAAATTTTCTTACCAAGCAAGAGTTTTACTTTTAAAGATTTAAGAGATCGTTCTAAATTATTTATGATTTCAGGATCCTGATCCGGAAACAGTCGAGAGTGATCGGAACTTAAGAATACTTTACTACCAAGCATCTGGTAAAAACTCGAAAGCTCACAGCCATAGCCTCCAGCTCCCATAATAAAAACTCGATCAGGAATCGAGTAATTTTTGAAAATATCATCCGTTGAGACAATGATATCTCCTTCAAATGGAAGAGCAGGCAACTGAACAGGACTGGATCCTGTTGCTATAATAATTTTTTTTGTGGCTATATCAAAAGTCTTGTCATTCGATCTCACTTGCACAAGGTCTGAAGAGAGCGGCAATCCGCTACCTATTTTAATCATCACCCCTGCCTCAGTAAGTCTTTGCTCCCAGAGTTTAGATAGTAACTGCATGGAATCTGTTATTTTGTGAAATAATTTTTCAGAGTCAATGTGACCATTAACATTAAAATTTGATTCATTATTTCTTAATAAGCCAAGTCCAAGTTTAAGTGGATATAGACCTTTATGGATACACGAGCCACCAATCTTTTCTTGCTCAATAATGCAAACTTGCGCCCCCTGGTCAGACGCACGTAAAGCAGCAGAAACTCCTGCAGACCCTGCTCCTAGAACTATGACATCAAATGTTTCCACGAAATCTTAAGCCTTGAGAAAAAATTATTTTCAATGTAAAGCATCACAACACACTAAATGAAGCAACTCCAACTAATAAAATTAGCCCCAATGACGCTAGTATGGCATGAAAAGTAATATTAATTCTGCGAGTTATCGGAATGACAAGTAGAAAATACACCAGCACTATATATTCAAACCATTCATTTTTAGTAGGAGAGTAAGATACCCACAAAAACATTACATAGCTAAGAACAACAAAATAAAAAGTCAAGCGGTGGGCTTTAAAACCTTTTTTTCGTTTATCTTCCGGAAGTATGCTAACACCGATAAGAATATTAACGATCGTGCCAAGAATAACAAACAAAATAATGATAAAACTGGGGTCTAGGAATAGCCCCTTCAAGGTAGTCGCTTGCATATATCGGGTTATTTTTTTAAATCAAAATAAATATTGGTGCCGATGGGGAGATTCGAACTCCCACGGATCGCTCCATACGCCCCTCAAGCGCACGTGTCTACCAGTTCCACCACATCGGCACGTGTTGTTATTTTGATTTTTCATCCCCGGTTTAAGGAATTGTCTCGGGAGAGCTTATAGGGGCAGGGTTTTCTAAATCCGGCATTACAGATCGAGATTTTTCTTTGGTGGACATTATCCCCAAAGTAAGGGAGGTAATCATAAATAACGTTGCAATAGCCGTGGTCATTTTGGTTAAAAAATTTCCCGCACCGGAACTACCGAACATAGTCTGACTACTCCCAGCTCCAAGGCCGGAACCCATTGCCGCTCCCTTTCCGGTTTGCAAAAGAATTACAAGAATAAGAAAAAGAGTGCACATAACGTGCAGGATAATAACCGCGGTATGCATAAAAATTAATCCCCTTTAAACGATGATTTGATTATATCATAAAAAGATTTTGATCTAAGACTTGCTCCTCCAACCAAAAGACCATCAACATCAGGTTGAGCCATTAGTGCCGAACTACTCTGGGAATCGACACTACCACCATATAAAATACGTGTAGCCCTTGCCAGATCTTTTCCAAATGACTTTTCACATAAACTGCGAATAAAGCTATGAACATCCTGTACTTGATTCGGATTAGCCGTATGTCCAGTGCCTATGGCCCAAATAGGTTCATAAGCTATCAATAAACTATTTAATTGGTCTTCTTTTAACCCTTGTAGACCATCAAACAACTGTCTTTCTATCACATCATTAGTTTTATCTTTATTATGTTCGCCAACAGACTCGCCAATACAAAAAATAACATTCAGCGCGTTTTCGCAAGCAAGAAATATCTTTTTGTTGATTAACTCATCCGATTCATTGTGATATTGCCGCCTTTCTGAATGGCCTAATATGACATAATCACAACCCGCATCTTTAAGCATAATAGCTGAAATTTCTCCGGTTTGCGCACCTTCTGCTTCTGAAGCCATATTTTGACCGGCTAGTTGGATCTTGCTCCCCTCTATAGACTTACGAACTACGGAAAGAGATGTAAACGGTGGAGCGACAACAATATCAAAAGTCCCTGCACAATCGGAGGTATTTAATAGCTCTTCAACCCAATGCCCGGAAGATGAAATAAGCATATTCATCTTCCAGTTACCAACAACGATAGGGCGCCTCATAACTTCTATAATCCCTTATTTACAATCATTTTCAATAAATCGCAAACTCGTGATGAATAACCCCACTCGTTGTCATACCAGGCTAAAACTTTTACTAACCTCTTATCTATGACCTTTGTAGATAACCCATCAACAATAGATGAGTATTCATTCCCCTGATAATCTACTGAGACCAGAGGAATTTCTTCATAATCTAAAATACCCTTTAAGTCGGCCTTTGACGCAAGTTTGAACAAATCATTAACTTCAGATGATGTCGTGTCTTTGCCAACATCAGCGACAAAGTCGACAATAGAAACATTTGGGGTTGGCACTCTAATAGCCATACCATCCAGCCTGCCCTTTAATTCGGGTATAACTAAGGAGACAGCTTTTGCTGCTCCAGTAGTTGTGGGAATCATGGACACGGACGCTGCTCGCGCTCGACGTAAATCCTTATGCGGTAAGTCAAGAATTTGCTGATCATTGGTAAAAGAATGAATCGTTGTCATTACGCCTCTTTCAATCCCTAGGTTGTTATGCAGGACCTTTACTATGGGCGCGAGACAATTGGTTGTGCAAGAAGCATTGGAAATAATATGATCAGATTCAGCATTGTATCGATCGTCATTAACACCGATGACTAGAGTTACATCAGGATCAGTCGCTGGAGCAGAGATTAAAACTTTTTTTGCACCTGCTTTTACATGTTTTTCTGCGGCAGAACGTTTGGTAAATAACCCAGTGGATTCTACAACTATATCTACACCCAAATCCTTCCAAGGCAAAGCTTCGGGATCTCGATCTGCTAAAATACGGATAGACTTTCCGTTAACACTAAATCCCTGCTCAGCGATTTCTACTTTGGCAGAATTTATTCCCTGAACTGAATCATATTTAAATAAATGGGCTAGAGTTTTAGGTTCGGTTAAATCATTTATAGCTACAACTTCAAATAAAGAAGAACAATCGCTATCATTAATGACACACTTGAGAACGTTCCTTCCAATTCTACCAAATCCATTTATAGCTACTTTCACAGGCATGAATAAATATCCTCAAAAAAGGATCCACAAAACACAGCAGAAAATCCAATAATATTAAAAATATGAAATTTTTAAATAGGGCATGAAAGGGGACTCGAGGCTCTGCGCTTTACTCATTCAACAGAGAGGGAAGCTATTGAATTAGAGAGTTACAAGCGTAGAAAAACAAATTAAATCCCTTTCTGTCTCAAAATTTTGATTATGCAAAAGTTAGAAACTCAAGTCAATAATAACCTTTAAATGTATAAAATATAGAAGAAATACGTAGGGGCGGGTAGGATACTTATTCTGTTCTAATCATCAAC
Source organism: Candidatus Nitromaritima sp. SCGC AAA288-L16 (assembly GCA_000372225.1). Taxonomy (GTDB): domain Bacteria; phylum Nitrospinota; class Nitrospinia; order Nitrospinales; family VA-1; genus Nitromaritima. The sequence goes on along the minus strand of AQTY01000001.1, from coordinate 6,112 downwards.
AGTGCCTAGAGAAGAAAATAATATTCTGTCAATATCATCACCTAGAAGTATGGAACCTTCAACTTTATTTATCAACTGAGCATACTCAAGGGTTAACACTTCTTCTTCCTTAACCGAAATTTCTAAGTCTGACTCCAGTTGTTCGCGCTCTTCCTCCAAATCGTGCCTATTTTCGTCCAAGATAATTTTCTTTTCAAGCGCCTGTTCCTTTTTCTCAAGAATTTCAGACCTTGCATTGTGCATTTCTGTTTGAAGAAAACTGATTGATTGCAATTCATTATCAAGTTTTTGGAAGGATGAGTTCAAGTTATCAAGAAAGTGATGCCTCTGTTGAATTAGATTTTCCGTCGATGGGCCACGTTCCTGCAAACTCATTTCTTTAACTGAATCTTCTTCAACTGCGGTAACGCCAACAGTCTCCATCGATACACCATGCAATAGATTATTATATTCATCTTTAGTTTTTGTTTCCTCAATTAGTAATTCTTCTAGATTCTCTACACTTCTAGATATATTCAATTCATAAATTTCAATATTTCTCGAAAGGGTACCTAATTGTTCTTCATTTCGAGCTAAAAAATTCTCTAATTCACTGATTCGATGCTCAACAGACAAACGAATTTTCTCTTTTAATAACAAAACTTTATTGAAAGTATTTACAACCCGTTCATACTCACGAGCTACAGACGCCCCTCGTTCACGAGCGGCTGAGTTTTCACTAGCTACATTACCGTTTATATTGTGTTCGCTCATTATATTGGCCTTGTCAATACTTTGGCATTTTTTAGCATACACTTATTATAAAGCAATTTATATGCCACTGGTAATGCAAAAAAAAAATAATTATTTTATTACATATGTTTACTAATATTTCTCTACATTTTAAATTATCTTCCCCTGGATGCAATTAATCATATCTCTGACAGATTGATCTATCCCGACATAAATGGAACGTGAGACAATGTGGTGACCTATATTCAATTCTTCAATCCAGGGTACATTGTGAATAATAGCCGGAACGTTACCAATAGTTAGGCCGTGGCCAGCAAATACTCGTAATCCAAGTTCATGAGCCTGCACCGCCGCCTTTCTCAATTGTGCCAAATGTTGAGCGTTTGCATCAATGCTAGAGCTTTCTGAATAAGGTCCCGTGTTAAGCTCAATGCTGTCTGCTTTCACCCTGTTAGCTGCTTTCACCTGATGTGCGTCTGGATCAATAAACAAACTAAATAATATGTCCCTTTCCTTCAACTGATAACCCACTTCAATCAAATGGTCTTCTTGTTCCATAATATTCAACCCACCCTCCGTCGTAATCTCTTGGCGGTTCTCAGGTACGATTGAAACTTGAAAAGGTTTCGTGGCAATAGCTATTTCTACCATTTCGTCAACCGCCGCCATTTCCAAATTAAGAGGTGTGGTAATTTGATCTTTTAAGCGTCTAATGTCGTTATCTTGCACATGACGACGATCTTCCCGCAAGTGGGCCGTAATTCCATATGCACCCGCTTTTTCAGCAATTATCGCTGCCTCCAAAGGATCCGGTTCATAGGTTTTTCGCGCTTCACGCACCGTCGCCACATGATCTATATTTACAAAGAGTTTAATCATTCTCTCAACTTGTCTTCATTAAGGCACTAGCGATTCGAACTGCTCGCACGGTAGGACCAACATCATGGACCCTGAGAATATTAGCGCCATTAACAACCCCCACAATGCCTGCTGCAATAGAACCTTCCAAACGTTCTGCGGGTTCAAGGTTTAGAATATCGCCAATAAGTGATTTTCTGGAAACACCAAGAAGAATTTTTTTACCCAAAACTTTTAGCTGACCTAACTTGGAGATCAAATCGATATTGTGGGTCAAAGTTTTCCCAAATCCAATACCTGGATCAATCGCAATGCTCCCAGAATCAATTCCTGCATCTTCAGCTAGGTCAACCCGCTGCGACAGAAAATTTAAAACTTCCGCACAGACATCTTCGTAACAAGGATTTCTTTGCATTATCTCAGGGGTTCCTTTCATATGCATCAAAACAATACCAGCATTATGATGTGATATTACATTAGCCATCTTATACCCTGCCCCCAGGCCAGAAATATCATTAATCACAGCCGCACCTTCTTGCAAAACAACTGAGGCGACATCCGGTTTATAGGTGTCCACAGAAATAGGGACATTAAATTCTTTCGTTAATTTTGTTATGACTGGCAGGAGACGCTCCAATTCAAGTTTAACTGAGATACCCCTGGCTCCGGGACGCGTACTCTCTGCTCCTACATCGAGAATGTGAACCCCGTCATGAATCATTTTTTCCGCTGCATGTAACACATCACAAGGGTTCGTGTGACTACTCCTCGAATAAAATGAATCCGGAGATAAATTAATAACCCCCATAACCGCGATAGAATTCGAACCAGCTAAATTATCGAATGAAAATGTCATGTATTCGTTAAATCAAAGTGGTTTTTATATATCAAAGCAAACAAAAAAAGCTTCAAGTCGGGATCACGATGCCATTCCCTCACCTGAAGCTATTTTTATTTAATTCTGTAATGCTTAAACTCAAGCAATATTTATACTGGGTGCGGATCCGGTAACCCACCTCCCATTATTCCCTCCGAATCATCATTTGACTTCTTTTTAGCTGGTTGAGCACTAGGAGGGACTACTCCTTCTGATTCAACCTTTGTTTCATCTCCACCAACGGGTGGAACCTTTCCCTCAATAATTTCCTTAACTTCTGATGCATTAAGAGTTTCTCTATCCAGTAGAGCTAAAGCCATTTTTTCAAGTGAGTCTCGATGTTCGGTTATTATTTCACGAGCCTTTTCATATCCGCTCATCACGAGGGCTTTGACCTCTTGGTCTATTAATTTTGCCGTCTGATCACTAAAGTTTTTTTGTTGCGAGAAATCTTTTCCTAAAAAGACCTGTTCCTCCTTGGACCCGTACGTAAGCGGTCCCATTTTCTCACTCATTCCCCACTCACACACCATTTTACGGGCCATCTCCGTGGCTCTCTCGATGTCATTTCCTGCCCCGGTTGTCATTTGCCCCAAACATATTTCTTCAGCCACTCGACCACCCATGAATATAGCTAAATTGTTATAGAGAAAATTTCTTGGGTAAGTATGTTTTTCGTCTTCTGGCAGTTGCATAGTAACACCAAGCGCCCTACCTCTTGGAATGATGGTAACCTTATGAAGTGGATCAGTACCTGGAAGTTTTACTGCAACCAAAGCATGTCCTGCCTCATGATAGGCTGTTGTTCGTTTCTCTTTTTCAGATATCACCATACTTCTTCTTTCCACACCCATTAACACTTTATCTTTAGCACTTTCGAAATCATCATTACCCACACATTTTTTATCATCCCTAGCGGCAAGTAACGCGGCTTCATTGACAAGGTTTGCTAAATCCGCACCAGTGAACCCTGGGGTCCCTCGAGCAATAATTTTAAGGTCAACATTCTCTGTTAATGGTACAGTTGCAGTGTGTACCTTGAGAACACCTTCACGTCCTTTCACATCTGGACGGTCAACCATAACCTGTCGATCAAATCTTCCTGGTCTGAGTAATGCAGGATCTAACACATCTGGTCTATTAGTAGCCGCTATCAAAATAACCCCTTCGTTATTTTCAAAGCCATCCATTTCAACAAGAAGTTGGTTTAGAGTCTGCTCTCTTTCATCATGTCCACCACCCAAACCAGCACCACGGTGGCGACCAACTGCATCAATCTCATCAATAAAAATAATACACGGACTATTTTTTTTCCCTTGCTCAAACAGGTCTCGCACACGAGAGGCACCAACGCCGACGAACATCTCGACGAAATCTGACCCACTGATACTAAAAAAGGGTACATTAGCCTCCCCAGCAATAGCCTTTGCTAATAAAGTTTTCCCTGTACCCGGTGGACCCACAAGAAGAACACCTTTTGGAATTTTTCCACCTAATTTGTTAAATTTTTGCGGTTCTTTTAAAAATTCTATTATTTCATGGAGTTCTTCCTTAGCTTCATCGACTCCAGCAACATCTTTAAAAGTAGTCTTATTTTTCTCTTCGTTCATCAATCGGGCCTTGGATTTACCAAACGACAAAGCCTTCCCGCCACCCGCTTGCATTTGCCGCATAAAAAATATCCAGATTCCAAGAAGTAAAATCATTGGGAACCAGGAAATCAAAATATTCATATACCAACTGGTTTGCTCTGGTGGAACGACAACAATACGAACCCCTTTCTCACGAAGAATCCTAACAAGATCCTGATCTTTTGATGGAGTCATTGTCTGAAAAGAAGTTCCATCTAAATATTTACCGCTGACGCGGTCGCCCTGAATCGTCACTTCAGAGATTTTCCCACTTTCAACCTGATCCATAAACTCGCTAAATATGACATCAGACTGACTGCTCAGGGGTTGATTGAAAATATTAAATAGGGCAATCATAATCAATCCTACTACGAGCCAAAGTGCTAAATTTTTATAAAACTGATTCAAAGAAGATCTCCTTCAAACAAAAAAATAGTTTCCATCTGATTATAATAGCTAAACATATCAATCAAAATGATAGCATAAATATACATACTTAAGTGCCAAATATTTTACGGTAAGATTTCAACCTATGGTCCCCTCAACAACCATAATCCTGGTACTCTTATCGGTAACTCTATAACGTTCCCCGATTCTTTTTTCGTAAACCCATATAATATCATCATTTGTTGACGTAATGAGTGGTATTGATTTTCTTTGATCTCGAGGAATTTTTTCGTCTATAAAGAATGTCTTGAGTTTTTTTGTTCCTTTCATTCCTAAAGGTACAAATCGGTCTCCCGGTCGAAAAACCCTCACTTTTATGTCAGAGCCTGTTTTATCGTAATCAAAATAAGCTTTATTGGAATTTGTAGAATAAAAATCAATATCCTTTTTAGAAACCAGTTTGGTATTGAGGCATAAACCTCGAAATTCAATTTCAGTAGTCCCGGGAACATTTATTCCTTTAGACTCGAAGTCCTCTGAAAGAAATTCATCCTCAACAAAGTCACAATTATAACGTTTACGAACAAATAGTTTCCCATTTTCACAAACAGCAGTTAAAAATCCAGGAAGGTGTATCTCTTTAACGCCATTTGCGAGCTTCATTATTTGAATTATCTTCAATACGTGTCGCACTGAAATGGATCTCAAGTCACCCTTGGCAACTAAAATTGCTTGCCTGATTAGTCTTTTCTGTAACGCGGGGTGCTGTGAATTAAAAAGATTAACATCAAGAGAAGCAAAGTTATCGTCCTTCACGTCAAACTCAACTTGGGCCATCGCTATTTCTACTTTTTTTTCAATGTAATCTTCATCATCAGCCAACAGTCCTGATGTTGAGACAAGCGAGTTTTTTATATTTGAATTGTATGACTCTAAGGTTGGAATTAAATCTAAACGAATTTTATTCCTTAGATAGTATTTTTCTTGATTCGAGCTGTCCAAACGGAATTGCAAGCCCTGTGTAGAAATATAACTTTCAATTTCATAACGGGAACAATCGCGAAGGGGACGGATATAATCACCCCTCCTTGAACGAATCCCAGTTAGCCCTCGAAGTCCACTCCCCCTCAATAAATTAATTAAAAATGTTTCTGCCTGGTCGTCGGAATTATGGCCAAGAGCAATCAAATTCGCACTCCATTTTTTTGAAATTCGTTCTAGAAATTCATACCTTATGATTCTTGCACTTTCTTGAAACGAGGACTTCTTTTTACTACTCAACAAGGCAACATCAACATCCTCGACAAATGTTTCAATCCCTAAAGCCTTACCCAATCCAACAACAAAATCCGAATCTTTATTTGAGTCAACTCCTCGAGACAAGTGATTAAGATGGGCAATGGCAAGAGCGCAGCTAGATAATTCTATTTTATATTTATTTAAAAGGTGAAGCAAAACTACAGAGTCAGGACCACCGGAAACAGCTACGAGAATACGAACCTCAGAAGGCATTACTTGAGACATAGCCTTTTGAAATTTTTGTTCAACAGGATGCATGAATCTATACATTTGAATATAAATGGAGATGAAAGAAATGAAGTCGGAAAAGTTTTTATTATCTAGCCAG